>CALWGF010000001.1 GCA_944379995.1 uncultured Clostridia bacterium
AAATGTCTTCAGACATAGCTTTAGGAGTAGGGCTATGCCCGCATATGAAAAACCACCGGCTAGGCCGGTGGATATTTTTTTGTTTTTTGATAAGTATACAAATGTATTCAATAAAAAGACAAAAATTTCACTTTAATATATCAAAGTATTGACAATAAGGTATTCTTTTGTAATAATTATTTAGATAATGTTTAAATAGGTATGCGTCAAACCTGTTTATTTATATGTATTTTTTTAATGCTCTTATAAGAGCATAATTTATTTTGGAAGGAGTTATTTTTAATGACGTATGCAATTGTTTTTATAGTTTATATTTTAGCAATGCTGGCAATAGGTTTGTTTTTTGCAAATAAAAATGAAAATATGTCAGACTATATTCTTGGAGGACGTTCTCTTAATGTTTGGGTTGCATCATTAAGTGCTCAGGCATCAGATATGAGTGGTTGGCTTTTAACAGGTCTTCCGGGGCTTGCATATTTAAGTGCAAATGGTTCTCAAGAAGCGATATGGACAGCCATAGGTCTTGCTGTTGGTACATATCTTAACTGGCTTGTAGTTGCAAAAAGACTTAGACAGTATACAGAAATATCAGGTAATGCTCTTACAATGCCGGATTATTTTGAACACAGATTTAAAGATACATCTAGAATATTAAGAATTGTTACTGCACTTTTTATACTTATATTCTTCCTTGTTTATACATCATCTGCTTTTGTAACAGGTGCAAAACTTTTCCAAACTGTATTTGGTTTAAGTTATAGAACAGGACTTTTAGTTGGTGCAGCAATAGTTGTTATATATACATGTTCAGGTGGTTTTAAAGCTGTATGTTGGACTGACCTTTTTCAAGGTATTATGATGTTCTTTGCTATTATAATAATACCTGTAACAGTAGTAAGAATGTTTGGTGGACTTGATACAACAATGGAAACTGTAAATGCTATGCACCCGGGTTCTTTTGATATTATACCAAATGGAACTAATATATCTTGGTTTGTTGTTGTTACAGGTCTTGGTTGGGGACTTGGATATTTTGGACAGCCTCATATACTTGCACGTTTTATGGCTATAAGGTCATCAAAAGAAGTAAGACCAGCAAGAATTATTGCTATGGTATGGGTAATAGTTTCTCTTGCTTGTGCAATTATGGTTGGTATAGTTGGTGTTGCATATTTTACAACTCCTCTTGCAGCTGGTGCACATGAAACAATATTTATGGAACTTTCAAAACAGCTTTTCCACCCAATAATCGCAGGTGTACTTCTTTCTGCTATTCTTGCAGCAACTATGAGTACATGTGACTCACAGCTTCTTGTTACAGCTTCAGCTATTTCAGAAGACGTATATAAAGCATTTATAAAACCTACTGCAACAGATAAAGAGCTTATTAATATAAGTCGTATTACAGTAGTTGTTGTTGCGGTAATAGCTATATTTATAGCGCTTGACCCTAATAGTAGTATATTTGGTCTTGTAAGTTATGCTTGGGCAGGTTTTGGTGCTGCTTTTGGACCAACAATACTTTTAAGCCTTTATTGGAGAAGAATGACAAGAAAAGGTGCTATTGTAGGTATAATTGCAGGTGGTGCAACTGTAATAGTATGGATTATGTTAAAATCAGTAGGTGGAATATTCCAGATATATGAAATAGTACCAGGATTTATAATTTCTGTAATTGTAATAGTTATTGTAAGTCTTATGGACGAAGAACCATCAAAAGAAATAACAGATGAGTTTGACTCTCTTAAAACAACTCATATATAATAAATAAAAAAGCTGAATACTTAATGTATTCAGCTTTTTTATTATAAATAACATTCATATTTTTTTATATAGCAAAGACCTAATGTATCTTTACCAGTATGGGCAGCTATTGTTGCACCTATTTCAAAATGATTTAAAAAATATGCATCAGGTAATACTTCAATAACCATTTCTTTGAATTTATCAAGTTCATCAAAAAGATTTGTTGTACCTATTGTAAATATATAGTCTTTATAGTTGTTATTATTAGTAATAAAATCATCTTTTGTGATTTCTGGAAGTTTTTTAATAGCTTTTTTCATTCCTCTACCCATTCCGGCAGAAGATATTTTGCCGCCTTTTAATATTATTATAGGTTTTATATTTAATATACTTCCTGAAAGAGCAGCTAATGCACCAATTCTTCCACCACGTCTTAAATTTTCAAGACCACCAACAACAAATACTATTCTTCCATCTTCTTTCATTTTTTCGCATATTTCTGCTATTTTTTCTATTTCAATACCGTTTTGTTGCATTCTGGCAGCTTCAAGAACCATAAGAAGTTGAGAACCTGTTGCTTGCCAAGAATTTATTATTATTATTTTTGAATTTGGATAGTTTTCTTCAAGCATCATTTTTGCAGTTGTGGCGGATTGATATGAACCACTTAAGCTATCTGTTATAGTAAAACAGAGTATATCTTTTCCTTGTTCCAAATCATCTGTAAATGCATTTATGTAGTCTTGTACAGATGGTAATGAAGTTTTAGGGAAAACATTATTATTTATCATTTCTTTATAAAATTCATCTAATGAAATTTCGTCAATTTCTTTAAAGTAGTCTGTATGATTTAATGAAACATAAAAAGGTATTACTTTTATATTATTTTTTTTGGCAAGTTCACGATTTATATCACAAGCACCATCGCTGAAAATTTGGAAGTTAGCCATATAATCCTCCTTAATATGATTTTATAAATTATTTTATATTATGGTATTAATATATCAGAAAAATTATTCTTTTGCAATGGTTAAAACAATGTAATAAAGTATTCAAAACTACATTATTTAGCATTTGAAACAAAAATAATTTTTTGTCGTAAATATAACATTTTTGATTTATTTACATAAAAATGATATAATGTTAAAAAAGCCTTTAAATTGGGATTTTTTTATTTATTTATGTTAATAATATATTATAAAATATAAAATTATGAAAGGAGTTTTTTTGAATGTTTTATAAAGGTGATAAAATAGTTTATCCTGTATATGGTGGTGGAATTGTAGAAGATATTGAAAAAGATGAAAATGGTGAAAGTTATTATCTTATATCAACTATTTTTGGTGGTCTTAAAATAAAACTTTCAACAGCCAAAGCTGAAAATGTTGGTCTTAGAAAAGTATCATCAGAAAAAGAAGTCATAGAAACCATAAAACAAGTAAGTTCATCTCAAATAACTTCTTCCGATAATTGGAACCAAAGATATAAAGAAAATCTCCAAAAAATAAAAACTGGCAGACTTGAAGAGGTTGCGCAAGTGGCTAAAAACCTTAAACTTAGAGAGAATACAAAAAATCTTTCTAATGTTGAAAAGAAAATGTTTAACAATGCAAAGCAAATTATTATAAGCGAAATAATTTTATCAAATAATATTGTTAAAGAAAAAGCAGAAGAACTACTTGCAAATTTGTTATTTAATTGTTAAACTTTTACGTATACAGTTTTATGCTGTAAAAAATTAAATATTGGGGGGTGAAAAATTGAAAAGACTTTTGGAAATAGCAGTAGGTCTTATTGCTATTACAGTTTTTACACTTATTGTAAATGTTGTATATGCATCTAATTTTATGAATGTACAAAGTTATTTAGCTAGTTATGTGCCATTTATAATAGGAATTGTTTTTGGACTTATATTTTATATTATCTTTTCATCTTTTATTACTGAAAAGATTATGAATAAGATGTCTTTAGCCGAGGAACGTCTTACAAAGATGAATTTTAAAGAGCTTATGATTAGTATTTTCGGTATATTTATAGGACTTGTAATAGCAAATCTTATTGGTATTGCATTAACAGGTCTTGGACCTCTTGGAACTGGTATAACAATACTTCTTAATATTATACTTGGTTTTTTAGGTCTTAGAGTAGCAAGAAAGAAAAAAGATGAAATAAATGTTTCAAGCATAAGTGAAACTTTAAGCAGTAAGTCAAAAAATAATGATAAAAAAAATATATATGTAGGTAAACCTAAAATACTTGATACAAGTGTTATAATTGATGGAAGAATACTTGACCTTCTTCATACAGGTTTTATTGAAGGTAAAATAATTATTCCTAACTTTGTACTTGATGAACTTAGACATATTGCTGATTCAGCAGACTCTCTTAAAAGAAATAGAGGAAGAAGAGGTCTTGACATACTTAATGAAATACAAAAACAGCTTGATGTTCCTGTTGAAATAGTAGATTTTAATACTAAAGATGCTCTTGAGGTAGATATTAAACTACTTAAAATGGCTGAAAAAATAGATGCTTTTGTAATGACAAATGATTTTAACCTTAATAAAGTTGCTGAATTTCAGGGGGTTAAAGTTCTTAATATAAATGAACTTGCAAATGCCATAAAACCTGTTGTTCTTCCTGGTGAAGAAATGGTTGTAACTGTAATAAAAGCAGGTAAAGAAAATGGTCAGGGAATAGCATATTTGAATGATGGTACAATGATAGTTGTTGAAGGTGGACACAAACATATAGGAGAAACAATGACAGTTGCTGTTACAAGTGTACTTCAAACAGCAGCAGGTAGAATGATATTTACAAAAATTATAAGTCCCAATACAAAATAACATTTAATTTTTTATAAGAGAACTTGTATGTGCTCTTGTTTTATATGGGAGGTTTTTATGTATAAAGGTATCAAATGTACTGCCATAATTGTTGCGGCAGGAATTGGGAAAAGAATGGGGCTTGATATAAGCAAGCAGTTTCTTAAAATCAATAATAAGCATATAATTGTATATACTCTTGAAAAATTTGCTAATGTAGATGAAGTAGATGAAATAATTCTTGTTACAAAAGCAGATTTTATAAATTATTGTAATGAAAAAATATTGAAAAATTATACAATAAATAAACCTATAAGAATTGTTGAAGGTGGAAAAGAAAGACAAGAGTCTGTTTTTAAAGGGTTAATGTCAATAGAAGATAAAAATTCAATAGTTTTAATACATGATGGTGTTCGTCCTTTTGTAGAAGAAAAGGATATTTTTAGAACAATAGAGTCTGCTTGGGAGCAAGGTACAGGGGTTCTTGGAGTTCCTGCAAAAGATACAATAAAAATATGTAATAGTAAAAATATTGTAGAGTCAACTCCAGATAGAAGTAAATTATGGTATATACAGACACCTCAAACTTTCAAGTATGATTTAATATATAAAGCACATGAAAGTGCAAGTAATGAGGGATTTTTAGGCACAGATGACGCAATGCTTGCAGAAAGAATGGGTGTTCCTGTAAAAATAATAGAAGGAAGCTATAACAATATTAAAATTACAACAATAGAGGATATTACAATATCTAAAATTATACTTGAAAATATAGTAAAAAAGGAGAAATAATTTTGAAAACTCTTGATATATATACAGATGGTGCTTGCTCTGGAAACCCCGGAAAAGGTGGATATGGTGTTGTTATGATTTATAAAGGCAACAGAAAGGAATTTTCTGAAGGCTTTATTGAAACAACAAATAATCGTATGGAAATACTTGCTGTTATAAAAAGTCTTGAAGCACTTAAAGAACCTTGTAATGTAAACCTTTATAGTGACTCAAAATATGTTGTTGATGCTGTTGAAAAAGGTTGGGCAAAAAAATGGAAATCTAATGGTTGGAAAAGAAATAAAAATGAAATGGCATCTAATATAGATATGTGGGAAAGACTTTTAAATCTTTTAGAAAAGCATAATGTTAAATTTATATGGGTAAAAGGTCATGCTGATAATGTTGAAAATGAAAGATGTGATTTTTTGGCAAGACAAGCTATTGCCAATAATCAACTCATTAAAGATATAGGATATTATAAATAGTTTTGTTAATTTTGTTAAAAAAAGTCGAAAAAAATCGCTTATTATTAATAGATTTATCAAATAATCTATTGACACTATTGGTAATATGTGTTATTCTAATACTTGTTACAAAACATATTTATTTTTTTTTAACCGGTAGGAGGATTTTACAATGAAAAAAGGAACTGTAAAATGGTTCAACGCTGAAAAAGGTTTTGGTTTCATTTCTGTACCAGGCGAAGATGATGTTTTCGTACATTTCTCAGCTATTCAGGCAGAAGGATACAAAACTCTTGAAGAAGGTCAGGAAGTTGAATTCGAAGTTGTACAGGGTGCAAAAGGACCTCAGGCAGCTAATGTAACACGTGCTTAATCAATTATCATAGTTCTAAATGTGCTTTGCACTGGAAATATATATAGGTTATGGTACAAAATCGCCTTTCATGTTTTTTGGAAGGCTTTTTTTTGTTCCTTTTTGTTAAAATTTTTTATTGTTAAATTAAAATTTTATTTATTTTTTTTTATTTAAAATGGCAATTATAAATTGATAAAGAAGCATCTCTGTGATAAAATATTTTGTGGTTTTTTGGTATTTTAGGACAGAAATTTATTTTATATAGGAGAAATACAAATGAGACAAAAAAGAGAAAATATAAGAAATATAGCTATAATTGCCCATGTAGACCATGGTAAAACTACACTTGTAGATGAACTTTTAAAACAAAGTGGTACTTTCCGTTCAAATCAGGTTGTTGCTGAAAGAGTAATGGACTCTGGAGATATTGAAAGAGAAAGAGGTATTACAATACTTTCAAAAAATACTTCTGTACATTATGGTGATATTAAAATCAATATAGTTGATACACCAGGACATGCCGATTTTGGTGGGGAAGTTGAACGTGTTCTTAAAATGGTAAATGGTGTTGTTCTTCTTGTAGATGCTTTTGAAGGACCTATGCCACAGACAAAATTCGTTTTAAGAAAAGCACTTGAATTAGACCTTCCGGTTGTTGTTTGTGTAAATAAAATAGATAGACCAGAAGCAAGACCACATGAAGTTGTTGACGAAACTCTTGAACTTTTTATGGAACTTGATGCAAATGATAATCAGCTTGATTCACCATTTGTATTTGCTTCTGCAAGAAATGGTATTGCATCTTTAGATGCTGAGGTTTTAGGTACAGATATGAAACCTCTTTTTGAAACAATTATAAATCATATTCCTGCACCAGAAGGTGACCCAGAAGCACCAGTACAGGCTCTTATAACAACTATTGACCATAGTGAATATGTTGGTAGAATTGGTATAGGTAAAATCGAAAATGGTACTCTTAAAGTAAATGATGAGGTTGTTGTTCTTAATATACACAACCCTGAAACAAGCAAAAGAGTAAGAGTTACAAAACTTTATGAATATGAAGGTCTTAACAGAGAAGAAGTTAAAGAAGCAAGCTATGGTTCAATAGTTGCTCTTTCAGGTATTGAAGATATTATGATTGGTGATACAATATGTTCACCAGAAAGTCCTGAGGCTCTTCCTTTTGTAAAAATTTCAGAACCTACAATTTCTATGAATTTTTCTGTAAATGATAGCCCATTTGCAGGTCAAGAAGGTAAATATGTTACATCAAGACATTTAAGAGAAAGACTTTATAAAGAACTTAATACAGACGTAAGCCTTAGAGTTGAAGATACAGATACAACAGAAAGTTTCAAAGTGTCTGGTAGAGGAGAACTTCATCTTTCAATACTTATTGAAACATTAAGACGTGAAGGATATGAATTCCAAGTTTCAAAACCGGAAGTTCTTTTCCATGAAATAGATGGTAAAAAATATGAGCCAATCGAAAATGTTACAATAGACGTTCCAGAAGAATTTGTTGGTAGTGTAATTGAAAAATTAGGTTCAAGAAAAGGTGAACTTACAAATATGGCTCCTGCAAATGGTGGATATACAAGACTTGAGTTCTCTATACCTGCAAGAGGTCTTATTGGTTATAGAAATGAGTTCTTAACAGATACAAAGGGTAATGGTATATTAAATTCAGTATTTGACGAATATCAGCCATATAGAGGGGAAATCCCTATGCGTTCACAAGGTTCACTTATTGCATTTGAAGATGGTGAAGCTATTACTTATGGTCTTTATAATGCACAAGAAAGAGGCGACCTTTTCATTGGACCAGGTACAAAAGTTTATACAGGTATGATTGTAGGAAGAAATGCTCGTGTTGAAGATATGGACATAAATGTATGTAAGAAAAAACAGCTTACAAATACACGTGCTTCAGGTTCTGATGATGCTCTTAAACTTACACCACCTGTTGTAATGTCACTTGAACAGTGTCTTGAATTTATTGCAGATGATGAACTTGTAGAAGTAACACCTGAAAATCTTCGTATGAGAAAGAAAATTCTTGATTCTAACTTAAGAAGAAAAGCAAGAATTCATGGTAAATAATATTTTTTAAGTATATATAAGGGGTGTGGTTAATGGCTAAAAAAGGAAGTTCTTCTTTTATAAAACAAGCTGCAATACTTGCGTCTGCCGGAATAATTGTTAGGATAATAGGCTTTTTATATAGATGGCCTCTTACAAATATGATAGGTGATAAAGGTAATGCTATATATAGTGCAGGTTATTATATCTACACCTTTTTACTTATACTTTCATCAGCAGGTCTTCCGGCTGCCATTTCAAAGATGGTTTCTGAAAGAATTGCTATGAAAGAGTATAGAAATGCACATAGAGTATTTAAAGTATCATTATTTGTTTCAGGAATAATTGGTTTCCTGTTTATGGTTATACTTTATGTGTTTGCAAAGCCTATATCAGAATTTGTAGGCTCTCCGGAAAGTTATTGGTGTATAGTATCACTTTCACCAACACTTTTTATTGTTGCTATTATGTCTGTATATAGAGGGTATTTCCAAGGTATGAATACTATGGTACAAACTTCTATATCTCAGATTGTAGAACAGATATTTAATGCAGTATTTAGCGTATATCTTGCATATGTATTTTTAAAAATTGGAGTTCCTGAAGGTGAAAAGAATATAGTTCTTGGTGCTGCCGGAGGAACAGCCGGTACAGGTATAGGTGCTCTTGCAGGACTTATAATAATGATACTTGCATATTTTGTTATAAGACCTAAACTTAAAACTCAAATGAGGAGAGAAGGGCGTAAACATAAACCAGATACAAAAAGTGAAATTATATCAACACTTGCAAGAACAGCAATACCTATTATTGCAGGTACAGCAATATTTAGTATAACAAACCTTGCAGATATGGTTATGGTTTTAGGGCGTCTTGATGTTGCCGGTTTTACTCATGATGAAGCACAAATATTATATGGTCAGCTTTCAGGTAAATATGTAACACTTACAACTTTACCAGTTTCAATAACAACAGCTATGGCAACTGCCACAATACCAAGTATAGCTGCTTCTGTAAAACTTAATGAAAAAGAAAATGCAAAAAGAAAAATGGGACTTACATTTAGAATTGCTATGATACTTTCAATACCAGCGGCAGTTGGTATAGGAGTTTTAGGGGACCCTATTATAAGAATGCTTTTCCCAAATGCATCAGAAGGTGGAAATCTTCTCACTGTTGGTGCTATATCAATTATATTCCTTGCGATATGCCAAATTATAACAGGTATACTTCAGGGTATAGGTAGAGTTGATGTTCCTGTTAAAGGTGCTCTTTTAGGAGCAATAACAAAAATAATACTTAACTATTTCCTTATTTCAATACCAAGTATAAATGTTCTTGGTGCTGTTATATCAACAACAGGCTGTTATGCAGTAGCATCTATATATAATATTATATCATTTACAAATATAACAAGAGTAAGACTTAATTATAGAGATGGAATAGTTAAACCATTGTTTGGTTCTATAATTATGGGTATTGCTTGTTTTGGTATATATAGATTGCTAATTTCAATATCTTTTGGAAATACAGTTTCAACTATAATATCAATAGTAATAAGTATGTGTGTTTATGGTGCGATTATGTTGCTTATAAAAGGAATAAGGGAAGAAGACCTTAAATATATACCTATGGGTAATCGTATATTAAGAGTTCTTAAAAAATTTAATATGATATAAATAAAAGAAAAAACCACTCGAAAGAGTGGTTTTTCTTTGGTAAATATAGAGTAAGGTAAAAAATTAAAATGAAAAATTAGGAGTTTTATTTATTTAGTTGCACTATACTTCTTTGTAATTCTTGACAATAAAAGTGAAACAATTACACAAAGTACTGCCATTACAATAGCATAGACAAACATCATATTATAACCTGTTTTTCCTGAATATGTATCAAGCCAACCGCCTAACATTGTATACATAAATATGTCAGGTGCATATCCAAGGCAGGAAACTATACCAGAAACACGTCCAGTAAGTTCAACAGGGATACCTGCATCATCAATAACAGCGAAGTACTGACTTCTTACTGCATATATAAATAATAAACCAAATACAAAGTTTATAATAACTACATTTACAAGACCAGCATTTGCTGGGAGAACTAAGAATAAACCAAATGAAGCTGCAAGAAGAACTGCTCCACCGATTATAACTTTTATACGAGAACCGATTTTATCGGCAAGGAAACCACCAATTATACCACCAACACCTTGAAGAAGGTAACGTGTACCACCTAAAGAAGCACTTGCTGTTGGTGAAAGTCCGTAAATATTAACTGCGAATGTATTAATATAACCTATAATTCCGTAAAGACTGTATGCTGTGAAAACAACAGCTACAAGTAACCAAACACGTGGTATTTTTAAAGCACCAAACATACCTTTTGCAACTTCAACAATACTTTGTGTCTGAGTTTCTGACTGTGTATCTTCTATGAAGAACCAGTTTAAAATACCTATAATAATAACTGATATAGCACAAACTCTTATTGCCATTGCTGTTCCAAGTATTGCATCTGAGAAACGAGCATAAGCTGCTGTCATAATAAAAACAAGAACAGCATTAAGTATACCACGAAGACCTTCCTGTAATCCGAAAAGACGACCTTGTTCAGAACTATCACCAAGCATACGAGTTGCTTTTATACAAGCTGACCAGTATGTTATAATTGTTGATACACCCATAAGAACAAATATTAATCTTGCAATATTGTATGATGGGAATGTTGAGAACCAAAGACCTAAAGCACCTGTTGCAAGGAATGAGAATGTAAGAAGTTTTCTTGCAGAGAATTTGTCAGCAACGATACCACCTACGAAATATGAAAGTGTTGCCATTGTTGCATAACCTGAAGAAAGCATACCCATTTGTGCATTTGTAAGCTGCATAGCTTCCTGAATTTGAACATAGAAAGTTTCTCTTATGTATGGAAGCTGGAAAATAATACCTGCACCTGCTGCAAGAAGAAGCAAAGTACCATACTTTTTAATAAAAGCCTTGTTCATTGTTTATACCTCCATTTTTAGTTTTTAAGTTTCATTTTAAGATTATTGCTGCAGCCAATAATCTTTTTATTTGAGCATAAAAAAAGAGAAGTAAAGCTATCTATACCAATAGCGTTACTTCTCTCTACACTCTTGTAACTTGTGATAAGTATAAAATATAGTTGGATTAAAATCAATACATTTTTAAAAAAAATAAAAAATATGTTTAAAACTAATAAAATCTATATACATTAATTATATAAAACTAACAATAGATTTATTGATGTTTATGTTTATATTTTATTAATATAGATGATGAAATTAAACCTACTATTGCAACAACTGCTGCAAGTATAAATACTATAACATATCCATTTGAATAAAAGTTATCTATTATCCAACCATTTAATGAAAAATAAAATACATCAGGCGAATAGGCTACAAATGATATATAACTTATATATATATACTATAAAATTGTTTTTTTAAATTTGCTTCGTCTATTGTAATAAAAGCCATACTTTTTCCACCATATGCAATAAAACATATTAATATACAAAATACTATTGAAAGAATAGGACTGTTACTTGAAATTGTAATTAAAGATACAACTGATAATATATAAAGTAAAAAAGATATTCTCATAAGTTTTGCAGCTGATTGTAATCTATCAGTAATTGCTCCTGCTATTGGTGAAGCTATAATTATTATTAAATACATTCTTACAATAGATATAATATTCAATATATATTCTGGAAAATTAAATTTATATTTAAGATATGGAATAAGATAAGTGAAATTTGCCACAGCAACATAATTTGAAAATACTATAAGTATAACTATAAAAAGTGATTTATTTTTTATAATATATTTTATTTGAGATAAATCAAATTTATTATCTTCTGTATTTTCTGTTTTTTCTTCTATGTACTTTAATGAATACATTGAAAATATTGCAGATATAAAAGTAAGTATACCATAAAACAAAAATAAAAATCTTATTTGACCTTGTGATGTACTTATATATGATGTTATTGTAAAGCCTAATAGTGAGAATATACTTCCAAATATACTGTTCATAAAAAAGAATGTACTAAAAACTTTACCTTGATTTTCTAGTCCACCAATATTATGTAATATACTTATATGAGCAAGATAAAATGTAGAGCCTATTATAAACCCTGCAAATCCAAACATTATAAGCATATAATTGTATGTTGGAATTGTTGCTAAAAATATTGAAATAAATGCTGTAATAAATAAAGGTATGTAAACTAATTTTTTTATTGGAAATATTCTTAAAAATAATGCACCGCATAAATATGACGCCATTGCAAGTATACCATACATACTATAAAGTTTACCAAGTTGATAATGAGTAATATTAAGTCCTTTAATCATTATTGAATAATATAGTGCTTTCATTACATATAGGTTATATATCATATTATAACCTGCGGCTATTGAAGTAATAACCATAATATCTTTTCGCTTCATTAACCATACCCCCTTATGAAATATATAAAATAATATAGAAAAATAAAAAAAGAGTAGGTTACAAAATATGTAAACTACTCTTTTACTCTTTAAACTCTAGGATAGTATATTAGTATATATATAGATGTAGATATATGATAGTTTATTATAATATTTTCAGTCAATAACAATTTTTAAAATATCTATATACAATTTGCACAAAAAATATGTTTAAAAAATGTATGAAATATACGGTTGACAATATAGCCATAAAGTTTTATACTGTAAGCAAGTTACCGAAAGAGATTTGAGAGAAAAGTAACTGAGTGTAGTATTAATAATCTACATTTAGTAACTTTTCTCTTTTTTTTATGCATAATAGAAATATAAATTGTGTGCAGATTTGAATTTATATTATACATAAATCTTTTGGGAGTGAAACTTTAAGTATTAAAAGTAAAAATGCGTAGGAGGAATTAATTATGGCAATAATTTCAAGAGATAAAATAGTAGAAGGATTAGTTAATATACTTGGTAAAGATAATGTTATTACTGATGAAAAAGTATTAAAAGAAAGCAGCATTGACCGTTATAGAAAATATGAACAGGTTATGGAAGTTTATACTCAGCCAATTCCAGCAGCTGTTGTTTATGTACATAGCACAGAAGAAGTTTCAGAAGTATTAAAATTCGCTAATGACAATCAGATTAACGTAGTTCCAAGAACAGGTCATTCAGCTATTGAAGGTGGACTTGAAACAGCATTAGAAGATTCAATCGTTATTGATGGTTCAACAATGAACAAAGTTTTAAAAGTTGACAAATACAATATGCAGGTTACTTGCCAGTGTGGTGTTCCTCTTCAGTCACTTGATGATATGTTAAGAGAACAAGGATATACAACAGGACATTCTCCACAGTCAAAACCACTTGCTCAGATGGGTGGACTTGTTGCTACAAGAAGTATTGGACAGTTCTCAACACTTTATGGTGGAATTGAAGATATGATAATTGGTCTTGAAGCAGTATTCCCAAATGGTAAAATTTGTAGAATTAAAAATGTACCAAGAAGAGCTGCTGGTCCAGATATAAGACATATCATCTGTGGTAACGAGGGTGCTCTTTGCTTCATAACAGAAGTTACAGTTAAAATGTTCAAATATATGCCAGAAAACAACCGTTTAATCGGATATAAATTAGATGATATGAAATTAGGTTTTGATTGCTTACGTGAAGTAATGGTAGCAGGATACAAACCATCAATCGCTCGTCTTTATGATGCAGCTGATGCTGGAATGCACTTCAGCAGCTGGCTTGAAGATGGTAAATGTGTATTAATATGGATGGCGGAAGGTCCAGCTGGTATTACAGAAGCGACAGAAAAAGGTATCAAAGAATTAATGTCTGCTCACCCAGAATTAGAACCAGTTGACCCTAAAATACTTGAAAACTGGTTTGCAGGATTAAACTGGGGTCCAGAACAGATTGCTCAGGAAGCTGAAGAAATCAAAGCTACAAAGAATATCGGTATTACAACAGAAGTTTCAGGAAGCTGGGATTGCATCTATGAAATCTACAAAACAGCTTGTGATAGAATATTAGAAGAAGTTCCTGATATGACATTAATGGGTGGTCACTCGTCACATAGTTATATGACAGGTACAAATATGTATTTCGTATACTACTATAATGTTGTTGATTGTCCTCCAGAAGAAGAAATCAACAAATACCATGACAGAATTAACCAGATTATCTGCGAACAGGTTATTAAATACGGCGGTTCTATTGTTCACCACCACGGTCTTGGTAAAGCAAGAGCAAAATATGTTCACGAAGAATACGGTTCATCATTCTATATGTTAGATACATTAAAGAAAGCTTTCGACCCTAACGGAATTATGAACATGGGAACATTAATCCCACTTAGAAAATAATTGAATATATTAGGGTGCTTTAAAATAGTTCCTGACCTTGATATGCTTTTAGAAGATAACTGGGTACCTGATGAAAATCTTCAAATAGATGTAAAGTATATTAAAAATATGTGGAACTGTTTTGATGAAAGTGCTTTGGAAATGATGTTAAAGCTTTCTGATTTATCAGAAGGCTTTAACGTGTTGTATAACCTTGAAGCACTTACAATAGGTAATTCAAAATGTGATGCATATCTCAGAACGCTATATGCTTTGGGATATAAAAAAGCCGTTAGAGTAGAATATGATGATGATTTAAGATTTAAACCTGAAATGGTTGCAGGGACTGTTGCTGGATACGTGAACAAAAAACAAAATATTGATATTGTTGTTATGGGTAGACAAACATCAGATGGTAATAATGAAAAAACACCTCTTATACTTGCAGAATATTTGGGGTGGCCTTGTATTACACAGGTTATGAAAGTAGAACCTGTTGATGAAAATTGTTTAAAAATTATAAATGAAACAGATGAAGGTGTACTTACTCAAATTGTAAAAACTCCTTGTATAATATCAGTAGGTAATGTGTCTGAGTCATATCTTAGAGTACCTACACTTAAAGACAGAATGAAGCTTGGAAAACAACCAATAGAATTATATACTCCAGAAGAACTCTATGAAAATCCAGAAAACATAATTGAAAGAGTAGAGTTATGTAATATTGAAAAGGTTGATAATTCAAGAAGTGGAATTATAATAGAAGGAAATACACCAAAAGAAAAAGCGTATAAATTATATAATGAATATCTTAAAGAAAGGCTTGAAAAATTATGAGATACCATGTAATTATAAATGGTTTTTCTGATGATTATAAAAAACAGGCACTTGAGATATTGGAATTTATAAAAAAGTGCTGTAATGATATGACAGCAGGAAAAACTATTATTATTTCTAAAAAAGATGATAATATTGAAGAGCTTTCTAAATATGCTTTGACAGATGACGTTTTTATAATTCAATTAGAAAAGTATGTTCCGGAAGTAGCACTTGATTATTGTAATAATTTTATAGAAGAAAATGATATGTATATATACGGCTCTGATAATTTTTCTATTGAAAATGCTGTAAGAATGGCAGCAAGAAAAAAAGGAAGTTCTATTGTTGGCGTTAGAGATATGTATGTATCAGGAAATAATGTTTATGCAAAAAAAAATGATTTATTCAAATCATATGGAAGCTACATTCAAAATGAAAAAAGCACCATATTTTATTACTATTTCAAAAGGTATTTTTGAGTGTGAGTTAAAAGAATGTAATAATAAAAACATAACAATATTGAAAAATAATGATGAAAATAATAAACATATTTTATCATATGACATAAAGAAAGAAGAAAAGACAGAAAGTATTGAAGATGCAAAAATTATTGTTGTAGCTGGTAGAGGAACAAAAAATAAAGAAGCTGTAAATGAGCTTGAAGGTTTTGCAGAATTAATAGGAGGAAAACTTGGTATAAGTAGACCTGTTGCCATGAGTGCTTGGGCTTCTATGGATAAACTTATAGGAGTTTCTGGTATAATGGCAAAGCCTAAATTATGTATTACAGCTGGTGTTTCTGGCTCAGCAGCATTTTATGCAGGTATAGAAAAAAGTGATTTTATTATAGCTATAAATTCTGATGAACATTCAGCAATATTAAAAAAATCTGATGTTGCAATAATAGATGATTATAAAGCAATAATAGATGAACTTGTAAACTATATTAAATAGGAAGGTTGTGGTTTATGTGAGTCAAAAAAATGAACTTATATTTCCCATAAGCGAAAAGTATGAGGAATATCTTATAGACGAGTCTAAATTTATGGGCAATGCAGAAAGTATATCATTTCCTAAAAATGAAGATGAAATAATATCTATATTAAAAATAATGAAAGAAAAAAATATTCCTATAACTATTCAAGGTGGAAAAACTGGTATAGTTGGCTCTGCTGTACCTTTAGAAGGTCATATAATGAATTTATCATATATGAATAATGTAAAAGAATATGAAATACTTGAAGATGGTACAGGTACTATTACAGTTGAGTCTGGTATAAACCTTATTGACCTTAAAAAGGAAATATTAAGAATATTTAAAGAAAAAGCTTTATTTTGGCCACCTGAACCAACAGAAACTTCCGCAACAGTTGGGGGGATTATAGCAACAGATGCAAAGGGGATAAATGCATTTGTTTACGAAAATATACAAAAGTATATTAAAGAGTTGAGAGTGGTTCGTGCTAGTGGTATAATAGAAGTGGTTTCTAAAGAAGATTTTAATAAGGTTATTGGAAAAGAAGGAATTACAGGTGTTATAAGTCAAATCACTCTTAAACTTATAAAAAAACCAAGTGAAATTTGGGGTATAAGTTTTTTCTTTGAAAATGAAGAAGATGCAAGTAATTTTATAGATGCAGTAAGAAATGATGTTCCTAAAAGTGAAACTGCGTTTATAGGTGCTTTTGAATATATAGACAAGACATCTTTAAATCTTATTGAGGGTAGAAAGCCTACTATGGCAAAAATAAAAGAGTTGCCTGATATAGATGAAAATTTTGAATGTATGTGCTATATAGAAATTCATGGCGAAGATGAAGGTATTGAAGAGATAGCGGGAAATCTTATGGAAACAGCAGCCATGTATAATAGCGACCCTGATACTGCATGGGCTGTTTCTGGAGAAACTGAAATAGAAAAAACAAGAGCCTTTAGACATGCTGCACCTGAAACTGCAAATTTATTTATAGAAGAAAAAAGGCGAGAAGACAAAAGAATAACAAAACTTGGTACGGATATGAGTATACCTAATATAAGTTTTTTAGATATGATAAAAAAATATAGAGATGGGCTTTCAAAATATGGGCTTAATGGCTGTATTTTTGGACATGGGCTTGAAAATCATCTTCATGTAAATATTCTTCCTAATAGTTATGATGAATATTTAAAAGGTATTGAACTTATAAGAGAATGGGCAAAATATTATTTGGAGAACAACGGTCAAATTGTATGTGAACATGGTATAGGTAAGCTCAAAAAGAAAATATTTGAAGGTATGCTTAGTGAAGAATTTATAAATAATTATAAAATTCTTAAAAAAGAGTTTGATGTGGATATGATTTGGAACAGGGGTAATATTTTATGAAAATAGCAGTTTTTATGAAACAAGTTCCGGCATATTCAGAAGGAAATATGGACGAAAAAACAGGTGTAATAATTAGAGCAGGATTGCCGTCTATTGCTAATGTATATGATGTGGTTGCTCTTGAAACAGCACTTAGAATAAAAGAAATAACAAATGCTGAAATAACTGTTTTTACTATGGGTCCTGATAAAGCCGAAGATGTAATAAGAGAAGCTTATTCAATGGGTGCAGACAAAGGATATTTAATATGTGATAAAGCTTTTGCAGGTTCCGATGTTCTTGCAACATCATATACACTTTCTCAAGCAGTTAGCTCTGTTGATAATTTTGATATAATACTTTGTGGTAAACAGACTACTGACGGAGATACAGCACAAGTAAGCGGGGCTGTTGCAGAATGGCTTGGTATACCACATATGAATTGGGTATGTGAAATTATAAATGTCACAGAAAATGAAATAAATGTAAAATGTCAGTTAGATGGAAGGCTGTCTGTAATACAGACAGCCTATCCTTGCATATTATCAGTAGAAAAATCCATATTTACTCCTAGAATGCCGTCATTAAAATTAAAAATGAGTAGCAGAAAAAAAGAAATTAGCAAAATAACACTTGATGACTTAAATGATAAAAATGAAAATAACTATGGACTTAAAGGTTCTGCAACTAAGGTGAGAAAAATTTTTCCACCAGAAAGAACTGCAAAAAGAGATATAGTTATAAAAAATGGAAAAGATGGTGCTGATTATATTTTGGAAATATTTAAAAATACATTTAATTCTAAGGAGGAAAATATATGAATATAAATTTAGAAAAAAAATCCTCAAAAGGAATACTTGTATATTTTGAATTTTTTGAAAATAAAATACACCCTGTAAGCTTTGAACTTTTAGGAGAAGCATACAGACTTTCTGAAAAATCTAATGAGCCGGTATATGTGGTAGCAATAGGTAAAAATGTAAAAGTTATTAAAAATGCTTTGAAAGGGTATCCTGTAAAATCTGCATATTTTTATGAAACCGATAATTATTTTCAGCCTGATATATATGAAAAAGGTGTATCAGACTGTATAAACAAAATAAAACCTTCTACTGTACTTATAGGTGGTACAGCCGAAGGACGAGCTCTTGCACCAAGACTTGCGGTTTTGTATAAAACAGGACTTACAGCAGATTGTACAGAGCTTGATATTGATGAAAATGGTAATCTTGTTCAGATTAGACCTGCTTTTGGTGGAAATATTATGGCTAAGATAGTTACAGAAAATACAAGACCACAATTTGCCACCGTAAGAGAAAAAGTAATGAAACCTATAAAACCTGTATTTTCTTATGATATAGAATATATTATTGGTAATATAAATAATGCAAAAAGCTATATGAAAGTTATAAATATTGAAAAAGAAGATACAGATGAAAACAGTATTACTGATAGCAAAATACTTGTAGTAGCTGGTAGAGGTGTAAAAAAGAAAGAAGACCTTAATATGCTTAGAGAATTGGCAATGCTCTTGGGGGGTAAATTTGCATCAAGTAGAGCACTTGTTGAAAAAGGTTGGACAACACCAAAAGAACAAATTGGACTTTCTGGAAATACAGTTTGTCCAGAAATTATGATTACATTCGGTGTTTCCGGTACTGTGCAATTTATGGCAGGTATGAAAACAACACCTAATATAATTGCTGTTAATACAGATGCTAATGCAAGAATATTTGAGATTGCCCACTATCCTATATGTGCTGATTTATATGATATTGTACCCGAACTGATAAAAAATTTAAAAGCATAAGTTTTTAAGTTAATAAAGTGAGGTGATAGCAATGTTATATTTTCAATATAGCCTTACTGTTTCTGAAATATCAGAAACCCTTTTGTGTTTGAATTGGAAAAGAGAAGGTTTATTTAAAAAAGTTAATATTGGTATTATGACAATATTGTGTATATTTTTAATATTTTTTTATGCTAAAAATCCTGAGTATGTTTTTATAGCATTTATAATAATATTAATAATATCATCTATGTTTTTTATAGTTTATATGCCTAGGATTTTTAGAAATATAAAAGCAAAAAAAATAGCGGCTCAAAAAGGTATATATAAAATATGGATAGATAATAAAGGTGTATATTTTGGTGACTATAAAACTTTTTTGAGTTTTTCAGAAGGTAAGTGTGTATTTTTGGAATCAGAAAAAGTTTATACCATAAAGAATGGTTATAATGTTTTTTGTATTCCCAAATATATATTTAAAAATACAGAGGAACAAGTTTTTGCCAATGTTATGAATAACAACAATATAACAAAAATAAAGGTGAAAACAAGGAAGGGGGAGGCTGATGAGTAATTTTTCTAATGAAAAAACAGTAAATTTATCAGTAAATTGGTTAGTGTTTTTACCGCCTTGGATTTTACTTGTAGCTATGGTAGTTGTAAGTCTTGTTAATGGTGATGTTTTTATTGCAGGACTTAATGCTGTTACAAGTTGGATTCTTAATAATTTTGCTTGGTTGTTTAATGGTACAGTATTATTTTGTATATTTACTATTATTATAGTATTTATATCACCTTTTGGAAAAGTACGTATTGGTGGAAGAAATATGCGACCTATAATGTCATTTACTAATCTTACTTGGATAACTCTTTGTACAACTGTTGCAGCAGGCATTTTATTTTGGGCATGTGCAGAACCTTTATATCACTTATATTCACCACCTGCTATTTCTAGTGCAGAGGCAGGAAGTATAGAAGCGGCTATGGTTTCTATGGAAACAATGTTCCTTGAATGGACATGGTCACCATATGCAATATATACAGTTGCTACTCTTACATTTGCCTTTGTTTTTTATAATATGAAAGCTCCATATTCAATAGGTTCTGCTCTTTTACCTATGTTTGGAGAAAAAGTTAAAAAGTATAATTCTTTAATAGATGTTATATGTCTTTTTGCTCTTGTGGCAGGAATGGCGGCATCATTGGGAACAGGTACTCTTACAATAGGTGGAGGAGTAGAAAGGGTATTTGGTATTGAAAGCAACCCTACATCTTGGGCAGTTATAATAACTGTTATTGTTGTTACATTTGTTATATCAAGTATTTCTGGTGTAATGAATGGTATTAGAATATTATCTGATATAAATGCAAAAGTATATATGGTTTTACTTGTATTTCTTCTTGTATTTGGACCAACAGCATTTATGCTTAATTTTTCAGCTGATGCATTAGGTGCATACATATCAGACTTTTTCAAAATGAGTCTTTATACAGGTGAAATAACAGGAGATAGTTGGGCTAAGAGTTGGCCTATATTCTATTGGTGTAACTGGCTTGCTTGGACTCCTATAACAGCTGTATTTTTAGGTAAAATATTAAAAGGATATACAATAAGAGAAGCTATTGTATGTAACTTTGTAATACCTTCTGTATTTGCTACAATATGGATGGGATTATTCTCAACTGCTTCTATATATTATGAGCTTAATGGATATGGTTTTTATGAAATTATGCTTAATAAAGGTACAGAGTCGGTTGTATATGCTGTTTTTGACCAACTTCCATTAGCTATTTTAGTAATACCGTTTTATTTATTTATAGTGTTTATCTCTTTTGTTACAGCATCAGACTCAAATACAAATGCTATGGCAGGTTTATGTACAAAAGGCATAAATCAAGAGGAACAGGAGTCACTAGCTTGGCTTAAAGTTGTTTGGGGTGTTTCAATAGCTCTTATGACTTGGATACTTATAAGTTTTGCTGGAATAGATGGTATAAAGGCTGCATCTAACCTTGGAGGCTTCCCGAATATGTTCCTTGTTCTATGTATGGGTGCTGGACTTCTTAAAATATCAAGAAATCCTAAAAAGTATGATGAGTATAAAGAAGATTATGATGAAAGTGGAAATCCAATTAAATCTGAACGTTTACCGATTGAAAAGTAACAGATATTAATTAGGGGGATATTTATATGGCAATGACGATAAAATATTTTATGGAATCAACAGAGGTTTGCCCTGTTATACCAGCAGTTAAAGGTGATGAATGGATAGAAGCAGCTAAAAATTCTGACTCTGATGTTGTATATGTTCTTTATGGAGATATATGTAATATTGCAGAAATAGTAGATGAGCTTAAAGAAGCGGGGAAAAAAGTTATAATACATATAGACCTTATAGTTGGACTTTCTCCAAAAGAAATAAGCGTTGATTTTATAAAGAAATATACAAAAGCTGATGGTATAATAAGTATGAAGCCTACACTTATAAAACACGCAAATGAAATAGGGCTTTTTACAATTCAAAGATTTTTTATGATGGACGTTATGACATATAGAAATATAGAAAAACATGTTAAAGCAAGCAATCCTGATGTTGTTGAATTTATGCCTGCTGGTCTTACAAAGGTTATACATTATCTTATGGAAGGTATAGACAAGCCGGTTGTTGCAAGTGGTCTTATACTTGATAAAGAAGATATTATGGGGGCATTAAAGACAGGTGCAGTTGCTGTATCCACAACAAAAATAGAACTTTGGGATTGCTAATATAATTTTGATTTTAAGGTGATAATTTATGAAAGCTAATATTGAATGTTATTTTTGCTGTGTAAGAAAAATAGAAGGATTATTGAAACAGTATAATGTTTCTGATAGTGATAGTATAGAAATATTAAAAAATGTATCTAATATAATTTATAGTGCTGATAATAATATAAGTGCACCTGTTCTTATGAATAAAATAATGAATATACTTGAACAAAAACTTGGAATAACAGATACTTATAAAGATATGAAAGATAAATATAATGAACTTCTTTTAAAAAAAGAAAATATGTTTTTATCTGAAATATTAAAGTCAGATGATGTTTTTGGTTCAGGACTGAAATGTGCAATAATAGGTAATTATATAGATTTTGGTGCTATGGATAATGTTGATGAAAATAAACTTAATGACTTACTTGAAAAAAGAGAAAATATTGAGCTTTCAGAAGAAGAAATATCAAATTTAAAAAAAGATATTGAAAGTGCAAAAAATTTGCTTTATATTACTGATAATGCAGGTGAAATTGTACTTGATAAAATATTTATAAGGGTATTAAAAGAATTATATCCAAATCTTAATATTAAAGTTATGGTTAGAGGTGTGCCTACACTTAATGATGCAACAGAGCATGATGCTGATAAAATTGGATTGTATAATTATGTAGATGTTATATCTAATGGTACATCTATACCGGGAACACAAATAGAACTTGTTTCTGATGAAGCAAGAGAAGCTTTATTAAATGCAGACTTATGTATTGCAAAAGGACAAGGCAATTTTGAAACATTAAGAGGTTGTGGTCTTAATGTGTATTACTTATTTTTGTGTAAATGTGATTTGTTTGTTAAAAAATTTGGTGTTGAGAGATTTACAGCAGTTTTAGCAAATGAAAAAAGAATTGTGCAATATGCATAAAAAATAAACTTATTATTTGACTATTTAGTATTATTGACAATATGTATATACAAGGTTATAATAAAGTCAGTTACTAAAGAGTACGAGAGAGAGTAACTTTTATCTAATATTTACTTAGATAAGAGTTGCTCTTTTTTTGTCTAATTTTATATAGTGTGCAGATATAAAATTAGAAATCTCCTCTTTATTATAACTTAGACATTTATAAAGAAATAATAATTTTTAAATTTTTAAGATTGCGGAGGTAATAATAATGGGTTACGATATTAATGATTTTTCACTTGATTTCTTTAGTTTAAAAGGTAAAAACGCTATTGTAACAGGAGGAAACAGCGGACTTGGTCAGGCTTTCGCTCTTGCTCTTGCTAAAGCTGGTGCAAATATTCTTGCATTTGCATTTGTTGATGACGACGGAACAACAAAAAAATTAATTGAAGGTTGTGGAGTTAAATATACATTTATGCAGGGAGATTTAACAGAAGATGGTATGTCTGATAAAATTGCTGAAAAATGTATTGAAGTATATGGAAGCATTGACATTCTTGTAAACTGTGCTGGTATTTGTAAAATAGCTGATGTTCTTGAATTCGGAAGAAAAGAATGGGACCCAATGATAGCTATAAACCTTACAGGTGCTTTTGATTTAAGCCGTTCAGTTGCAAAATATATGATACCTCAAAAGAGTGGTAAAATCATCAACATTTGTTCATTATTCTCATTCCTTGGTGGACTTGGCTCACCTGCATACGCAGCTATGAAAGCTGGATTAATGGGACTTATAAAAGCTTATGCTGATGAATTAGGAAAATATGGTATCACAGTAAACGGTATCGCTCCTGGATACTTCCAGACAAGCATGACATCTGGTACAGGTAGTGCTAATGATGAAAAATATATCAAGATTAAAGAACACGTTCCAGCAGACCGTTGGGGAGAAAGACAAGACCTTATGGGTGCTATGGTATTCCTCGCAAGCCACGCTTCAGACTATGTAAATGGTACACTTGTTGTAGTTGATGGTGGATACCTTGTAAGATAATTTTTTGAATTTACTTTTAAGTAGGAGATGAAACATATGAGCAAAAAATATATCATTGGTGTTGATGAAGGCTCACAGAGTGCCAAAATAATAATATTTGACCTTGAAGGTAACATAGTGTGTGAGGGCAAAGAGCCTTTAAGACCATATGATTTACCGGAACCAGGAATAGTAGAACATCCTGACGATGACTGGTGGGACGCAATTTGTGTTGCTGGTAAAAAATGTATGGCAAACTTTAAAGGAAACGTTGAGGATATACTTGGTATCGGTTTATGTACAATACGTTTCTGTCGTGCATACTTAAAAGAAGATGGAACACTTGCACAGCCTGCTATGAGCTGGATGGACGTAAGAGTTTCAAAACCTTATGAACACACAAATCCTGAAGTTAGATATGTAACAACATCATCAGGTTATATTACACATCGTTTTACAGGAGAATTTAAAGATACAGCTGCAAACTATCAGGGAATGTGGCCAATGGACACAGATAAATGGGAATGGCTTCCTGATGGAGAACAGTTCGATTATTATGGAATACCAAGAGAAATGCTTTTTGACCTTGTAATGCCGGGAGATATTCTTGGATATGTTACTGAAGAAGCAGCAAAAGCTACTGGTTTCCCTAAAGGACTTCCTGTTGTTGCTACATCAAATGATAAAGCTGTTGAAGGTCTTGGTGTAGGTTGTACAGGAAAAATAACTGCTTGTGTATCACTTGGTACATATATAGCTGCTATGATGCAGGGTACAGAAAATCCTAAAAATACAGTTAATTTCTGGTCAAACTTCGCATCAACACAACATAACTACTTATACGAAAGTAACGGAATTCGTAGAGGTATGTGGACAGTAAGTTGGTTTAAAAACGTTCTTGGAAAAAGCTATGAACATATGGCTTTAGATGAAGGAATGTCAGCAGAAGAAATGTTAAGTATTGAAGCTGAGTCAGTTCCTGCTGGTTGCGATGGTCTTATGACAGTTCTTGACTGGCTTGCTCCAACAGATGCACTTTATAAAAAAGGTATTATGATAGGATTTGACGGAAGACATGGCAGAGCACATATGTATCGTTCAATACTTGAAGCTATTGCTCTTACAATGAAAAACCGTGTTGATGAAATGTGTCAAGAACTTGGAGTTACTCTTGATAACATCATAATTACAGGCGGTGGCTCAAATAGTGATTTATTTATGCAGATTTTTGCAGATGTATTTGGTATACCTGCAAAACGTAATGTTGTAAATGGTGCAGCAGGAGTTGGTGCGGCAATATGTGCTGCTGTTGCAGTAGGTGCTTACAAAACATTTGATGAAGCTATTGAAAAAATGGTTAAAGTTAAAGATGTATTTGAACCAAATAAAGAAAATGTAGAGCTTTATGCTAAAATGTGTCCTATTTACAACGAAATAACAAGCCATACAGACGCAATTCTTAAAAAATCATATGAAATATTTAAGTAATTAAATAAATGTATTTTAAAAGGTAGGTGAACAGTATGAAACCTTTAATAATGTTAACTAATGATGATGGTATTAATTCTCCGGGGCTTTTAGCGGCAATAGAAGCGGTTTATGATTTAGGAGATATAATTGTTTCAGCACCCCACGTGCAACAAACTGGAATGAGTAGAGCATTTCCAAGAGGAAAAGATGTTGGAATAATTGATACAGTAGAGTTTAATGTTAACGGAAAAATTATAAAAGGTTATGGAGTACATGGTTCACCTGCCTTTTCTGTTGCTCACGGAATACTTGAAATTGCAGACAGAAAACCAGATTTATGTATTAGCGGTATAAATTATGGAGAAAATGTTGGTCTTGATATTACTTGTAGTGGTACTGTTGGAGCTGTTATTGAAGCAGACAGCCATGGTGTGGCTGGTATAGCAGTTTCAATGCAGTCTGATTTAAGTTTACAAAGGTCGTCGGAATATAGTAAACTTGATTGGACAGTAGCAAAAAGTGTATTAAGAACATTTGCAAAGAAAGTATTGTCGGAAGGTATGCCGAAAGAGTTTAATATATATAACATAAATATACCTATGAACCCTACAAACCCTGAAATCTTTAGATACACAGTGCAGAGTAAATATAACTACTTTGAATTTATAAAACCCCAAGAAAGAGATTTTGAAATGCCATTTGAATTGAAATCAAGACTCTATGTAGATAAAGAAATTATAGAAAAAAATAGTGATATTTATGCAGTTTATATTGATAAAACAACATCGGTAACGCCAATAAAAACAAATATGTCCGTGCTTACAAATGAAACTGAAAATTATATAGTCGGAACAGTTTCTATATAAAAATAAAAATACATTCTTAAGTTTTTAAACTTAAGAATGTATTTTTTTATGCTTTGCTTTTTTCAAGTTTTAATTCAAGTGGGAATTTTCTTTGTTTTATTATGTAATAAATTATAAATAATATTGCTGTTATTGTCCAAGATATAGGAAAACTTAAAATTATTGTTTCTACATTATTATTTTGTGGAACTATTGTAAGTAACCATACTATTCTTAATACACATACACCCATACAAGTCAAAATCATAGGTATTATAACATTTCCTATACCTCTTAATGCACCCGATAATATTTCAATAGGAACATATATTACATATGCTGGTGCTAACATTAAAAGCATTTTAAATCCTATTGCTATAACATTTGCATCTTTTGTAAATAATCCAAAAACAAATTTTGCTGTAAGAACAAATATTAAACTTAACATAAGGGTTGTTATAGCTGTCATAGCTAAACATATTTTTGTACTTTTTCTTACTCTGTTAAATTCCAAAGCACCATAATTTTGACCTATAAATGTTGTAACTGCTATACCAAAAGCACTTATTATCATCCAGTTAAAAGCATCAAGTTTTCCCAATACTGTCCAAGCAGCAACTGTATCAGTACCAAGTTGATTAAGTGATGATTGTATAAACATATTAGCTATATTATACATTGTTGTTTGAAAACCAGAAGGTATTCCTATAAAAAGTATTGAATATAAAGATACAGTATCAAGTTTTATTTTTTTAATTTTTAATCTATAAATATCTTTTGAGCGTATAAGTGTTAATGTTACAAGAACAGCACTTACTGCCTGAGCAATAAATGTTGCAACAGCAACTCCCATAACACCCATTTTAAAAAATACTACAAATACAACATCAAGAACAATATTTATTATACAACATACTATAAGATAATACATAGGTCTTTTTGAGTCCCCAACGGCTCTTAATATACTTGAACCCATATTATATATAAATACAAATATTATACTTGAAAAATATATCCTAAGATATAATATTGATATATTCATAATACTTTGTTGTGTTTTCATAAGTTTTAAAATATATGGAACAGATATAAACCCTATAATGCTTATTATTATACTTGCTATAATAGCTATTGCAAATGCTGTATGAAGTGTTCTGTTTATACCACCACGATTTTTTGCACCATAATGTTGTGCTATAATTACACCTGCACCTGATGAAAGCCCTACTATAAACCCAACTATAAGATTTACAATTTGACTTGCTGAACCACCAACAGCAGCAAGAGCATCTTTTCCTACAAATTGTCCAACAACAATAGTATCTGCTGTGTTATAAAGCTGTTGGAAAAACGTTCCCAAAACAATAGGAAAAAAGAATACAAGCAACTGTTTCCATATTACGCCTTCTGTAATATTGTTTTTTATTGTGTCGCTTTGAGCCATATAATCCTCCGTAATATATTAAAATTATAACTGTTTTATCATAGATATAATATGAAAATAATATTAAAAAATCAATGTAATTGTTTAATAATAATAAACTTATTTAAGACTTTATATTATTGAAAACAACGTATAATATATTAATTTATATGTATAATTTTTATAATTATTAAGCATTAATTTATATAATTTTAACACATATAATTTTTGTTGATTTTACAGCGTTTTAATAAGATATTTATATAAATAATTACGTGTATAATTGTTTTTTTATATGTCAATAATTACATTGAAGGAGTGATTTTATGGCAAATAGAAAAATATTATATTTTATTTCTGGCATAGCTTTATTAGTTGGAATATTGTGTTTTTTTATATCTTTTTATATGTATAGAAATATTTCTAATACAGTAAATAATATAAACGAAAAAGCTCAATCAGAAGTATATGCACAAAATGATACTAATATAAATAATGATAAAGATGAGGAAGAAACAAAAACATCAGAATATAATAAAGAAACAAATACTCTTGAAATGGTTATGGCTGATAATACCATAAATGAGTCTACAAAAATGGTATATCAATATTATTATAAAGATGAAGGCAAAATGGAAGAAAGCGAAGAAGTACCCCCTTATTTTTTATTAGGTTTTGACTTTAATGATATGCTTGAATATTATCCAGATTGGCAAATTGTTTCTTTTTCTGGTGAAGAAGTTGTTATGAGAAAAATAGTAGATGAAAAAAAAGAAAACAGTTTTATAATTACACAAAAAGATGGATACATTGCTGTATATTATGAAGATGAAAATAAAGGTGAAATTTTATATCAAATGACAGAAACTCCTATATCTGTACTTACACAGGAAGAACAAGTAAGACTTAATGATGGTATTATTGTTAAAGGGGAATATGAATTGACAAAAATTTTAGCAGAATATACTAGTTGATAATATTTAAGACATTATGTACTGTATAATAAACAATAATTTTTAAAATTTTTGTAGACATAAATAATGTGTTTTGATATAATAAGTGTGTGAAAACTCCCCAATATTTTCACAATGTAGCTTTTTAGCTGCAATCCCAATAAGAAATACCTTCTCTTTGTGGAAAAAGGTCAACATCGGCAGTTGGCCTTTTTTCATTTGTAAAAAAAACAAAAACAGTTTAAAGATTATTGCATTTTATGGTATAATTAAATATCTATTATTTTTTGCATATGAAGGAACGGTGTTTATGAAAAATAAAGTTCAAGTAACTATTGAAGGAAAAACATTTACTATTATTGGAGAAGAATCACAGGACTATATATTAAATGTTGCTGATTATATAAATAGAAAAATTTTAGAAGTAAAAAGAAAAGAAGAAGTTAAGGGCGTAAGTGTTAATATGATACCTATTCTTACAGCTCTTAATATTGCAGATGATTATTTTAAGGAATTGAATGAAAAAAATAATCTTAGTGAAAAAGTAGAATTTTTCAAACAGAAATATGAAGAATTAGATATTACAAAAGATGAATTACATAATTTGAAAAATGAATTACAAGAAAGTAAAAATAAAAATAATCAGTTTTCTAAAGATTTAGAAAATTTAAAAAAAGAGTCAGAAGAAAAGAATATACAATTTAATAAAGAGATAGAAAGAATAAAAAGTGAAAAACAGCAATTAAGTAATTTAAGAAAACAATCTGCTGAAAAAAATATAGAACTTAATAAGGAAATAGAAAAATTAAAAAATGAAAGTCAGCAGACAAGTAACTTAAAAAGACAAGCCGAAGAAAAGAATGTACAGCTTAACAAAGAAATAGAAAGAATAAAAAGTGAAAGTCAGCAAACAAGCAACTTAAAAAGACAGGCCGAAGAAAAGAATGTACAGCTTAACAAAGAAATAGAAAGAATAAAAAGTGAAAGTCAACAGACAAGCAATTTAAAAAAACAGGTAGAAGAAAAGAATATACAGCTTAACAAAGAGATAGAAAGAATAAAAAGCGAAAGTCAGCAGACAAGTAACTTAAAAAAACAGGCCGAAGAAAAAAATATACAGCTTAATAAAGAAATAGAGAGAATAAAAAGCGAAAATCAACAGACAAGCAATTTAAAAAGACAGGCCGAAGAAAAGAATGTACAGCTTAATAAAGAAATAGAGAGAATAAAAAGTGAAAGTCAGCAGACAAGTAATTTAAAAAGACAGACAGAAGAAAAAAATGTGCAACTTGGTAAAGAAATAGAAAAATTAAAAAATGAAAATCAACAAATTAATGTATTAAGAAATCAAATTAAACAATTAGAAGATAAAAATACAAAACTTAATAAAGAGATAGGTATTGTATATGGAGAAAATCAAAAAATAAATGGATTAAAAAATCAAATTAAACAAGCAGAAGATAAAAATATACAACTTAGTAAAGAATTAGAAATAATAAAAGAAGAAAATCAACAAATAAATATTTTGAAAAAAGAGATTGAACAATCAACAGAAGTAAATCAACAACTTAATAAAGAGTTGGAAACCATAAAAAGCGAAAATCAAGAAACAAGTAAATTAAGAAATGAATTAGAACAAAGAAATGAAGAACTTAACAAAGAATTAGAAATAATAAAAAGTGAAAACCAAGAAATAAGTAACTTAAGAAATGAGTTAGAACAAATAAATACAGAGCTTAAAAAAGAAATAGAAATGATGGAAGAAGAAAATCACCACATAACTATTTTAAGAAATCAATCAGAAAGTAAAAATGAAGAGCTTAACAGACAATTAGAAATAATAAAAAATGAAAATGAGCAAATAAGTATTTTGAAAAAAGAGATTGAACAATCAAGAGAAGAAAAAGAACAACTTAATAAAGAGCTTGAAACAATAAAGAATGAAAAACAAGAGATAAGCAGCTTAAGAGATGAGTTACAACAAAGTAACGAAGAACTCAACATAGAATTAGAAATAGTAAGAAATGAAAACGAGCAAATAAGTATTTTGAAAAAAGAGATTGAGCAATCAACAGCAGAAAAAGAACAACTTAATAAAGAGCTTGAAACAGTAAAAAGCGAAAACCAAGAAATAAGCAGCTTAAAAAATGAATTAGAACAAAGAAATACAGAGCTTAGCAGAGAAATAGAAATAGTAAGAAATGATAATAATCAAATAAGTGGCTTAAAAAATGAAATAGAACAATCAGAATATAAAAATGCAGAGCTTAATAAAGAAATAGAAAAGTTAAAATCAGAAAATCAGCAAATAAATGCATTAAGAAATCAAATTAAACATTTAGAAGATAAAAATACAAAACTTAATAAAGAAATAGCTATTGTGTATGGAGAAAATCAAAAAATAAATGGATTGAAAAATCAAATTAAACAAGCAGAAGAAAAAAATATAAAACTTGAAAATGAACTTAATACTGTGAAATCAGAAAATAGTCAATTAAATGATTTGAAACAGCGTATTAATGAATTTGAAAGTGAAAAATTAAATCTTTTAAATGAAATTTCTTATATAAAAACAGAAAATGAAAATTTTGAAGAAATCAAAATACAATTATCTGAATATGCTGAAAAAAATAACGCTCTTTTACAAGAATTAGAGTCTGTAAAAAATGAAAATACAAAAATTACAGAACTTGAATTTAAAATTAAAGAATATGAAAATCAAAATTCAGAACTTTTAAAAGAAATGGAAATCATAAAAAAAGAAAAAGACCAAATGGAAAAAGATTTGGAAGAATTTCTTTTGGATTAATTACAATGTATAAAAAATAGCAGATTACTGCTATTTTTTTGTATGAAAGGAGAAATAATATGATTAAAAATACAGCACCGGAACTTTTATCACCGGTAGGTTCAATGGAAAGTTTATATGCAGCTGTTAATAACGGTTGTGATGCTGTTTATCTTGGTGGAAAATCTTTTAGTGCAAGACAGTATGCAAATAATTTTGGTATAAAAGAACTTGAAGAAGTATGCGATTATTGCCATTTGAGAGGTATAAAAGTATATATTACTGTAAATACAATATATAAAGATGAAGAAATAAATGAGTTTTTAAAATTTATAGATGAGCTTTATAAAATAGGCGTTGATGCTCTTATTGTTCAAGACCTTGGGGCAGCTGAAATAATAAGAAAACGTTATCCTGATTTTACTTTACATGCAAGTACACAGCTTACAACAAATTCTCTTGAAGATGTTCAGTATTTATATAATAATGGTTTTTCTAAAGTTGTTTTAAGTAGAGAACTTTCACTTGATGAAATTAAATATATAACAGATAATACTGATGTTGAAATAGAAACATTTGTACATGGTGCTTTGTGTGTTTCATATTCTGGTCAATGTATTATGAGTAGTATGCTTGGCGGAAGAAGTGGTAACAGAGGTAGATGTGCTCAAACCTGCCGACTTCCTTATACATTATATAATGAATATGACAAAATAAAAGAAGGTCACCTTTTATGTCCTAAAGATATTGAAACAATAACTATACTTCCAAAACTTATAAAAGCTGGTATACGTTCTTTTAAAATAGAGGGAAGAATGAAAAGTCCTGAATATGTAGCCGGTGTTACACAGGTTTATAGAAAATATATTGATATGTATATGAATGACCCTGAAAATTATGCTGTTGATGATAAAGATATGAAAATACTTCTTCAACTTTTTAATAGAGGTGGATTTACAGAAGGATACTATGAAACACACTCTGGTAGTAGTATGATGAGTATTGAAAGACCAAAAACTTGGGGGCTTAAAACAGGATTTGTTGATACATATAATCCTAAAATTGGTCGTGTTACAATAAGAACAAGAGAACCTCTTGTACCTGGTGATGGTATTGAAATATGGACTGATAGCGAGCCTCATGTAGGAAGTAATATAAATAAAAAATCAAAAGCCGGAGAGGTTATAAGCCTTTCAATAGAAGGTGATATAAGCAAAAATAATGTTGTTTATAAAACACATGATAAACTTCTTGAGGATACACTTAGAGCAACTTGGGAAAAAGACAGACGTAAAAAAGGTATATATGGTGAATTTACAGCAATAAAAGGTGAACCATTAAGTCTTAAACTTTGGGACGATAGTGGTGCTGCTGTTTATGTTACAGGTGCAGTTGCCGAAAAAGCTCAAAACCAACCTATGACAGAAGAAAAATTAAGAAAACAGATTTCAAAAACAGGTGCAACACCTTTTGAATTTGAATATTTAGATATAAAATCTGATGATGATATTTATGTTGGTATAAGTGACCTTAACGATATAAGACGTAGAGCAACAGATAAACTTTCAGAAACTATTATAAAGAAAACAAAAAGAAAACCTGTTGAATTAGAAAAATTTAAATCAAACAGAAACAGAATTATAAGAACAAAAAAAATAACTGTTCTTGTAAATGATATTATGCAGTTTGATATTGTAACTCGTAATAGAAATGTTGATACTGTATATTTTGAACTTACAGACTCATTTGAAAAAAATATTGATAAATGTATAGAAAGATGTAAAAAAACAGGAGTGAAGCTTTTTGCTGCTTTACCTCGTATATATAGAGTGAATAGTAAAAAATTGTATTCAGATTTTATAGAAAAACTTAAACAAAGTGATATTGACGGTTTCCTTGTTCGTTCATTAGGTGAATATGATATGGTCTGTGACAGTAATAAGAAAATAGCTGTTGATTATAATATGAATGTATTTAATAGTGAAGCTGTAAGATACTGGAATGATAAAAATGTTGAAAGAATATGTGTTTCACCAGAACTTAATATTAAGGAAATAAATAATATTGCAGATGAAAACTGTGAAATGCTTGGATATGGTTATATTCCGCTTATGACAACACACCAATGTCCAATAGGTTCTTTTGATGGTGGAAAAGAAGGGGGAATGTATTGTTCTAAGAGATATAATAAAGATTTATATTTCTTAAAAGACAGAAAAGGAATGAAATTCCCACTTATGCCTGATTGTAAACAATGTGTATGTCAGATATTAAACGGAAAACCTCTTTTTACACTTAAATTTTATGATGAGGTTTCTGAAACATCAACAGGCTATATAAGACTTTTATTTACAAAAGAAGGTCCTAAAAAAACAGAGCGTATACTTAATGCTTATTGTGATGTTGTTCTTGGAAAGAATATTTCACCAGAAACAAAAATTCTTCTTAATGAAATGAGTGAAAAAGGAAGTACAAAAGGACATTTCTTTAGAGGTGTTGAATAAGTATTAATTCTTTTACGCAGAAATAAGAGGTATTTAATATGTTTGAATTAGTTTTATTGTTTAGCAGATATATATTTGTATTTTATATTGTATTTTATCTGTGGCAAGGAGTTGTATATGTTGCAGAAGAACAAGGTTTTTATATAGGAAATCCTTTTTATGCTGTATCTATACAACGTATAATAATAATATTTTTTCATATAACTGCATATCTTATACTTTCATATGTTCCGGGAGAATTTAGATTTGACCCCTTATATCTTGTTACAGGTGCAGGTGGACTTTTATTTATAATACTTGCACTTAATATTACAAGAAAGGTTTATAAAAAAAGTTGTCCACTTATATGGAATAGTATGATATTTTTACTTGATATTGGTTTTGTAATGTTACAAAGACTTGAATTTGAATTAGCGGAAAAACAGCTTGTTTGGATGACATTTGGTACTGTAATAATGCTTTTTATACCGTTAATATTAAAATTAATACCAAGATTTGAAATGTTTGAAAAACTTTATATTATATTAAGCTATGTTCTTATATTATCAACTCTTGTATTCGGTAATGAAGAATTTGGTTCTGTAAACTGGATTTCAATAGGTAGTATAGGTTTTCAACCTTCAGAAATAGTAAAATTTCTTTTTATATTCTATTTAGCATCAGTTTTTAGAAAACGTGTTGAATTAAAAGAGCTTATAATTACAGGAGCATTAAGTGCTGGTATAGTATTTCTTTTGGTTATGCAAAAAGACCTTGGAAGTTGTCTTATATTCTTCCTCACTTATATGGTTATGTTATATATTGCTACATCAAATACAATACTATTTTTTAGCGGAATAGGTGCAGCATCTATTGCATCAATACTTGCTTATAAACTTTTTAGTCATGTAAGAGTAAGAGTTGCAGCTTGGAAAAATCCTTGGGTAGATATTGAAGGTGGCGGATACCAAATAGTACAATCACTTTTTGCCATAGGTACATGGGGACTTTTTGGAAGTGGCTTAACAAAAGGTATGCCAAAAAGTATACCTGTTGTTGAACGAGATTTTATATTTTCTGCAATTTGTGAAGAATTTGGTATAATATTTGCAATGGGTGTTGTATGTATATTTATATTAATATTCTTTAGAGGTATAAAAATTGCTCTTAGATGTACAAGAAGATATTATAGCCTTCTTGCAGCAGGTATAACAACAATGTTTGCATTCCAGTCTTTTATAATAATAGGCGGTGTTATAAAACTTATACCTATGACAGGTGTAACATTACCATTTGTAAGTTATGGTGGAAGTTCTGTTGTTATAAGCATACTTATGATAGGGCTTTTACAATGGATAGAGTCATATTATGAAATACGAAGTGAAGGGAGCGAAACAGATATATGAAAAATAGCATAAAAAAAATATTTTGGCTTATATCACTTATGTTTTTTCTTGTAATAATATGGCTTGGAAAAATAAATTTTATTGATAGAGAAAAATTTAATGTAAATCCTTATAATCCAAGATTACAATATACAGATACAACAATAAAAAGAGGTAATATAAAAGATATAAACGGTGAAGTTATAGCAGAAAGTGAATATACTGAAAATGGTTATATAAGAAATTATCCTCGTTCGAGAATGGCAGCACATATTACAGGTTATTCTGCTGTTGGAAAAACAGGTGTTGAAGCTGCTGAAAATTTTGAACTTGAAACTGTTGACAATGAAGTATTACAAAGAATATTAAATGCCTTTACAGGTACAGAGGTAAAAGGAAATGACGTTGTTTTAACTGTTGATATGGATATACAATCTATTGCAGGAGATTTATTGGGAGAACAAAAAGGTGCTATTGTTGTAATGGAGCCTTCAACAGGAAGAATACTTGCTATGCAGTCATATCCTGATTTTAATCCAAATACTATTTTAGATGATTGGGACAATCTTAAATCTGATGAAGATAGTCCACTCATAAATAGAACAACACAAGGACTTTATCCTCCAGGCTCTACTTTTAAAATGGTTACTGCTATTGCAGCTATGGAATATTTAGATGACTGGGAAACTTTTACCGTTGAATGTGATGGTGAAGCAGAATTTAATGATAAAGTTATACATTGTTATAACAATAAAGCACATGGAACTGTTGATATGCATGATGCTATGGCACAATCTTGTAACTGTTATTTTGCAGAAATAGGAAAAAGAATAGGTGGAGAAAATTTAAGAAAAGTAGCAGATAGGCTTTTTGCAAATTCATCTATTGGTTTTGATATGCCTTCAAGTCAAAGTTCTGTTGTTATAGATAAAAGCAGTAGTGAAAGTGAACTTGTTGAAACATCAATAGGTCAAGGTAAAACTGTTGTAACACCTATGTATATGGCAACACTTGTTTCAGCAGTTGCAAATGGTGGTATTATGAAAAAGCCTTATATAGTTGACCATATTGAAAATTATGAAGGTGAAGTTTTAAAAACAACTATTCCGGAAACAATAGGGGAAGTAATGACATATGAAGAGGCAACAGCTCTTAGAGATATGATGATTGATGTTGTTAATGAAGGTACAGGAACAGAAGCTAGTCTTAAAGGCTATCAAGCAGCAGGTAAAACAGGAACAGCAGAAAATGAAAGTGGTATTGACCATTCTTGGTTTGTCGGTTTTGCACCAGCAGAAAATCCGGAGGTTGCTGTTGCTGTAATACTTGAAAATGCAGAAGGTAACAAAAAAGCTACTCCAATAGCAGGTAAAATTATGCAAGCTGTTTTGGATAGTAAATGGTGATTTAAAAAATAAAGATAACTAATCTTGAAATGATAATAAAAAAGCGGTATACTATTTCTTAACAGAAGAAAGAATATATATAGTCGGAGGTATTTAAGTGATAGAAGCAGTAAGTTGTGGCGGAGTCGTTATTTACAAATGGAAAATTCTGCTTCTCTATAAAAACCAAAATGGAAGATATATGGGCTGGGTGCTTCCTAAAGGTACTGTTGAAGATGGTGAAACTTTTAAACAGACTGCTTTACGAGAAGTAAAGGAAGAGTCAGGAGCAACAGGTGAAATTATAAAATATGTTGGAAAAACCCAGTATTCTTTTAAAGGAAATGAAGATACTGTAAATAAGACAGTTCACTGGTACCTTATGTCAGCGGACTCATTTTACTGCAAACCTCAAAGTGAGGAATTTTTTGCAGACGCAGGTTTTTATAAATTCCATGAGGCTTATCATCTGCTTAAATTTAACGACGAACGCCAAATGTTAAAGAAAGCATATCTGGAGTACTGCGATTTGAAAAGAAACAGAGATTTTTCAAGAAACAAACTTTTTAAAGGATATGGTAAATAATTTTTTATACCTGAAAGGAGAATATTATGAAAAGATTTTTAGATGGAACAACTTCTATTGATGATTTAAGAAGAGCAGTTATTGATTTACAAAACAGAGAAGATAAAAGAGCATTTTATGTTTTTATAGGCATTGTTATAGCACTTCTTGTTGCTACAACAGCTGGTGTTGTTTATCTTGTTAAAAAACGTAGAGAAGACGATTTCGAAGATGAATGGGATATGGACTGGGACGACGAGTTCGAATATGATGATGAAATAGAAGATGTATGCGAAGACTGTGAGGAAGATGATTGCGACGCTTGTGGCTGCGAATGTTGCACAGACAGCGATTTCGATACTTCTGTAAAAGTTGAAAAGCTTTAAAAAATCTTGCGGTTCTCTTGAACCGCTTTTTTATTGCAATAAAGCATATTATTTAAGTATAATAATATATTGTAAGGACTAGTTTTTTATGAAATAATTTTATTATTAATTGTGTAAGTTAGGGGAGGTATTAGATTTGGGAGTGTCAATATCCATAAAAAAATTAGGATATGTTGAAAAACTTATAATCTATTCAAAAACTTTAATGGAAAAGCTTGATTTAAAAGCAATTTTCAGCGACGAAACAGAAAATTTTAGAAGCCCTTCAGAGCCTTCTGATAAAGATTTTGTTACTGTTAGTATACGAACAGGTAAAAATAATGCCGATAATGTTTATATAATATATGATGATAAAAAAATAAAAATGGAATATTCACATAGTAAATGTGATTTTGATTATTATAAACATATATTTGAACCTGAAAAAACAACAAAGACATACTATTTTGAAATAGAGAAAAATGGTATGAGTGTTTACTATAATAAGCTTGGTGTAAGTGATGACATTAATCCACAATGGAATTTTAGTATAATAAGAAACTTTACAACACCTGAATGGTCAAAAGGTGCTATTATGTACCAGATATATGTTGACAGATTTTATAATGGCGATAAAACAAATGATGTAAAAACAAATGAATATATATATCTTGGAAAGCCTTCTGTTTTTGTTGAAGACTGGAATGCAAGACCACAAGTAGATGATATAAGAAATTTTTATGGTGGAGATTTACAAGGTGTAATAGATAAAATACCTTATTTGAAAGATTTAGGTATAGAGGTAATATATTTCAATCCTATATTTGTTTCACCAAGTAATCATAAATATGATATACAAGATTATGACTATATAGACCCACATTATGGAAAAATAGTTAAAGATGGCGGAAGTACACTTGTTTTTGAAAAATTTAATAATAAACATGCAGATATGTATGTTCAAAGAACAACTGCTAAAGAAAATCTTGAAGCAAGTAATGAACTTTTTGCAAAACTTATAGAAATTGCCCATAAAAATGGTATAAGAGTAATTATTGATGGTGTATTTAATCATTGTGGAGCCTTTAATAAATGGCTTGATAAAGAAGGTTTTTATGGAAATAGTGGAAATTATCCAGTAGGTGCCTATAAAGATAAAGACAGCATATATCATAATTATTTTAAATGGTATGATGATAACTGGCCAAATAATGACTGTTATGATGGTTGGTGGGGATATGATAATCACCCTAAATTAAATTATGAAGACTCAAAAGAACTTTATAATTATATACTTGAAGTAGGTAAAAAATGGGTTTCTCCACCTTTTAATGCTGATGGTTGGCGTCTTGATGTTGCTGCCGACCTTGGATATAGTGAAGATTTTAATCATAAATTCTGGAAGGATTTTAGAAAAGCTGTTAAATCTGCAAACCCTGAAACTATTATATTAGCTGAACATTATGGAGATGCTTCTAAATGGCTCCAAGGTGATGAATGGGATACAGTAATGAACTATGACGCTTTTATGGAGCCTGTTTCTTGGTTTTTAACAGGTATGGAAAAACATAGTGAAGATTTTAAAAGCGAACTTCTTTGTAATGCAGATGTTTTTGAAAACTCAATGAAATATAATATGGCTAAATTATCATATCAGTCTATATATACAGCTATGAATGAACTTTCAAATCACGACCATTCACGTTTTCTTACAAGAACAAATATGAATGTTGGACGTTTACACACAAAAGGCAGCGAAGCAGCTGATATGGGTGTAAATTTAGGTATTATGAAAGAGGCTGTTACTATGCAGATTACTTGGCCTGGTTCTCCTACTATATATTATGGTGATGAGGCTGGTGTAACAGGTTGGACTGACCCTGATAATAGAAGAACATACCCTTGGGGTAATGAAAATAAAGACCTTATAGACTTCCATAAGGCTATAATTAAAATTCATAAAAATAATAATGCTTTAAGAAAAGGTTCTGTAAAAATAATTTATAAAGATTATGGAATACTTTCATATGGTAGATTTTATAAAGATGAAGTTATTGTTACAGTAATAAACAATACAAGTGAACAAAAAGAAATAACTATTCCTGTAAAACAAATTGAACTTAAAACAGGAGATATTCTTAAAAGATGTATTGTTTCTTATGAAAATGGATTTGATACAGAAAATGTTAAATATGAAATTGTAGCAGGTAACTTAAAAGTTGTTATGCCACCTTTTGGAAGTATGATACTTGAAAAGGAAATTTAATATTATGGATATAAAAATATTTTTTGAAGATGAAAATATAATAGTAGCTTTAAAACCAGCAGGTATTCCTGTACAACCTGATAAAACAGGTGATGAAGATATGCTTACAATGTTATGTAATAAAACAAATATTGATAATATTGGGCTTATTCATAGACTGGATAGACCTGTTGGAGGAATAATGGTTTTTTCAAAAAATAAAAAAACAGAGGCTATACTTTCAAAACTTATGTCTGAAAATAAAATTAAAAAAACATATATAGCCGTTGTATATGGTGAAATATCTGAAAATGGTACTATGAAAGATTATATAATTAAAAATAGCAGACTTAATACATCAAGTATCGTAAATTCTAATGTAAAGGGTGCTAAAGAGGCAATACTTCATTATGAAAGATTAGCTGTAAAAAATGATAGTGAACTTGGAACTATTTCTCTTGTTAAAATAAATCTTGAAACAGGTCGTCATCATCAAATAAGAGTACAGTTTGCAAATAAGGGCTTTGCTCTTGTTGGTGACCAAAAATATGGAAATAAAAGAACAAGAAAAAGAATTAATATTGCTTTATTTTCCGGTGGACTTTCATTTAAACTTTATGATAATAATATGGAATTTTTTGAAATGCCAATAAGCTATCCTTTCAATATTTTTGACTAAATTAAAGACTGCTGATATTTTCGGCAGTCATTTTTAATAATATATTAAAGGAGTGATATAATGCCTGAAAATTATACAGAAAAAGCAAAAATTGCAATAGAAAAAGCAGAGGAATGGGCAGAAAATCTTCTTTGCGGATATATAGGCAGCGAACATATTTTACTTGGGCTTATGTCTGTTACTGATTGTGTCGCATCAAAAATTTTAGAGTCACATTCTGTAAATAAAGATATAATAATAAGAAAAATAAATGAATTTGTTACTGAACAGAAAAATGTTTATGGCAAAATTAAATATACACCAAAAGCAGAAGAAATTATTGCAGAAGCAAAATTTGAGGCTGAAAGACTTGGTGAAAAAAATATAGGTACAGAGCATTTACTTATTGCAATATTAAATAATTCTACAAGTATAGGTGCTAAAATACTTAATTCAATGGATATAAGTGCTCAAAAAATAATTGAAGAAATATACTACATACTTGGTATTGGAGAAAGTTCTTCTGATGCTAAAGGAATGAATTCTAAAAGTAATGAAAGTGAAGAAAAAGAAGGAGAAACTCCTAACCTTGATAAATTCAGTAGAGATTTTACAAAAGCTGCATATGAGTCTAAATTTGACCCTATATTTGGCAGAGAGTATGAAATGGAAAGAATTATACAAATTCTTAGTAGAAGAACAAAAAATAATCCTTGTCTTGTAGGTGAGCCGGGAGTAGGTAAAACAGCAATAGTTGAAGGTCTTGCACAAAAGATTATTATAGGTGATGTTCCTAATACAATAAAAAATAAAAGATTGGTTTCTCTTGATATATCTTCAATGGTTGCTGGTTCAAAATATAGAGGCGAATTTGAAGAAAGAATTAAAAAAGTAATATCCGAAGTAAGAAAAAAATCAAATATTATACTTTTTATAGATGAAATTCATACAATAATAGGTGCCGGTGGTGCTGAAGGTGCTATTGATGCTGCAAATATATTAAAACCTTATCTTGCAAGAGGTGAACTTCAAATTATAGGTGCAACAACAATGGAGGAATACAGAAAATATATTGAAAAAGACCCTGCACTTGAGAGAAGATTTAGCCCTGTTGATGTTTCAGAGCCTACAACAGATGAGGCTATTGTTATGGTCAGAGGACTTAAACCAAAGTATGAAGAACATTATAAAATAAATATAACAGATAGAGCAGTAGTTTCTGCTGTAATGCTTTCTGATAGATATGTTTCCGATAGAAGTCTTCCTGATAAAGCAATAGACCTTATTGATGAAGCATCATCAAAAGTTAAACTTAAAACTTTTACACCTCCTGTTGAAATAAAAGAGCTTGAAAAAGAACTTAATTTAATGGGTGAACAAAAAATTATTGCTATTAGAGATGAAGACTTTGTAAAAGCTGCTGAAATAAAAGAAAGAGAAAAAGAAGTAAGAGAAAAACTTAATAATAAAAATAAAGATTGGGAAAATGAAATAAATTTATTAAAAACAACTGTTACAGAAGAAGACATTGCCGATGTAATATCAGGTTGGACAGGTATTCCTTTAAAAACAATACAACAGTCTGAAAGTGAAAGACTTGTAAATATGGAAAATATACTTCATAAAAGAGTTGTTGGACAGGAAGAAGCTGTAACAGCAGTTTCAAAAGCTGTAAGACGAGGCAGAGTTGGACTTAAAGACCCAAATAGACCAATAGGTTCATTCCTTTTCCTTGGTCCAACTGGTGTTGGTAAAACAGAGCTTTCAAAAGCACTTTCAGAAATACTTTTTGGTGATGATGATGCTCTTATAAGAATAGATATGTCAGAGTATATGGAAAAGCATAGTGTTTCAAAAATGATTGGTTCACCTCCGGGATATGTTGGATATGAAGAAGGTGGACAGCTTAGTGAAAAAGTAAGGAGAAAACCTTATTCTGTAATTCTTTTTGATGAAATTGAAAAGGCTTCTTCTGATGTATTTAATATACTTTTACAGGTTCTTGATGATGGTCATATAACAGATGCAAAAGGTAGAAAAGTTGATTTTAAAAATACTGTAATAATAATGACATCAAATGCAGGAGCAAAAAATATAGTTTCTCCAAAAAAACTTGGTTTCAAAACAGTTGAGTCAGAAGAAAAAGACTATCAAGATATGAAAAAGAATGTTATGGACGAAGTAAAAAATATATTTAAACCAGAATTTTTGAATAGAATTGATGATATAATTGTGTTCCATACATTGACAAAAGAAAATATTAATGATATAGTTCGTATACTTACAAGGTCACTTATAAAACGTTCAAAAGATAGTATGGGTATAAATATTATATTTAATGATGATGCTATTGATTTTATATCAAATGAAGGTTATGACTCTGCTTATGGTGCAAGACCTCTTAAAAGAGCAATACAGAAAAATGTTGAGGATAAACTTGCAGAAGAATATTTAAAAGGCAATATAAATTATGGTGATACAATAAATGTTTGTGTTAAAGATAATAGTATTGTTTTTGATATAGAAAAATAAATTATTTATTAATGCCTGTTTAATATAAAACAGGCATTTTAAATGATTTTTTAATAAATATTAAGGAATTTTTATAGTTTATAATATATAATCATTGTAGTATTATAAAATATGCTGTTATAATAATAGAAGTTTCTTAATATTTTAATGAAAAAAGGTGGTTATATGGAAAGAAGAAGTAAAAGAAAGTCTAAATCTAATAAAGGTTGTTTATTATTTATTTTTACTGCATTTATAGTATGTGTTTTAAGTGGTTTGTTTTTATATAATTTAACAAAAAATAATGTTGAAACTGGAAAAACAGTAGTTATAAATATTCCTTCAGGTTCAACTACATCAGATATAGGAGAGTTACTTGAAGAAAAAGGAATTATATCAAATAAACTTTTATTTACTTTTAAAAGTAAAATGGACGGTTATGACGGAACATATAAACAAGGCACATATTCTATAAATACAGGTACTTCTGTTGAAGAAATAATGAATATTTTAAGTAGTGGAAGTAATATTTCTGAAAAAAATAAAATAACAATACCAGAAGGTTATACTGTTGCTGAAATCGGTGAATATTTAGAAGAAAAAGGTATTGTTACAGCAGATGATTTTTTAAATACTGCAAATACAGGAGATTTTGATTTTGAATTTATAAAAGATATACCAGAAGGCAGAACAAACAGACTTGAAGGTTATCTTTTCCCAGATACTTATTATATAAGTGATAATGCAACATCAGAAGAAATAATAAATAAAATGCTTACACGTTTTAATGATTTTTACACAGAAGAAAATATTAAAAAAGCTGAAAGTTTAGGTCTTACATTTGATGAAGCTATTATTGTTGCTTCTATTGTTGAAAAAGAAATATCTGCTCCTAGTGAAAGAAGTATTGCGGCAGGGGTAATATATAACCGTTTAGAAATAGATATGCCTTTGCAAATAGACTCAACTGTACTTTATGCAATGGGAACAACTAAAGAAGTAGTAACATATGATGACCTTGAAACAGACTCGCCATATAACACATATACAAATAAGGGATTGCCAAAAGGTCCTATATCAAATCCGGGACAAGCTGCAATAGAGGCGGCTTTAAATCCTGACGATAATGATTATATATATTATGTTCTTAAAGATAGAACAAGTGGAGAACATTATTATACAAATAATTATGACGATTTTCTTAAGGCAAAAGAACAGTATAAAGCTCAGTTTAATTAAGGGGAATAATATATGAATTATGTAACAGATGATTATTTGAATATGTATCTTAGAACGGTACAGCCTAAGTATAAAGGTACTTTGGGAGAAATACAGGAGGAAGCAACAGAGGCTAATGTGCCTATAATTCCTCACGAAACAGCAAGATTTTTAAGTGTTCTTCTTACACTTAAAAAGCCTAAACATATACTTGAAATAGGTACAGCAGTAGGCTTTTCTTCAAGTCTTATGGCACAGTATATACCGGAAGACGGAACTATAACAACAATAGACCGTTTTGAAGTTATGCTTAAAGATGCAAGAGTTAATATTGATAGAATGGGACTTAATGATACTATAAAAATTATAGAAGGAGATGCAGCAGATATACTTCCTACACTTGAAGGACCATATGATGTAATATTTATGGACGCAGCAAAGGGTCAATATAGTAATTTCCTTCCACATTGTATAAGACTTCTTCCTGTTGGTGGTATGCTTATAGTAGATGATGTCTTACAAGGTGGAGATATTGCAAAAACAAGATTTGAAGTTGAAAGACGTCAAAGAACAATACACAAAAGAATGAGAAATTTCCTTTGGGATATTTCACATAGTGACTTATTGGAGTCATCTATAATACCAATAGGTGACGGTGTTGCATTATGCGTAAAGGTTAAAGAAGGTAATTGGAAAAAAGAAGGAGAAAATGATAATGAATAAAAGAGTTAAACCTGAACTCCTTGCACCAGCAGGAGATTTAGAAAAACTTAAAATAGCTGTTCTTTATGGAGCAGATGCTGTATATATTGGTGGAGAAGCATACAGCCTTAGAGCAAAAGCCAAAAACTTTGATTATGAAACAATGAAAGAAGGTATAAAATTTGCTCACGACCATGGTGTAAAAGTTTATGTTACAGCAAATATTTATGCTCATAATAATGATTTTAATGGTATGGCTGAGTATTTTAAAGAGGTTGAAAGTGCAGGAGCAGATGCACTTCTTATTTCAGACCTTGGAGTATTTTCAGTTGCAAAAGAAGCCGTTCCTAATATGGAACTTCATGTATCAACACAGGCTAATAATACAAACTATATGAGTGCTAATATGTGGTATAATCTCGGAGCAAGACGTGTTGTTGTTGCAAGAGAACTTTCATTAAAAGAAATTAAAGAAATAAGAGATAAAATACCGGAAGATATGGAAATAGAAGCATTTGTACATGGTGCTATGTGTATTTCATATTCTGGTAGATGTCTTTTAAGTAATTATTTAAGTGGCAGAGATGCAAATAAAGGTGCTTGTGCCCACCCTTGCAGATGGAAATATTATCTTGTTGAAGAAACAAGAGAAGGTGAATATATGCCTATTGAAGAAAATAAAAGAGGTACATATATTTACAATTCAAAAGACCTTTGTATGCTTAACCATATTCCTGACCTTGTTGAAAGTGGTGTAATAAGTTTTAAAATTGAAGGAAGAATGAAAACTCCTTTCTATGTTGGAACTGTAATAAAAGCATATAGAGAAGCTATTGACGATTACTTTGAAAGCCCTGAAAAATATGAAAGCAGAATACCTCATTATTTTGAAGAAATTTCAAAAGCAAGTCATAGAGATTATACAACTGCTTTCTATTATGGAAAACCAGGCGGAAATGAACAAGTTTATACAAGCAACACATATATAAGAAATTATGATTTCATTGGTATGGTGCAAGAAGATTATAACGAAGAAACAGGCTGTGCTATTGTTGAACAGAGAAATAAATTTGAAGTTGGCGACGAGATAGAAGTTATGCCTGCAAAAGGTGAGTCATTTAAAATGACAGTAGAAAAAATGTGGAATGAAAATGGTGAAGAAATAACATCAGCTCCACACCCACAGCAGATATTAAAAGTTAAATTTGATAGACCTGTTAAAAAATTTGATATGCTTAGAAAGGCTGTTAAATAATATTGATTTTTATAAAAAGAGGGTTGTTTTTTCAACTCTCTTTTTTATATTTAGTGTAATATGTATATTAATTGACAAAAAATTATATTTAAAATATAATTATAACGTTAGTATTTTGGAAAATAAACAAAAAGGAAGAGGAAGAAAAGCTATGGAATTGACACAATGCATAAATTATTTATTAACAACAGCACAACATGCAGTATTTCAGTACCTTAGTATGAAACTTTCCGACTATGATGTTACACCGTCACAATATGGTGTTTTAAGCTGTTTATGGGATAAAGGCTATGCCACACCTAAGCAGATTGCCGAAACATTATGCCTTGAAACTTCTACTATATCAGGCGTTCTTGATAGAATGCAGAAAAAGAAACTTATTGAGCGAGTTGTAAATAAGGAAGATAGAAGAGAGGTTCGTGTCGTAATAACAAAAAAAGGTAAAATGCTTAAAGAGCCTATACAGGAAATTATAGAGGAAGTAAACAGAGAAGTTCTTAAAAATTATACTGAGGAACAAATAACAGTACTTAAAGATAATTTAAGAGCTATTGCATCAACTAAATATTATTAATTAATAATACCCAAATGGATTTATAATCTGTAAGGGTATTATTTTTTTGTTGTTCATTTAATTTTGTAAGAGTATAATAATATTTAATTATTATAAAAAGGTGATGTTATATGATAATTGGTATAGGTACTGATATTATTGAAATAGAAAGAATAAAAAAAGCTATTTCAAAAGAAAGTTTTATTAAAAAATATTTTACTGAAAATGAAATAAAACAGTTTGAAAAAATAAATTTCTCACCACAGACAATAGCTGGTGTATTTTCTGCAAAAGAGGCTGTTTCTAAATCTATGGGAACAGGGTTTTCAGGCTTTGCACCTATTGATATAGAAATTTTAAAAAACGAAAGGGGTAAGCCTTTTGTAAATTTATATAATAATGCAAAATCAATATGTGATGAAAAACAAATAAATATTATACATATATCAATAACACATTGTAAAGAATATGCTCAAAGTTTTGCTGTTGCAGAAGGAGGTATTTGATTTGAAAGTTGTAACTTCTCAAGAAATGAGATTTATTGATAAAATTACTATTGAGAAATATGGTATTTCTGGTATTGTCCTTATGGAAAATGCAGGGCGATATATTGCTGATGTATGTGAAAACTATATTGTAAAAAATAATGCTAAAAATATTCTTATAGTAGTTGGTAAAGGCAATAATGGCGGAGATGGTGTTGTAGTTGGTAGACTTTTAAAAAATAGAGGATATAATGTATCTATTGTTATTATTCCAAAAAGAGAAGAATTTAAGGGAGATGCAAAAATAAATGTTGATATAGCATATAATATAGGTCTTAATATAAAAAATTATAGTGATAAAATTTTGAATGAAGAAATTGAAAAATGTGATTTTATATTAGATGCTATTTTTGGTACAGGTATTAGCGGAGAAGTGAGAGAGCCTTATAAAAGTATTATAGATACTATAAATGAAAGTGGTAAATATATTATAAGTGTTGATATACCTTCTGGACTTAATGGAGATACTGGAAAAGTTTGTGGTAGTGCAATAATTGCAAATGAAACAGCAACTATAAATTTATATAAAAGAGGACTTCTTCTTGATAAATCATATATGTATACTGGTAAAATATCTGTTGGTGATATATCAATTCCAGATATAATTTATAAAAATGATATTGAAATTAAATGTAATATGCTTACAGAAAAAGAAGCTAAAGAGCTTATGCCTAAAAGAATTAAAAGAAGTAATAAGGGAACTTATGGAAAACTTTTTGTTTTGGCAGGCTCTAGAGGAATGACAGGAGCAGCATATCTTTGTTGTAAAAGTGCTTACAGAATAGGTTGTGGACTTGTATATTCTTGTATTGTAAAATCGGCTGTAAATGTAATTCAAAATATACTTCCTGAAGCTGTTTGTATACCATTAGAAGAAAAAGACGGTTTTGTATGCAATGAATGTAATGAAAACTTACTTTCCCAAATAAAAAATGGTTCTGCTCTTATAATTGGTCCCGGTCTGGGAAATAATGATGAAGTTTATAATGTTGTAAAAAATGTTGTTTTAAATGCTGAAATACCTATGGTTATTGATGCTGATGGTATTAATGTATTAAGCAGAAATGTAGATATATTAAATAATATAAAATCAACTCCTGTTATAACTCCACACCCAAAAGAAATGGAAAGACTTACTGGTATACCTGTAAATGATATTTTGGAAAATACAGTTGATGTTGCTTTGAATTTTGCTAAAAAATATAATTGTGTTGTACTTCTAAAAGACTCAAGAACAATTATTGCAAATCCTAATGGTGATTTTTATATTAATACAAGAGGTAATTCATCACTTGCAAAAGGTGGTTCTGGAGATGTTCTTACTGGAATAATAGGAAGTCTTTTAGCACAAGGGTTAAAGCCTTTTGAAAGTGCTGTACTTGGTGCATATATACATGGAGTTACTGGAGAAAAAGCAAAAGAAATATTTACACCATATGGAGCTTTGGCTGGTGATTTTTGCGACATTATTCCTAAGGCTTTACAATCCATTTTAGAATAAAAATAAAAATTCTCCAATATAATGTTTTAAACAGTTTATAAAGGAGAATTTTTATGAAATTATTAAAATCTGTTTTATGTATTTTTATTACAGTTATTTTGTGTGTTGGCTGTGGTAAAAGTGAGGAAAATGTTTCAACAATGGAGAAAATTCAAGAAAGGTTGAAAAATATGGAAACCTATGAATGTAAAGGTACGCTTACAAGAATTTCTAATAAAACAGAAAATGTATATGGAATAAAACAATATTATAAAAGTACAGGGGAGTATAAATTAGAATTAACTTCACCAGATGATGTTTCCGGAAATTATACTGTTTTTGATGGAACTTCAATATTTCAGTATAATCCAAGAGTACAAAATAAAATAATTGAAAATGTTCCGGAATCACAAATGAGAAATGAGCTTTTTTTAGGCTGTTTTATAAAAAACTATTTCCAATCAGAAGATGTTACTGTTGAAACAAGCAATATGGATAATATACAAAGTACAGTTCTTGAAGCTGTTATACCGGGGCAAAATAAATATACAGCAACAGAAAAATTATGGATAGATGAAGAAACTCTAAACCCTGTAAAACTTGTTATATATGATACAGAAGGTAAAGAAAGATATATTATAGAATATAGTGATTTTAAATATAACTGTGATATAGACGATAATATGTTTAAAATTACTGAAAAATAGGAGGTTGTAAAATGACAGATTACCAAAGAGTAACAGCAGAAATTGACCTTGACGCTGTTGCATATAACATAAAAAACATAAGAAAAAAAGTAAAAAAAGAAACTATGATTATGGGTGTTGTAAAGGCTGATGCTTATGGTCATGGTGCTGTTGAAGTTTCTAAAGTACTTCTTTATAATGGTGCAGACTGGCTTGGAGTTGCTATGATTGATGAGGCTGTTCAGCTCAGAAAAAATAATATAATGGTACCTATACTTATACTTGGTTATACTCCAGAGGCTGAAATAGAAGATGTTGTTAGATATGATATTATACAAACTGTATTCTCATATGAAATGGCAAAAATGGTTTCTGATGCTGCTGTAAAACTTGGTAAAACAGCAAAAATACATATAAAAGTTGATACAGGTATGGGACGTATAGGTTTTATTCCTGAAGAAAATATTGGTGATGAAGTATTAAAAATTTCAAAACTTCCTAACATAGAAATAAATGGTATATTTACACATTTCTCAACTTCTGATGAAAAAGATAAGACATTTACAAAATTACAGTATGACAGATTTAAGTATGCTATTGATGAAATAGAGAAAAAAGGAATAAAACTTGCTGTTAAACATTGTGCTAATAGTGCGGCTATAATGGATTTTGATGATTTAGGTTTTAATATGGTTCGTGCAGGTATTATATTATATGGAATGTACCCTTCTGATGAAGTTATAAAAGAAAATTTAAGCCTTAAACCTGTTATGAGCATAAAAACACATATAAGTTATGTTAAAAAAGTAGGTAAAAATATTCCTGTAAGCTATGGAAGAACTTATTATACTGATAAAGAAAGTGTTATAGCAACTGTACCTGTGGGATATGCTGATGGATATATAAGAAAAATGCAAAATGGAGGTAGAGTAATTGTAAATGGTCATTATGCAAATATTGTTGGTAGAGTTTGTATGGACCAATTTATGATAGATATTACTGATATTCCTGATGTTTCTTCCGGTGATGAAGTTATACTTATGGGAAGTGATGGAAAACTTTCAATAACTGCTGAAGAAATAGCCCATGTTCTTGATACAATAAATTATGAAGTCGTTTGTATGATTGGAAAGCGTGTTCCAAGAGAATATATAAAAAATAATGAGATAATAAAAACTGTAAAATTTATTTAGTATGTATTAAACACAGATTTGAAGGTAATAATTAGAATATAACTTTGGTCTGTGAAACATACTATTTTATATTACATATTATAAAACTTTAAATTTATTTTTTATTTGTTTCACATTGACTGTAAATAATTTTACGGAGTGTGAATGACATGGTAGTTAAACGAGGTGATATATATTATGCCGACCTTAGTCCTGTTGTAGGTAGTGAACAAGGCGGTGTAAGACCTGTTCTTATAGTTCAAAATGATGTAGGTAATAAATACAGTCCTACTGTTATATGTGCTGCTGTTACTTCTCAAATTAATAAAGCAAAACTTCCTACACATATAGAAATATCAGCATCAAAATATAGACTTGTAAAAGATTCTGTAATACTTCTTGAACAAATAAGAACAATAGATAAAAAAAGACTTAGAGAAAAAGTCTGTCAGCTTGATATGCCTATAATGAAAAAAGTTGATGTGGCATTAATGACAAGTTTGGGGCTTTTGAAATAATTTTTTTGGGGGAAACGCTTTGTTTCCCCTTGTATTTAATTTAAGAGGTGTAATTTTTGGCTGAACTTTTTACAATAGGTGAAATATCAAGGCTTTTTAATGTAAATATAAGAACACTTAGGTATTATGATAATATTGGACTTTTAAAACCTGAATATGTTAATCCTCAAAGTGGATATAGATATTATTCTGTAAATCAGTTCGAACTTCTTAATACTATAAAATATTTAAGAGCACTTGATGTTTCAATAGAAGATATAAAATACTTTATTGAAAACAGAGATATTAATAATATTATAAATATACTTGATATACATAAAAAGAATATAGAAAAAGAGCGTATAAAACTTCAAATTATAGAGCAGAAAATAAATAACAGACTTAAACAGATAAAAGATGCTCTTAATACAAATTATGGAGTTATAGAAGAAAAATATATTGAAGAAAGAACAATAGCAGTTTTGAAAAGAAATATAAATGTAAATGAAAATCTTGAATATAAAATAAGAGAACTTGAAAATGAAAATGGTCTTGGTGCAGTTATGTTTCTTGGGAAAGTTGGTGTTTCTATTTCAAAAAAGAATATAGAAAATAATATTTTTGAGTCTTTTTCTTCTATATTTGTAATACTTGAAAATGAATGTGTAAATAAAGGTAAAACAGAAACTATAAAAGAAGGTAAATATGTTTCTATAAGATTTAAGGGGACTCATACAGAGGCTAAAGAGTATTATGAAATGCTTATAAAATATATAAATGAATATAATTACAAAATAAACGGTAATTCTGTTGAAATAACTCTTATTGATTATGGAATGACAACAGATAAAGAAAAGTTTGTAACAGAAATACAAATCCCTTATTTATAATTTTTATAAATTTATAGTTCTATAAAAAATACTTGACTCTCCAATTGCTGGAGGGTTTATTTTTTTATGTGAAATAAGGAGGGGATATTTTGATAAAAGAAATGGATTTAACAAAAGGAAGTATTTTAAAAACAGTTTTTGCGTTTTCAATTCCTTTTCTTTTGGCAAATATAATACAAGCTTTATATGGTGCTGTGGATTTAATGGTAGTTGGAAAATATTGTACTTCTGATAGTGTTTCTGCTGTTTCAACAGGTACACAAGTAACTCAAATTATAACAAGTATTATATCTGGTCTTTCTATTGGGGCAACTGTTCTTGTTGGAAGATATAAGGGTATGAAAAAATATGATGATATAAAATCTGTAATAGGTACAAATTTAACACTTTTTATTATAACATCAATAATTTTGACAATACTTATGATTGTATTTTCAGAAAATATACTTATTGCATTAAAAACACCAAAAGAGGCTTTTTCTCAAGCTAAAGATTATGTATTTATATGTTCCTGTGGTATTATTTTTATATGTGGATATAATGCTATAAGTGCTGTTTTAAGAGGATATGGCGACTCAAAAAGTCCTCTTATATTTGTTTTTATAGCTGGTTGTATAAATATTATAGGTGATATTATACTTGTTAAATATTTTAATATGGGTGTAAAGGGTACAGCTTTTGCAACTATATTTTCACAAGGTTTAAGTATGTTTTGTGCTATTATATATCTTAATAGTAAAAACTTTATATTCAAATTTAAAATTTCAAATTTTAAAATATCAAAACAAAAATTAAAAGAACTTGGTTGGGTAAGTATACCTATTTCTTTTCAAGAATGTATGGTAAGACTTTCATTTTTATATTTAACAGCAGTAACAAATAATTTAGGTGTAAATGCTTCATCGGCTGTGGGTATTGCAAGTAAATATGATGTTTTTGCTATGCTTCCTGCTACATCTGTTGCAAGTGCATTGACTGCAATAGTTTCTCAAAATTATGGTGCAAAAGAATATAAAAGAATGACAAAATCTCTTTTTGTTGGAATAGCTTTGGCTTTGCCAATTTCAATGATATTCTTTATATGGGCACAATTTTCACCGGAAAGTATGATAGGTATATTTTCAAATGATAAAGATATAATTTCAACAGGTATACCATTTTTTAAGATGTGTAGTTATGATTACATATTTGTACTTTTTGTATTTTGTATGAATGGATATTTGAATGGTCGTTCTAAAACAATATTTACAATGATAAGCTGTTGTTTTGGTGCTATTGCACTTAGAATGCCTATTATATATTATGTATGTGTTAACTATCCAAATGATATTAAAGTTGTGGGTATGGTTGCTCCTTTTGTATCTTTTGTAATGGCTGTGTATACATTTATTTATATATTATATTTATATAAAAAAGATAAAAAAATAAAATTTTGAAACTTTTTGCATTAAAAGAGCGTCATTTAATTGACGCTCTTTTTAAATTATTCTTCATCAAATAGTTTATAGTATGTCCAACCTTTAAAAGTATTTATATAGTTTAATTCATAATCTGGAAGTTCTTCTGTTATTACACCGTAATATGTTTTATAAAAATATTCTGTTATTATAGGGATATGTTCCATAAGACCATTTGAAAACTTCCATAAAGGTGATAAATAGTCAAAGTTTAATAAATTCATAAGGTATGTACCAAGGAAATTGGAGCTTATTGTCATATCCTCAGGTAAATTTATATTTTCTGAAGCTTGTTTTAAATCTATAAGTTCTTTTGCACTATCATTTTGCCATATAAGAAAAGGTGTTTTATATGTGTTTAAATATTCTTCTTTTGTACCGTCAAGGCTTATATCATAATCAAGTAATTCAAATATTTCCATACCATTTGAAAAGCCTGGAAGATGGTCGCCGAAGTATACAACAATGACAGGTTCATTACTTTCTCTGAAATAATCAGTAAGTCTGCCAAGTTCTCTGTCGGCATCTTTTAAGCCCTCAAAATAGTTGCCTAATATACTTATTTGTTGGTCTGTCATTTCAATATCACTATTGAAATTTCTTCTGTCAAATAAATATTTTTCTTCATATGGACCGTGATTTTGTATTGTAACACAGAATGAGAAAAGAGGGTTATCACTTGTTGCAATATGATTTTCAAATTCTGATATTATAGTGTCTATTGTTGCGGTTTCGTTTATATACATACCTTTATTTTGTGTTACAGGGTCAAAACTATCTTCTAAAAAAAGAGTTTTGTCAAAACCAAAATAGTTATAAACATTAATTCTATTATAGAACCAAGAATATCCGGGGTGTATTGCTATACTATCATATCCAATATTATCAAGTATTAATGGCATTGCATCAAATGATTTTCTTATGAAACTATAAGATGAAAGAGGATTGTCAACAAATCTTGTTGAACAGCCTGTAAGTACATCAAATTCTGTGTCTGATGTACCACCTCCGAAATTTGGTACAATAATATGACCAATTATTGAATTATCTTCATTTGAAAGACTTTTAAAATTTTTAAGTGGGTCACTATATCCTTTAAAATTTATATTTTCATTTTCTGAAATATCTGAAAAAGCCTCTCCCATAACCATTATTATATGAGGGGTTACTATTTCTGATGTTTCTTTTGGTGAGATTTTTTTATTTTCTATATTTGTATAAAATGTTTTGTTGTATCCATGAGGTTTATCTACATTAAGAGTGTGTATATCATGTATAAAACTATAAAGAAAACCTTTTGAAACATAATGATTTACTTTGAAATAATAGTTTCCAGAAATATCAAATGAGTTATAATATGTATCACTAGCATAAATTGAAAAATGGATACACATAAAAACTGCTATTGATGATAATATACAAGTAAATCGTGTCTGTTTTTTTACCACCAAAAAATATTACTGAAATGATTATAAGTATAATAAATATTGAAAAAGCAATTATAGCTAATATAATATATTTTTCATCAAAAGTTTCAAATATTGCTTTTAGTTCATTTATAAGTGTTATATCAGAAGGTATAAAAGGGTCTTGTCGCATTAATATTTTATACTTATTTATAACAGACATTAATATACCTATAAAAGTACAAATAATAATACTTAAAACAGCATTATTAAATATAAAATATAAAATTATCATACATAAAGGTATGGGGATATAATTAAGCCAAAATAAAGATGGTGTTTTTTCTATTACTTCAATAAAGTTGAATGTAGGTTCAGGTGTAATGTTAAACATAATAAAAGTTGTTATAAGTGAAAATATTAATATTAATATTAATGATGGAACTAGTCCAATTTTGATTTTGTGTTTATATAAGTTTTTCATTATTACCTCCGCAATATTTTATAAGCTAATTAAATATGTTATAGCTTTTTTTATATAATGTAAATAAATATACGACAAAATGTTAATTAATATTTTATTTTTATTAAATTTTTTATACATTTATATTTAAAAATTTTTAAGAAGTTTATTTATTGTAAAAATAATTAGTATTTGATATAATATTCAAAGTTGTATTTTGCTAAATAATGTAATTAATTTCATTATTTTAACATTTTATGTATAAAAAATGTATTAAAATGCATTAAAGGTAAAATATGTAAAGTTATGTTTATTAAGAATTTTTGGGAGAAGTGTTTTATGCGTTCTGAAAAAAAAGAAAATGGAGAATATAGAAGAAAAACCTCCAAAAAGAAAAAAAGAGTAAAAAAAACAGGTCGTCTTATAAAATTATTTATTGTATTTATGGTTTTGATAGGTTCTGTTGTTTGGGGAGCTGACTTTATATATAATAAATTTCATAAAACTGATAAAGATAATAGTCAAGCAACAAATAATCAAGAGAATGATGTCAATGAAACAAAAAAAGACAAGCTAGATATTAATGTTGCAGTATTTGGTGTAGATAAAGACGAAACAAGAACAGATGTTATGTTTGTAGTGCATTTTGACAGTGAACTTAAAAAAATTTCTATGGTTTCAATACCACGTGATAGTAAAGTTGAAATAATACCTGCTGTTAAAAGAATATATGATGAAAATGACAGATATTATCAAAGTCCAACAAAAATAAATGCTGTACATGCATATGGTGGAGATAAAGGTGTTGATTGTGCTATATTACAGCTTGAAGATTTGCTTGATATCGAAATAGACCATTATGTAAAATTTGATATGGACGCAGTTGTTGAGTTTGTAGACGCTTTTGGTGGAGTAGACTTTTATGTTCCTCAAGATATGTACTGGGATATGAGAGATACTGGTGATATACTTATTGACCTTGATGAAGGTATGCAACATATAGATGGTGAAAAAGCACTCCAACTTTTAAGATTTCGTCATGGATATGCTCAACAGGATATAGGAAGAATTGAAACTCAACAAGCTTTTATGAGTGCACTTTTTGATAAAGTTACTAATACAGAAAATATAATTAAAAATCTTCCTAATATACTTACAACAGTAATGAAATATCTTAAAACAGATATAGGTATATCAGAAGCTTTAAAATATCTTAAATATATTGATGAAGCTAAAGAAAGCGCTATTACAATGGAAACACTTCCGGGAGTTGGAGAAGCTGTTTATTATGTTCTTGATGATGACGGTGTAAAAGAAATTTCTGATAAAGTATTTAGAAATATTATTCCAGAAGGAGAAGAAGAAACTGTAAAAATACCTTATGAAAGTAAAAATTTAAAAATTGAAATTTCAAATGGTGGAAATACTAACGGTCTTGCAGGAGAAAAGAAAGATATGCTTGAAGAAATAGGTTATAATGTTTCTGCTGTATCTACATATAATGGACAAAAAACAAATAATACAAGAATTGTTGTTAAACAAGAAGGAGTTGCCGAAGACCTTGTACAATATTTTACAGATGCTGAAATAATAGTTGATGATAGTCTTATTGGAAACGAATATGATATAAAAATAATACTTGGTATTGATGAAAAATAATATTTGTAGGAGTGTTTTTATATGCAAGAAGAAAAAGAATATTATGGTAAAAAGAAAAAAAGAAAAAAAAGTCCAGTGAAGACTTTTTTTAAAATAGTTATAAGTATGGTTATGACATTTGTTATAGCTGCATCAGCAGCAGTATTTGCTTATACTAAATTTTCGGGAAAATCATTAACAGGAAATGAAAGTACTACAACAAATAATAATGGTTTTATAGACTCTATACTTGGAAAAGGTATAAAACTCAATATTGCAGTATTTGGTGTAGATAAAGACGAAACAAGAACAGATGTTATATTTGTAGTTCATTTTGATAGTAATGCAAAAGAATTTAAACTTATATCAGTTCCTCGTGATACAAGAGTTGATATAGCACCAGAAGTTAAAAAAATATATGCTGAAAACGATAGATATTATCAAAGTCCAACAAAAATAAATGCTGTACATGCATATGGTGGAGATAAAGGTCCAGAGTGTACTGTATTACAGCTTGAAGACCTTTTGGGTATTAATATAGACCATTATGTAAAAGTAAATATTGAAGGATTTGGTGAAATAGTAGATGCTATTGGTGGAGTAGATTTTTATGTTCCTCAAGATATGTATTGGGATATGACAGATACAGGAGATATACGTATTGACCTTAAAGAAGGTCAACAAATTCTTGATGGTGATAAAGCTATACAGCTTATACGTTTTAGAAGATATGCAGAAGGTGATGTTGCTCGTGTTCAAGTACAGCAAGATTTCCTTAAAGCAGCAGCAAAACAAATTTTAGACAGTCAAAACATAATGAGTAATCTTGACACATATATAAAAACATTCTTTAAATATGTAAAAACAGATATAAATGTTGTTGATGCTATAAAATATTCAGGTTATATTGATGATATTGATATGAATAATGCAGAGTTTGCAACACTTCCGGGAGCAGGTCAGTATGTTGGCGGAGTTTCATATTATATACATGACCCTGAAGAAACACAAGAGATTGTTGATAAGTTATTTTATGGTGAAAATACTTCAACAAGTGGAGAAGGAACAATATCAAGTAAAGGTAAAAATATAGAAGTTTTAAATGGTGGTAGTGTTACAGGTCTTGCAGGTAAAATAGGGGAAACTCTTACAGCTGATGGCTTTACTGTAAATAATGTAACAAATTATAATGGAGAGAAAACTAAGTATACAAGAATTATTGTGCCTGAACAAAATATGGGAGAAGATTTAAAAAAATATTTTACTGATGCAAGAATAGAGGTTGACAAATCTCTTATAAGTGAAGGTAATGATATAACAATTATTATAGGCACAGGAGAAACAGGAGAATAATTTTAAGGGGCATATTTTTATATGCCTCTTTTTTACAATTTTATTAAAAATATTAATTTATTTTAAAAAATTTTTATTTTTATGGTAAAATAATTAAGTGATTAAATTTTCGGAGGTAAAAAGTTATGGGTAAAAAGAATTTTGCGGCTGTTGCTGTAACAGCAGCTCTTATATGTGGTACATTATATTCAGTAAATGCTGCTAATGTTGAACCGGGTACAAGTGCTGACCCTGTTGTAACAAAAAGCTATGTTGATGAAAAAATAAGTGAGCTTATGGGTGTATTTAACAGTTCAGGAACAAATAACTCAGTTATGACGTCAAAGGATAAAGAAGAAATAGTAAATAGTGTTATGGAACAGCTTACAGGGCTTTCAGGCACAACTGAGTCTTCTATATATAAACCTGTTAGTGCTAAAAAGGGGCAAACTATATTAGGTGGAGAAGGAAGTGAAATAATATTACGTAGCGGTAATGCCGTAGGATATTGTAGCGGTGTTGACGGTATTGTAAATGCAACAACAGGTACAGAGGTTTCTAATGGTACAAAAATACAGAAAAATAATCTTCTTATTGTACCAAGAAATGATGGTAGGGGCGTAACTGTAACAACAGATGAAGCATGGTTTATAATTAAAGGAAGTTATCAGATTAAAGAATGATAGTTTCTTAGAGAGGAATGGAAATATGAAATATAGACTTAAAAAAATAGCTGCGGTTATTATGTCTACTTGTGTATTATGCACATCTTTTAGTTTTAATGCTTTTGCAGCAACAAAACTTTATGATAGTGTTACTCGTGAAATAGTAGCTGCTGGCGTTACATATGAACATAACCAACGTCTTAATGTAGAAGGTTGGCAAGATATACATGTACTTACAATAGACTTAAATTCACCAAATATAGAAATTGCACCTGTTGAGTCATCGGGTGTTATTGGTCAAAAAGATACAGTTTTCAAAATGCTTACTGATAGTGGAGCTATTGCTGGTGTAAATGCGGACTTTTTTGGTCTTTCTGGTACATATTCAGCATCTTTCGGTCTTGTTATGGATAATGGTGAACTCTTATCAGTAGGTACAGACAGAAATATATCTTCTCATGAATATGGAACATTTTTTATAGATAATGCAGGAAATCCTTTTATAGATTTCTTCCACGCAGATATTCATTTTAAAACAGGTCCTATTGACCTTGAGCTTGCTTCTGTAAATAAAATTACAGAAATGAAATATCCTATATATTTTGATAGAAATGGTGCAGAAACAACACAACCTTTAGATGCTCGTTTTGCTAATCTTGTTAAAATTACTGTACAAAATAATGTAATAACAAATATATCAGGAAAAGGTGAGATTGTAACTGTTCCAGAAAATGGATACCTTATAATAATGAATGGTGATTATTATGATGGTATAGCAACAGGTTTTGCTGTTGGTCAGCCTGCTGTATCAGAATTTAAAACAACTTTAGACTTAAATAATATAGATACAGCAATAAGCGGTGCTGGTAAACTTCTTACAGCCGGCGAGGTAGCAAGAAATGATGGTGTTGTAATAACTGGTAGACAGCCAAGAACTGCAATAGGTATTTCAGAAGATAAATCAAAACTTATACTTATGGTTGTTGATGGTAGAGGTTCAAGTATTGGTGCTACACATGATGAAATGGCTTGGCTTATGAAAGAATATGGAGCATATGAAGCTATGCATCTTGACGGTGGTGGTTCTTCAACAATGGTTGCAGAAACTATACTTGATGATAGCAAAGAAGTTAAAAATACTGTTTCTGATGGTGCAGAAAGAAAAGTAATGAATTCTGTTGGTATATTTAATACTGGAGAAATGGGAGCTCCTGTTGAACTTTCTGTAAGAGCAAATACTGAAAGAGATTTTATTGGTAGCCCTATAACATTTGAATTTGTTGCTTATGACCAGTATTATCATAAACAAAATGTTGATGCTTCTCAGGTTACTTTATCAGTTCCAGAAGGAATGGCAACTGTAAGTAATGGAAGTATAATACCTCTTGTTGAAGGTGCTATTCCTGTTACTGCAACTTGGAATGGTCTTACAAAAACAATAACTGTTTATGGTATGACACCAGCTTCTCTTAAAGCTAATGTTAGCTCAATAAATCTTTCTGTTGGTGAAAGTGCTACAATAACAGTTAGCGGATTAAGTAGTGATGGATATACAGGTTCAGCACTTAATGGTATTACATATGAGCTTTCAGACCCTTCTCTTGGAACACTTGTAAATGGTGTATTTACAGCACAAAATGAAGGTTCAGGATATATAAAATGTTCATATAACAATGCATCAACATATATACCTATTTCTATTGGAGGTATAGCAGTACCAGAAACATCATTTGAAGATAAACCTGCTCTTTCATTTAGTTCGTATCCTTCAGAACTTATAAATGGATTTTCAGGAATTTCAAATGTATTTTATAATGACGGTGTTACATCACTTCTTCTTAATTATACATTCTCTGTAAGTAATGCAACACAGGCTGCTTATATGAATATTACAAACCCTATTAAAATACAGGGCGAGCCTTCTCAGTTGGTAATGTCTGTTTATGGTAATAACTCAGGTCATTGGCTTAGAGGAAAAATAAAAGATGCTGCCGGAAATGAATATGTTGTTGATTTTACAAAAAATATAAATTGGTCAGGTTGGGCTGATGTTACAGCAAATATTCCTTCTAATGTTGTATATCCTATAAGTCTTGAAACTATATATGTTGCTGCACTTTCAAATACAAATACAGCTGCAACACAACTTTGTTTTGATAATCTTAGAGCAGTAGTACCATATCCATCTACTAATGTACCTGTTGATACACAAATAGCAGATACTTTTAGAGGTGATACAACATATACAAATGATGGAGCTTATTATATATCAATGAGCGGAAATGTTGTTGCAGATGCAAGTAAAAGAGGTAGTGATTATACTTCTGCACGTATTAATGTAAATAATAATATTCAAAACGGTTCAAATCTTGCTATTTATGCAGGAAATGATGATATTTCAATACAAAATACTGTTGAAACAATTAAAAGAAGTCAAACAGGATATGCAGTTATTGATAAACAAGGAGTAACACTTATAAATCTTCAAGCAGGAAACGGAACTCTTTCAAATACAAACTATGCTCAATGGACTTCATTTAAAAATGCAGCAGTATCAAGTAATGATAAAAATATAGTGCTTATGCTTGACAGAGCAACAAATAAATTTACAGATGCAAGAGAAAAAGAACTTTTTGAAGAAGTACTTCAAGATATAAGAAATAGTGGTAAAAATGTATTTGTTGTTTATACTGGTGCAACAGCAGCAACAGCAACAATATCTGAAGGTATAAGATATATTGGTCTTCCAAATCTTTGGAATTCTGATGGAACATATAATCAGAATTATAAAATGCTTAGATTTAAAGTAAGTGGTGACAATATTGTATATGAGTTTAAATAAATTGTTGTAAAATTACATATATTGATTTATTATTGTACATAAAGAATTAAAGCAGATGGCATTATTATGCCACCTGCTTTATGTGCGTAAATAAGTTAGTTTTATTATAATACATTTTGGTTATGGCTTGGACGTTGAAAATAGTTTTCCTATATGAGTATTTTTAGGGATTTATATAAAATTGAAAAATGAGGTATGAAAATGTCTGAAAAAAGTAAAAATGCAGTTAAACTGGTAAGTTTCATAATGATTATAACTCTTATGGGTAAAGTTTTGGGACTTTTCAGAGACCAGCTTCTCGCTTGGAACTATGGTGTAGGAGTAGAGGCTAATGCTTTTACATCTGCAAGCCGAATACCGAGGATTTTCTTTGATGCTGTTTTTGCATCGGCTGTATCCTCAAGTTTTATACCTGTATTTAATGAGTATTTACAAAAAAATGGTAAAAAAAGAGCTTTTGATTTTTCAAATAATTTTGTAAGCATTGTAATTGTAATTACATTTATAATGACTGTTTTTGGCATATGTGCAGCACCATTTTTGCAAGGTGTTTTTGCAGGAGGTTTTACAGGAGAAACAGCAAAGCTTTGTGAAGAACTTTTAAGAATACTTTTTCCTATGCTTATATTTACAGGTGTTGCCTTTTCATATGTTGGTGTTTTACAATCACTTGATGAATTTACAATACCAGCGGCTATGAGTGTTGTTTCAAATGGTATAATAATAGCTTATTATTTAATATTTGGTACAAAATTTGGTGTTAAAGGTCTTGCTGTGGCATTTCTTTTTGGTTGGTTTATGCAAATGGCAATACAAATTCCACCGCTTTATAAAAAAGGCTATCGTTTTAAATTCTTTATAGATTTAAAAGATGAAGGTCTTAAAAAAGTTGGTACACTTATGCTTCCTGTTATGGTTAGTACTTGGATACAACCTATAAATATTGCTATAAATGGAAGATATGCTTCCGGTTTACTTAATGGTAGTGGTTCTTCCATTGTTGATTATGCTAATAATTTATATACAATAATTGTAAGTGTATTTGTTCTTTCTATTGCAAACGTTATTTTTCCTAAACTTTCAAAACAAACTGCAAATAATCAGGATAAAGAATATGGCGAAACAGTAAACGGAACAATGAAAGTATTATTTTTCCTTCTTATTCCTATGATGTTTGGTCTTATTTCTTTAAGTACTCCAATAGTAAGACTTATATATGAATGGAAAGAATTTGGTTCTGATGCAACATTACTTACAGGAAAGGCACTTGCTTTCTTTTCAATAGGTATGCTTGCTTTTGGTGTGCAAACAATATTAAGTAGGGCTTTTTATGCTTTACAAGACGGAAAAACTCCTCTTATAACAGGTGTTGTTTCAATAGTTGTAAATGTAGTATTTTGTCAGTTGCTTGTAGGGAAAATGAATATTTCCGGTCTTGCACTTGCATCTTCTCTTTCTTCAATTATTTCTGCTATACTTCTTATAGTTCCTATGAGAAAAAGGTCTAAAGATATAATGAATAAAGAGTTTTTTAAGTCAGCTTTAAAAATGTTTGTTTCTGCAATTATTATGACTATTGTTGTAGTAATTCTTAGAGATATTATTTATACTAACTTATCAGATAATATAATAAGTAGGGTATTAGTTGTTGGAATACCGACATTTGTGGGTATTATTGTATATATGGTTTCTGCATATATTTTCAAAATAGAAGAAAGCAAATTTGTTTTTGACTTTATAAATAAAATTATATGCAAATTTAAAAAATAATATTATGGAGGGATAGCGTGTTTGAAAATAGTGTTTTTATAAAAATGCTTTCCTGTATAGGAATGTGGTTTTCATCACAGTTTGAAAAAAGTAAACTGATAAATATTTTTCTTACACAAAATGATAAAAAAGAAAATGTTGAAAACAGTATTTTTAGCAAAGTGTTTTATGGCATACTTAATGTATTGAGAAAAGTATTTTCTGTTTTAAAATTTGATAAATTATTTGAGGGTAGTATTTATAGAATATCTTCTATATGGTGTGGACTTGCTGTTGTACTTGCCCCTTTTATACCTACAATGGTTCTTTTGGCAATAGCAGCAGCCGGAGTTTGTTCTTTAATACTTGAATTTTTATGTAACAAAGATAAAAAACTTAAATATATTCCTATTAATAAATATATTTATTTATATGCTTTTGCATATATATATGCCACAATAACTTCTGTTACAGTTAAAGGAAGTCTTTTTGGTGGTATGCTTACTGTATTTTTTATATTGTTTTTTATAGTTATTGTAAATTCTGTTGAAACAAAAATACAGCTTCATATTATAATGTTTTTTATGATTTGTATGGGTGTTCTTGTTTCTTTATACGGATTTTATCAGTTTATGTTCCCTGATAAATTTACAAATGTATGGCTTGATACAGATATGTTTTCAGATATAGGATTTAGGGTATATTCAACACTTGAAAACCCTAATGTACTTGGGGAATATTTCCTTCTTGTAATACCTTTTGGTGTTGCATATACATTTAATGGTAAAAATATTATAAGTAAAATATTCTTTGGTGGCTGTACAGCTATAATGATGGTATGTCTTATACTTACTTATTCAAGAGGCTGTTATCTTGGAATACTTTTTGCAGCAGCAGTATTTCTTGTACTTTATGATAGAAGATTTATATGGCTTGGTATAGTAGGTATAATACTTCTTCCATTTATACTTCCTGATGCAATTATAAACCGTTTTATGAGTATTGGTGATATGTCTGATACATCAACAAGTTATCGTGTTTATATATGGCTTGGAACAATAGCGATGCTTAAAGATTATTGGTTCTGTGGTGTTGGTCCCGGAATTGATGCTTTTAATGTTGTATATCCTGCATATGCTTTTAATTCAATAAGTGCACCACATTCACATAATCTTTTCCTTCAGATAATATGTGATGCTGGTATAATTGGATTTTTACTTTTTATAGCTGTAATATATCAGTTCTATAAATATACTTGTGCTTCTCTTAAAAAAGAAACAAATAAGAAAGCTAAAGTTTATAATCTTGCGGCTATATCTGCCGTTACAGGTTTTATGGTTCAAAGTATGACTGATTATACATTCTATAATTATCGTGTTACATTTCTTTTCTGGGCAGTTCTTGCAATAGGTGTACTTTTTGCAAGATATTCTGAATTGAAGGAGGCTTAATTTTATGAAAGTATTAAATATTATAAGTGATAAAAATATTGGTGGTGCAGGAAGATGTATTATTAATTTTCTTAAATATTATGATAGAAAAAATTTTGATATTACTGTTGTTGTGCCAGAAGGAAGCCTTCTTGTACCAGAAATAAAAAAACTTGACACTAAAGTTGTAGAAGTTAATGGTATAGCTGATAAATCTCTTGATATGAAATCTATTGGAGAGCTTAAAAAAATTATTAAAAAAGAAAATCCTGATGTTGTGCATACACATGGTACTTTTTCAGGAAGAATTGTTGCAAAACTTTGTGGTAAAAAAATAATTTATACAAGACATTCTGTTTTCCCTGTAAGTAAAAAAATAAGTACTCAACCGGGTAAAACAATAAATAAAATAGCAAATGAATTTTTTTCTGATGATATTATTGCTGTTGCAGAGGCTGCAAAAGATAATCTTACAGAAGGCGGCATATCTGCAAATAAAATAAAAGTAATACTTAATGGTGTTGAAGCTGTACAAAAATGTACAGAAGAAGAAATTAAGGCTACAAAAGAAAAGTATGGTATATCTGATGATGATTTTGTAATAGGTATTATGGCAAGACTTGAAGCTGTAAAAGGGCATAAATACCTTATTGATGCTGGTAAAATATTAAAACAAAAAGGTAAAAATATAAAAATACTTATTATAGGTACAGGCGGTATTGAACAAGAAATTAAAAAATATGTAAAAGATAATAATATGGAAGATACTGTTATATTTACAGGATTTATAAAAAATGTACGTGAAATATTAAGTATTATGGATATTCAGGCAAATGCTTCTTATGGAACAGAAGCTACAAGCCTTGCTCTTTTAGAAGGAATGAGTATGGGTATACCAGCAGTTGTAAGTAATTATGGCGGAAATCCAGGAGTAATTACTCATGGTGAAAACGGATATATATTTGCTCTTAAAGATAGTAAAGATATGGCATTGTATATTGAAAAAATTATGGATAATAAAGAAACTTTTGAATATATGAAACAAAAATCAAAAGAAATATTCAATAATAAATTTACAGCTGAAATATATGCAAGAAATATAGAAAATGTATACAGAAATGTAATTAAATAAGAGAGGTGCCAAAATGGATAAAAAGAAATTCAGAATTAATTTTTTTGATATAATTATTGCTGTTGTTGTAATAGTTGTTGCTGGTGGTGTTTATTTCTTTACAAATAAAGAAAGTGTTGTTGAAACTAAAAAGATTGTATATACATTTGAACTCAATAGCCTTCCTAAGGGTATTGCAGACAGTATAGAAATTGGAGATAAACTTACAGACGGTGTTAAAAATTATAATATGGGTACAGTTATAGGTGTTGAAAAAACAGATTATACAATACTTACAACAGACTATACAACAAATACTATTAAAGAAAGTGTTGTTCCAGATAAAGAAAGAGCTGTTGTAACTGTTGAAGCAAATGTAACAGAAAACGGTGCTGATTATAAAGTTGATGGAAATTTTCTTGTAAAAACAGGTCTTGAAGTTAATGTACATGGACCAGGATATGCAGGAAGTGGTTATATAATTTCAATTAATAGATAAGAGGTGCTGTTTATATGAGAAATGATAATAAAAAAGGATTAATTTTTGGTAAAATAAGTATTGTTGATATAGCCGTAATAATTATTGTTATAATTCTTGCAGCAGGTACATTTTATAAATTTAAAGGTCTTTCAAAAACAAGTACAAATACACCTATGACACCTGTAACATATACTGTTGAGGTTAAAAAAGTAAGACCATTTGTATTTGATAATGTTAAAGAAGGCGATGTATTATATGATAAAACATCAGGTAATCCTATTGGTACAATAGTAAATATAGAGGGTACACCGGCAAAAGAAGCAACAGGAACAACAAATGGTGAAGTTGTACTTATGGAAGTTGAAAATAGAGTTGATGTTAAATTTACTGTTGATGCTGAAGCTGTTCTTTCAAGCGATGGGACATATAGTATAAATAGAACATATGATGTTATAAAAAATTCAGCAAAAACTTTTATGACAAAGTATTTCCAATGTAGTGGTACAATAACAGAAATATCTGAAAAATAATTTATAGGAGGCATAATATGGCTGAAAAACAGACTGTACTTATGACCCTTATGGGCCTTGAAATAGGTGGGGCTGAAACACATGTTGTGGAGCTTTCAAAGGAACTTAAAAAACAAGGATATAATATAATTGTTGCAAGTAATGGTGGAGTTTATGAAAAAGAGCTTCTTGAGTCTGGTATAACTCATTACAATGTTCCTATGCACCAAAGAAATATTTTTAAAATGATAAAATCTTATTTCTTACTTAAAGAAATTATACAAAAAGAAAAAGTTGATATAGTACATGCTCATGCAAGAATACCGGGTTTTATATGTGGTCTTCTTTATAAAAAAATGAATAACTTTACATTTATAACATCAACACATGGTGTTTATTCAACAAAAATGGGACTTAGATATCTTACAAACTGGGGTCAAAAAGTTATTGCAGTAAGTGAAGATATAAAAACATATCTTATGGAATGTTATAATGTTAAAAGTAAAGATATTTTTATTACAATAAATGGTATTGATACTAATAAATTTTCACCAAATACATCAGGTGAAAGAATTAAAAAAGAACTTGGCATTAAAGATGAACCTGTTGTTGTTCATGTAAGTCGTCTTGATGAAGGTGGAAGTGCTACTGCTGCCAAGGTTTTAATAGACTCAGCTTATAAGCTTTGTAAAGAAATTCCAAATATAAAAATAGTTATTGCAGGTGGCGGAAATCTTTTTAATAGCCTTAAATCAAAAGCTGATGAAGTAAATAAGGTTATAGGAAGAAAATGCATTATAATGCTTGGTGCAAGAACTGATATTAATGAAGTTCTTATGGCAGGAGATGTTTTTGTAGGTGTTAGTAGAGCAGCTCTTGAAGCTATGGCAGCCGAAAAAGTTACAATACTTGCAGGATATGCAGGATATATGGGAATATTTAATGAAGAAAAACTTATGGGTGCTATGGATAATAATTTCTGTTGTAGAGGTTATGAAGAAACAAAAGTTGACCCTCTTGTAAAAGATATTGTGTATTTCTTCAAAAAAATGCCTGAAGAAGATAAAAAAGCATATGGTAAATATGGTAGAGAAGTTATATTTGAGCATTATTCTGTAAGTAGAATGGCTAAAGATTGTATGGTAGCATATGATGCAGGTCTTAGAGATAGTGCCTCAAAACCATATAATGTTATTATGTCAGGATATTATGGATTTAATAATTCCGGTGATGAAGCAATTCTTCTTTCAATGCATAAAAATATCGAAAGAATGGGAGATAATATAAATATAATAGTTCTTTCAAATAAGCCGGAAGAAACAAGGGCTAAATATGGTGTTGATGTTGTATACCGCTTTAGCTTTAAAGAAGTTTTTAAGGCAATAAAGAATTGTGATGTTGTATTAAGTGGTGGCGGAAGCCTTCTTCAAGATAGTACAAGTACACGTTCACTTATGTATTATCTTTCTATAATACTTCTTGCAAAAATGCTTGGTAAAAAAGTTATGCTTTATGCTAACGGAATTGGTCCTGTATCAAAGAATTTTAATAGACAGATTGTAAAAACTGTTGTAAATAAAGCTGACCTTATAACATTAAGAGAAGGTTACTCTTATGAAGAATTAAAATCTATGGGCGTAAGTGCAAAATCATTTGTAACTGCTGACCCTGTTTTTACACTTGATAGTGTATCAAAAGATGAAGCAAATAATCTTCTTATAAAAGCAGGAATACCACTTGATAAAGAAATAGTTGGTGTTTCTGTACGAAATGTTAAAAATTGGAGAAATGAAGATGAGTTTGTTGAAGAAATGGCTTATCTTTGCGACTCTATATATGAGAAATATAATAGAAATATTGTATTTATAGTAATGCAAGTTCCTAATGATATAAGAATAAGTGAAAAAGTTCATGAGAAAATGAAAAATCCTTCATATATTTTGAGAGATGCTTATTCACCATATGAAATTATGGGTATAATAGGAAGAATGAGTTTTATAGTAAGTATGCGACTTCATACACTTATATTTGCTGCAAGACAGAGAGTTCCTCTTGTAGGCTTTGTGTATGACCCTAAAATACAATACTATCTTGATAAACTTCAAATGCCTTCCGGTGGAGATATACATGATTTTGATATGAATAAAACTCTTGAAATAATAGATGATATGATTGTAAATCATGAAAAGTATGCAGAAATACTTGATAAATCAGCAGCAGAACTTGAAAAAGCAGCACATAATAATGAAAAGTACCTTATGGAACTTTTGAAAAAATAATATAGGGGGATAGTTTTATGAGGAAACTTACACATGTACTTGGAGTACCTTTCGATACATTTACAATGAAAGAAGCTGTTGAAAGGGTTATGGAATTTCTTTCTGACGGAGGACAGCATATAATATGTACTCCTAATCCGGAAATAGTTATGGAGGCTCAAACTGATAAACAGCTTATGGAAATATTAAAGGCTTCTGACCTTGTAATTCCTGATGGAATAGGTGTTGTTTGGGCATCAAAATATAGTGAAATAAAAATAAAAGAAAGAGTACCGGGATTTGACCTTACTCAAAATGTATTTGAAAAAATAAAAGATACAGATTATAAAGTATATTTCTTTGGTGGAGCACCGGGAATTGCTAGTGCAGCCGCTAAAAAAATGATGAACAAATATAAAGGTCTTAATATAGTTGGTACAAGAAACGGATATTTTAATAAAGATGATGAAAAACAGATTATAGAAGAAATTAAAAAATCCGGTGCGGATATTCTTCTTGTTGGTCTTGGTGCACCAAAACAGGAAAAATGGATTTATGACCATATAACATTTACTGGTGCAAAAGTTTGTATTGGTGTTGGTGGAAGTTTTGATGTTATGTCTGGTAATGTTAAAAGAGCTCCTAAAATATTCTGTAAACTTGGACTTGAATGGTTTTACAGACTTATAACACAACCTACAAGAATTAAACGTATGATGCGACTTCCTAAGTTTGCTATAAAAGTGCTTAAAGAAAAATAAAATAATTAACAAAGAAGGTATAATATGGTTCTAAAAGACAAAAAACAAATTTTTGATTTTTTTATAGTTATGGTAGGAACATTTTTAACAGCAATTTCAGTTGTAGTATTTTTTGATGCAAATGAGCTGGTACTTGGAGGAGTTTCGGGGTTATCCATAGTTATAAAAGAGCTTGGTAAAATGTTTTTTGGAATAGAACTTCCTCTTTCCATAATAAGTTTTTCTGTGAATTTACCTTTGCTTATAGCAGCGTATATTATTATGGGTAAAGGATTTCTTGGTAAAACTGTATTTTCAACAATACTTTTTTCAATATTTCTTGAAATGATAAAGTTTTTACCTGTATATAAAGGTGAACTTATGCTTTCAGCAATATATGGCGGGGCTATTCTTGGTGTTGGTGCTGGACTTATATTTAAAGGTAGGGCAACATCAGGAGGCTCTGACCTTCTTGCTACAATGATATATAAATATAATAGTCATATACCTCTTTCAAAAATACTTTTTATAATAGATGCTATTGTAATAGGAATAGGTCTTTTTGTTTTTGGTATTGAAAAATCTATGTATTCTGTTATATCTGTATTTATATGTACAAAAGTAGCAGGCGGAATAATAGATGGTATTGGTTTTGCAAAAGCTGTTTTTATAATTTCCGATAAATCAGACGAAATTGCAAAAGACCTTATGGAAAATCAAAAACGTGGTGTAACTGCATTGAAAGGTAAAGGAATGTATACAGGTAAAGAAAAAGATGTTTTATTATGTGTTTTCTCACAAAAAGAAATATCAGAAGTTAAAGAAAGAGTTATTGAAATAGATAGTAATGCTTTTATGATGGTAACAGATATAAAAGAAGTTTTGGGTGAAGGATTTGTAAGTTATAAACTTTAATAATTATTATTCTTTGTAAAAAATTACTGTAAGACAAGAGTGTTTTAAAGATGAAAATTTAATTGTTAAATTTGTACTATTTTTTCAATATTTATATAAAAATGCAATTTATAAATAGAATTTAGAGGATATTTTTGGTAAAAAATAAAAAAGGTAAAAAAGTTTGTAGTTTTTTTAAATATTTCTCTTTATTTTTTTGGTATTTTGTTATAAAATGTATTAGAGTGAACAATGTGTTTTATATGTACAATTTGTTCTAATGTTTTAGGCTATATAAAATATTATAAAAAAGTCATTTGGGGAAACAAAATAAAAAATAATTTTCTGGGGTGAGGGTATGATTTCAAATCAAATTTTACAAAACACAATTGATGGCCTTAAGAACATTACTCGTAAAGAGCTTAGTGTTGTTGAAAAAGAGGGCAAAGTTATTGCTACAACTGAAGAAAATATGATAGGTAGACAAATTGATGCTATTGAAAACTTTATTGGTTCTCAAGCAGAAAGTCAGCTTATACTTGGTTATCAGTATTTTAAAATATATGATAATGGTATCCCTGAGTATGTTGTTCAGGTTAAAGGTGAAGATGAAGAAGGATACAGAATTGGTAAAATTGCAGCTTTCCAAATACAAAGCCTTTTAGTTGCTTATAAAGAAAGATATGATAAAGATAATTTTATAAAAAATCTTCTTCTTGATAACCTTCTTCTTGTTGATATTTATAGCAGAGCTAAAAAACTTCATATCGAAAACAATATAAGAAGAATTGTATATCTTATTGAAACAAATATTGATAAAGATATGAATATTGTTGAAATAGTAAGAAGTATTTTTCCAGCTAAAACAAAAGATTTCGTTACTGCTGTTGATGAACACAGCATTATTCTCGTTAAAGAATTAAGAGAAAAAGAAACAATGGACGAAATAGAAAAAATTGCAAAAATGATTGCTGATACTCTTAATAATGAAATAAAGAGTAAAGTGTATATCTCTATTGGTACTGTTGTAAATGACCTTAAAGATGTTTCTCGTTCTTATAAAGAAGCTAAAATGGCTCTTGAAGTAGGTAAGATTTTTGAAGGCGATAAATATATTGTAAACTATGAAAAACTTGGAATTGGTAGACTTATATATCAGCTTCCACTTCCTCTTTGCAGAATGTTTATAAAAGAAGTTCTTCACGGTCTTACAATGGACGATTTTGATGATGAAACTCTTGCAACAGTAAATAAATTCTTCGAAAACAATCTTAATGTTTCCGAAACATCAAGACAACTTTATATCCATAGAAATACTCTTGTATACAGACTTGATAAGCTTCAGAAAATGACAGGTCTTGACCTTAGAAACTTTGATGATGCTATAATATTCAAAATTACTCTTATGGTAAGTAAATACATGATTTATATGGATAAAATGTCTTATTAATATATACTAAATGCAATGAAATAACAGGGGGCGTAATTGTAAGTTTAAGGGGCGTTCCCTGTTTTTTTGAGATTTAAGAAAGGAAGATTTTTTTGATAAGTATTGAAAACGTAAGGAAGGTGTATCCTAATGGCTCCGAAGCCCTTAAAGGAGTTTCGATACATATAGAAAGAGGAGAGTTTGTTTTTATTGTTGGTTCCAGTGGCTCAGGAAAATCAACTCTTATAAAATTACTCCTAAAAGAGCTTGACCCTACAAGTGGTAGAATAGTTATAAATAATATTGATACAACAAAAATTTTAAGAAAAGATATACCTTACCTCAGAAGAAATTTAGGTGTTGTATTCCAAGACTTTAGACTTTTACAAAACAAAACTGTATATGAAAATGTTGCTTTTGCTATGAGAGTAATTGAAGCTCCTTCAAAAGCAATAAGAAGAAATGTTCCTACTGTACTTTCTCTTGTTGGTCTTCATAATAAAATGAAAGCATATCCTAATCAGCTTTCTGGTGGTGAGCAACAAAGAACAGCTCTTGCAAGAGCCATTGTTAATAAACCGCCTATACTTATTGCCGATGAACCAACAGGTAATCTTGACCCTGAAACAGCTTGGGGAATTATGAACCTTTTGGAAGATATAAACAGACAAGGTACAACAGTTGTTGTTGCAACTCATGCAAAAGATATTGTTGATGCAATGCAAAAAAGAGTAATAACACTTAGAAAAGGTGTTATAATAAGAGATGTTGAAAAAGGTGGTTATAGCGATGAGGCCTAGTTCTATTAAATACTATTTTAAAGAAGGCTTCACAAGCCTTTTAAGAAACAGACTTATGACAGTAGCGTCTATTGCTACTGTTGCAGCGTGTATATTTATTATGTCATTTTCATACTGTGTTGTAAGTAATCTTCAATATGTTTTAAGACAAATGGAAGACTCTATTGGAATTGCGGTTTTCCTTAATGAAGAACTTACAAGTGATGATGTTGAAAGAATAAGCAATGAAATAAAAGCAATTCCTCATGTAAAACAAGTTACATATACATCTCCAGATGATGCCCTTACAGAGCTTCAAGATGAATGGAGTATGGACGGTATACTTGATGGATTTAGCGGTGAAAATAATCCTCTTTCAAGTTCATTTGAAATATCACTTGAAGGTGTTGAATATCAAACAGATGTTACTAAGGCTCTTACTGCTATTGATGGTATTGATAATGTAAGAGATGCCCATACAGAAACAGAAATACTTTTAAAAGTTAATAATGTTATGCAGATTACAGGTGTTTTAGTAATAGCTATACTTGCTGTAATATCTGTTGTAATAATTATGAATACAATAAAAATTTCTGTTTATACAAGAAGAAATGAAATCAATATTATGAAATATGTTGGTGCAACAGACTGGTTTATAAGATGGCCTTTTATTATAGAAGGTATGCTTATAGGTATAATTGGTTCTGTTATTCCTATGTTGATTTCTTGGCCTGTATACAGTAAAATAGTAGATATATTATATACAAGCTTGCCTGTTATTAAAAATATGGTAAGTTTTAGATATAGTATTGATATATTTTCAGTTCTTATACCTGTTTCTATTGTTTCAGGTATACTTCTTGGAGTTATTGGTAGTGTAACGTCAATAAGAAAACATCTTAGAGTATAATTTTTTTGGAGGAATGAAGTCAAATGAAGAAGTACTTTAAAAAATTTCTTGCTGTCACACTTGCTTTTTCAATGTTATTTGTGCAAGTGGCAAATGCTAAAACTCTTAGCGAATTAAAAAATGAACAAAATGAACTTAAAGCAAAACAGCAAGAAACACAGAATGCACTTAATGAAAACAAACAAAAACAACAAACTATAAGTGCAGAAATCGAAAGTCTTGATAAAACTGTTGCAGAAGCACAGGCTGCCCTTGATGAAATACAAACACAGCTTAATGATGTTACTGCAAGACTTGCAGAGTCAGAAGTACAGCTTAAAGAAGCTACTGACAAAAAAGATGCACAGCTTGAAAGTTTTGAAGGAAGAATTAAGTTTTTACATGAAAATGGTTCAATAGGTTATTTACAAATTATACTTAGTGCAGAAAGTTTTACAGACTTTTTGACAAGAATACAATATGTAAATGATATAATGAATTATGATAATAATCTTCTTTCAGAGTTACAAAAAACAGAAAATGAAATTGAACAAAAAACAGCTGAAATAGCTGAAGATAAAGCACAGGTTGAAGTGCTTGTGGCAGAGCAGAAAGCTAAAACAGAAGAATATAATACAAAGCTTGCTGAAAAACAAGCTACTTATAATCAGTACAAGCTTGATGCTGCTGCTTATGAACAAGAGCTTGCTTCTTGGGAAAAAGCTAGTGAAGAAGTAGAAAGTCTTATAGCACAAGCAACTGCTGCTGCAAGTAGAAGTAGTAGTGCTACAAGTTCTGGTTCTTCAAGTGGTAATGTTACATATACAGGCGGTCAGTTTGCTTGGCCTGTTCCTGGTCGTTCATACATAAGTAGTGGATACGGTTATAGAGCAAGACCAATAGGTAGCGGAAGTGAATTCCATACAGGTTACGATATTCCGGCATCATATGGTGCTAATATTGTTGCTGCCGAAGCAGGTACAGTAATATATGCAAGCTATATGAATGGTTATGGTTATACTGTAATGATTGACCATGGTGGCGGATTAGTTACACTTTATGGTCATAATTCAAAACTTACTGTTTCAAAAGGCGATACTGTTTCAAGGGGTCAAACTATTGCTAAGGCAGGAAGTACAGGAAATTCAACAGGAAATCATTGTCACTTTGAAGTAAGAAAAAATGGTTCACATACAAGTCCACAGCCTTATTTAGGCGTATAATATTATAATAAAATGGGGGTAAGGCTATTTATGCATTTACTCCCTTTTTTAAAATAAAAAAGTACTGAATAATGATATTTTGTAATAAAATTTAAAGTAATTAAAATTTGGAGTGAATTAATTTATGAGTAAAAAACCATTTTTGAAAGGGGTTATTGTAGGTGTTGCATCAACTCTTGTTGTTATTATGAGTTTGAATTTTGCACTTGCTTTTTTTGTAGGCAATAAATACAAAGATTTAGGTGTTTCTGATAAAATTGCAGCAATAGCCACAATACTTGACAAAAAATATGTAGATGAAATTGATATGAATGAACTTGAAGAAGGAATGTATTATGGAATGGTTAAAGCTATAGGTGACCCATATACTGATTATATGACTGCTTCTGAATTTGCACAGTTTATGGAAGATAATGAAGGTGAATTTTATGGTATAGGTGTTGAAGTTATAGCTGATGGTACAGACGGAAGTATTAGAGTTATATCACCTATTATAGGAACACCGGCAGAAAAAGCAGGTATTTTACCTGATGATAGAATTATAAAAGTAAATGATACAGATGTTTCTGCTGACATTATTGATACTGCCATAGACCTTATAAAAGGTGAAGAAGGTACAACTGTTAATGTAACAGTTTATAGAGAAAGTACAAAAGAAACTAAAAGTTTTGATATTGTAAGAGAAAAAATAGATGTTCAGACAGTAGAAAGTAAAATTGTTGATGATAATATAGGTTATATAAGAATAACAAGTTTTAAAGAAAATACATATGACCAGTTTAAACAACAATATGATACACTTAAATCACAAAATATAAAAGGGCTTATACTTGATGTTAGAAATAATCCGGGAGGAAATTTGAATGTTGTTGAACAAATAACAGATATGCTTATTCCAGAAGGCGTTCTTGTATATACAATAGATAAAGAAGGCAATAGGGAAGATTATATGTCTGATGCAAATTGTATTGATATACCTCTTTGTGTTCTTGTAAATGGTAATAGTGCAAGTGCTTCTGAAGTTCTTTCTGGTGCTGTTCAAGATACAAAAACTGGTTCACTTGTTGGAACACAAACTTTCGGAAAAGGTCTTGTACAAGGATTATATCCTCTTACAGATGGTTCTGGACTTAAAATAACAATACAAAAATATTACACACCTAATGGAGTATGCATACAGGGTACAGGTATAACACCAGATTATGTTGTAGAACTTCCAGAAGAATTACAATATCAACTTACAATAGATGAAAAAGATGATACACAGCTTCATAAAGCAATAGAGGTTATAAATGAACAATTAAATTGATGTAAACTAATTGTTAAATGTAATATTTTTAGATTTAATGTCGACAGAATCTCTAAAAAAAGATTCTGTCTTTTTTATTAAATGATAATTTTGACGATTTTTTTTATATTTTGATGTATTCTCTTTAAAAGAACAAAAGAATTATGTATAATAATTTAAGGTTATGGGATTTTATTTTTTAAAGAAAAGGAGAATTGCCATGTTTGGATTTATGGGATTTGGGGAGGACATAGGTATTGACCTTGGTACTGCCACAGTTCTAGTTTATATAAAAGGTCAAGGTATAGTTATAAAAGAACCTTCTGTTGTTGCTATTGATAAAGATACAAATACAATTCTTGCAGTAGGGGAAGAAGCAAGAAGAATGCTCGGAAGAACTCCGGGGAATATTGTGGCAATAAGACCTTTAAGAGAAGGTGTTATTTCTAATTATGAAATAACAGAAAAAATGCTTAAATATTTCATTGAAAAAGCTATTGGTAAACGTTCTTTTGTAAAACCTACAATAGCTGTTTGTGTGCCTAGTAGTGTAACAGAAGTTGAAAGACGTGCTGTTGAAGATGCTACAAAACAAGCAGGTGCAAGACAAGTTCATATTATTGAAGAACCTATTGCCGCAGCTATTGGTGCAGGAATTGATATTTCAAAGGCTTGTGGAAATATGGTTGTTGATATTGGTGGTGGTACAACTGATATTGCTGTAATTTCACTTGGTGGTACTGTTGTTAGTACATCTTTAAAAATAGCAGGTGATAATTTCGATGAAAATATTATAAGATATATGCGTAAAAAACATAATGTTCTTATTGGTGAGAGAACAGCAGAAGACCTTAAAATAAATATAGGTACAGCATATGAAAGAACAACACCTGTTACTCTTGATGTTAGAGGTAGAAATCTTATAACAGGTCTTCCAAAAAATATTACTGTTACTTCTGAAGAAATGCACGAGGCTCTCAAAGAATCTGTACTTGCTATATGTGACGCTGTCCATAATGTACTTGAAAAAACTCCACCAGAGCTTGCTGCTGATATTTCTGATAGAGGTATTGTAATGACAGGTGGCGGAAGCCTTCTTTATGGTTTGGACAAGCTTATAAAATCAAGAACAGGAATAAATGCTATTATTGCTGAGGACTCTGTTTCTTGTGTTGCAATAGGTACAGGAAAATATATAGAATATATTTGCGAAGATAGAGGAAAAGGTGTTTTTTCTGGTGTTTTTGGGCATAAAGAAAAAGAACCTGTAAAAAATATAAATACAGAAGAAGAATAAAATAAAAATTCAATACAGATATATTTTATATCTGTATTGAATTTATTATTGACAATAGTAGATAATATTGATATAATATCACAGAATTGAATATAAACTTATCAAGAGAGGTTGAGGGACAGGGCCCTATGACACCCGGCAACCGGCAAAATTAGCACGGTGCCAATTCCCCCGTAAAATTTTTACGGAAGATGAGGATTTTGTTATTAAGCCCTAGAGGCTTTTTTTATTGTAAAAAATAAGTTTTATATTTATGAAATTTTATAAAAATGTTAATTTATGTTTATTAATAGGAGGTTTTGAAATGGCTGAAAGATTATTTACTTCAGAATCTGTTACAGAGGGACATCCAGATAAAATCTGTGACCAGATTTCAGACGCAATTCTTGATAATATACTTGAAAAAGACCCTATGGCACGTGTTGCTTGTGAAACTTGTACAACAACAGGTATTGTTTTTGTTATGGGAGAAATAACAACAAATTGTTATGTTGATGTTGAAAATATTGTTCGTGAAACAGTTCGTGAAATAGGATATGACAGAGCAAAATATGGCTTTGACTGTGACTCTTGTTCAGTAATTACATCACTTCACGGTCAGTCACCTGACATTGCTATGGGTGTTGATAAAGCTTACGAAAATAAAAAAGGTGAAGATACAAGCGAATTTGATACTGGTGCTGGTGACCAAGGTATGATGTTTGGTTTTGCTTGTGATGAAACAGAAGAATATATGCCTATGCCTATATATCTTGCTCATAAACTTACAAAAAGACTTACAGAAGTAAGAAAAAATGGAACAATGCCTTATCTTCGTCCTGACGGAAAAGCTCAGGTTACAGTTGAATATGATGATGATAAAGTTGTAAGAATTGATACTATTGTTCTTTCAACACAGCATAGCCCAGAGGTTACACAGGAACAAATTGAAAAAGATGTTAAAGAAAATATTATAAAAGCTGTTATTCCTGCTGAACTTCTTGATGAAAACACAAGATATTTTATAAATCCAACAGGTAGATTTGTTATTGGTGGACCACAGGGAGATAGTGGGCTTACAGGTAGAAAAATTATAGTAGATACATATGGCGGATATGCAAGCCATGGTGGTGGTGCTTTCTCAGGAAAAGACCCTACAAAAGTTGACCGTTCAGCTTGTTATGCTGCAAGATATGTTGCTAAAAATATTGTAGCTTCTGGTATTGCTAAAAAATGTGAAATACAGCTTTCATATGCTATTGGTGTTGCTAAACCTGTTTCTATACTTGTAAACACATATGGTACAGGTAAAATTTCAGATGCTGAAATAACTGAAATTGTTAAATCAAACTTTGACCTTCGTCCTGCTGCAATTATTAAAAACTTCGACCTTAGAAGACCTATTTATAAACAAACAGCAGCTTATGGACACTTTGGAAGAAATGACCTTGACCTTCCTTGGGAAAGAACAGATAAAACAGAAGTTTTCAGCAATGCTATTAAATAATAAATAACTTTATGCCCTGATTTTATATCGGGGCTCTTTTTTTATGTCACTAAAGGTGGTACAATTATAAATATTCAATTTTTATGGCAAGAAGGTGATTTTTTGGAGGATACTGTTATAACAGGCTCTGTTGAGGATATTGTTTTTCATAATAAAGATAATGGTTATTGTGTTTTTACAGTTGATAATGACGGAGAAGAAATAACTTGTGTAGGTACAATTATGCAAATACATTCTGGTGAAGATTTAAAAATATCTGGTAACTGGACTATGCACCCTACATATGGTAAACAGTTTCAAGTTAAATTTTTTGAAAAAACAATACCAACAACAGCAGAAGGAATACAAAAATATCTTGCCTCTGGAGTAATAAAGGGTATAGGAAAAAAAACAGCTGAAAGAATAGTTGATAAATTCGGTGAAGCTTCTTTTTATGTTATTGAAGAAAAGCCTGATAAATTGGCAGAAATTAAAGGTATAAGCTATGAAAAAGCTATGACAATACATAATGTATTCTGTGAACAACACGAGCTTAGAAGGGCTATGCTTTTTTTACAGGACTTTGGTGTTACGCCTTCCTATGCTATGAAAATATATAAAAAATATAAAGGTAAGACATTTGAAATAGTAAAAGAAAATCCATATAGATTGGCTGACGATATAAACGGTATAGGTTTTAAAATGGCTGATAAAATGGCACAAAATGCAGGTATACAAACTGATAGCCCTAATCGTATTAAATCTGGTATAAAATATGTTTTAAATCAAGCATCACAAAATGGACATGTATATTTACCTAAAACAGAGCTTACAAAAATAACATCAGAACTTTTGGGAATAAATACTATTATAATTGAAAATTGTTTAAAAGAGTTGCAAGTGGACAATCAGCTTTGGCAAGAAAAAATAAATGGTATTGATTGTGTTTATTTATCTGTTTATTATTATTCTGAAATTGCTGTGGCTAAAAAACTTTTAGAATTATCAATGGAATATGTTCCTGAAAATTATAATAATATAGATAGAATAATTGCAAAGGCTGAATTTGATACAGGTATTATGCTTGATGTAAACCAACGTGAGGCTGTTCGTGAGGCTATGACAAATGGACTTCTTATTATTACAGGAGGTCCGGGTACAGGTAAAACAACAACTATAAATACAATAATAAAAATACTTTCTGAGGAAGAAAACGAAATTGTTTTGGCTGCTCCCACAGGTCGTGCAGCAAAAAGAATGACAGAAGCAACAGGTATGGAGGCTCAAACTATACATAGACTTCTTGGTATAACATTTACAGATGATGAAGGCAGAAGACAAATATATGATAAAAATGAAGATAACCCAATAGATGCAGATGTAATTATAATTGATGAAACATCTATGGTTGATATAAATCTTATGTTTGGTCTTACTCGTGCAATAGCAAGGGGTACAAGGCTTATACTTGTTGGTGATGTTGACCAGCTTCCTTCTGTTGGTGCTGGTAATGTTTTAAAAGATGTTATAAATTCTGAAAAATTAAAAGTTGTTAAACTTGATAAAATATTTAGACAAGCACAGGAAAGTGCTATTGTAATGAATGCTCATAGAATAAATCAAGGTAAACAACCTGTTCTTAATGAGAAGGAAAAGGACTTTTTCTTTTTGAAAAGAATTAATTCAGAAGATGTTGTTACTACAATAGCCGACCTTGTAACTAGAAGAATACCAAATTTCCTTAAATGTAACAGCGTTGATGATATACAAGTTCTAACACCTATGAGAAAAAGCCGTATAGGTGTACAAAGCCTTAATGAAACATTACAAAGTGTTATAAACCCTCCAAGTGATGATAAAAAAGAAAAAGAATTTAGAGGTGTTATATTTAGAGAAGGCGACAAAGTTATGCAGATTAAAAATAACTATAACGCTGTATGGAAAGTATATAATAGTCTTGGTAAAAAAGTTGATGAGGGTACAGGTATATTTAATGGTGACCAAGGTATAATCACAGATATTGACAAAGTTGATGAAGTAATAACTGTTGTTTTTGATGATGACAAAGAAGTTGAATATGATTTTACACAAATAGAAGAACTTGAACTTGCATATGCTATAACAATACACAAATCACAAGGTAGTGAATATCCTGTTGTTATTATGCCTATACATAGTGGTCCGCCTATGCTTATGTCAAGAAATTTGCTTTATACAGGTGTTACAAGGGCAAAAAAACTTGTTGTTATAGTTGGACTTGCGGAAACTGTTTCTTCTATGATTTATAATAATAGAGAGGTAAACAGATATTCAACTCTTGCATACAGAATAAAAAGTATATATGATTTTATGAATATGGAGTTATGATGTTTGATAAATTTATTGAATGTATAGTAAATATTATGTATCCTAAAAAATGCGTAATATGTAATGAGATTATAGAATATAAAAACAGTAAAGACTATGTATGTTTAAAGTGCAGAGAAAATATACCTTTTATAAGTGGTAATGTTTGCAAAAAATGCGGTAAACCTATTGAGTATGGTGAAATATGTTCAAGATGTATGGAAACAGCTTTTGCATTTGATTTTGGTTTTTCACCATTTGAATATGAAATAGTAAGAAAAAGTATATTTAGACTTAAATATAAAGGTGTTAAAAAAGACGGAAAGGCTATGGGTGAGCTCATGAGCCTTTTTGTCCGTGAAAAATATAATGATGTAATTAAAAATATTGATATTATAGTTCCTGTTCCTATACACCAAAAAAAGTTGAAAAAAAGAGAATTTAATCAAGCTGACATAATAGGAAAACGTATAGCAGAAAATTTTAATATAGTTTATAGAGCTGATTTGATAAAAAGAATAAGAAATACAGTTCCTCAAAATTCTCTTGAACATAAAGAGAGAAAAGAAAATATAAAAGATGCATTTGTTATTACTGATAAAGAATTTATAAAAGACAAAACTATAATGATTGTTGATGATATATTTACTACTGGAAGTACTATAAATGAATGTTCAAGATTACTTATTATGAATGGTGCGAAAAATGTTATATTTTATACATTTTCAATAACTTAAGTTGTATTATGGATATTAAATTAACAGAATATTCATACTTTTTAACAAATTTTATTGTAAAATAGGTTGTGACTAATTTTACAATGGAGGTATGACTTTGATTGAAGTAAGTAATCTCATAAAACAATATGGAAAAGATATTGCAGTAAATGATATTTCATTTACTGTAAATGAAGGTGAAATTTTAGGTTTTCTTGGTCCTAATGGTGCAGGAAAATCAACTACAATGAATATTATAACAGGTTATATTGCACCGACTAGCGGTACTGTTAAAATATGTGGTTATGATATTATTGATGAACCTCAAAAGGCAAAAAGTAAAATAGGATATTTGCCAGAAATACCGCCTTTATATGTTAATATGACAGTAGATGAATACCTTGATTTTGTTTGCGATATTAAAAAGATTTCTAAAGGTGATAAAAAAGATGTACTTGAAAAAATTAAGGATATAGTTAAAATATCTCACGTTTCAAATAAAATAATTAAAAACCTTTCAAAAGGATATAAACAACGTGTAGGTATTGCACAGGCTTTAATAGGTAATCCAGAAATTTTAATACTTGATGAGCCTACTGTGGGACTTGACCCAAAAGAAATTATAGAAATTCGTGATTTTATAAAAACTCTTGGTAAAAATCATACTGTAATATTAAGCTCTCATATACTTTCTGAAATAAGTGCTGTATGTGATAGAGTTTTAATATTAAATAAAGGTGTTATTGTTGCACAGGATACAACAGAAAATCTTTCTGAAAACTTATCTAAAAACCATAAAATGAACATAAGTGTAAAAGGAGATAAAGAAAATATAAAAACTGCTCTTGAAAATGAAGAAAGTATTGTATCTGTAATTCAACAAGGAGAAAACGAAAAAGATACATATCAATTCATTGTTGAGGCTTCTGAAAACTGTGATATAAGAGAAGTTATATTTGATAATGCTATTAAAAATAATTATAAAATACTTGGTATGAACCCTGTGGAAATGTCCCTTGAAGATATATTCCTTAAAGTTACTGATATAGAAGATAATTCTATAAAAGAAAATACTGAAAATGAAGAAAATGACGAAGGAAATAGCGAAGGGGAGGGAAATGAATAATGTCAGCAATATTTAAAAAAGAAATGCGAGCATATTTTAATTCTATGACAGGATATATATTTATAGGTGTGTTTGTATTTGTTACAGCATTGTATTTTTCTCTTTATAATATAATATCATTAAGTCCTGATTTTAGAATTGTTCTTTCAAGTATTATTATGGTTATGCTTTTAATAATACCTATACTTACAATGGGGCTTTTGAGCCAAGAAACAAAACAAAAAACAGACCAACTTTTATTAACATCACCTGTTAATGTTTATGATATTGTTATAGGAAAATTTTTAGCATCAGTATCATTATTTTTAATTGCACTTTTATTAACTTTTATATTCCCTATAATAATAAGTATTTTTGGAAATGTTGTTTTTTCGGAAGTTATATGTGCATATTTAGGCTTTTTATTTATGGGTATATGCTTTATTTCTGTTGGTATATGGATTTCATCTTTGTCAGATAATCAGATTATATCAGCAGTATTAACTTTTATGTCTATGTTTGTATTATTTTTTATTGAGGGCATAGCTACATCTTTACCGAATGGTAATTTATATGGAATAGGTCTTGCAATTATATTATGTGTTTTAGTAGGTCTTTTTGTTTATTATTCAATAGAGGATATAAAGTATTCTTTAATATCAGCTGTTTGTATAGCTGTAATATTTGGAATTGTATATTTTGTAAAGCCGGATTTTTATAATACATTTCTTTATGATTTTGTTATGAGCTTTTCTATGATTTCAAGATTTTCTAACTTTATACTAGGTATTTTTGATATTAGTTCAATAATATTTTATGTTTCTTTTTCAGCCTTCTTTATATATTTGACAGTAAGAAGTATTGAGAAAAAACGTTGGAATTAAAGGAGGTAGAAAGTTTTGAAATATAAAAATAAAAAAATTAAGTATAATGCTAAAAGTTGTATTATTACTGCTGTTTTACTTTTAGCAATAATAATTATAAATATTTTTGCAGGTAGCCTTAATATTACGCTTGATAGTACAAGAGAGAAACTTTATTCTATTTCAAAAGAAAGTAAAACTGTATTATCTAATATTGATAAAGATGTAAATATATATGCTCTTTATGAAAAAGGTAATGAGGACCCTGTTATACAACAGCTTTTTAATAAATATGAAAATGCTTCAAATAAAATTAAATGTGAGTTTAAAGACCCTTATACAAATAGTGATTTCACACTTAATTATTCAGAAAACGGAGAAGATTTTCCTGTTGGTACAATTATAATTGATTGTGAAAGTACAGGTAAATACAGAGTTGTAACTCAAGATAAAATGGCTTCATATTCTGTTGACCAGTATACAAATATGTCATATATGACAAGTTTTAATGCTGAAAGCTGTATTACAGAGGGTATATCATATGTTACAAGTGATAGTAGTACTATGATATATAATATTAAAGGTCATAGTGAAATGGATATTGATGAAAACCTTGTTATTGAGTTACAAAACCAAAATTATGAAGTTGAAAGTCTTACACTTGATGAACAAACAGCAATTCCGGAAGATGCAAGTATACTTATGATAAATAGCCCTATGACTGATATTAGTAATAGTGAACTTCAAAAAATAAGTGAGTTTGTTGCAAATAACGGTAAAATAATTATAAATATTGGTATTAGTACAGAAAACCTTGTAAATATTGGAACTCTTTTATCAAATTATGGTATATCTCCAAATAATGCAATTGTTATAGAAGGTTCAACTGATAATATGTATCAGAATACACCTTTTTATGTACTTCCTAATATAGAGGAACATACTATAACAGAAAACATAAATAAAGAAGAACAAACAGTATTTTTCCCATATGCCCAAGGCTTTGATGTTTTAGATACAAAAAGAGAGTCTGTTACTGTTGAGCCTTTGCTTACAACATCAAGTTCTTCATATGCTAAAAAAGAATTGACAGACATATATAGCTATGAAAAAACAGATAATGATATTATGGGACCGTTTAATATTGCTGTGGCTGTAACAGATGAATATAATGCCAATAAATCAAAAATGATTGTTTTTGGTGGTAGTGCTATTATGGACTCAAATATAGATAGCTATGCTAACGGTGGAAATTATGATTTTATTATAGGCTCTGTAAATTGGCTTATGGATAAAGAAAATAATATATCTATACCAAATAAAGCTATAAACGGAAATGAATATTTACAGCTTAGCAGTGCACAAGCCTTAAGTATAATGTTTGTAAGTGTTATATTAATTCCTGTGGTTATAATTGTAATAGGTATATATGTTGTAATAAAAAGAAAACGTAAATAAAAAATAGCCGAAAATTAATGTTTCTGCTTTAAACTATAAAAGAACTGCGGTTTTAAAATATAAATAGCAGTTCTTTTTTGTTATATATTATTCTAATGAAGTATCACTGATTTTTATTTCAATTTCACCATAAAGTGAATAACCGTCTTCACAATTTACAATAATATCTTGATTTCGTGAAAATATATTGCTTTTTCCATAAAATGAATTTGTTTCGCCTGCTTTGACAATATTGTTTTTACTGTCACCAATATCTACATACATAGTATTTGAACCTGAATTATATACATAAACTTTATAATATGGACGCTTTGAACTTGTTTCCATTTTATGTTCAAATTGGATTGTGCCACCGCTCCAAGTTGTAAGTGGTAAATCACAACGAATATCACTAGTATTAGTTGTGTTTTCATTAGAAACTGTATTTTTTTCTGTTGGGTTATAGAAAGCAAATACAGTAATAGACAAAGTAAATGAAAGTATTAATAATATAGTAGCAATAGATAAATATTTTTTCATTATAATCACCTTATCCTATTTTGAATATTAAGAAGTTTCTATATATAAATTACCATATATAATTATAATAGTCAATTTTATACATATAAAAAGTACCATTGATATAATATCAATAGTACTTATAAATATAATAATAATTTTATTCAATTTTTATTTTATATAAGTTTTAAAATTCCCATAAATATTAATATACAGCCTGAAACAGTAATCCATGTATTTTCAGAAAGTTTTGAAATATTACTTATTTTTCTACCTGATGAAATACCTATTGATAAAAATAATATTTGAAAAAATACTGCGAATAAAGGTAAAAAAATTGAAAATACTCCAAAAGCACCACTTCCAAATGATACACCGAAAGAGTCTATTGAAAGAGCCAATCCAAGATATAATGCTTCAAAAGGCTCTATTTTATTTGATTTGTTAAAGTCACATACTGGTGGTGATTTTATTATTTTTATTGTAATTCCTGCTTGTTTTATTGAAAATGTACGTACTGTTTCTGTTTTTTCTTTTTTTGGTAAATATGCTTCTATAATCATAAATATACCTAAAGCTATAAGTATTATTACTCCTGTATAATTACGAATAGTAGTAGGAAAAAAACTGAAAACAACATTACCTAAAAATAAAGATATTGTTATTATTAAAAATGTTTGTATTGAAATTATAAACTTTGAAAATAAAGGTATATTTATTCCTCTGACACCATATGAAATTCCTATTCCTAAAGCATCAATACTTAGTGTGATTGCTAAAAAAATTATGTTTATATCCATTTTTTCAAAATCCTTTTTTAAATATATTATGTTGTTGTCATTATTTATGATAATGGTGAATATATTTTCAATATACAAAAGCTTGTCTTAGGAGAGTGAAAAACAATGGATAAACGTGATATTGCCCTTAATGAACTGGAGTGTGAACTTCGTACAGATTTTAAAAATGGTCTTTCTGAAAAAGAAGCAGAAAAAAGACTTATTAAAAATGGTAAAAATATAATTTCTGAAAACAAAAAAAATAAAAGTATTTTTATAAAATTTTTAATGCAGTTTTCTGATTTTATGGTTATTGCTCTTATTATTGCAGCAATAGTATCTTTTGTAGTTTCAAAAATGCAAGGTGAAAATGATTATATTGACTCTTTGATTATTATTGCAATAGTTGTATTTAATGCTGTTTTAGGTGTTATACAAGAAAATAAAGCTGAAAAAGCTATTGAGGCACTTAAAAAGTTATCTTCTCCCCATACAAAAGTATTAAGAGAGGGTAAAGTTAAAGAAATATTATCAGAGGATTTAGTGGAAGGCGATGTTTTTATAATAGAAACAGGTGATTTTATATCTGCTGACGGAAGAATTATAGAAAGTATTGAACTTAAAGCAGAGGAAGCATCACTTACAGGAGAGTCTGTACCTGTTTCAAAAAACATAAAATGTGTTACAAATGATAAAACTTCTTTGGGTGATAGAAAAAATATGGTTTTTGCATCATCTTATATTACAGGCGGAAAAGGAAAAGCTGTTGCTATAAGTACAGGTTTAAACACAGAAGTAGGAAGAATTGCAAAACTTATGATTGACGAGGAGGAAACAGAAACACCTATGCAAAAACGTTTGTCAAAAACAGGTCAAACCCTTGGAACAGCAGCAGTTATAATATGTCTTGTTATATTCCTTATTGGAGTTTTTAGAAATTCTGATTGGTTTGAAATGTTTATGACATCAATAAGTCTGGCTGTTGCTGCAATACCTGAAGGACTTCCTGCAATAGTTACAATAGTTCTTGCTATGGGTATGCAAAATATGTCAAAGAAAAATGCAATTATAAGAAAACTTCCTGCTGTTGAAACTCTTGGAAGTGCTAATGTAATATGTTCTGATAAAACAGGTACTCTTACACAAAATAGAATGAGAGTTGTAACTGTTACAGATAATAAAAATAAAATTAAAGAAGATATTTCAAAAAGAAAATTTATACTTAAATTGGCAGCATTATGTAATAACTGTAATTATGATGATAATAATATAAAGGGTGAGCCTACTGAAAAAGCACTTATGGAATGTGCTGTGGATTGTGGAGAAAATATTTATAAAATAAATGATGAATATAAAAGAATAGGGGAAATTCCTTTTTCATCAGAAAGAAAACTTATGACAACAATACATAGAACACCTAAAGGAAAGTACATATCAATTACAAAAGGTGCTCCTGATGTTTTAATTAAATTATGTACAAAAGTTCTTGATAATGAAAAAGAAAGAACTATGCAAAGAAATGATATTTTAGATATACAAAATTTAAACGATAATATGGCGGAAGGTGCTTTAAGAGTTATTGCAGTTGCTTATAATGAATATAATGAAAAACCTGTTTCTTTTAATAAAGATATTATAGAAAGAAACCTTGTTTTTGTGGGAATGGCAGGAATTTCAGACCCACCAAGACCGGAAGCCTATGAAGCTGTTAAACTTTGTAAAAAAGCAGGAATAAAGCCTGTAATGATAACAGGTGACCATATAACAACAGCAAAAGCTATTGCAAAAGATTTAGGCATATTTAAAAATGGTGATAAGTGTATGACAGGGGCAGAACTTAATCTTGTACCAGATGAATATTTGAATGAAAATATAGAAAATTATAGCGTTTTTGCTAGAGTATCACCTGAGCATAAAGTTAGAATTGTAAAGGCTTTTAAAAATAAAGGCTATATTACCGCTATGACAGGTGACGGAGTAAACGATGCACCTGCTCTTAAAGCTGCTGATATAGGCTGTGCTATGGGCAAAAACGGCACAGATGTTGCAAAAGGTGCTGCCGATATGATACTTGCAGATGATAATTTTGCAACTATTATAGAGGCTGTAAAAGAGGGAAGAAGAATATATGCCAATATAATAAAATCAATTCATTTCCTTATATCAAGTAATATTGGTGAGATTATAACAATATTTACTGCTATGTGTTTTGGTTGGGCAACTCCACTTTTGCCTATACAGCTTTTGTGGGTAAATCTTGTTACAGACTCTTTACCTGCTGTTGCACTTGGTATGGACAAGGCTGAAAAAGATATTATGGAAAAACCACCTGTTTCCGATAATGGTAATATATTTTCGGGTGGTTTGGGAATAAGAATTGCATTAGAAGGTTGTATGATAGGGCTTTTGGCTCTTTTAGCTTTTGCAATAGGTCATGTATACTTTGATTTAGGTGTTGGATATGCATATGGTAGAACAATGGCTTTTGCTGTTTTAAGTATTTCTCAACTTGTACATGCTTTTAATATGAGAACAAATGGTTCTTTATTTAAAATAAATATATTTTCAAATAAGGTTTTAGTTCTTTCTTTTATTATAGGTGTTATACTTCAAGCATCTGTTATTACTATACCTACATTTGCACAAGTTTTTAAAGTTGTAAGTCTTGATTTTGATAAATGGCTTATTGTTTCTATACTTTCATTTATGCCTATTATTATTGTTGAACTTGAAAAACTTTTAGGTAAAAAATAATATTTAATTTTAAAAGTTTAGGTCAAGCCTTTTTAAAGGCTTGCGAGGGTTTGGGAGCAGAGCTTCCAAAAAACTTATATGTTGTAAAACTATCTTTTTTATAAGTATCAATACTCTGAATATGGTATAATAAAAAAAATATATTTTTGGAGATGATACTATTGACAGAATTTTTTAAAAATAATAGAAAAAAACTTTTTGATAATATAGATAATTCATCTATTGTAATACTTTTTGCAGGAAAAGCCCCTGTAAAAAGAGGTGATGAAAACTATCCTTTTACACCAGATAGAAATTTTTATTATATTACTGGTATTGACACAGAAGAAAATATTGTTGTTATTACAAAAAATAATAATAAATATGGTGAAACACTTTATATAAAAAGAGATAATGGCTATCTTGCTAAATGGGTTGGGGCAAATATAACAGAAGAAGAAGCAACAGAAATATCAGGAATTGAAAATATAAATTATTTAGACTGGTTTAATGATGAAATATCATCTTTTATATTTAAAAATCATATAAAAAATATTTATATTGACTTGGAATGTAGAGATATAACATCACCTTTAACTTCTGCTAATATTTTCTATGAAAGTTTTATTAAAAAATATCCTCATATTAATGTAATTAATGTATATGACATTATAAGTGAAATGAGAGTTATAAAAACAGATTATGAAATAGAACTTATAAGAAAAGCTGTTGATATTACTCGTATGGGTATTGAGGAAATGATGAGAAATTCAGAAGCTGGTATGTATGAATACGAAATTGAAGCATATTTTGATTTTGTTCTCAAAAAAAATGGTGTGAAGGATAAGGCTTTTCAATCAATAGGGGCATCAGGTAAAAATGGAACAATACTTCATTATACAAATAATGATGCAAAAACAAATGATAATGACCTTATACTTTTTGATGTTGGGGCACAATGGAAATATTATAATGGAGATTTAACAAGAACATTCCCTGTAAACGGTAAATTTACTGACCTTCAAAAGAAAATTTATAACATAGTGCTTGAAGGACAGCTTAAAGTTATAGAAGCAATGAAACCTAATGAGGACTATTCAAAACTTAATGAAATATTGAAACAACATTATTTTGAAGAACTCAAAAAAATAGGTCTTGTTGAAAAATTTGAGGACGTTTCAAAATATTATTATCATAGCGTTGGGCATTATTTAGGGGCGGAAACTCACGATGTTGGAACATATGCGAACAGAAAACTTGAAAAAGGTATGGTTATAACAGTTGAACCGGGGCTTTATATTGAGGAATATTGTATAGGTATAAGAATTGAGGACGATGTTCTTATAACAGAAAAGGGAAATGAGGTACTTTCTAAAGATATGATAAAAACTGTTGAAGATATAGAAAAATTTATGGCTGAGGGTAAAATATAATGAAACATAAAGAAAGTGAACTTTATTACCCTTTAAAAGAGTTTTTTGAAAATAAAGGCTTTAAAGTGCAGGGAGAAGTTAAAAATTGTGATGTTGTAGCAATAAAAGAAAATATTACTGTTATATGTGAAATGAAAACATCATTTAATTTAAAACTTGTATATCAAATATTAGATAGAAAGTCTATTACTGAAAATGTATATGCTGTTATACCACGACCAATAAAAGGGCATAACACAAAAGAATTTAAAAATATTATAAAACTTTTAAAGGCTCTTGATATGGGGCTTATAACAGTTGCTATTGATAGTCCTATAAAAACAGTTGAAGTTATTATTGAGCCTTGTAACGGTAAAAGTTATAAAAACAGTAGAAAAGTATATTTATTAAAAAATGAATTTGATAAAAGGAATATAAATTCAAATATAGGCGGTGTAAATAAACAAAAAATACTTACAGCTTATATGGAAAAATCAATAAAAATACTTTGTTATATTGGTGATAGTGAATGTGTTTCTTTAAAAGATATAAAATGTATTTGTGGTGAAGAAAAAACATCTTCCATACTTCAAAAAAATGTTTATGGTTGGTTTGAAAGAGTGAAAAAGGGATTTTATAAACTTTCAAAAGAGGGTAGAGAGTTTCTTTTATCAAATGAATATGAAGAAGTTAAAAAATATTATATTGAACAAATAAAAAAAGGTGTCTTTAATTAAAGACACCTTTTTGTTTTAATTTAATTATTTCATTGAGTCTACTGAACCAAGAGCTTCCTGAATTTTCTTTGTAACAATTTCCTGAATGTAATCTCTTGCAGCACCACAGTATCCTCTTGGGTCGAATGCTGATGGGTTTTCTGCAAAGCTCTTTCTGATTGCAGCTGTCATAGCAAGTCTTAAGTCTGTATCCATGTTGATTTTACATACAGCCATAGAAGCAGCTTTTCTAAGCATTTCAGCTGGCATACCTTTAGCACCGTTAATCTGTCCACCATACTGGTTACATGTTTCAACTGATGCCTGGTCTACTGAAGAAGCACCGTGTAATACGATTGGGAAGTTGTGAATTCCTTCAGCTTCTAATTTTTCTGTGATTTTTTCAAGTCTATCAAAGTCAAGTTTAGCTTCACCTTTGAATTTATAAGCACCATGGCTTGTTCCGATAGCGATAGCAAGTGAGTCAACACCTGTACGTTTTACGAAATCAACAGCCTGGTCTGGGTCTGTGTAAGTTGCATTAGCAGCGTCAACTTTAACATCATCTTCAACACCTGCTAATTTTCCAAGTTCAGCTTCAACAACTACACCATGAGCGTGAGCATATTCAACAACTTCTTTTGTTTTAGCTACGTTTTCTTCGTAGTCATAGTGTGAACCGTCAAACATAACTGATGTAAATCCAGCATCAATACATTCTTTAACTGTTTCAAGGTCTGGACCGTGGTCTAAGTGAAGAGCGATATCAATACCTGTTTCAGCAACAGCAGCATCTACCATTCCTTTTAAGTAAAGAGGATTAGCATATTTTAATGCACTCTTTGATACCTGTAAAATAACTGCTGAATTCTGTGATTTTGCAGCACGAACAACACCCTGAATGATTTCCATATTGTTGATGTTGAACGCACCAATTGCGTAATGTCCTTCAAAAGCTTTTTTGAACATTTCTTTTGTTGTTACTAATGCCATTTTAAAAACACCTCTCTATATTTTTTCTTCTTAAAGTATAAGAATACATATAAATTATAATACGTATATAGAGTTTTTACAAGAGGTGATGTTAAGTTTTTACATATTATAAACTAATGTCATATTAATAATTTATACATTATTTAGAATAGTAATAATATCCTCTATTGTTTTTGGTGTACAATATGTATTTTTTATAATATGTTTTTTAATAAGTTCGTTATACAATATGTATACAGGGGGATATTTTAAACAACTTTTTTGTACAATTTTGTCATTTGCAAACAAGTCGTCTATTTTTCCGTTAAATATACATTCACCATTTTTTAAAACTATTGCATTATCTGCTATTTTATAAGCAAAATCAATATCATGAGTAGATATAATAATTGTAATTCCTTTGTTTTTGAGTTTTTTATAAAGTGAATAAAGTTTATCTTTTTGAACTACATCAAGACAGGCTGAAGGTTCATCAAATATTATAACTTTAGGTTTCATTGCAAGTATTGATGATATTGAAACTCTTTTTTTCTGACCATATGAAAGAAAATGCACAGGTTTTTCAAAATATTCAGTAACATCTGTTTCTTTTGCACTTTCTTTTACAATATTATCAATTTCATATTCAGGTATTTTTAAATTTCTTGGACCGAATGCAATTTCATCATATACACTTGAAGAAAAAATTTGATTATCAGGTTCTTGAAACACTATACCTATATTTTTTCTAAGGTAAAAAAGTTCTTTTTTTGAATAATTTACAATATTACCATTAAATCTGTATTCTCCTGAATTTGGCTTTATTATACCGTTAAGAAGTGTAAAAAGTGTTGATTTTCCTGCACCGTTTTCACCTAGTATAACTGTTGTTTTACATTCTTCTATTGTTATATTTATATTTTTTAGAGCTTGTGTTTTGTCACCATATGTAAAGTTTATATTTTTTAATTCAATTATATTCATTATAAAAATACCTCCATAAATATAAATATAGAAACAATTATTATTGAAATAATAACAGAATGTATAAATTCTTTTTTATTTATATCTGTTTTTGAAAACTTAAAATTTCCGTCAAAACATCTTGCTTCAAGAGAATTGTATATTTTTGAAACCCTTATAAAAGAAAGTATAAATACTGATGAAAATGCTTTTGCAAATGAATTTATTGATTGCATAAAACCATTATATCCAAGCCTTGATTTTTGTGAAAGTATTATACAATCTCGTCTTTCACTAAGTACAAATATAAAATGATATATAATAAACATAAGCTCTATAATTAAGTATGGTATTTTTAATTTTTGTAAAACACCTGTTATTTTATAAATATCAGTTGTAAGTATAATAAAATACATTGATGATATACAAGAAAATGCCTTTATAGCTGTTATAACACCCAATTTAATAGAATTTTCTGTTATACATATAAATTTATTTGCAAAAAAGGGCAGGCTTATTATGCCTGTCCTTTCTGTATATATATTTAATGATATTGTTATTACCCCTAATATTATGAATATAGCAGGGGATATATACATTTTTATGTATTTTATTAAATCTGTACCACTCTTAAAAACTGTAAAATATATTGCAGTACATAATATAAAAATAAGTGAAAAAATATTATTTCCACATATACCGCAAAAAAGCATAGAAATACTTAATAATAATTTTCCTGCTGTATCAAAGTTTCTAAGTTTTGAGTTATATGATGCATATTCAATAAAATATTTCATTATTTATCACTTTTCCTTTTTCCTATTGCATATCCGAAACCAAAAGCGATTATACCTGTTCCCAAAGAAGCTTGTAATGCAAATATAAGGCTTTCTACTTCTCCACTTGGAGGTGCCCATATACTTTCTGTCCAAGGTTCATAATCATTGTCTATTTCCATTATAACATTTTCGGCTTCTCCGTCAGCACCGCCAAATTCTTTGTTTGAATTTATAAAAAGAGGTATAACTGCAAGAATTATTACAATAAATATTAAAATTATATTTTTTTTCATGCTGTTTCCTCCTTGTTATTTAAAAATCCAATAATTGATATTTCTTCTTTGAAATACTTTGATAATCCTCTGAATATAACAACAGTAAGTAATCCTTCACTTATTGCTAAAGGAAATTGTGTTACTGCAAATACTGAAGCAAATTTTATAAATGATGCACCTATTCCGCCAACTTCTGAAGGATAGCATATTGAAAGCTGTATTGATGTTACTACATATGTTAAAAGGTCGCCTAAAAAAGCTCCTAAAAATATACTGATTTCAGTTGAAATATTTAATTTTCTTGATAATTTATAAACACCCCAAGCAACAAATGAACCAACTATTGCCATTGAAAATACATTTGCTCCAAGAGTAGATATTCCACCATGTGCAAGCAAAAGTGCTTGGAAAAGAAGTACTATAAGTCCCAAAAGACAAGTAACAGCAGGTCCAAAAAGTATTGCACCAAGACCAATACCAGTAGGATGAGAACAACTTCCATTAAATGATGGTATTTTTAATGCTGAAAGAACAAATATAAATGCTCCTATCATTGCCAAAAGAAGTTTTGATTTTGGATTTTTTTCAACAATTTTTTTAATTGATATATAGCCATAAATAATAAATGGTAATGCTATTATATCCCAGCCAATACACCATTCTTTTGGAAGAAATCCTTCTGCAATATGCATTCCGAAAGCATTTACTGATACCATTAAAGATATAAGTATTCCTAAAACTAAAATATTAAATTTTTTCATTAAATAATAATCCTCCTTTGATTTTTGGTTTTTTTAAAATAAAAAAAACCTTCTTCGAGATACAAAGAGGGCATAGTTACGTAAACGTAAAAGCCTTTTCTCCATCGCTCGTAGAGATAAAGTTTCGATATTTTATGGCAGGTATTCTGGCTTGAGTGTCATTGCTTTTTTCGTCTTCCCATATAAACATACAGTGACATATTTGAAAAAAGCTCTCCTCTTACAGCGGCGGGACCGCACAGGATTTTCACCTGTTTCCCTATTATGTCGTCGTTAGCGACCACCACAAAATTTTTTATTCTGTTTTGTTTGTAAGCTTACAGAGATATTATATATACTCACATTAATAATTTCAATGTTTTTTTACTGAATTTTAAGAAATTCTTAATGGTATCATAAATATTTTTATTTTATATTTGTTATATTGCAATAGATTTTTTTGGGTATTATAATTGTATATGAAGATATTTTTATTAAGGAGTTTTTAAATTATGGAAGATACAGTAATTGTAATAATGCTTAAAGATAATGAAACAGGTTTTCTTGATAAAGAACTTGGAAGCTATACTTTAAGTGAAAATGAAAATCTTATATACAACACATATGCAACAGAAAAAGAAGATGGAACAATTGAAATTTTTATGCGTCTTACATGTGACAGAGAACTTTCCGATTGGGAATATAATGCTGTATTTGATTATTATGATGATGAAACAATTAAGCCATTTGTTACGTCTATTAATGAAGATGATGAATTTTTTAATCCATGTTGGAACATTACTTTTGAATTCTCTGATAATGTGCAATATATGGAACAAAAAATTCATAAATTGTTAGAACTCCATAAACAAGAACTTTTATCTGTTTATGATGTAATAGCCGATAAAAAGGATGAATATATTAATGAGGAAACAGAAAATTAAATTTTATATATTGTCTGCTATTGTAATTTCAATATCTTGTCTATTTTTTGCTTGTAAAAATGTAGATAATAATGACAATGTAAATAAATCCAAAAGTGATGAAAGTATTGTTAATGATACAAAAAATAACAATGTTCAAAATAATGATAATAACAATAATAATATTGAAGTTATAGAAAATAGCAATGTAAATATTGAAAACAATACAGAAAATATAAATAATAATGAAATAACTGAAAATAGTGGTGACAAAAAACATAAATTTTCTTTGCAAGATACTATAATATCTATTTTTGGAAATTCATCTAAAAATGAATATACTTCAAATGAGAGCGAAGAACAAACTAATAATGAAAATTCTGATGAATATTCAAAATACTGGTCTGAAATATGTGATATTGCTTCTTTTGCAAATAATTATTACAATAATAATTATTCAAAAACAAGACTTGTAACAAAAAATGGGCGTTTTTATAATAAGGCTTCTGAAGAATATGTAGATATTAATTATCTTATAGAAAAAGGTCTTGATAGTAAATATGCAGATTTTTCAGGTGAAATTTTGCTTTTAAATCCAAAGGATTTAGGAGAATTTCAAAATGTTTCTGTAAAAAATTCTCAAAATAATTTAACAGTATTTGTAACTATGAATATTCAATCTGATGATAAATATTTAATAGCTTCTTCAAAAAATTCAAAAGGGGTTATGACTTCTGATGAATATAATAAACTTTTATACAAATACTATCAAAACCACGGAACACCACTTGATGTAAATCCATATTCCGAAAAATATCAAGATATTTTAGGGTTTATAAAATTATATGACGGTGCATATACAGACTATTTTGTAAGAAGTATGAAAATTGATGAAAAATACGCTTGTGTTGTACTTTCTCCTACATCAAATGTAAATGATATAAGGGAATATATACTTATTAATGAAGATAATTTTTGGGAAGTTTTGCTTAATGATTTACATAAAGTATCAAGAGTTGCTGTATATGTTAATGAAAAAATACCTGACCTTAATTTTGAACTTTTGCCTAAATATGAAATAAATGATTATAATCTTAATACATATGACCCTAATGATGCATATTATGCACTTGTTAAAAATGGATATATAAATGGTACTACTGATATTGTTTATATATGTGGTGCAGGTAAGTATTATTATGCTATTGATTATAAGAAAAATAGATACCTTCTTAAAAATGAAAAAGGTTATTGGAATATACAGATACCTCAAAGTTATAGAGAAGCTTATGAAATTATGGTTTCTGATGATAGTTTTGCACCTACGTTTATATTACTTAATGAATAAGGAGTTTTTTTAGTGAGTTACAATTTTGAAAATAAAAAAATAGTTCTTCCACAAAATGATAGCTTTAAAATATCAGAAACACTTGAATGTGGTCAATGTTTCAGATTTGAAAAAATAGGCGATGAAAAATATACAGTAGTTGCTTTTGGTAAAGTTATACTTTTGGAAGAAAATGAAGATAGAACAGTTACCATATATGGTGCTGATGAAAAAGATTATAAAGAAATATGGGAAGATTATTTCGATTTTAGAAGAGATTATAATGTTATAAAAAATCTTTTGAAAAAAGATGATGTTCTAAAAAGTGCAATAGAGTATGCAGAGGGTATAAGAATACTTAATCAAGAGTTTTTTGAATGTCTTATATCATTTATAATTTCACAAAATAACCGTATACCTATGATTAAAAAAGTTATTAAAAATATAAGTGAGAAATACGGTAAATTTATATGTGAATATGAAGGTGAAAAATATTATGCCTTTCCAACTGTTTTGGAGCTTTCAGAGGCTACTGAAGAAGGGCTTATGGAGTGTAAAACAGGATTTAGGGCAAAATATATTATTGATGCTGTTTCTAAAGTTAAAAGCGGTGAAATAAGTTTTGAAGAAATACAAACACTTTCAGCAGAAGATACAAAAAAGAAACTTATGACTATAAAAGGAGTAGGGCCAAAAGTTGCCGATTGTGTAACACTTTTTTCTTGTAGAAAATGTAATTCATTCCCTGTTGATGTTTGGGTAAAAAGAATTATGTCACATTTTTATTTTAATGATGAAGAAGCAAGTGTAAATGATATACACAAAATAGCCGATGAAAAATTTGGTGAGTATGCTGGATTTGCTCAACAGTATCTTTTTAATTATGCAAGACAATTTCAAATAGGTAAATAAAAAAAATGGCAGATAATATCTGCCATTTTTATTTTATTCAAGTGTATCCACAAAAGCTTTTACTTCATCGCTAAAGTATTTACTGCTTTCCATAATCTGTTCTTTTGTTTCACCGCTATTATATGCTCTTTTTATACCATCAATAATTATTTTATCTTTTCTGTTTAAAAGACTTGAAACATAATCTTTTGATTTATTTTTTCCTCTATATATGCCCATTTCTTCAAGATTTTTAAGTTCATCTATATATTTTGATGCTTCATAAATTTTTCCTACTATAAGAGATGTTTTATTAGCTGTAAGAGCAATTTGTATAGCATCTTCAATTTTTCTTAATACAAATGAAGGTGTATTATATTTTTGTGAAGATTTATTTATTTTAGGTTTTGAAGTAGTATTTTTTCTGTATCCAAATTTGCCTTTATTATTTTTATTTTTAAAATTCATTTTTCTCTCCTAATTATTTACCAAGTATCATTTTTGCACAACCATACATTCCGGCATCATTTTCAAGTGTTGCAATAAGGAATTTTTTATTTTTACAAGAGTCAAAAGCATACATATTATAAAAATGTGATATTTTTTCAATAAGGAAATTACCTGCTTTTGATACACCACCACCAATAACAAATGCCTCAGGGTCAACAACACAAGCTATATTTGAAAGTGCAAATCCAAGACAATCACATACATAGTCCATTATTTCAATTGCAAGTTTGTCATCTTTTTTTGTATAATCAAGAACATCTTTAGCTGTTAAATTTTCAATATCTCTTAATGGAGATTGTGTTTCTGTTTTTTCAATAAATCTTTTTGCAGATTTTACAATACCTGTTGCAGATGCATACTGTTCAAGACAACCTTTTCTTTTGCAGTTACAATAGTCAACTTCATCTTTATTAACTGTTATATGTCCTATTTCTCCGCCAGCTCCCATATGACCTGCTACAATTTCACCGTCAATTATTATTCCGCCGCCTACACCTGTACCAAGTGTTACCATTACAATGCTATTGTGACCTTTTCCGCCACCTTGCCACATTTCTCCTAATGCGGCAGCATTTGCATCATTTGCAACTTTTACTGTAAGTCCTGTAAGTTTTTCAAGCTCTTGTTTTACATTAAATGCAGACCAACCAACATTTACACAACCATTCACAAAGCCGTCACCTGTAACAGGTCCCGGAACATCAAGTCCAATACCTATAATATCATCTTTTGATATTGATTTTTCAGCAATTTTTTCATTTATTGTTTTTGTTATATCAGAAAGTATATTTTTTCCGCCTTCTGATTTATCTGTTACTATTTCCCATTTATCAATAAGCTCTCCATTATCTGTAAAAAGCCCCATTTTTATTGTTGTTCCACCCATATCGGCACCAAAGCAGAATTTATTCATATGTAATTTCTCCCCTCAAAATTTTATTTTTTATATTTATATACTATATTGTATAAATCATTATTAAGTGTTTTAAATTCATTTTCAGTAATTTTTCTTGGAATACTCATAATTTTCAATGGCACAAAAGGATTTCCTTCTCTTGTAGGTGGTTGAACATATTTGTGTTCATTCATAGTAAAATTATTTCTTTCATAAAATCCTATTCGACGTATTGAAAAATCATCTTCAGGATATTCAACTTCCAAAACAACAGGTCGCTTTTGATTTTTACAGAATTCATTAAGCATTTTTGCACCAATATTATTTCCACGTTGATTTTTTTCAACAGCAAAATGTTCTATATATGAAAAATCAGTAAGCTCCCAATGAGCAATAAATCCAATAATTTTATCTTCATTGTTTCGTTCAACATCTATTGAATATATGTTTTCCAAAAGAAGCTTTTTTTGACCTTCATATGTTCTCATTTCTGTATTTGGAAAAGAATTATCCATTATTTTAAAAACTTCATCAAATTCTTTTAAATTCATTTTTGAAAGCATTTTATCAAACTCCTAAAAATTATTCCATTACATTTTAACATATTTAATATATAATAAAAAGCCCCTCTTTGATTGTCAAAGAGGGGAGTTTATTAGAAACCTAAAAGTGTTCCTACATTATATATTATGAAAGATACAACCCAAGCTGTAAAAATCCAAAAACCAATAGCAAATGCTGTCCATTTTCCGGAGTTAAGTTCTGCTCTTGCAGCAGATACAGCCGCTATACAAGGAACACAAAGAAGATTAAATGCCATAAATGATATAGCCGCAGCAGGTGAGAATGAAGCCGCTACAACAGCCAAAAGAGCTTGTCTTGCTTCATTATTTTCAAGAGCATCTCCGCCGTCAGAAGGTGTATAAAGTACACCCATTGTTGAAACAACTGCTTCTTTTGCAATAAGTCCTGTAAGTATTGCAACTATTGCTTTCCAACCGTCACTTCCGTTTACAAATCCTAAAGGTTTAAAGAATGGTACAAGTACTGTTCCTATTACTCCAAGAATGCTGTCTGCTGAACCGCTTCCAACCATTTCAAGTGAGAATGAGAAGTTTGAAAGGAACCATATAACTATTGTTGACGCAAGTATAACTGTTCCTGCTCTGAAAAGGTATCCTTTAAGTTTTTCCCAAAGAAGAAGTATAAGACTTTTTGCTCTTGGACAATGATATTGTGGAAGTTCCATTATAAATGGTGCGTTTTCATCTCTAAATACAACTTTTTTAAGTATAATTGCGGCTATTACTGCTGTTACAATTCCTATAAGATACATTCCGAAAACAACAATGTCTGAATTTTCTTTAAATAATGCTGCTGTAAACATAGCATATATAGGAAGTTTTGCACCACAAGAGAAAAATGGCACAATAAGCATTGTTATTTTACGGTCACGTTCATTTTCAAGTGTTCTTGCACCCATTATTGCAGGTACAGAACAACCAAATCCCATAAGAAGGGGAAGGAATGAACGACCGGAAAGACCAAAATGTCTTAATATTTTATCCATTATAAATGCTGCTCTTGCCATATATCCGCTATCTTCAAGTATTGAAAGAAAAAGGAAAAGACAAAGTATCTGTGGCACAAATGAAAGTACTGAACCAATACCGCCAATTATACCGTCAACAACAAATCCAAATACCCAGTCTGAGGCATTTGCTTTTACAAGAAGTGATGAAACAAAATCACTAAATATACCAACACCATTTTCTGCAAGTGTTTTTAAAAATACACCGGGAGAGGAAAGCCCCTCAATGCCAAAAAGTGCTTCACTAAATGTAAAATGGAATACAAGAAACATAAATACAAGGAATATTGGTATTCCTAAAAATTTATGTGTAAGTATTCTGTCAAATTTATCTGACGGACTAAGGTCAGTAACATTTCTTTTTCTTTTTATTCTTGGTGAACAATATTCTGTTATAAATTTATATCTAAGGTCAGCAACTACTGCCTCAACATCATTATAAATATCTTTTTTTGCTATTTCATCAAGTATGTTTTTAAGTTCTTCTTTATGGTCGGAAAGAAGTGGATTTTCAAGTGATATTGAGTCAGCCTCAAGAAGTTTTACAGAATTAAAAACAACATGAGGAATATCATGTTCCTCAAGAAGTTTTTGTACTTCTAAAATAGCATCTTTTATATGGCTATCCATAAGTACTGATTTACCTTCTCTTTTTAGAGCTGCTGTTTTTATGGCTGTTTCCATAAGTTCTTGTATACCATTTCCGTTAAGGGCGGATATAGGCACAACAGGAACACCAAGTATTGAAGAAAGACCGGCTATATCTATTGTATCACCTTGTTTTTCAACAATATCCATCATATTAAGTGCTATTACAACAGGACAATCAATTTCAAGTATCTGTGTTGTAAGATAAAGATTTCTTTCTATATTTGTTGCATCTATAATATTTATTATAAGGTCTGGAGTATCATTTATAATAAAATTTCTTGCAATAATTTCTTCCGGTGTATATGGTGAAAGAGAGTATATACCTGGAAGGTCTATTATATTTATATTTTCTCCTGTTTTACTTTTATATGTACCTTCTTTTCTATCTACTGTGACACCTGCCCAGTTTCCAACGTGAGCAGTACTTCCTGTAAGTTCGTTAAAAAGTGCAGTTTTACCACAGTTTGGATTTCCGGCAAGACCAAATCTTAACATATTTTTCCTCCTGTGTTATTCTTTTTCAATTAAAACAGATTGTGCTTCTGATTTTCTAAGGCTTAATTGATAACCTCTTACTGTTATTTCGATAGGGTCACCAAAAGGAGCTGTTTTTCTATGTATTATAAATGCCCCCGGTGTTATGCCAAGGTCAAAAAGACGTCTTCTTACAGCACCTTCTCCTGTAACTTTCTGTACAGTTCCTTTTTCTCCGGGATTAAATTTATCTAATGAAGTAAGCATATATATTACCTCCTGTTTGTTAAATACTGCTAACTTTGCTATGATATATATTACAATATAAGTTATTGAAAATCAATAATAATTTTTAAATGATATAAAGTTTTATTAATAATATTAAAAATATGCTTTATATATGTAAAAATACTTCTTTAAATTAATGAATTTGTAATTAAATTGTAATCTTTTTTCGCCGATTTAGGTGTATACTTAATCTTAAATTAATTTTTTTTAAAGAGGTGATTTATAAATGAAAAAAATAAAAGGACTTATTATTGCTATTTTTACTGTTTTAATAATGTCTATATCAGTATATGCAAATAATATAACTGTAAGACTTAATGGAACACCAATAGAATTTTCTCAAAGCCCTGTAATAATGAATGACAGAGTTATGGTACCTATGAGGGGGATATTTGAAAGTCTTGGATATAGTGTTGAATGGAACCCTTCAAATAAAAGTATTACTGCCCAAAAAAGTGGTATTGTTATACAGCTTAGAATAGGAAGTATGCTTTCTGATATAAATGGTGAAAAATATACTCTTGACTCACCACCTTTCCTTTTAAATGGTACAACAATGGTTCCTGTAAGATTTATATCGGAACAATCAGGTTCTACTGTTACTTGGTCACCAGAAGAACAAACCGTTTTTATATCAAATGATTATAGCTTTTCAGTAACAGAAGCCTCAAAAGCCGTTGTTCAAATAAACACAAATACTAGCCAAGGAAGCGGATTTTTTATAGGTGACGGACTTATAGCAACAAATAGACATGTTATTAAAAATGCAACTGATTTAAGTGTTGTATTTAGTGATTATTCAATTTATGACGGTGATGTTACAGTTGTTGGATATGATGATATATCTGATATAGCCATACTTAAAATAAATAAAACAGGAAATCCATATTTTAAAATGGGAAATTCTGATAGTTTAACTGTTGGAAGCGGTGTAACTGCAATAGGTTCTCCTTTGGGTAGACTTAATATTGTTACAACAGGTGTTGTTACTGGAAAAATGCCAAGTCTTATTGTATCTTCTGCAAAAATACAACAAGGAAGTAGTGGAGGAGTTCTTATTAATTCAATAGGTGAGGCTGTTGGTATGACATTTTCTTTTGACTCAGGAAATAATTATTTTTCAATACCTATAAATGATATAAAAGCAGTACCTCTAGATAAAAATCTTACATTGGAACAGTATAAAAGTATTGAAGGAACATATATCGCTCCACCACAGCTTTTTGATGTTTACAATGAAAATGGTTCTATAAATTTATATTGGGAAAATGTTTATGGTGCAGACGGATATTATGTTTATATTTCAAATACAATAAATGGTGAGTATACTCAAACAAAAAATCCAAATACAGGGGATTATTTATGGTATTGGGGATACCCAAAAAGTTTTGGTTTGAAAAATAATGGCAATGTAAAATTATATGTTAAAGTTGCAACTGTAAGAAATGGAGTAGTTTCAGTTTTAAGTGAACCTATTGAAATTAAATATGGATTTTAACTTTTTTTAATTTCTTTAATATTTTTAATATTATTTGTTACTGTTGACTAAGAGAATTTTTATTAGTTATAATTTATTACATCAGAGATTATATTAAATCTCGGGCCTTTTTGGCAGCAGAATATTCTGTGGGACAATTTTTTAGAATTGTCCCTTTTTTTTTACGAATATATTATAAGGAGATGAATTTTATGGAGGATATTATGAAAAAAAATATCAGTAGTAATGAAAGAATGGAGGTTGTAAATGATGTCGGTATGAAAACATTAATTGCAAATGTAATTCTTTCTGTTGTAAAAATTATTGCAGGTTTTGTTGCACAAAGTAGTGCTATGATTGCTGACGGTTTTCATACTGTTTCTGACGTTGTGTCAACTGTTGCTGTTATGGTTGGTGTAAAATTTTCTGAAAAAGAAGCTGATGAAGGTCACCCTTATGGTCATGAAAGAATAGAGTCAGTTGTAACTGTATTACTTTCTCTTATGCTTTCATTTACTGGTGTTGGTATTGCTGTTACAGGTATTAAAACAATTATAAATCAAGACTTTACAACTCCGGGTACACTTGCTCTTGTAGCTGCTGTATTATCAATATTAGTTAAAGAGTTAATGTATAGATATACTGTTATTGCAGCAGAAAAAATAAATAGTACAGCTTTAAAGGCTGACGCTTGGCATCATCGTTCAGATGCTTTTTCATCAATAGGTACTCTTTTTGGTATAGCAGGAGCTATGATAGGCTTTAAAATACTTGACCCTCTTGCTGGTATTGTTGTTTCAATACTTATAATAAAAGTTGGTATTGAAATACTTATGCAAGGCTTAAATCAGCTTATTGACAGAGCCGCTGATAATGATACAATTAATACAATAAAAAATACTATAATTAATATTAAGGGTGTTATGGGCATAGATGATATAAAAACAAGACTTCACGGTTCAAAATTATATGTTGATGTTGAAATAGCTGTTGATGATGAAATAACTGTTAAAGAAGGTCATTCAATAGCCGAGGCTGTACACAATAAAATAGAAAATGCAATACCTGATGTTAAACATTGTATGGTACATGTAAACCCTTATAAAAATAAAGGTGAATAATGAAAAAATTAAAAAAAATATATATTGAAATAACTAATGTTTGTAATATGAACTGTTCTTTTTGTCCTAAGACTAAAAGAAAGCCCCAATTTATGACGGTTAACAATTTTTCAAATATTATTTCTAAAATAAAGCCATATACTGATTTTGTATATCTTCACGTTATGGGAGAACCTCTTTTACACCCTAATATAGGAGAAATACTTGATGTTTGCCAAGAATATGACATACAAGCAAATATGACAACAAACGGTACTCTTATAGAGGAAAAAGGGGATATTATATTAAATAAAAAAGCATTAAGACAAATAAATTATTCTCTCCATAGCTTTCCGGCTAATACTGTTGAATTTACAAATGAAGAATATTTAAAAAGAATATTTGATTTTATAGATAAAACAGATATTGAAGAAAGAATAATAAATTGTCTTAGATTATGGAATATGGAAAGCAGTCTTTTTTCTGAAAATGAAACAACATTTAAACTTTTGAAAGAAAAATTTTCTCTTTCTGAAATAGAAATAAGACAAACAGACAGAAACGGTATAAAACTTAAAGACAGAGTTTTTCTACAACAAGATAAAGTTTTCTTTTGGCCTGATATAAATAGAAAACCTCAGTTTTTTGAAGGTAAATGTTTTGGACTTAAAAGCCATATGGGTATACTTGTTGACGGTACTGTTATTCCTTGTTGTCTTGATAGCTGTGGTGATATAAATTTAGGTAATATATTTGAATGTGATTTTGATAATATTATAAATAGTGAAAGAGCCTGTAAAATGAAAAATGGTTTTTCTCAAAATAGAAGAATTGAACAACTTTGTACTACTTGTGGTTGGAATTTCAATATGTAATTTGTATAAAAAATAGCTTTAGTTTATATAAAAATTATACAAAAAATATATATTGTTAAAAAACTTTTAAAAAAAAAGAGGAATTCGTCCTAAATGGTAGAATAATATTATTATAAATAACATTACTAAATAAAAATTTAATTTTAAACTTTTATAATTATGTTATTAAATCAAAAGTATATCATATCCAAATAAAGGGGGAGATTGCAATGATACAAATTCTTGCTGGCGGTAAAGGTGAAGGAAAAAGTAAAAAAATATTAGATATGGCTAATGAAGCTGGTAAAACAGCTAATGGTCATGTTGTGTTTATTGATGATGACAATAGACATATGTATGATTTGCATTATGACATTCGTTTTGTTGAAACATCAGGCTTTGTTATGAAAGACTTAAAAGTATTATTTGGGTTTATTTGTGGTATACTTTCGCAGGATAATGATATAGAGAAAATTTTTATTGATGGTCTTCATAATATAGTTAAAGAAGTTACTGACGAAGGACTTACTGAATTTATATGTGAACTTGAAAAAACATCTGCAAAATCAAATGTTGATTTTAGTATAATTATCAGTGAAAAAGCAGAAGCTCTTCCTGATAAAGTTAAGGAGTACATTATTTAATTATGAGCGTTTACAACCGATATTCCGATTATTTGAAGGAAAGATATAATGAAAAGGTTTATAAACTTCCTGTTTCTATTCCTGTAAGCTGTCCTAATAGAAATAACGGCAAAAAAGGTTGTTCATATTGCGGAGTTGAAGGTGCCGGATTTGAAAATTTATCCGGTACTTTTTCTGTTTATGAACAACTTGAAAAAAACAAAGAATATATAGGCAAAAGATATAAAGCAAAAAAATTTATAGCATATTTTCAAAGTTTTACAAACACATATCTTCCAGTAGAAGACTTTGAAAAATATATAAATGAGGCTTCTTCTGTTTCCGATATTGTTGAAATAGCTGTTTCAACAAGACCGGATTGTATACACGAAAAATATCTCGATGTACTTAAAAAAGTAAATCAACAAAAAAATATAAATATAACTGTTGAGCTTGGGCTTCAAACGGTTAATTATCATTCACTTAAAAAAGTAAATAGAGGTCATAGCCTCGCTGAATATATTGATGCTGTTTTGCGTATTAAAAAATATGGTTTCAATATATGTACACATATTATACTTAATTTACCTTGGGATAATATTGATGATGCCATAGAGTGTGCAAAAATAGTTTCTGTTTTAGGTTCTGATTATATAAAACTTCACGCTTTATATATTGAAAAAAATACAGATATGGCAGAAGAATATTTAAGAGGAGATTTTGAAATATGTTCTGTTGATGAATATAAAAAAAGAGTTATTGCATTTTTAAGACATCTTTCACCGAATATTGCTGTTCAAAGAATAATAGGCAGAGCACCAGAGGAAAATACTCTTTTTGCTAATTGGGGTATGAGCTGGTGGAAAATACATGATGAAATAGAAAATTATATGAGTGAAAAAGGGTATATACAAGGGGATTTATATTTGTATACAGACGGAAGTGCTGTAAAGAAATTTGTATAAATGGTATATCGATTTACTATTTTTTATAATTAAAGTGCAATTTATTTTATATTTCATATACAATTTTATTAAATTTTGGTCAAAAATTTTAATATAAGTTGTTTTAAATATAAAAAATAAAAAAATTAAACAAAAATAGTTTACTTTTGTAAAAATTATGTTAAAATTATATAGTAAGTAACAATGTTTAATTGTTATTAATTGAATAGCTTTAAAGCATTTTGTGCTTTATATATTTATTTAATCTTTTAATTCCCCCAAAATTAAAGATTAAGAAGTACTAAAAAATCCATCGACCCTTATCCTGCCGATGGATTTTTTTTATTTTAAAAAATAAATAAAATATTATATAATTTTTTTTGGTATATTACTTCGATATTTTTAGTTTATTGGGAGGTAACAAAAATGAGTGTTAAAGGAGAAAAAGCAAAAAAATTATTTGAAGAAGGATATAATTGTTGTCAGTCCGTTGTAGGTGCATTTTGTGAAGATTTTGGAATGGATTTTAATACAACTATAAAAATGGTTTCTCCTCTTGGTGCTGGTATGGGTAGAATGAGAGAAGTCTGTGGTGCTGTTTCTGGTATGTTTATTGTACTTGGAATGAAAGAAGGGTATAATGACCCTAAGGCTTTTGATGAGAAAAAAGAAGTGTACGAAAAAGTACAAAATTTAGCAAAAGAATTTCAAAATAAAAACGGTTCTATTATATGTCGTGAACTTTTGGGGCTTAATATAAAAACAGATAATCCAACACCTTCAAAACGTACTGATGAATATTATAAAAAACGTCCTTGTGGTGAAATAGTAAAAATAGCAGCTGATATACTGGAAAAAGAGCTTTCAAAATGATATACTTTATAAAAATATTTATAAAGGGGGATTATAATGCGAGCAAGCTGGGACGAATATTTTATGGAAATTGCAGAAATTGTAAAAACACGTTCAACTTGTCTTAGACGTCAAGTAGGTGCTGTTATTGTAAAAGATAATAGAATATTAACAACAGGATATAATGGAGCACCTTCAGGTATTAGCCATTGTACCGATTTAGGATATTGTGAGAGAGAACGTCTTAATATACCTTCTGGTCAAAGACATGAACTTTGTATGGCTTTACACGCAGAGCAAAATGCCATTATACAGGCGGCAAACGTGGGAGTAAGCACAAATGGTGGTACTTTATATGTAACACTTCAACCTTGCGTAATATGTGCCAAAATGGCCGTAAATGCAGGTATAACTAAAATTGTATATAAAGGAAGTTATCCTGATGAACTTTCAATGAGAATACTTAATGAAGCTAATATTGAGCTTGTAGTTATGGAATAAAAAGGTATCTTTTGATACCTTTTTTATTTGTATAACTTTTCTAAAAGACTTATAAAACATATTCTGAATTTTTCATCATCTTGTTTTGTACGTTTTTTCATATGTCCTTTAAATCTTTTATGTTTTCTTCTTTGCTCTTTTGAAATATGCCTTTCAAATAACATTCTTTCTATACATTCATTTGTATATATAAATCCGTTTTGATGTATTACATAAACACCTTTTGCAAGTAAAAGTGTTGCAAGACCATAATCTTGAGTTACTGAAATATCACCTTTTTTTGCAAGATTTGCTATGAAAAAATCTGCACTATCTGCTGATTTATCAACTGTAACAACTTTAAAACCATTTTCATCAATTATATGGCTTGTATCTGTTACCATTATAACAGGTATATTAAATTTTTTGCTTTCATCTACTATTATATCTTTTACAGGGCAAGCGTCTGCATCTACAAGTATATTCATATTATTCACCTTTTTTGTATTTATATTAATAAAAATTGAAATTTTATCGTATATAGTATATCATATATAGAAATATTTTACATAACTAAAGGAGTGGTAAAAGTGCTTGAACTTGAAAAAATAATGGAATATAATAAGGCATTTGTTGAAAATAAGGAATATATACAGTATGAAACAGATAAATATCCAGATAGACATCTTATGATAGTTACTTGTATGGATACAAGGCTTACAGAACTTCTTCCACGTGCAATAGGCATAAAAAACGGAGATGCACAAGTTGTAAAAACTGCGGGGGCTGTTATAACAAATCCTTATGGTAGTGAATTAAGAAGTATACTTGTAGGTATATATGATATGGGTGTTAAAGAGGTTATTGTTATAGGTCATGATGATTGTGGTATGCAGGGGCTTAAATCTGAAAAGCTTATTAGTGAAATGAGAGAAAGAGGAATTGATGAAAAGCACCTTGATAGTCATATATGTTGTGAAACAAATATGGATAGTTGGCTTACAGGATTTGAAGATGTTGAAGAAGCTGTAAGACATAGTGTACATATTATAAAAAATCACCCGCTTATACCAGAAGGTATAATTGTTAATGGTCTTGTTATAAATCCTAAAACAGGAGCTTTAAGACGAGTGTAAAAAATAACTAAAAAATAACTCTCTACTGTAAAACAGTAGAGAGATTTTTTTTTATTATAAATATTATAAAATATTACCGTCTGGTGTTATTATAACAACTTCAACAGGTATGTTTTTACCTGATTTTATAACTGCGTTTTTAACGGCATTTTCTAGGGCACCGCAACAAGGTACTTGCATACGTGTTACTGTTAATGTTTTTATATCATTAAGTTTTAAAATTTCAGAAAGTTTTTCTGAATAATCTGTCATATCAAGTTTTGGACAGCCTATAAGTGTTATTCTGTTTTTAATAAATTTGTTATGAAAATCACCGTAAGCATATGCTGTACAATCAGCAGCAATAAGCATATTGCAGTTGTTGAAATAAGATGCAGTAAGTGGTGCAAGTTTAATCTGTACAGGCCATTGTGAAAGACAACTTTGTACAGGTGCAGAATTTACACTTGTTTCTTCTCTTTCTATTGTTTTAGACTGTGAACCAGCACAATGACATGAACTTTCTGCTAATTTTCTTTCTGCCATGTGTTTTTCCACGGCTTCTTTGTCATATTCAAGAGCTTCTCTTTCTTCAAATGATATTGCACAAACAGGACAAGCAGGCAAACAATCTCCAAGTCCGTCACAATAATCATCTCTTAAAAGAACAGCTTTATCACCAACCATTCCTATTGCTCCCTCATGACAAGCTTTTGCACATTCGCCACAACCAATACATTTTTCAGTATCTATTTTAATAATTGACCTTTTAACCATTTTAATTTGTCCTCCCAAATTTCATTTCTTTACCTTCTAAATCATATTTTTTTCTTTTGCCAGTTATGCTTTCTATTTCTATTTTCCATATAGCTGTAATAGCAAGGCTTTTTTCTATTGCAGAATTAAAATTTTCCATATTACTTTTTGCAAATTTTTCACATATAAGTTTTAATGCGTGAATTTTATATTCATCATCTGTAATTTCATATGCCTTTCCAAAAGCTATTGCTGACTCATACTCAGTTGTAAATTTTTCAGGTACGATATTAGTTTTTCCTACACAAGATATACATACATTGTTGTTTGATTTTAATATATCTGTTTTCGTTCCGCTTTTGGCACTATGAAAATACAATGTTTTATTTTCAAGAACAGGTGAAACAGGTATACAGTAGGGATTGCCTTCAATGTCGTTCATTGAGATAAAAGCATATTCGCAGTTTTTTAGAATATTAATTGCGAAGTCTTCACTCATCTCTCTGTCTTTCCTTCTCATAAAAAACCTCCTTGATTTAGTAATAATATTATACTATCATAATAGTATTAAATCCAGTTGTTTTTACAACAGAAAAGAGGAATTATGAAAAAAAATATACTTTTTCAAAATATATTGCAAGAAGATTTGGAAAAAATGTTATCTTGTTTTTCAGCATATAAAAAGGAATATGAAAAAGAACAGTATATATGGCATTATGGCGATATTATAAATGAAATAGGTATCATTTTAAAAGGTGGAGTTAATATAATAAAAGAGGATTTTTGGGGAAATCGTGCTATTATTGCAAAACTTACAGAAGGAGATGTTTTTGGAGAAGCATTTGCTTTTTCAGGTAAAAAAGAAATTGATGTAAGTGTTGTAGCTTATGATAATACAGAAATTCAATTTTTAAATTGTAAAAAAATATTTTTTTCCTGTAATAATGGTTGTGGTTTTCATAGAACATTTACAGAAAATATGATAAAAATGATAAGTGAAAAAAACATTATGCTTACAAGAAAAATGGAACATATTATGAAAAAAACAACAAGGGAAAAAGTATTATCATATCTTTCAGAAATAGCAATGAAAAATAATAGTAATACATTTACTATAAATCTTAATCGTCAAGAAATGGCAGATTATCTTTCTGTTGATAGAAGTGCTTTATCAAATGAGCTTTCTAAACTTAGAAAAGAAGGTATACTTGACTTTAATAAAAATATGTTTAAACTTAAATATAATGACAATTAAATAAGGAGAGTGATAATAAAATGAATATACCTAAAGACCCTGTTATACTTTTAAGCTTTTTAAATCTTAAATTAAGAGATGAATACAGAAGTCTTGACGACCTTTGTAAAAGTCTTTGTATAGATGAAACAGAAATAAAATCAAAAATGAAAACAATAGGATATGATTATTCATTAACTGAAAATCGCTTTATTTAAAAGAACTGTTTTATACAGTTCTTTTTATATTTGTAAAAAACCTGCTTTCGTATTTTTATATAAAAACAAACGTGTGTACTGGATTTTTATTTTGTTTTATGGTATTATAAAAATATAATTGTCACGAAAGGAGAAATTTTTATGGTAAGGTTTTTAAAAAAATTTATTTCTGTTGCATTGGCGTCAATGGTTATATTTTCGGGGTGTAATCAAAATACAACAGCTAATGCAAATACTTCAGGAAATGTGGAGGTTCACTTCCTTAATGTTGGACAAGCAGACTGTTCTCTTATAAAGTTTCCTGACGGCTCAAATATGCTTATTGATGCAGGTAATAATGGTGATAGCCAATACATAACAGAATATCTTGCTAATGAAGGCGTTAAAAAACTTGATGTTGTTGTTGGTACACACCCTCATGAGGACCATATAGGCTCTCTTGATACAGTAATAAATAATTTTGATATTGGTGCTGTATATATGCCTGATGATGTTACAACAACAAAGACTTATGAAGATGTTATTAATGCAATAGATAATAAAGGTCTTTCTATTACAAAACCTGTTATGGGTGAACAGTTTACTGTTGGTGGCGGAGTGTTTACTATACTTGGACCACAAAAAAAATATAGTGACCACAATAATAATTCAATAGTACTTAAAATGAATTATGGTGATGTTTCATTTATGTTTACAGGTGATGCAGAAGCAGAGGCGGAAGGTGATATTATTGATAAAGGTTATGACCTTAAAGCTGATGTTTTAAAAGTAGGACATCACGGTTCAAGTACATCAACATCTGATAGTTGGCTTTCTGCTGTTTCTCCAAGATATGCTGTTATACAAACAGAAACAGGAAATGATTATGGTCACCCTCATAAAGAAACAATAGATAAACTTAATGAAAAAGAAATACAGATTTTTAGAAATGATACAATGGGTGAAATTGTAATGGTATCTGACGGGAAAAATATTTATGTAACAACATCAGACGGAAAATCTTATGAAAGTACAACATCAAATGAAAATACAACAACAAATAATACAACAACAGAAAATACACAAAATAATGTAAATAATACTGTTTCAACAGATAATACTAAAAAAGAAACATATATAGGTAATGTAAATTCAAAAAAATTCCACAGAGAAAGTTGTTCTTCACTTCCTGCCGAAAGCAACAGAGTTTATTTTGAAAGCAGAGAAGAAGCCCTTTCAAATTGTTATGAACCTTGTGGAAATTGTAATCCTTAAGAGGTGATTTTTAAATGATTATTGACCGTATAGAAGGCGATTTTGCTGTATGTGAATTGGAAAACAGAGAAATGGTTAATATTGAAATAAGTAAACTTCCTAAAGGTATTTATGAAGGTGCTGTAATTTCTGAAAATGAAAATGGTTATTTTATAGATAAAGAAAAAGAAGAAGAAATTAAAAAGAAAATGGAACAAAAAATGAAAAGACTTTTTAAATAAAATAAAAATAGGCTGAATTTTATCAGCCTATTTTTTATTTTAATATTGTTTTTAATGTATGTATTCCTTTTTCTATGTCTTTAATATCAACACCCCCATAGCCTGCAATAACTGCACCTTTAAATTTTTTTGGTGTTTCTCCTTTGTAAAATTCTGAAAGTGTGTAAAGTTTAATACCTTTATAAATTGCTTTTTGACATATTTCTTCACTATTTTCAAAATCTTTTATTTTAAATATTATATGATGACCTGCATTTTCACCATAAAAACTTATATCTTTTCCAAATTCTTTTAAAAAACATTTTTTAGTAATTTCTCGCTTTTCTCTGTATATTTTTCTCATTCTGTTTATATGGTTTTCAAAATGACCTGATGATATAAATTTTTTAAGTACAAGCTGTTCAAGTCTTGATACAGGACAACTTGAATGTTTATATGTTTTATTATATATATCCATTAATTTTTCAGGTAGTACAATATAACTTATTCTTAGTGAAGGGGATATACTTCTTGAAAAACTACCTAAATATATAACATTTCCTTGTCTGTCTATGCTTTGTAAAGAGGGTATAGGCTTTGAATTATATCTAAATTCGCTATCATAATCATCTTCTATTATATATCGTTTATGTCCTTTTTCTGCCCATTGTAAAAGCTGTATTCTTCTGTTTACAGGCATTGTTATACCTAATGGAAATTGATGTGAAGGTGTTATATATAATGCTGTGTTTTCTATATTTTCAATACTTTTTAATATTATACCATTTTCATCAGTGGGAACAGATATTATATTATGTCCCATTCTTTTAAAATAGCTGTATGAATTGCTATATACAGGGTCTTCCATTGCTATATTACAATTTTTATCAAGTATTCCGTTTAATATTTCCATAAGATTGTCTGTGCCTGCACCTATTATAATTCTATCTGGTGTTGCTGTTACTCCTCGTCTTATGTATATATGGTTTGCAATAGCTGTTCTTAATGACAATTCGCCTTGATAATGTGATGTTTTTAAAAATTCAAAAGGACTTAAATTTGTTACTTCTCTTATTAATTTTTTCCATTGATTGTATGGGAAAGAGGGTATATCTATACCATATAATGAAAAATCTATATCTATATTTGAATTTGTTTCTTCTTTTTTTGTAAATACAATTTCTTTTTTTTCAAAATTTATTATATCAAGACTTTCAATATTACAAACATAAAAACCACTTTTAGGTATAGATTTTATAAAACCTTCTGAAACAAGTTGGCTATATGCTGTATCTATTGTATTTATACTTACAGAAAGTGTTTTTGAAAGATTTCTTTTTGAAGGTAGTTTCGAACCACTTTTAATATTTTCTTCAATAATTGCTGTTTTTATTTGATTATATATTTGTCTGTATAAAGGTATTTTTGACTTTGTATCTATATTTATCATATTTTATAATATTACCTCCTAAAATTGTATGGGTACAATTTATAAAAGTATAACTGATACCATTAAATTTTTATAAACTGGTATTTTTAATAATATCAGTTTGTTGGTATTATACGTCTATAAATTTTTACAGTCAATACAAAGGAGGAATTAAAGTGAATAATTCAGTAACTTTAAAAGGAACAAAAGAAATAGTAATAACAGCGGTTTTTATAGCAATGACATTTGTAGCTACAATGTGTATAAATATTAGACTTCCCATAGCCGCAAACGGAGGACTTATACATATTGGAGATATACCGGTTTTTATAGCAGCTGTTATTTTTGGAAGAAAAACTGGAATGTATGCGGCAGCTTTTGGAATGGGGCTTTTTGATTTACTTTCCGGTTGGGCAGTATGGGCACCTTTTACATTTTTAATATGTGGTGCTAAAGGTTGGGTTTTTGGTGCAATATTAGATAATAGCTTTTCAATGGTTAAATATGTTTTTGCTGTTTTTGTAATACTTATAATAAATGTTGTTGGTTATTATATTGCTGAAATTATAATAACAGGTAATATTTTAGCACCTATAAATTCTGTATGGGGTAATATTATTCAGATTATTGTTTCTGCTATTATAACAGTACCTATATTAACAGTTATAAAAAAATATGTTGGAAGGATATGATGATTTATGTATAAAATGATGACAGCAGGTCCAACTCAAATAAGAGAAAATGTAAGAATGGCAATGAGTATTGAAAGAGGAAATCCTGATATAGATAGTGATTTTTGCGAATATTATCATAATGTTTGTTTAAATTTATCTAAGTTTTTTAATACTGAAAATGAATTTTATATACTTGGGGGAGAGGGTATACTTGGACTTGAAGCCGCTTGTGCATCTCTTACTGAAAAGGGTGATAGAGTTCTTGTAATTGATAATGGTGTTTATGGTAAAGGTTTTTCGGACTTTGTAAAAATGTATGGTGGGGAAGTTGTACTTTATACTGTTGATTATAAAAACCCTGTTGATGTAAATAAACTTGAACAATATATTAAAAATGATAACAATTTTAAATATGCAACAGTTGTACATTGTGATACACCTAGTGGTATACTTAATGATGTGTGTAGTATAAGCAGTATGCTTAAAAAATATAATATTATGTCTGTTGTTGATAGTGTTTCTGCATCTTTTGGCGAACCTCTTTCAATGGGTGATATTGATATACTTTGTCTTGGTTCTCAAAAGGCTCTTTCTGCACCTGCGGGGCTTACAATGATAGGTGTAAGTGATATTGCTAAAAAATCAATGGAAGAAAGAAAAACTCCAATAGCTTCATTTTATGCTAATATTATGACTTTTAAATCATATTATGAGGATAAATGGTTTCCATATACTATGCCTATATATGATATATATGCTTTAGGGCAGGCTTTGGAAAATGTAATGAATGATAGAGAAATATTTGAAAGACATAAAAAAATAGCTTCTGCTGTAAGAAATGCTATATTTGAAAGTGGTCTTACACTTTATACTGAAAGTGGTTATTCAAATACAGTTACTGTTATTAATGTACCGGAAGGGCTTTCATCTGATGAAATAGTTAATGAAATTAGAAATAAATATAATATACTTATATCTGGCTCTTTTGATATACTTAAGGGAAAAGTTTTAAGAATAGGTCATATGGGTGAAAATGCAAACTTATATGATGTTTCAAAAACACTTTATGCCCTTGAAAAAACACTTTTAAGTTTTGGTTTTAAACTTAATACTTCTATTGAAAAAGCATTTATAAAAAATTATTATAAATTATAAAAAATATAAAAGAAAAGCAGACGGAATAATATTCTGTCTGCTTTTTATATATAAACGAATATCTATTTTTAAAAATAAATATTCGGTGTTTTAATTTTCCATAGCTTTTTGTGCAAAATCTGTTATTATAAATTCTTCATAAGGTACTCTTTTGTCAAGTTCTCCGCCTTGTTCCATAATATCTTGTATAAGTGTTAATCCTTCTTCTTCAAATAAAGGATTTTGTTTCCAAGTATCTTGAACTTTGTATCTTTCTATAATTGTTGTAAGTGTTTCAATGTCTGATTCCTGAAAATGAGGATATATAACTTCTGCTATTTCTTTAGATGTGTGAGTTTCTACCCACTGCTGACCTTTGTATATTGCATTTGTAAATTTCTGTATTATTTCCGGATTGTTTTCTATATATTCGCCTGTTGCCATATATACAGTATATGGAATGTATCCGCTTTCTGTTCCTAAAGATGCCACAACGTGACCTGCACCGCTGTTTTCCAATGCTGTTGCAGTAGGTTCAAATTCTACTGTATAATCTCCAATTCCTCCCTGAAATGCTCCTGCTGTACTTTCAAAAGAAATATTATTTATAATATCTAAATCTTCCCCAATTTTTATATTATTATTCTTTAAAACATATTCCAATATAAGTTGTGGCATTCCGCCGGTTCTTCCACCAATAAGTGATTTTCCTTTTAAATCTTCCCATTTAAAGTTTGGTTCTTCTTCTCTTGATATAAGGAAGTTACCGGCTCTTTGTGTAAGCTGTGCAAAAGCCTTTGGTGGATTTTCCATACCTTCATTATACACATATATTCCTGCTTCTGTTCCTAAAAGAGCAATATCAGCAGAGTTAGAAATAAGTGCTGTCATAGATTTGTCTGCACCTTGACCAACACTAAGCTCAATTTCAATTCCTTCTTCTTCAAAAAATCCTTTTTCCATAGCTACATATTGTGGAGCATAAAAAACAGAATGTACAACTTCATTAAGTCTTACTTTTGTAATTTCCTGTGTTTCTTCCTTTTTGCAACCTGAAAATAATAATGTGAATATTAGTAAAATACCTATAAAAACAGTTGATTTTCTATAAATTTTCATTCTAAAGCCTCCCTGATTTAATAGTATATTATATGTATTTTAAAAAAAAGTGTTAAAAATTTTAAAAATAGTACAGACTTTGTAATGAAATTGAACGTAAATTTATATGTAAATAATTTGTTAGCACTCTTGTCAAGTGAGTGCTAATAGGTTATAATACATTCATAAGTTGAATAAAATAAAAAGAAAGGAAGATGCATATGAACGCTCAAAAATTTACTCAAAATTCATTAGGAGCAATACAGAATGCTCAAAATATAGCAATAGAGTATCAAAACCCTCAAATAGAAGAACAGCATTTATTATATTCACTTCTTATACAAGAAGATGGGCTTATACCTCAGCTTCTTATGAAAATGAATGTAAATGTAAATGCATTTCAGGCTGAAGTTTTAAAAGAAATTAAAAAACTTCCTCACGTAAGCGGAAGTGGTAGACCAGCAAATAATATATATGTTTCTTCTGATGTTGATAAAGTACTTGTTGCCGCAGAAAAACTTGCAGAAAATATGAAAGATGATTATGTTTCTGTGGAACACATTTTCATGTGTATATTGAAAAACCCTAATAATGCAGATAAACAACTTTTTAAACTTTTTAATATAGATAGTGAAAGTTTTTATAAAATACTTGCAACAGTAAGAGGAAATACAAGAGTTACAAGTGATAACCCAGAAGCAACATATGATGTTCTTAAAAAATATGGTACTGACCTTGTTGAAAGAGCAAGAAGTAAAAAACTTGACCCTGTAATCGGTCGTGATGATGAAATAAGAAATGTTATAAGAATACTTTCAAGAAAAACAAAAAATAACCCTGTTCTTATTGGTGAGCCGGGTGTTGGTAAAACTGCAATAGCCGAAGGTCTTGCACAGCGTATTGTTAACCAAGACGTTCCAAACAGTCTTAAAGATAAAACTATATTCTCTCTTGATATGGGTGCACTTATTGCAGGTGCAAAATTTAGAGGTGAATTTGAAGAAAGACTTAAAGCAGTTCTTAATGAAGTTAAAAAGAGTGAAGGTAAAATAATACTTTTTATTGATGAACTTCATACTATTGTTGGAGCAGGTAAGAGTGACGGTGCTATGGACGCAGGTAACCTTTTAAAACCTATGCTTGCAAGAGGTGAACTTCATTGTATAGGTGCAACAACACTTAATGAATATAGACAGTATATAGAAAAAGACCCAGCACTTGAAAGACGTTTCCAGCCTGTAATGGTAAATGAACCTACTGTTGAAGATACAATAGCAATATTAAGAGGTCTTAAAGAAAGATATGAACTTTATCATGGTGTTAAAATACAAGACCAAGCTATTATCGCTGCTGCTACTCTTTCAAACAGATATATTTCAGATAGATTTCTTCCAGATAAAGCCATTGACCTTGTTGATGAGGCTTGTGCTTTAATAAGAACAGAAATTGACTCAATGCCTATGGAACTTGATGTTATACAAAGAAAAATAATTCAGCACGAAATTGAAGAAGCTGCTCTTAAAAAAGAAAGTGACAAAATATCACAAGAACATCTTAAGGAAATACAAAAAGAGCTTGCAGAAATGCGTGATGAGTTTAATACTCTTAAAGCAAAATGGGATAATGAGAAAAATGCAATTAATAAAGTACAGAAACTTCGTGAAGAACTTGATAATGTAAATATTGAAATAGAAAAAGCAGAAAGAAGCTATGACCTTAATAAAGCTGCTGAACTTAAATATGGTAGATTGCCACAGATACAAAAACAGCTTGAGGAAGAAGAAAAAATTGCAGAAGAAAGTAATAAAAACAGTCTTTTAAGAGATAAAGTTACAGAAGAAGAAATTGCAAAAATAATTGAAAGATGGACTGGTATACCAACAGCCAAACTTATGGAAGGTGAAAAAGAAAAACTTGTAAACCTTGAAGATATACTTCACCAAAGAGTTATAGGACAAAATGAAGCTGTTACAAAAGTTTCAGAGGCTATAATGAGAAGTCGTGCAGGTATCCAAAATCCACAAAGACCAATAGGTTCATTCCTTTTCCTTGGTCCAACTGGTGTTGGTAAAACAGAACTTGCAAAAGCTCTTGCAGAAACACTTTTTGATGATGAAAAGAATATTATAAGAATTGATATGACTGAATATATGGAGAAATTCTCAGTATCAAGACTTATTGGAGCACCTCCGGGATATGTTGGATATGAAGAGGGTGGTCAGCTTACAGAGGCTGTAAGAAGAAAACCTTATTCAGTTGTACTTTTTGATGAAGTTGAAAAGGCTCACCCAGATGTATTTAATATACTTTTACAGGTTCTTGATGATGGTAGAATTACAGATTCACAGGGTAGAACTGTTGATTTTAAAAATACTATAATTATTCTTACATCAAATCTTGGTTCAAATTATCTTCTTGAAGGTATTGATGAAAATGGTGATATAAAAGAAGAGGCAAAAGAACAGGTTAACGACCTTTTAAAACATTCATTCCGTCCTGAATTTTTAAACAGACTTGATGAAATTGTATTCTATAAACCTCTTACAAAGAATGATATAACATTTATAATTGACCTTATTATAAAAGACCTTAATAGTAGACTTGCAGATAAACAGCTTTCTTGTGAGCTTACAGATAAAGCAAAATCATATATTATTGAAAGTGCATATGACCCTATTTATGGTGCAAGACCTCTTAAGAGATTTATACAAAGATATATTGAAACTCTTATTGCTAAGAAAATTATTAGAGATGATGTTGCTCCTGAAACAAAATTTACTATTGATGTTTCTGGTGATGAGTTTGTTATATTATAATACAAAAAGAAATCCGATAACGAAAGTTATCGGATTTTTTTATTATTTTATTTTAATGTAAATTGTGTATTAAATGAAGTTTCTGATATTTTGTCAAAACCGAAACCAAGTTTTTTAAATTCTTCTATTACAGAAGGTAAAGCCTCTGCTGTGGCTTCTTTTCCAACTGTTTGATGCATAAGTACAACAGCATTTTTATTTTTTGATACTGTTGAGAATATATTTTGTTTAACTTGTTCAGGTGTAATATTTTTTGTAGTTGCATCTTTTGCTTCTGAATTCCAATCAGTATATATATATCCTCGTTTTGTAAGTTCTGCTGTTATTTCTTTCATAATATTACTTCCACCATATTTATGACTTACTGTGTTGTTTGAACCTCCCGGAAGTCTTACAAGTGTTGGTTTATAGCCTATTATAGATTCAAGATATGCTTCTTCTTTATAAAAATCTTTAAAGAAGTTTTCTACACTTGAATATATGTATTCATAATCGTGGCTGTATGTATGATTACCTATTGCATGTCCTTCATCAACCATTCTTTTTAATATAGCTGGGTCAGTTTCTCCTGTAAGATAAAATGTTGCTTTTATATTATATTCTTTTAATGTATCAAGTATTTTTATTGTATTTGCTGAAACACCGTCGTCAAATGTAAGATATGCTATTTTATCATATGTTACAGGATTTTCTTTTTCAAAAACAACAGTAGCTTCAAAATTAGGTGCTGAATTTAATGTTTTATTAAAAGCATCTATTGTAGCACCGAGAGTTACTTTACTGTTTAAATCTATTTTTTGACTTATAATACCTCTTGTTACTGCAAATTCAAAAGCGTTTTCACCTGTGTCTATTTCAGGATATACAGCTTTTATTGTATTTACTATAACTTGACATAAATCTTTATTTGTAAGTGTTGATGCAGGAGAAAATTGGTTTTCGCCTGTTCCTACCATAATTCCCAAAGAAGCAATTTTAGGTATTTCAGGATACATATTAACATCTATATCTATAAAATTATTTTGACTTTCTGGGAGTTCCTTTTGTGACATAGATTTATATAATTCTGCCACATATGAAGAAAATTCTCCTCTATCAATATAATAATACTGTCTTTCTGAATATTTTGGTATAGAATTTGTATCAAATGAATTTGCAAAGGCTGTAATTGTCATTGAATTTATTGAAATGGCAAGTATAAACATATATATTATCTTTTTCATAATTATTCGCCTCCTTATACATCTAATTATATAATATAGACGTTTTAAAGTCTTTAAGAGTTTCATAAATTTAACTTAAATATTTACAAAAATTTCTGTTGAATATTGTATATTTATTTTTTATTTTGATAAGTGTTATTAATATGCTTATAAAATAAAGTATATTGTAATATGTATAAAATTTTAATAATAATATTTATATAAAAGTATAAAAAAATTTTGAAAATATAATTGAAAAAATATAAAAATATGTTTATAATTTACATATAGAAATCAAGTAAAACATTCTATGTATTAATATAAATTATGTTTTTAGTATTTTATATCATAAAATTTTATGCAATATTAACATAACAAAAGAGGTGGTTGCTTTTGGTTATTGATGACAAAAGAATACGAATTATTTCAGGTCATTATGGAAGTGGAAAAACAGAATTTGCAATTAATTATGCTGTTAAACTGAATGAAATGGGAATGAAAACAGCTATTTCAGATTTAGACATTGTAAATACATATTTTCGCTCACGAGAAAAAGCCTTTGAACTTGAAAATATAGGTATAAAAGTTATTTACTCATCTATTAAAAACGGTAATTATGATATTCCCGCCATATCCCCTGAAATAGCAACACCTGTAAAAGATAAAAGTTATAATTATATAATAGATTTAGGAGGAGATGATGTAGGTGCTGTTACACTTGCAAGACTTATTCCTATTTTAGATAAATCCGAAGTTGATTTTATTATGGTGGTAAATACAAAAAGACCTGAAACATCAACAAAAGAAGGTATAATTTATCATAAAAAAAGTCTTGAAAAGGCAACAGGTCTTAATATAACAGGTTTTGTTAATAATACAAACCTTGTTAGAGAAACAACAGAAGAAACTTTAAAAGAAGGTGAAAATATACTTTTTGAGGTTTCAAAAGAAACAGGTGTACCTGTTAAATATACTTCCTATATAGAAAATATAATTGAATGTAAACCTAAAAATATTAAAACTGAACTTTTTCCAATGAAATTTTTTATGAGGGAAGAATGGATGTAAGTTTTTATGGAGGTGTATTCAAATGGCTAGAGGAAAAATAACCATAAGCGAGTATTATTGTAAAGGCTGTGAACTTTGTGTTTCTGTATGTCCAAAGAAAATTTTAAAACTTGATGAGTCTAAAATAAATGCAAATGGATATAATCCTGCAATGATTATTGATGAATACAGCTGCATAGCTTGTGCAAGCTGTGCCAGAATGTGTCCGGAAGCTGCAATAACTGTTGAAAGAATAGATTGAGAGGTGTTTAAAATGGCAAAAGTATTGATGAAAGGTAATGAAGCTGTTGGAAAGGCTGCAATAGAAGCCGGTTGTAGATACTTTTTTGGCTATCCTATAACTCCTCAAAGTGAATTACCAGAATATATGGCAAGAGAACTTCCAAAAGTTGGTGGTGTATTTGTACAGTCTGAGTCAGAGATTTCAGCAATAAATATGGTTTATGGTGCGGCTTCTGCTGGTGCAAGAGTTATGACAAGTTCATCTTCTCCGGGTATTGCATTAAAACAAGAAGGTATAGGCTACATAACAAAAGCCAATAGACCAGCAGTAATTGTAAATATGATGCGTGGAGGTCCGGGACTTGGTACAATACAGCCAAGTCAAGCTGATTATCATATGTGTGTAAAAGGCGGAAGTAATGGAGATTATCATAATATAGTTTTAGCTCCTTCCTCTATACAAGAAGCTGTTGATATGGTCATTGAAGCCTTTGACCTTGCAGATATTTATTTAACACCTGTAATTATACTTGCTGATGGTCTTATAGGTCAGATGATGGAACCTGTTGAATTTACAAATAAAAAACAAAGAGAAATACCAAAAAAAGACTGGGCATTAGTTGGAAAAGGTAAAGGAGAAAGACATATTACAAAAAATCTTGACCTTAACCCTTTGGATTTGGAAAGAGAAAATATTGAACTTTTTGAAAAATATAAAAAAATAGAAGAAAATGAAACACAATATGAAGATTATTTAATGGAAGATGCAGAATATGCCTTTGTTGCATATGGTACATCTGCTCGTATAGTTAAGAGTGCAGTAAGAAAACTTAGAGAAGAAGGTTATAAAATCGGTCTTATACGACCTAAAACACTTTGGCCATTCCCAAAAGAAGCATTTAAACGTAATAATATTAAAAAGTATATAGATATAGAAATGAGTATGGGACAAATGGTTGATGATGTAAAACTTGCTTGTGAAGATGTCCATAAGGTTGTATTTTACGGAAGGTCTGGAGGAGTTATTTTAAGCTCTGAAGAAATTGTTGATTTTGGCAAATCCATTATGGGAGGTGCTTTATAATGTCAGTTGTATTTCAAAAAACAAAAGGTTTAACAGATAATAAAACCCATTATTGTCCGGGGTGTTCACACGGTATTGTTCATAGACTTGTTGCGGAAGTTTTGGAAGAAATGAACTTGCTTGAAGATACAATAGTTGTTGTACCTGTTGGTTGTGCTGTTTTGGCATTAAATTATTTTGATGTTGACGCAATACAGGCTGCCCACGGTCGAGCACCTGCAACAGCAACAGGTATTAAAAGAGTACACCCTGATAAAACAGTTTTTACATATCAAGGCGACGGCGACCTTGCTGCAATAGGTACTGCTGAAATAGTTCACGCTGCTGCAAGAGGAGAAAAAATTACAACAATATTTATAAACAATGGTATATATGGTATGACAGGAGGTCAAATGGCACCTACAACATTGCCATATATGAAAGCTACAACTGCACCTTTGGGACGTGATGTTAATATTCAAGGATACCCTATAAAAGTAAGTGAAATGATTTCAACTCTTGATGGTGCAAAATATGTTGAACGTGTTTCTGTAAATACTCCTGCTAACGTTATAAAAGCTAAAAAAGCCATAAGAAAGGCTTTTGAAGTACAACAAAAAGGCTTGGGATTTTCACTTATAGAAGTGGTTTCAAGTTGCCCAACAAACTGGGGGCTTACTCCTGTAAAAGCTATGGAATTTGTATCTGAAAAAATGATACCTTATTATCCTTTGGGTGTGTATAAAGATGAAACAGCAGAGGAGGCGAAATAATATGGAAACTCAGAAAATTTGTTTTGCAGGCTTTGGTGGTCAAGGTGTTTTGAGTGCTGGTAAACTTCTTACATATGCAGGAATGTTAGAAGGAAAAGAAGTTTCTTGGTGTCCTTCTTATGGTCCTGAAATGCGTGGAGGTACAGCAAATTGTGCCGTTGTTGTTTCTGATGAACCTGTTGCTTCTCCTGTTATTACTGAAAATGCCACAGCTGCTGTTATAATGAATTTACCTTCATTTGATAAATTTGTTAATATAGTAAAATCCGGTGGTACAATAATAATAAATTCAAGTCTTATAGATAAAAAAGTTGAAAGAGATGATGTAAAAGTTATATATGTACCTGCAAATGAAATTGCAAAAGAAATTGGAAATCCAAATCTTTTAAATATTATACTTATTGGTGCATTGATTGCAATAGAAAAAACTGTTTCGGAAAACTCTATAATTGATGCATTTACAAAAGTTTTTGGCGAAAATAAAGCAAAGTTTATTCCTATAAATAAAGAGGCTATTGAAAAAGGAATAGAATGTGCAAAATCACAAATATAAACAAATTTATGCTGACAGTATATTTGCTGTCAGCTTTTTTTAATTCTTAAGAACTTATTAAAATTTAATACTTGTGTATATTTAGTATTGTGTGATACAAAGTAGTATGTTATAATCAGTATGAAAGGAGGGAAAATATGAATACTCAGTTTAGAAAAGGTATTATAGAAATGTGTGTACTTGCCCTCATAGCTAAAAAAGATATGTATGGATATGAAATAGTACAAAATATAGCATCATATATGGAAATAAACGAAGGTACTATATATCCCATATTAAGACGACTTACAACAGAGGAATATTTTGTTACATATTTAAAAGAAAGTACAATAGGTCCTGCAAGAAAATATTATCATATAACAGAAAAAGGGCAGGGATATTTAAACTCTATAAAATCAGATTGGCTTGATTTTTCAAAAATGGTAAACGATATTCTTAATTCAACAGATTAAGTTTAATATATTAGGAGGTAAAAAGGTATGAATAAAGAAGAATATCTTCAAAAACTTGAACAACATCTTAAAAAATATCTTTCAAAAGAAGAAATAAAAGATATACTTATGGATTATAATGAATATTTTGAGGACGGAAGACGTCAAAATAAATCTGATATAGAAATATCAGCAAAACTTGGTGACCCTGAGGTTATCGCTTCACAATTTACTGAAGAAATAAAAGAAGAAATGAGAAAAAAACATAATGATGATATTGAAAAAATAAAAGAAACAACATCATCTGTAATAAATAATATAAAAGAAAAGGCAGAGTCTATTGGAAAAAATAAAAATGTTGAAAAAATAGATAAACATTATGAAAATAAAAGTATTTTAAGTTCAATTATGGATTTATTGTTTAAATTTATAAAATGTGTTGTATTTTTAATGATATGCTTTTTTGCATTAGGTTTTTTATTTACATTACTTGGTGCAATAGCTTCTGGAATAGTTGTTTGTATTGTAGGGGGAGTTTTGGGCTTAGTATTTAGTTTATCAATGATAGGTTTTATAACAGTATTTGCTATTATTGCTGGTGTTTTTGGTTCAATATTTATATTCTGTTTGGGTATTCTTTTAGTTATGTTATTTATAGTGATAGTTAAATGTAGTATAGAATATTTTGTTAAAGGCTTTAATTTATTTTTTAGAAATAAAGGTGGTGTTTTAAATGCTTAATATTTTTAAGAAAATATCAATATATGTTTCAATAATAATGTTGATTTGTTTTATAGGTGTTATTGTAAGTACTCCTTTTGCCATAAAAGGTATTGTTGCTGAATTAAATAATGTAAAAACATCATATGAAACAAAAGAAGCATCAACAAATATAACAAAAGCAGTTATAAATATAGAAGATTATTGTGCTACAAAAGTTAAACAGTCAACAAATGGTAAGTTTTATGTAGAAGTTTTTAATAGTGGATATAGTTCAAATGCAGTTTCAGATATAAAAGCTGATATTACAGAAAGTGAAAATGTTGCAAAACTTAATGTTTATAGAAATTATATAATAGAAGAAGGTTCATTCTCTGCTGAAAATATTAAAAAAGAAATTATAAACGATTTGATATATATACCTGATATTATTATATATATACCTGAAAATATTGAAATTGAAATAAAGGGAAATTATTTAACATATTATGATTTAATTGACAGAGGTATAGATTTTGCAAATAAAGCAGATATTGAGGCTCAAGTGGAAGCTGAAAGATTAAAACAACAAGAAGAAATTGCAAGAGAAGAAGCAGTAAGTATGCAAAATGATGTAAATATATTAAGAGAAGAAATGTATAATGAAATTGCAAATGTTAGAGAAGAAATGAGTATGCTTAGAACAGTTGTAGAAGATGCATTATACTATTAAATAATGATATAAAAATCCCATATTTTTATGGGATTTTTTTCATTTTAATAAAATAAATATTAAAATTTTATGAAGTTTTACAAAAGTACAATAAAACATTTTATAATAATAAATAGGAGGTAGGCTAATGAAAAATAAATTTTTTAAAATATTTATTGGTGGTATAATTGCACTTTCTGTGTTTTTATATTGGCAGGATAATAGTATTGTAGTTACTGATTATAAATATGTTAATGAAAAAGTTCCTTATGAATTTAATGGTTTTAAAATAGTACAAGTTTCTGATTTACAAAATAAAATGTTTTATAAAAACCAAAGTAGTCTTATAAATAAAGTTAAAAATGCTAATGGTGATATTATTGTAATAACAGGTGACCTTATTGACTCAAATAGAACTAATATTCAAAATGCATATGCTTTTATTGATGAGGCAGTAAAAATTGCTCCTGTTTATTATGTTTCGGGTAACCACGAAAAAAATTCCGGAAAATATGATGAACTTATAGAAGGTCTTTCAGAAAGAGGAGTACATATACTAGAAAATACTTATGAATACATAGAACAAAATGATAGTAAAATTGCTATTATGGGTATTAAAGATATAAGAAAGAATTATAATTTTGATAGTATATTAGAAGATATGTGCAATGAAAATAGTGATTATTTTAAAATACTTCTTTCTCATAGACCTGAGATTTATGAAATTTATGATGAAAAAGGTGTTGATTTATCATTCACAGGTCACGCCCACGGTGGACAAATAAGACTTCCTTTTACAGATGGTCTTTTTGCACCAAATCAAGGTATTTTGCCAAAATATACAAGTGGTATAAGATATTTTGATAATTCTGCTATGGTAATAAGTAGAGGGCTTGGAAATAGTGTTTTTCCATTTAGAGTATTTAATCGACCTGAAATTACAGTAACTACACTTTACAGCGAATAAGCCTTAGTATATAATATTTTTTGAATATAAATTGAAAGGAATTGATTATTTTGGCTAAAAATCCAGTTGTAACAATAGAAATGGAAAACGGAGATATTATAAAAGTTGAATTATATCCTGAAGTTGCTCCAAATACAGTAAATAACTTTATTTCACTTGTAAAAAAAGGTTTTTATGACGGAATTATATTCCATAGAGTAATTAGAGGATTTATGATACAAGGGGGTTGCCCTGACGGAACAGGTATGGGTGGTCCTGAATATTCAATAAAAGGTGAGTTTTCACAAAATGGTTTTAAAAATGACCTTAAACACGAAGCTGGTGTTATATCAATGGCTCGTACAATGATGCCAAACTCAGCAGGCTCACAGTTCTTTATAATGCACGAAAATTCACCACATCTTGACGGTGCATATGCTGCTTTTGGAAAAGTTATTGAAGGTATGGAAAATGTAAATAAAATTGCAGAAACACAAACAACATTCGGCGATAGACCTGTTGTTCCACAGACTATGAAAAAAGTTACAGTTGAGCTTTTTGGTGAAGAATATCCAGAACCAATAAAATGCTAAAAATGTTAAAAAAATAAAATGGGTGTCGAATAACGACACCCTTATTTTTAAGGGGGAATATAAATGAAAATTATGATTATAAACGGACCTAACCTTAATATGGTTGGTGTAAGAGAAAAGGGAATATATGGCACAAAAAATTTTGAAGATATTTGCAATTATATAAAACAAGAATTTGAAAAAAGAGGGCATAGTGTAACACTTCTTCAAAGTAACAGCGAAGGTAAAATTATTGATTTTTTACAAACTGCATATTTTGAAAATTATGAAGGTGTTATTATAAATCCTGGTGCATATACTCATTATAGCTATGCAATACATGATGCAATAAAAGGCAATACTGGAATACCTACTGTTGAAGTACATCTTTCAAATGTTCACGCTCGTGAGGAATTTAGACATATATCAAGAACTGCTCCGGCTTGCATAGGTCAGATTTGTGGTTTTGGAGAATATGGTTATATAATGGCTCTTATGGCACTTGAAAATTATAAAGAAAATAAATAAAAAGAGGGTATAAAACCCTCTTTTTTAATTTTATATAAACATTTTTATTAAAGGAACTAATGCAAAATATGAAGCCCAACAAATACATACAAATATAAAAAACTCTGTTTTTAAGAATGTAGCATTTCCTGTTTCTGAAACACACATTTCATATGTTGTATTTGGAAAAATGTCTTTACATTTTTTAGCAATAAAGTATCCTATTATTGCTCCTGTTGAATTTGTTATAATATCATTTATATCAGTAATTCTATTATCAAAAAGTTGTAAACATTCTATAAATAATGAGAAAAGTATACTGTAAATTAAAACTGTTAATAAATTTCCTGACTTTTTCCAAAGAGAACCTATAAAAAATCCAAAAGGTACAAACATTATAACATTTAAAAAGTATTCTATAAAATTTGTAGTTATGTACTTAAATAATTTTAAATTGATAGTAGGATTATAGTATATATTTGTAATATTAGGTATACCTGTTATGTTAAACACAGTAATCATAAAAAATGAAAATAATATAATTCCTGTTCTATGTTCTATTGGAGTACCGTGTTTTTTTGATGTATTTAACAAAGGTTGAAGTGACAAAAATATTATTATATAGGGTAAAATTAAATGAAAAATCATTCTTACTGTTTTTAAAACTATCATTATAAAGCCTCCTTTATTAATTTAATTTACTATATTCTACTATATAATTATAAAGATAAGTTTTATAATTGTTTAAGGTTTTCTTAAAAATAAAAAATCCGAACAAAAGTCCGGATTTCTGTTTTTATTCTATATTCATATATGATTTATATTCATTTATAAGAGTTTCACTACATTGTTTCATATTATTTTTATTATATACAGTAATATCAGCATATTTAAGATAGAGTGGAAGTCTTTCTTCATACATTTTTTTAAGTACATCTATACTTTTTGAAAGAGGTCTGGTTGGGTCAACAGAAAGACACTCAATATCTCTTTCAATAAAAGCAATAACTCCATTTGCTTTGAGGTTTTCCATATTTATATCATTTTTTATTGCTCCGCCACCTGTTGCAATAACCATTCCTGTATGTTGTCCATATTCTGCACAGACTTCTTTTTCAACTTCCCTAAATTTTTCTTCACCATAAAGTTCAAAATATTGTGATATTTCCATTCCTATTTTTTCAACAATGGCATCATCAAGGTCAATAAATTCTTTATTAAGTTTTTTTGCACACATTTTGCCTATTGTTGTTTTTCCTGCACTTGGCATACCTATTAAAACAAGATTTGATTTATCAAATGTAATTTCTTTTGCTATTTTGTCAATTACAGAGTTGTTTATATCTTTTTCAATAAAATATTCAACGGCATATTTTGCTTGTGCTACAAGCATTTCAAGTCCGTTAACTGCTTTTATACCTTTTTTTTCTGCCCAAAGTAGAAGTTTTGTTTTTAATGGATTATATACAATATCTAAAACAGCACTTAAATTGTTGAATTTGTCAAGGTCAATAGGGCTTTTGTTTTCTTTTGAAAGCATACCCATAGGAGTGGTATTTACTATAACGTCAGCATCACTATGTTTTTTATAACATTCTTCATATGATATTGTGTTTGGATTATCTTTATAATATACAATGTAAATTTCTCTTGCACAAAGATGTTTTAAAACAGCAATAATTGCCTTTGATGCACCACCATTTCCAAGAACAAGCACTTTTTTATCTTTTATATCAACATTGTTATGTTGTACCTGATATAAAAATCCATAAAAATCCGTATTATATCCATAAAGTTTACCGTCTTTGTTTACTATTGTATTTACAGCACCAATACTTTTTGCTTTTTCGTCCATATCATAAAGATAAGGGATTACATCTTGTTTATATGGTATTGTTACATTTATTGCTTTAAAATCCGCTTTTTCCATAAAATTTTTAAATTCTTCTTTTGAGAGTGGACAAAGGTCGTATGTATAATCAGCAATTTGTTCATGTATTATTTTTGAGAAACTATAAGTTAATTTTTCACCTATTAAACCATATTCCATATATATTACCTTCTTTACGCTTTTTATAAAATGATAAATGTTATTTAATAAAAATGCAACAGTAATTTATATTTATTTTTTTAATATATGGCATTTTATAGAGCATTTATCACAGTTTTTTCTACATATTGGACTTCCGTCACTTCTTGAAAATCCTGCATATTTATATGCTATATATCCAAATATAATGCATAATATTATAAAAATGATTTCAAACATAAAAAACTCCTTTTTTATTTTATTATACTATAAATAAGATTAAAATAGTAAAGTTAATTTAAGAAAAATTTATTATTAATATTATATTAAATGGTGTATAATAATTAAGATACCCATATTTTAAAATATGTTTATATAAATTGTTTTAGGAGGATACAAATGACAGAAAAAGTTATGCTTATAGATGGCAATAGTATTGCAAATAGAGGATTTTATGCTTTACCTAATCTTACAAACTCTGAAGGTGTTTATACAGGTGCAATATATGGCTTTTTAAATATAATATTCAAATTTATTGATGATGAAAAACCGGACTACATAGGTGTTGCTTTTGACCTTCACGCACCTACATTTAGACATAAAAAGTTTGAAGATTATAAAGGTACAAGAAAAGGTATGCCGGAAGAACTCCGTCAGCAAATGCCTATACTTAAAGAACTTCTTTCAAAAATGGGGATAAAAATATTTGAATGTGAATGTTTTGAGGCTGATGACATTCTTGGAACACTTTCAAAAAAAGCAGAAGAACAAGGAATACAACCTATTGTTGTTTCAGGGGATAGAGACCTTTTACAAATTGCCGGTAAAAATCTTAAAGTTAAAATTCCAAAAACAAAAGGCGGAAAAACAGAAGTTGAAGACTATTTTGAAGATGATGTAATTGAAAAATATGGTGTTACACCATTACAATTTATAGATATGAAAGCACTTATGGGAGATGCTTCCGATAATATACCGGGAGTGCCTAGCATAGGTGAAAAAACAGCAGCTAAGATAATAAAAGAATATGGTGATATTGAAAATGCCATTTCTCACGCTTCTGAAATTAAACCTAAAAAGGCTTCTGAAAATTTAATTGAGTTTCAAGAACAAGCAAGACTTTCAAAATTCCTTGCAACAATAATACGTGATATGGACATTGAATTTGATAAAAATACAATGACTGTTGAAAATATGTTTAATAATGAAGCATATGAAATGTTTAAAAGACTTGGTTTTAAAAGCCATTACAGCCGTTTTGAAATAAAAAATAATACTACAAATATACCAGAAGATTTTTATACTATCCTTGAAAATGAAAGTGATATTGAAAAATATGCTTCTAATTTAGATAAAAATGCAGAATATTCATATTATATTTATGAAGAAGATAATACTATAAAATGTATTTCTGTATATAGTGGCAAAAGTGGTGCTGTTGCTTATGGTGAAGAAAAAGTTATTAAATATTTTAATGAGTTTTTAACATCAAAGGAATATAATAAAATAGGTAATAATGTAAAAAAAGATATACGTTTATTAAGAACAAAAAATATTGAAATGAATGGTATTGTTTTTGATACTGCACTTGGTGGATATATTTTAAATCCTACTGATGAAAATTATGAATATAATGATATAGCTTCTGAATATTTAAAATTAACATATCCTTCTTTTGAAGAAATTTTCGGAAAAGGTAAAAGCAAAGTTTCCATTGATGCATTGGATTTAAAAACAGCTAGCGATTTTATGGCTAGAAGTGCAAAAACATTTTATGATAGTGCTGATGTAATAAGAGCCGAAATAGAAAAAAACGGACAGCATAAACTTTATTATGAAATAGAGCTTCCACTTATGCATGTACTTGCTGATATGGAAAATGAAGGTATAAAAGTTGATAGAGAAGCCCTTAATAACTATGGTTATATGCTTTCTGAAAAAATCGAAAATATTACAAATGAAATTTATGAAACAACAGGTGAGGAGTTTAATATAAATTCTCCAAAACAACTTGGTGTTGTACTTTTTGAAAAAATGGGACTTAAAGGCGGAAAGAAAACAAAAACAGGTTATTCAACTGCTGCTGATGTTTTGGAAAAACTTAAATATGAAAATCCTATTGTTGAAAAAATATTATATTATAGACAGCTTGCAAAACTTAAAAGCACTTATGTAGATGGTCTTTTAAATGTTATAGATGAAAAAACAGATAAAATATATTCAACATTTAATCAAACTGTTACTGCAACAGGTAGAATAAGTTCAACAGAGCCTAATTTACAAAATATACCTATACGTATTGATATTGGTAGAGAGCTTAGAAAAGTTTTTATACCTTCTGATGAAAACAGATGTTTTATAGATGCCGATTATTCACAAATAGAACTTCGAGTACTTGCTCATATTTCTGGTGATGAAACACTTATAAATGCATTTAGAAATAATCAGGATATACACAGACTTACAGCTTCACAGGTGTTCAATATACCTTTTGATGATGTTACACCTTTACAGAGAAGAAATGCAAAGGCTGTTAATTTTGGTATAGTTTATGGTATAGGTGCATTCAGTTTAAGTCAGGATTTAGGTATAACAAGAAAAGAGGCTGAGGATTATATAAACGGATATTTTGAAAAATATCCTAAAATTAAAACATATATAGATAAAACTATAAGAGATGCCGAAGAAAAAGGCTATGTTTCAACAATATTTGAAAGAAGACGTGCTATGCCAGAGCTTCAATCAGGTAATTTTAATACTCGCTCATTTGGTGAAAGAGTTGCAATGAATATGCCTATACAAGGAAGTGCTGCCGATATTATAAAAATAGCTATGGTTAAAGTATATAATGCACTTAAAGCTAAAAATATGAAATCAAAACTTATACTTCAAGTACATGACGAACTTCTTATTGATGCATACAATGATGAAATTGATGAAGTTAAAAATATACTTAAAAATGAAATGGAAAATGCTGTTCATCTCAAAACAACACTTGATATTGATATGCATACAGGTAAAAATTGGTTTGAAGCAAAATAAAGGGGAATTTTTATGGAAATAATAGGTTTGACAGGTGGTACAGGTAGCGGAAAAAGTGTTGTTTCTATGGAACTTAAAAAAAGACAATCATATATAATAGATTGTGACAAAATAGCCCATACAATAATACTTAAAGGCAATACTGCATACTATGAAATAGTTGATTATTTTGGAAATGACATACTTGATGAAAATGGCGAGATAATAAGAAAAAAATTAGGTGAAAAGGTTTTTTCAGATAGTGAAAAACTCAAATTCTTAAATAAATGTACCCATAAGCATATAAGAAATGAAATAGAAAAAGAAATAAAATATGCAAAAGAACAGGGTATTTATAAAAGAATAATAATAGATGCACCTTTGCTTATAGAAGCAGACCTTGTTGATAGATGTAATAAAGTATGGGTTGTATATTGTGATGAAAATGTAAGAGCAGAAAGAATTGTTAAAAGAGATAATATTACTTTTGAACTTGCAAAAAAAAGAATTGCATCACAAAAACCTTGGGAAGAATATAAAAAATATACTGATGTAATAATAGACAACAGTAAAGATTTAGAATTTATAAAAAAACAATTAGATGAAATTTTAAAATAATGTGAGGTAATATATGAAATGTTTTTTTCTTTAAAAAACAAAATAAAAATTTTTGTTGTATTTTGTATTATATGTATAATAGGTGTTATTGCTGTTAGATATTATGCAATACCTAAATATTTGTTTCCTTTAAAGTATGAGAATATAATAGAAAAATATTCAAATGAATATGATGTGGATAAATCACTTGTATGTGCAATGATAAATGTAGAAAGTAGTTTTGATAAAGATGCACTTTCATATAGAGGGGCAAAAGGTCTTATGCAGATAATGGATACAACAGGTGCTTGGGGTGCGGAGGAGTTAGGTATAGAAAATTTTACACCAGAAATGCTTTTTGACCCTGAAATTAATATAAAAATAGGCTGTTGGTACATAAATAAGTTAAACAAACAATTTGAAGGACAAAGGGATACTGTACTTTCAGCATATAATGCAGGTAGTGGTCATGTATCTGGCTGGCTTTGTGATGAAAGTTATAGTAATGACGGTATAACATTACATTCTATACCTTTTGAAGAAACAAGTAATTATGTAAAAAAAGTTAATGCAAATATAATAATATATGAAAAGTTATATGGAATTAAATGAATAAATAAATAAGTTAAGTAATAAGGGAAGTGTTATATAATGAATAAAAAAATTGCTCTGCTGATAGCGGTTTTAATGTTTGCTTTTAGCGGTTGCAGTACAGATAAAAATACAAATGAAACCACAGATAATTCTATTATAATAGATAATACAGCAGAGGGAGAAAACTCTCAGTCTAAAAATGAAATAGTTCTTTCTATGAGAACAACACAAAACCTTAATCCACTTACAAATGAAGATGAGTCTGTTGATAATATTCTTAAACTTATGTTTGAGCCTTTTATAGCTATTGATGAAACATTTAAACCACAACCGTCAATAGCAGAGAGTTGGGCTTTTTCAGAGGACGGAAGAACACTATCAATAAAAATAAAAAACAATTTGTATTGGCATAATGGCGGTAAAATTACAGCTGACGATGTTGTTTTTTCTGTAAATACAATAAAAAATTCATCTGAAAATTCTGTTTATAAAGAATGTGGTAATAATATAGTATCTTGTACAAAAAATGGTGAACTTGATATAAGTATAACATTTTCAAAAGCATATAGTGGTAATATATATTATCTTACATTCCCTATTATATCTTCATCATATTATGGAAGTGGTAATATTGAAGATAAAAATTTACAACCTATGGGAAATAGTGCTTATGGATTTAAAAGTTTTACACCTGCAAAAGAATTACGCCTTGTAAAGTCTGATAATAGTTTTGGTAAAAACGCTGTTACAAATGATGTATGTATAAATATAACACCGGATAGAGATACTGACCTTTATTCTTTTGGTCAGGGTATAATTGATGTTGTATATGCTGATGTTACAGAAATGGGTAAATATGGTTCAAATAATAAACAAATATTTGAATATGCAACAAACTATATTGATTATATAGGTTTTAATTGGAATAAAACACTTTTTCAAGATAAGAATTTAAGAAAAGCAATAGCATATGCATTACCAAAAGAAGAAATTGCAGAAAGTATATATTTATCACATGCAAAAGTTGCAGATACAATAGTTAATCCTTCATCTTGGCTTTATGAAGATGAAACTGTAAAATATAATTATAATTTGGAAGAAGCTAAAAATATTCTTGAACAATCCGGTTGGGTTGACATTAATAATGATAAAATAAGAGAAAGAACTACAAATGAACTTAATGAAGTTTTACAATTTAATATACTTGTTAATAGTGAAAACGAAGAAAGAAAACAAGTTGCTTTACAACTGGCTGAAAAATTAAGAACAATAGGTATATCAGCAACAGTTGATGCAGTACCTTTTGAAACATATCAAGAAAAACTTTTAGATAATAATTTTGATATTTATATAGGCGGTGTTGAACAAAGTATTATACCGGATTTTTCATATCTTTTAGGTACAGGTGGAAATATGAATTTTACAGGATATTCAAATGAGCAGACAGACTTGTTTTTAAGCTCTTGTAATAATTCTTTTACTGATGAGGATATGAAAAATTCGTTTTCTGCACTTCAGAAATATGTTGCAGAGGAAGTTGTATATTTACCTATTGTATATAGAAATTCTGCAATATTTGCAAACAATAGAATAAACGGAGATATTTCGGCAACAGAAACAAATATTTTTGAAAATTGTTATAGCTGGTATATTAAAAAATAAATGCTTTTGTTTTTTTAGGAGATGATTTATATGTCAGAGCTTAGAAGAAATCCAATAACAGGAGAATGGGTAACTTTTGCTGTTAAAAGAGGTAAACGTCAATATGATTTTATTAAAAAAAGTGAGCCTAAAGCAGACAGTCAAAAAACTTGTCCATTTTGTCCGGGAAATGAAAAAGAAACTACAAAAGCTGTTTTTCAAAATAAAGATAATTGGTCAATAAGAGTTTTTCCTAATAAATACCCTGCATTTGATAACGAGCTTGATAATATTTGTTGTGAAGATATATATGAAAAAATAAGTGGAAATGGAGTTCATGAAGTAATTGTTGATACACCTAACCACTTTGAAAAAATGCATGAGTTTACATTTGACCATATGTTTGATGTGTTAAATACTTTAAAATTGCGTTTTGATGAAATATCAAAAAATGAATTTGTAAAATATGTTCAGATATTCAAAAATAATGGGGCTGAAGCCGGTATGTCAATAGTACATTCCCATTGGCAGATTGCCGGTATGCCTGTTATGGGTAAAATTCAAAAAGATACACTTGTATATGCTTTAGAATATAAAAAAGAACATAATTCTTGTGTAATGTGTGATATAATAAAATATGAAATAAAAACAAATAAAAGGCTTATTGAAGAAAATGACGGATTTATATCATTTGTTCCATATGCTCCTAAAATGAGTTATGAAGTATGGATTGCTCCTAAAAATCATATTTCATCTTTTGGCGAATTTAAAGCAGAGGATATTAAAAATCTAACACAAATATTTCATAATACTATTAAAAGAGTAGCTATGATAAATGATGATATTTCATATAACATATGTTTTATGGATAGTCCTAAAGATGAAAACAGAGAAGTTTTTCATTGGTATATTAAAATTATACCAAGAATAGGAAATTTTGCTGGTCTTGAATTTTCATCAGGAACATTTATAAATCCTGTTATGCCCGAAGATACAGCAGAATTTTATAAAAGCAAAAGGGTGTGACTTTTTATGAAAACTAAAGTTCTTATTCTTTATGGTGGAAGCTCTATTGAAAGAGAAGTTTCACTTATGACAGCAGAAAAAATACTTTCAAACATTGATTATGACAAATATGAGGTTTCTAAAATAGAAGTGCCTCATAATAAAAAAAATACTGAATGGGTTACTAATATTATTAAAATAAAGCCAGACATTGTATTTATAGCACTTCACGGCGGTGACGGTGAAAATGGCTCTATACAAGGGCTTTTGGAATGTCTTGATATACCATATACAGGTAGTAAAGTTATTGGAAGTGCAATATCAATGGATAAGTATTTGTCAAAAAATATTATGCGTATTAACTACATACCTGTACCGCAAGATATTATTATAAGAAAAAATGATGATTATACAGAGGTTCTTGATAAAATAACTCAAATAGGCTTTCCGCTTGTTGTAAAGCCTAATAATGGTGGTTCTAGTATTGGTATTTATGTTGTTAATAATATTGAAGAATTAGCAGACGCCATTGATAAATTAAAAGAAATGAACGATGATATATTAGTTGAAAAATTTATTTCCGGTAGAGAAGTTACTTGTGGTATATTTGAAAAAAACGGTGTTTTAAATGTTACTTCTGTTCTTGATATAGGCACAAAAGGTAAATTTTATGATTATAGTGAAAAATATGAAAGTGAAACATCTTTTGCAGATATTTCAACATTGCCGGATTATCTTCAAAGTATGATAAAACAAATAGCAAAAAAAGTTTTTAGGGCAGTTAATGCAAAAGGTTATGCCTGTGTTGATATGATAGTTTCTGAAGAACAAGTTTATGTTCTTGAAATAAACACATTACCGGGTATGACTGTTAAAAGCCTACTTCCTAAAGCTGTTGAAAAAAGTGGTAATCCTTTTTCAAGTTTTATTGATATGCTTATAGAAAACGAACTTAAAAATAAATAATTTTTATTAAGGGGGTATCAATATGTTTATTGTTAATACTGATTATATTGAAGGAACTAAATTCGAAATGCTTGGTATAGTTACAGGTAGTGTTGTTCAGTCAAAAAATATAGGTAGAGATATTGGTGCAAGTTTTAAAGGTCTTATTGGAGGAGAACTTGAAGGATATACAGAAATGCTTGAAGAAGCCAGAGAAATTTCAACAGAAAGAATGATTAAAAAAGCAGAAAGTCTTGGTGCAGATGCTATTGTAAATGTTAGATATACAACATCATCAATAATGCAAGGTGCATCAGAAGTACTTGTTTATGGTACAGCAGTAAAATATATAGATTAATATAAAAAACAGCACAATAATATGTGCTGTTTTTTTTACAATTTTTAGAAGTAAAAAAAGAAGTATTTAATATGCTGAATTTTGTTGAATAAGATTGTTTGTTATGGTATAATTTTCGGCGGCGATAAAATATATTGTGAATTTTAATATATTTTAAATGTATATTTTACAGTTTTATTATTATAGGTTATAATAATATTAAAAATAAGTATAGTATTTGCTTCTGTATTATGATACATTATAATATAAGGGAGGTTGCTGTAATGTATAAAAGAATTATTCTTAAAATAAGCGGAGAAGCGTTAGCAGGAGAAACAGATAACTTTGATGACAAGATTGTTAAAAAACTTGTAGGACAAATCAAAGAAATAGTTGAAAAAGGTACTCAGGTTTGCCTTGTTATTGGTGGAGGAAACTTCTGGAGAGGAAGAAGTGCAGACTCAAAAATGGATAGAACAAAAGCTGACCAAATAGGTATGCTTGCTACTGTTATGAATGCTATTTATGTAGCTGATGCTTTTAGACAGGAAGGCGTTGGGGCTGTTGTTCAAACACCTATAATAATAGGTACTGTTACAGAACAGTTCTCAAAAGAAAGTGCTATGGCACATCTTGACGCAGGAAAAGTTGTTATTTTTGCAGGAGGTCTTGGACACCCATTCTTCTCTACTGATACTATTACAGCATTAAGAGGTGCTGAGCTTGAGGCTGATGCACTTTTCTTTGCAAAAAATATAGACGGTGTATATGACAGTGACCCTGCTGTTAATCCAAATGCAAAGAAAATAGAGGAAATAGCTTGCCACGGTATTATTAAAAATAATCTTAAAGTAATTGATATGGCAGCTGCAAATTTATGTTTTGAACAGAAAATACCGGTTGTTATTTTTGGGCTTAATGAAGAAAATAGCATACAGCGTGCTGTTAAAGGCGAAAAAATCGGTACTATTGTTACAGTTTAATGTATTTTAAAATAATTTTATTTTTAGGAGGAATAATTTATGGCAAACGAAACTGCTATCTATGAAGAAAAAATGACAAAAACACTTGCAGCTCTTGATGCTGAATTTAATACAATACGTGCCGGTAGAGCAAACCCACACGTACTTGACCGTATAACAGTTGATTATTACGGAACACCAACTCCTCTTAATCAGGTTGGAAACATAACTGTACCTGAAGCAAGACTTATTCAGATACAGCCTTGGGAAACATCTCTTTTAAAAGAAATTGAAAAAGCTATTAATATGTCTGATATTGGTATTAATCCTTCAAATGACGGTAAAGTAATTCGTCTTGTTTTCCCAGAACTTACAGAGGAAAGAAGAAAAGAACTTACAAAAGACGTTAAGAAAAAAGCAGAGGCTTCTAAAGTTTCTATTCGTAATATAAGAAGAGATGCCATTGATGCTTTCAAAAAAATGGAAAAAAATAAAGAAATTCCAGAAGACCAGTTAAAAACTCTTGAAGACAAAATTCAGAAAATTACAGATAAATTTGTTGCTGAAATAGATAAAAAAACAGAGTCTAAATGCAAAGACATTCTTTCTGTATAAAACACAAATACAGTTAATTTTACCCCTCTTTTCAGAGGGGTGTTTTTTTAATCTTGGAGGGTGAAAAATGTTATATTTTAATGGAAAAGAAGAAATTGTAATTGATAGTGAAAATATACCTAAACATGTGGCAATAATAATGGACGGAAACGGAAGATGGGCAAAAAAACGCTTTCTTCCTAGAAAAGCAGGGCATAAAGCCGGTGCTGATGCTTTGGAAGATATTATAGATGCTGCAAAAAAAATAGGTATTAAACATCTTACAGTATATGCTTTTTCAACAGAAAATTGGAAAAGGTCACAAGAAGAAATTGATGGTATAATGGACCTTTTAAGAAGCTATGTAAAAAAATATACTGAAAGAGCCAAAAAAGATAATGTAAAAATGGACGCAATAGGTGATATTACACGTCTTGCCCCTGATATTCAAGAAAGTATTAAAAATCTTGAAGAAGCAACAAAAGATAAAGATGCTTTAAATTTACATATTGCTCTTAACTATGGTGGTAGAGATGACATAAAAAGATGTGTTAAAAAAATATGTAAAGATATTGAAAACGGTAAATTATCATATGATAATATAGATGAAGATGTTATATCTAAAAATCTTGATACAGCAAATATTCCAGACCCAGAACTTGTTATAAGAACAAGTGGAGAAGAAAGAATTAGTAATTTCCTTCTTTGGCAAATTGCATATTCTGAATTTTGTTTTTCTGATAAGTTATGGCCAGACTTTAAAGAAGAAGACCTTTTTGAGGCGGTTTATAATTATCAAAACAGAAATAGAAGGTTTGGTGGAAGATAAAATAAACGGAGGGGTTTTATGTTAGTTAGAATTATATCAAGTGTTATACTTCTTCCATTACTTATTGGGGTTGTTTTTTTGGGGGGAGTATATCTTAAAATAGCTGTTCTTTTAGCTTCTCTTGTTGGTATGCATGAGTTTTATAAGGCTTTTTCTATAAATAAAAAAGCTGTTGCTTGGATTGGTTATGTTTTTGCCATAGCTTATGTATTATTTATAAATACAATAATAAATGCAAACAATATATTTAATATATTCGTATCTTTATTTATACTTGTTATACTTATATATACTGTTATATTTCATAATCATACAAATATTACAGAAGCTGTTATAAGTTTTTTTGGATATTTTTATGTATGCTTTTTGATTTCACACATATATCTTATAAGAGAATATCATTATGGTATATATTTTGTATGGCTTTCATTTATATGTGCTTGGGGTTGTGATACAGGTGCATATTTTACAGGAGTTTTAATAGGAAAACACAAACTTATTCCGTCATTAAGCCCTAAGAAGACAATAGAAGGCTCTATTGGAGGAATTATTACAGCTACTTTAATAGCTTTTATTTATGGTGCTGTAATAGACTCTTATTTTGTACTTGAACATGTAAATACTATACTTCTTTGTGTACTTACAGGTGCAATAGGTTCTGTTCTTGCACAAATAGGTGACCTTGCTGCATCTGCTATGAAAAGATTTACAGGTATAAAAGACTTTGGAAACCTTATACCGGGACATGGCGGAATAATAGACCGTTTTGATAGTGTTCTTCTTACTGCTCCTGTTGTATATTATTTAATGTTGTTATTAACTAATATAAGATAATATATTACGTGAGGTGAATAATTTGGTAAATAATATTTCTATACTTGGCTCTACTGGCTCTATCGGAACACAAGCTCTTGATGTTGTTAGAGCATTAGGCAATAAAAATATAAAAGTACATGGAATAACAGGAAATAATAATATTGATTTGCTTGAAAAACAAGCACTTGAATTTAAACCAAAAATAGTTGCTGTTATGGACGAAAATAAGGCTTTTGAATTAAAAAAACGTCTTAAAAGTGAAAATATAAAAGTTATGGGTGGTATGGAAGGTCTTATTAAAACCGCAACAATGGAACAAGTGGAAACTGTTCTTACTGGTGTTGTTGGTAATGTTGGACTTGAACCTACTATTGAAGCTATAAAAGCACATAAAAATATAGCACTTGCAAATAAAGAAACTCTCGTTTCCGCAGGTGATATTGTTATGAATGAAGCTAAAAAAAATAATATAAAAATTCTTCCTGTGGATAGTGAACATTCTGCTATTTTCCAATGTATTCAAGGTAAACAGGACAATGATATATATAAAATAATTCTTACAGCTTCCGGTGGTAGCTTTAGAGGTAAAAAAAGAGAAGAACTTGAAAATGTAAGTGTTGAAGATGCACTTAAACACCCTAATTGGGTTATGGGTAGAAAAATAACAATAGACTCTGCAACACTTATGAATAAAGGTCTTGAGGTTATAGAGGCAGTAAGACTTTTTGATGTTAGTGTAGATAAAATACAAGTTGTTATTCACCCACAAAGTATAGTACATTCGGCAGTAGAATTTGATGATGGTTCTGTTATAGCACAGCTTGGACCGGCAGATATGCGACTTCCTATACAATATGCTCTTTTATATCCTAAGCGTGTTAATTTGAATTTTTCAAGACTTGATATTTTAAAACATAATAATCTTACTTTTGAAGAACCTGACATTGAAACTTTTAAATGTTTAAAACTTGCTTTTAAAGCAATAAATATAGGCGGTACAATGCCGGCTGTTTTAAATGGAGCAAATGAAATTGCTGTTGAAAGATTTCTTAATAAAGAGATTTCATTTTTACAGATACCGGAATTAATAGAAAAAGCTATGAATTCCCATACCCCTATATATGACTATGATTTAAAAGATGTTCTTTTGTCTGATAAATGGGCAAGAGAGTTTGTTTATAATCAAAAAGTATAAAATTCAATCTATTAAAGAGGTGAGTTGTTTGACACAAATTTTTTCAAATATTGTACCTATTATCATAGCTATACTTGTTTTTAGTATTCTTGTAATAGTACATGAATTTGGTCACTATATCGTAGCAAAAAAAAGTGGTATATTTGTTGAGGAATTTGCTGTTGGTATGGGACCTATGATTGTTTCAAAAAAAATAGGTGAAACTGTATATTCAATACGTGCATTTCCTCTTGGAGGATTTTGCAGAATGATGGGTGAAGACGAGGACATTGCCGACGAAAGAGCATTTAATAGTAAAAGTGTATGGAAAAGAATGGCTGTTATTGTTGCAGGACCTTTAATGAACTTTGTGCTTGCCTTTATAATATGTACAGGACTTGTTGGAAATTCCGGTTTTGCATTACCTGTTGTTGCAGGACTTGAAGAAGGGGGAAGTGCCCAACAAGCAGGACTTCAAGTTGGTGATAGAATACTTAAAATAAATAATAAACACATATTTGTTTATGAAGATTTAAGTATGTTTATGCTTGAAAATCAAGGAAATGAGGTTTCTGTACAAATTGAAAGAAATGGCGAAAAAATGACAATAGATTTAAAACCTTATAAAAGTACAGATGGAAGATGGATTATAGGTTTTAATCCTGTTGTAAAAACAGGTATATTTGATGATGATTATGACGGATATGATAAAGCAAGTGTGTTTGAAACTATAAAAACAGGTTTTAATACTATGTTTTTCTATATTCGTTCAACAGTAACAGGATTTGTAAGACTTTTTACATTTAATGTATCTATGGATGAAGTTGCAGGGCCTATTGGTATTATTGAAGTTGTAGGCGACTCATACGAACAAGGTATAAAATATAGTGTAGGTGCAGCAATAGCTAATATTTCATATATTGCAGCTCTTTTAAGTGCAAATCTTGGTGCATTAAATTTATTCCCAATACCGGCTATGGACGGTGGAAGGCTTGTTTTCCTTATAGTTGAGGCTTTAAGAGGTAAGCCTCTTGACCCTGATAAAGAAGGAATGATACATTTTATTGGTTTTGCATTCCTTATGGCTTTTATGGTCTTTATAGCTTATAATGATATTGCAAGAATATTTTTGAGCTAGGACTAAACAGTATTATATTTCAAAAAAGACAGTCTGGATTTCAAAAGAGGTTCAGACTGTTTTTAGCCTTTTTTTAGTTTGGAGGTAATATACTTATGGATTTTATAAAACGAAAATTAACAAAAGAAGTCAATATAGGTGGAGTTAAAATAGGTGGAAATAACCCTGTTGCAATACAGTCAATGTGTAATACAGATACAAGAGATGTAAAGTCTACTGTAAATCAGATACTTAAACTTGAAGAAGCAGGTTGCGAAATAATAAGAGTTGCTGTTTTAGATATGGAAGCGGCAGAATGTATAAATAGTATTAAAAAACAAATTCATATTCCTTTAGTTGCTGATATACATTTTGATTATAGACTTGCTCTTAAATGTATGGAAGGGGGAATTGATAAAATAAGAATAAACCCTGGAAATATAGGTGATGAAGATAGAATAAAACAGGTTGTTACAATGGCAAAAGAAAGAAATATTCCAATAAGAATTGGTGTAAATAGTGGTTCTTTAGAAAAATACCTTGTTGAAAAATATAATGGTGTTACTCCTAGAGGTCTTGTTGAAAGTGCATTAAATCACGTAAGAATATTGGAAAAATATAATTTTGAAGATATAGTTGTTTCTATAAAAGCCTCAAGTGTACCTTTTAGTATTGAAGCCTATTCAATACTTTCTGATGAAATACCATATCCACTCCACGTTGGAATAACAGAAGCCGGAACTGTATGGTCTGGTACTGTAAAATCAGCTGTTGGAATTGGTGCTATACTTTCAAGGGGTATAGGTGATACTATAAGAGTTTCTCTTACCGGTGACCCTGTTGAAGAAATATATTCAGCAAAAGAAATATTAAAAAGCCTTGAAATAAGAAAATTTGGAGTTGATTTTGTTTCTTGTCCTACTTGTGGCAGAACTCAAATAGATTTAATATCAATAGCAAAAGAAGTTGAACAAAAATGTAAAAATATAGATAAAAATATAAAAGTTGCTGTTATGGGTTGTGTTGTAAATGGTCCCGGAGAAGCAAAGGAAGCAGATATTGGAATTGCTGGCGGTAAAGGTGAAGGACTTATATTTAAAAAAGGCGAAATATTAAGAAAAGTACCTGAAAATATGCTTGTTTCTGAACTTATGAAAGAAATAGAAAAACTTTAAAAGGTGATATTTTATGACTGATAAAAAATTTAATACGGTTTTTGAAAAATTATCTCTTTCAAATGATACAAAAGAAACTTTTGATAAAGCTGTTGTTAATGGTATACAGATTTATAAACGTGAAAAAGTTATGGAAATAAAAATGGTTATTGACCATATTATAGATGAAAAAGCCGTTGATGTATTTAAAGATGAGCTTATAAAACAGTTACCTAGTGTAAAAGATATTATTACTGTGGTTTCATTTGATGTTGATGATAGTATTTCAAAATCAGATATAATAAAAAGTTGCTGGGATAATATTGTGTATTCTGTTTCTGAAGAAAGCCCTGTTTGTAAAGGTATTATAAGAAATGCTACTTGGAAACTTGAAGATAATAAACTTTATATAAAGGTTAAAAATAATGGTTCTTATTATATGTTTAAAAAGGGTATAGATAAAAAAATTGAGAAAAAACTCAAAGAACAAAATAATATTGATATAAAAGTTTTCTTTAAAAGTGATACACTTACAGATGAGGAAAAAGAGTATTTTTATAAAGAAATGGAAACAAAAGAACAAGACATTATAAGTATGGTTATGGAAAATCAGGAAAAAGCCGAAACAGCTAAAATTGAAGAAAAAGTTGAGGCAGTTTCTGAGAAAATTAAAAAAGGTATAATAATAGGTAAAGAAATAACAGAAAAATCAATAAAAATTATAAATTCTAAAATAGAGGGCGAAAAAGTTATAATTGAGGGTAATATATTTAATGTGGACAAACACGAACTTAAAAATAGTGATAAATATATTGTTGCATTTGATATTACTGACCTTTCCGACTCTACAACAGTAAAATTCTTTACTTCCAAAAATGCTTTTGATAAAGAAATAAGTTCATATTTTAAAAATAATGCTTATTTAAAAGTACAAGGTGTTGTTCAATTTGATAAGTATGCAAAAGAAATTAATATTATGGCAAAAAGTATATGTATAGGTGAAAAACCACCTGAAAGAATGGATAATGCAGAAGAAAAAAGAGTTGAACTTCATCTCCATACACAAATGAGTAGTATGGACGGTGTAACATCTGTAAAGAAATATATTGAACGTGCCGGAAAATGGGGACATAAAGCTATTGCAATAACAGACCACGGTGTTGTACAATCTTTTCCAGATGCTATGGACGCTGCAAAAAAAGCAGGTGTAAAAGTTATTTATGGTGTAGAGGCATATTTAATTGATGACCTTGGTAGTGTTGTAACTTGTCCTAAAGGTCAAAATCTTGATGATACATTTGTTGTTTTTGATATTGAAACAACAGGGCTTTCAAGGGAAAGAGATAAAATTACAGAAATTGGTGCTGTAAAAATTGAAAATGGTAAAATTATTGATAAATTCAGTACATTTGTAAACCCTAAAGTCCCTATAAGTGAAGAAATAACAAAACTTACAGGTATTACAAATGATATGGTAAAAGACGCACCAGAAATTTCAGAAGTTTTACCTAAATTTATAGAATTTTGTAATGATAGTGTTATTGTTGCTCATAATGCAGGTTTTGACGTTGGTTTTATAAGACATAACGCTAAAATACTTAATATGAAACCGATTGATAATACTGTTATTGATACTGTTGAACTTTCAAGAACACTTTTACCTGAACTTAAAAAACATAAACTTAATATAGTTGCAGAAGCTATGGGAGTTTCTCTTGAAGGACACCACAGAGCCGTAAATGATGCACAGGCTACTGCTGAAATATTTATAAAATTTATTGATATGCTTGTTGAAAATAATGTTTTGACACTTGATGATATAAATGTTTTCTCAAGTCGTACTGTAAATTATAAAAAACTTAAAGCAAATCATGCAATTATACTTGTAAAGAATTATGAGGGACTTAGAAATCTTTATGAACTTGTTTCACTTTCTCATATTGAATATTTCTTTAAACGTCCTAGAATACCAAAAAGCAAGCTTATCAAAATGAGAAACGGTCTTATACTTGGTAGTGCTTGTGAGGCAGGGGAACTTTACAGAGCATTACTTGACCATAAGCCTGATGAATACATAGCGGAAATAGTTAATTTCTATGATTATCTTGAAATACAGCCTGTTGGTAATAATAACTTTATGATAAATTCAAATAAAATAGATGCTGTAAATTCTGTTCAAGATATTATGGATTTTAATAAAAAAATAGTAGAGCTTGGTGAAAAGTATAATAAGCCTGTTGTTGCAACTTGCGATGTTCATTTTATTGACCCAGAGGACGCAGCTTTTAGAAAAATAATAATGGCAGCAGAAGGTTTTTCCGATGCAGATAATCAGCCACCGCTTTTTTATAGAACTACTGAAGAAATGCTTGATGAATTTAAGTATCTTGGAGAAGAAAAAGCAAAAGAAATTGTAATAAAAAATACAAATATCATTGCTGATATGATAGAAAATATAAAGCCTGTTCCTGACGAAACATTCCCGCCTAAAATTGAAGGGGCAGAGGAACAATTAAGAAAAATAACAAATGAAAAAGCAGTTTCAATATATGGCGACCCTTTGCCACCTGTTGTAAAAGAAAGACTTGATAAAGAATTAAATTCTATTATATCAAATGGTTATTCTGTACTTTATATAATTGCACAGAAACTTGTGTGGAAATCTGTTGAAGACGGATACCTTGTAGGTTCAAGAGGTTCTGTTGGTTCATCATTTGTTGCCACAATGGCAGGTATAACAGAGGTAAACCCTTTGCAACCTCATTATGTTTGCCCTAATTGTAAGTATTCTGATTTTACTTCTGATGTAGTAAAAGCAACAGCTATGGAAGAAGGCTCTGGTTGTGATATGCCAGATAAAAATTGTCCAAACTGTGGAACACTTCTCAAAAAAGAAGGTCACGACATACCATTTGAAACATTCTTAGGATTTAATGGTGATAAAGAACCTGACATTGACCTTAACTTTTCAGGAGAGTATCAACAGCAAGCCCACGCATACACAGAGGAGCTTTTTGGAAAAGGACATGTTTTTAAAGCCGGAACAATAAGTACACTTGCTGATAAAACTGCATATGGCTTTGTAAAAAAATATCTTGATGAAAGAAATATAACTGCTCATAATGCAGAGATTAACCGCCTTGCTTTAGGTTGTACAGGTGTAAAAAGAACAACAGGGCAGCACCCGGGAGGACTTATGGTTGTTCCTAATGACCATAATATATATGAATTTTGTCCTATACAGCGTCCTGCAAATGATATGACATCAAATGTAACAACGACACATTTCGATTATCATTCAATAAGTGGTAGACTTTTAAAACTTGACTTACTCGGACACGACGACCCTACGGTTATTCGTATGCTTTATGACCTTACAGGAATAAATCCTCAGTCTGTTTTATTAGATGATAAAGATACTATGTCGCTTTTTGAGTCGCCAGCAGCACTTGGTGTAACAGCGGAAGATATAAACTGTGAAACAGGTACACTTGGAATACCTGAGTTTGGTACAAAATTCGTTAGACAAATGCTTATAGATACAAAACCAAAAACATTTGCAGACCTTTTAAGAATATCCGGTCTTTCTCATGGGACTGATGTTTGGATAAATAATGCTCAAACTCTTATTAATGAGGGAACAATAACACTTAAAGAAACAATTTCAACACGTGACAGTATTATGATTTATCTTATTAATAAAGGTGTTGATAAGAAAAAATCATTTAAGATAATGGAAAGTGTTCGTAAGGGAAAAGGTCTTTCGGAAGAAGATATAAAAGATATGAAAGCCTCTAATGTACCTGACTGGTATATAAAATCTTGTCAGACAATAAAGTATATGTTCCCTAAGGCTCACGCTGCCGCATATGTTATGATGGCTTTTAGAATTGCATATTTTAAAGTTAATTATCCTATGGCATATTATGCAGCTTATTTTACTGTAAGGGCTTGTGATGATTTTGATTATTCAACAATGTGTAAAGGCATTGATGTTGCTCGTGATGCTATAAGAGAAATACACGAAAAAGGTCAAAGTGCAACTACAAAAGATAAAACAAAACTTACTGTACTTGAAATAGTTGTTGAGTTTTATGCAAGAGGTTTTAATTTCTTACCTATTGACCTTTATAAGTCTGAGGCAAATAAATTTGTTATTTCAGATAATAGTTTAATTCCTCCTTTCAGCTCATTACAAGGACTTGGTCTTACAGCAGCAGAAAGTATTATTGAGGGTAGAAAAAATGTTGAAGAATTCCATACAATAGAAGAGTTTAAAGAAAATACATCTGTTGGAAAAACACTTATAGAACTTCTTAAAGAAAATGGAGTGCTTAAAGGTATACCGGAAACAAATCAGCTTACTCTTTTTTAGTATGTATGATATAATAATATAAAAAAGGGGTGAGTTTTATGAAAAAATTTATTTTGTTTTTGTGTATAATATTTTCTGTAATGTTATATGGTTGTAATACAAATGTAGATAAAACAAATGAAGTAAATAAAACAGAAAGCACCAAAGTAATTGAAGGTTATATATTTATAAATGATAATAAAGTATATGTTGATAGAGTTGAAATTATAAAAGATAGTGACACAGAAAGAATTGAAGAAATAGGCATTGATAATAGTGATATGCCTAATGGTTATTATATTTATAATCCAACTTTTGAACAAGAAGAATATAATATTACAAATGACACAGCATATGACTTTGTTGATTATAATATGTATTACATAAATGAAGATAAAGCAGACGGTGACAGAAAATACAGAACAAATAATATTGATGAGTTTATAAAAGGTTCTTCATATCCAGAAGATATTCCTTTAGAAGAACAAACAATACCTTATATTATTGAATTACAAGGGAATAATGTATATTCTATAACAGAAGAATTTTTATACACACAATAAAAATTAAAATAGCAGGTTTTTTACCTGCTATTTTTTAATTTATATAAAAGTTTTATTTTTGTTTTAAAATTAATGTCTTTTGAAAATATTATTCTGTATATTAAAAATAGTATGTTTTTTACAACAAGAAAATTATATGAAAAAGCATATTTTTTATAAGTATCATTTTTTAATAAATATTTTTTCATTTCAAAAAGACCAGTTGTTATATCATTAAAGTTTTTTTCTGTAAATGTAGCTGTTATGCTTTTTTTGCGTTTAACATAACAGTAAAGTTTTTTGTTTATTACAGAAACTTTTTTTGATTTATGAAAAAGCCTGTATGAAACATACATATCTTCATATGTTTTTCCAATAGGGAAATTTATATTGTTTTCTGTAAAAATTTCTTTTTTGTATATTTTATTCCAAGCAAAATTATTTATAAATACATCTTTTATAAGTATATCAAGGGCTTTTTCTGAGTTATATGTTTTTATTTTAAGAGGTTTATTTTTAATTTTTACTTTTTTATTTTCAAAAACTGTTTTGTATCCACAAACAACAATGTCTGACTTTTCTTTTTCCGCTGTATTATATAATGTTTCTACAAATCTTTTTGAAAAATAATCGTCACTGTCTGCAAACATAATATATTTACCATGTGCATTTTTTATACCTGTATTTCTCGCACTGCTTAAACCTTGATTTTGTTGGTTTATTAATGTTATATTATTATATTTTTTTAAGTATTTATTTATTATATTTATTGATTTATCAGTAGAACCGTCATTTACGACTATAATTTCCATATCTTTAAATGTTTGGTTTACTGCACATTTTAAACATCTATCTATATATTTTTCAACATTATATACGGGTATTATTATACTTACTTTTATATTATCTATATTATCTAACAAAAATATCACCTCAAATATATGTACTTTTTGAAAATCAAAAAGTCTGAATACTGTAATAATTAAATTATTTAATTTATATTTTACATTTATATAATTATTTAATTTATACAAATGTATGTGTTAAATATGACAACAGTAACGGTTTTATAACAATTTAATTGATTTTTACTGTAAAAAAAAACTATTGAAGTTTATATTATAATTTTGTAACATATGAATATAGTGAAGAAATTCATTAACAAGTTTATAATAATACTCTTATAACAAGCCGACGTATTACGTTACCCGGCTTTATCGTAATTCTTAGGAGGGCAATATGAAAAAGTTAGAAATGCTTTACGAAGGCAAAGCAAAAAAAGTTTACAAAACAGACAATGAAGACCTTTATATTGTTGACTACAAAGATGATGCAACAGCATTTAATGGTGCGAAAAAAGGTACTATATCCGGTAAAGGTGTAATAAATAACAAAATGACTAATCTTGTGTTTAAATACCTTAACGAAAATGGTATAAATACTCATCTTGTAGAAGAACTTAGCGAAAGAGAAACTCTCGTTAAAAAAGTAGAAATAGTTCCCCTTGAAGTAATTGTAAGAAATATTGCAGCAGGAAGTTTCTCTGCAAAATATGGTGTGCCTGAAGGTACAGAACTTAAAAATCCTATCGTAGAATTCTCATATAAAAATGACGCACTTAACGACCCTATGATTAATAACTCACAGATTGAGGCTATTGGTATAGCTACTGCTGAAGAAATAGAAGAAATCACTGAAAGTGTAAAAAAAGTAAACGAACTCTTACAGAAATTTTTCCTTGAATGTAATATAATACTTGTTGATTTTAAAGTTGAATACGGACGTTGTAAAGAAGGAATTATACTTGCTGATGAAATTTCTCCTGATACTTGTAGACTTTGGGATAAAGATACAAGAGAGAAACTTGACAAAGACCGTTTCCGTAGAGACCTTGGCGGTGTAGAAGACGCTTATAATGAGGTTTGGAGAAGAATTACTTCAAGATAATTTACTCTTTTAATTTAATGGGAGGAAAATCAAAGAATGCTTAAAGAAGACAACTTATTTGAAGATATATATATTGAAGACGAATTAAAAGAAGAATGTGGTGTTTTCGGTTATTATAATAATGATGATGAAGATACAGGAAGAATAGTATATTACGGACTTTTTGCACTTCAACACAGAGGACAGGAAAGCTGTGGTATTGCTGTAACAGATGATACTGTTGTAAAACAGTATAAAGATATGGGGCTTGTTCCTGAAGTTTTCTCAGAAGATATAGTGGAAAAACTTACAGGTAAAATCGGTATTGGACATGTTCGTTATTCAACAGCAGGCGGAAGCCTTAGAAATAATGCACAGCCTCTTGTTTCAAGATATGTTAAAGGAACACTTGCTCTTGCTCATAATGGTAATCTTGTAAATGCTAATGAAATTCGTCATGAACTTCAGCAGGAAGGTATGATATTCCAGACTACTATTGACTCTGAGGTTATAGCATGTAAAATAGCTAAAGAACGTGTAAAATGTGGTTCTATTGAAGAAGCTATTGAAAGAACTATGGAAGTTATAAGTGGTTCATACTCTCTTGTTGTTATGAGTCCAAGAAAACTTATAGGTTGCCGTGACCCTCTTGGAATGCGTCCGCTTTCAATAGGTAAGCTTAATAATTCATATATACTTTCTTCTGAAACTTGTGCATTTGACGGACTTGGAGCAGAATTTATAAGAGATGTTGAGCCGGGTGAAATCGTTGTAATTAATGATGATGGTATACGTTCAATAAAAACTCATTGTGGAAAAGAAAAATCAAGAATGTGTATTTTTGAATATATTTATTTTGCTCGTCCAGATAGTTATATTGAAGGTGTAAACGTTTATGAAGCTCGTAAGGAAGCAGGTCGTCAGCTTGCAAGACAGCATGCTGTTGAAGGTGATGTTGTAATTGGTGTTCCTGACTCTGGTATTCCTGCTGCTTTAGGTTATGCTGAGGAGTCTGGTATACCTTATGGTATTGGTCTTGTAAAAAATAGATATATTGGACGTACATTTATAAGTCCAACACAGGGACAAAGGGAAAACGCTGTAAAAATAAAACTTAATGCTTTAAGACATACTGTTGAAGGTAAAAGAGTTATTATGATAGATGACTCTATTGTTAGAGGTACAACAGTTGCACGTCTTGTAAATATTTTAAGAGCAGCTGGTGCAAAAGAAGTACATATGCGTGTTTCTGCACCTAAATTCTTATATCCATGTTATTATGGTACAGATGTTCCTACAAAAGAAAAACTTATTGCTTGTAAATATGATACAGTTGAAGAAATCGCAAAAGTTGTTGGAGTTGATAGTCTTGGATACCTTGGACTTGAAAATCTTCACGATATAGCAAAAGGTGCAAAATGTGGTTTCTGTGACGCTTGTTTTACAGGAAATTATCCAACACAAATACCATCAGTTTCAGAGGAGGCAGAAAAAGATGAAACAGAAATACGAAAATCCGCTAAATTCACGTTATGCTAGTAAGGAGATGTCATATCTTTTTTCTCCTGATTATAAATTCAAAACTTGGAGAAAACTTTGGATTGCCCTTGCAGAAGTAGAAAAAGAATTAGGTCTTAATATTACAGATGAGCAGATTGAAGAAATGAAAGCTCATAAAGATGATATAAATTATGAAGTTGCAGAAGCAAGAGAAAAAGTCGTAAGACATGATGTTATGAGCCATGTATACGCTTTCGGAAAACAAGCTCCAAAAGCTGAACCTATTATACATCTTGGTGCAACAAGCTGTTATGTAGGTGATAATACTGACATTATAATTATGACAGAAGGTATGAAACTTATAAGAAAACAGCTTATTAATGTTATAAATGAGCTTGCAAAATTTGCTCTTAAATATAAAGATATGCCTACACTTGGTTTTACACATTTTCAGCCAGCACAGACAACAACAGTAGGTAAAAGAGCTTCTTTATGGCTTCAAGACCTTATGATGGACCTTGAAGACCTTGATTATCAGCTTTCAAAAGCAAAACTTCTTGGTTCAAAAGGTACAACAGGAACACAGGCAAGTTTCCTTGAACTTTTTGACGGTGACCACGAAAAAGTTAAAAAAATTGATGGTATGATTGCTGAAAAAATGGGATATAAAGACTATTTCAAAGTTTCAGGTCAGACATATTCAAGAAAACTTGACTATCAGGTTTTAAGTGTACTTTCTGGTATTGCTCAAAGTGCTTATAAATTTAGTAATGATATAAGACTTCTTCAACACCTTAAAGAAATAGAAGAACCATTCGAAAAATCACAGATTGGTTCATCAGCTATGGCTTATAAGAGAAATCCTATGCGTTCTGAAAGAATTGGTTCTCTTGCAAGATATGTTATTGCAGATACAACAAACCCTGCTATAACAGCATCTACACAATGGTTTGAAAGAACTCTTGATGACTCTGCAAATAAGAGAATAAGCGTTCCAGAAGCATTCCTTTCAGTTGACGCTATACTTATACTTTATAGAAACGTTGTTGATGGTCTTGTTGTATATCCAAAAGTTATTGAACAGAGATTAAATAGCGAACTTCCTTTTATGGCTACTGAAAATATTATGATGGACGCTGTAAAAAAAGGTGGAAACAGACAGGAACTTCACGAAAGAATTAGGGTTCATTCTATGGAAGCCGGAAAAATGGTTAAAATGGAAGGTAAACCAAATGACCTTCTTGAAAGAATTGCAAATGATGAAACATTCGGTCTTACAATGGAAGAACTTAATGCTATTATGGTTCCTAGTAATTTCGTAGGTCGTGCACCACAACAGACAGAAGAATATATTATGAACTATGTAATGCCTGTTATTGAAGAAAATAAAGAACTCCTTGAAAATGAAGGGGAAGAAGTAAGAGTATAATTTTATAAAAAACCTTATGTATTTATACATAAGGTTTTTTTAGTTAAAAATATAACTTTAAATTATTTAAACATATTTTTATAATGATATATCATATATTTTATATAATGTTTTTTAGTTAAGTAAATATAAAAAAATATTGTAATTTTATTTTTTTTTGTATATAATAGACTAAGTGGTTAAGGGTTAAGCGAATATTTTTGTAATATCTTAGGAGGGCAATCGTATGAACTTACGAAAACAAGAAACTAAGTCAGAAGATATTACTACAAAAGGTAAAAAAAAATATTCCTTTAAAGTATTACAAAAATTGTTGATTGGCATATTAATGCCTTTGATTATTGTATTAATTGTAGTTGGTATTTTACTTAATTCACAAGTAATAAACACTATTAGTACAATAGAAGGAGATTATTTATCAGCTGAAACAAAACGTGGAGCAGAACAGATTAATGGATACTTTGAAAAATATTTTGGAATTGTAGAAACTGCTTCTAAATTAGATAAAGTATCTGAAGCTTTACAAAATTGGCAGGCTGAAACATTTGATACAACTGAAATATATCAAAATACAAAAAATGAATTGTCAAAAATTCAAAGTTTATACAAAGACCAAATTTTAAATATACATTTAGCAAATGTAGATAAAAAAGAACTGTTGCAAACAAATGGTTCTTATGCAACAGTAAAAGAATTAGACATTACATCAAGACCATGGTATCAATTGGTAATGAAAGAACAAAAAACTATTATATGTGATGCATATACTGATTTTAATACAGGAGAATTTATTGTAACTGTTTCTACACCAATTATGTCTAATGGAAAAGTTATTGGTGTTATTAGTGCTAATGTTGCTATTTCAAGTTTAATACAAGACTTGTCTAATATTAAAATCGGAAATACAGGATATATAGTTTTATTTGACTCTGAAGGTAATACTATTTATCACCCTTTAGAAGAATATATGTTTAAAAATGCATCAGATATTCCTTTTAGCCAGAATATGAAAGATGCAATTCTTAATAAACAACAAGTTTCTAATATGAAATATACAAGAAACGATGTTGAAACATATGGAACTACTTTAATTCTAGAAAAAGGTGGATATACTGTTCTTACTGCTATGCCAACAGCAGAATATAATATATATTCAGCTAAAACACAATATACTACAATGATTAGTTTTATTATTTGTATATTGTTATTAGTTGTATTAATTGTTATTATTGCAAGCCAAATTGTTAAAAATTTAGGTATATTGGCAAAAGGTGCAAAGAAATTAGCTGATGGTGAACTTGATGTAGAAATTACAGTAAATAGTCGTGATGAAATTGGTATGTTGGCAGAACATACACGTAATATTGTAAGTCGTTTAAAAGAATATATTATATATATTGATGAAATATCAAAAGTATTAAATGAAATTGGAAATGGAAATTTAGCTTTTGAATTACAACATGATTACAATGGTGATTTTGCTAAAGTTAAAACAGCATTACTTGATATACAAAAAAATATGTCTGATACATTACGTACTATTTCTCAGGCTTCAGAACAGGTAGACTGTGGTGCTAATCAGATTGCTCAAGGTGCACAAATACAGGCTCAAGGTGCAACAGAACAAGCATCTTCAATAGAAGAAATTTCTGCACAAATTCAGGAATTAAGTGATGATGCAGAAAATAATGTTGAAACTGCACTTAATATTAGCAAAAATTTAGGTAATATGGGGCAGAAGATTTTAACAAGTAATACAGAAATGAAACATTTGTTAAAAGCTATGGATAATATTTCTAATAAATCAAATGAAATTATTAAAATTATTAAAACTATTGAAGATATTGCATTCCAAACTAATATTTTAGCATTAAATGCAGCAGTAGAGGCAGCAAGAGCTGGTACAGCTGGTAAGGGATTTGCAGTTGTTGCTGATGAAGTACGTAATTTAGCAGCTAAAAGTGCAGAGGCAGCCAAAAATACAACTAATTTAATACAAGGTTCTGTTGATGCAGTAGATGATGGATATAAAATTGCAGAAAAAACAGCTAATGTACTTGAAAGTGCAACATTAGAAACAGAACAAATTGTAGCAAGTGTATCTGATATTTCTAATTCGTATCAAGAATTGACAGAACAACTTGGACATATAAAAATTGGTATGGAACAAATTTCAAATGTTGTACAGACAAATTCTGCGACAGCTGAAGAAAGTGCAGCATCAGGTGAAGAATTATTAGGGCAAGCAAATATGCTTAAACAATTAATAGATAAATTCCGTTTACAATAAAATAATATTACATAAAACCTGATAGATAATAAACTATCAGGTTTTTAAATATAAATTAATAATATTAAAATATTTATAAAAAGTGTTGCTTTTTTATTTTAAATAATTTTTAATCAATATTGATTTATATTATTTTTTTAATTATAATAAAAAATAGTTAGTTAATTTGAAATAACTCTTTGATAAATATGTACATAAAATTAGAGTTTATTAATAAAAGTATTAAATATTTATAAATATATTTTGTTCTGATATATATTACGTATAAAAACTTCATAAGCTGGAATAACTCAGTAGGTAGAGTAACTGATTCGTAATCAGTAAGTCGTGGGTTCAACCCCCATTTCCAGCTTTTATAAATGGTTAAAACTTTTTGGTTTTAGCCATTTTTTATTTATATATAATATAATCTAAACAAATAGACTTTAATATAATCAATATGATATACTTTTTTAAAATTAATATGAATAGAGGAAAGTTATGAATAAACAGACTTTAAAAGAAATTATACAATTATCACAAGAATGTTTAACTCGATTTTGGCAATTAGATGCTGAATTTATTATTAAATATTTTGATAAAAATATAGTTTGGATTGGTTCTGCACAAAGTCAATATATAGAAGGTTATGACGAAACAGTTAAAGATTTTAGAGAGATAATGAAAGAATTAAAACCTTGTTATTTATCAAGACAAGAATTTACTGTTGTTCAAAATATAGAAAATGGGTGTACTATTGTAGGTAGATATTTTACGACTACTGCTGATGATGTAGGATACTTTTTTCAGGTTCAGCAAAGATGTACATTTGTTTGGGAAATAATAAATAATATTCCTAAAATTAAGCATTGCCATATTTCAAACCCTATTGGAGAATTAAAATTGGCAGAAGGCGAAAAATTTGTAAATGCTCTTGGTGAAATGTCAAAAAAATATTGGGAATATAAATTTAATAATATACAAAATAAGAAACGTATTGTTGTTACAGATGATAATGATGTTATTCATTTTTTATTAATATCAGAAGTTATATATATCAATGCTGTTGGAAGAAATAGTATAATACATACAACATCAGGTACACAGTTTCGTATAAGAAAAAGTATTAGTGATTTTATTTCTAAGTTTAAAGATTATTTTACTGTTATTCATAGAAGTTATGTTATAAATAATTCTTATATATCATGTATTCAACGATATGAAGTTATTATGATTGATGGAAGTAAAATTCCTATACCTAAAAAACGTTATAAAGAAATACGAGAAGAACTGATAAATATAAAATAAATAAAAAACAGATATTTATAAAATGTCTGTTTTTTTTGTTTTTCGTTACATTAAAAGTGCTGTTCATTACTAATGTATTGCATAAAAAATTCTTTTCTTATATAATCAGTTTGTCATATATTATATTTTATTATAAAAAAATATAAATTTTTGATATATAATAAAGTATTTTTATAAAATAAATTTTGATACCAGTTATGTGGAAAAATAATTATAATTAAAAAGTTTTTATAATATATGATTTGTTATATTGTTTTTTATAATTAAAAAATATTTATTTAAAGTATAAATTTTATTTTATAGTTTTTTAAAAATTTTATATAAAACAGAAAGGAGGAACCAGTTTTTGTAACAATTGCAAAAATTGGAATTAAAATGGCTGAATATTTATCACCGGGTGTATATGTAGAAGAATTTGAATTTGGTTCAAAACCTATGGAAGGTGTAAGTACAAGTACAGCAGGATTTATAGGGCTTGCTGAAAGAGGTCCAGTAGAAGGAGTTCCACAGCTTGTAACTAATCCAGCAGACTTTCAAAGAATGTATGGAGGGTATCTTTCTGAAAATGAATTTGGAGAATATCGTTATTTAGCTTATGCTGTAAATCAATTCTTTTTAAATGGAGGTTCAAGATGCTTTATTAGTAGAGTTGCACCAGAGGACTCTGCTTGTGCATTAGCTTATATGCCTTCAAAAGAAAAACAAGTTTTACAGTTTACTGCTAAAAATCCGGGTATGTGGGGAAATAATATTCGTGTTGTAGTAACTCCTTCAAGTAAAGCTAAAACACAAATATTAGAAGTTATTGAAACTAACGAAGGTAAAAAATACCTTGTTAAAAATGGAGCAGGCTTCTATGAAGGTGACATTATAATGTTTACTGATGGGAAAAAAATTGTATATAACAAAGTTGTTAATAGCCGTGACAATGTTATTGCTTTTGAAAATGAATTTAAAGAAGATGTTGTTGACAAAACTATACTTCCAACAAAAATTATATCAACTTGTGAATTTTCTATTGAAGTAAGTTATAATGATATTGTTGAATTTTATGACCAAATGTCATTTAATGTAGTTGCTCCAAACTATGTTGATAAAAAAATAGCTAAATCAGATTTAGTTGAAGTTCATTATTTAGAAGATAATAAAGAAATAATACCTCCTTTTGAACAACTTGTAGGTAAAGAAAAATCTGTTGGTTCTGTATCATTTACAGGCGGAAGCAATGGAAGTATTTCAAATATTAGTGCAGCAGACTTTATTGGTGAAGATAGAGGAGCAGGCAGACGTACAGGTATACAATCATTTTTAGATAATGATGTTGTATCATTAATAGCTATACCGGGGGTAACAGACCCTAATGTACAACTTACACTTGTGGCTCATTGTGAAAATACAGGAAGTAGATTTGCTGTACTTGATATTCCAAAAGATGCTAGAAAAGTAGAAGATATTATAGCTCATAGAAATATTTTTGATACAAATTATGCAGCACTTTATCACCCTTGGCTTACTGTTTTTGACACTCTTGATAAAAAGAATATTTCTATTCCACCATCAGGTTCAATGTTAGGAATTTATGCAAGAAGTGATAATACTAGAGGTGTTCATAAAGCACCTGCTAATGAAGTTGTAAGAGGTTGTGTTGGTCTTGATTGTCAGTTTAATACAGGTGAACAAGATATATTTAATCCAAAAGGAGTAAACCTTATAAGAGCTTTTGCTGGACAAGGTATACGTGTATGGGGAGCAAGAACAGCAACAAGTAATAGTAGTTGGAAATATATAAATGTTCGTAGACTTTTTATATTTATTGAAGAGTCTATTAAAGCAAATACAAACTGGGCAGTATTTGAGCCAAATGATGAGGTTCTTTGGGTAAGAGTACAAAGAACAATAAGCGTATTTTTAACAAATCTTTGGAGAAATGGTTCTCTTGCAGGAAGTTCTCCAGAAGAAGCATTTTTTGTACATATAGGTAGAGATACTATGAGTCAAGATGATATTGACAATGGAAGACTTATTTGTGTAATTGGTGTTGCACCTGTTAAACCAGCAGAGTTTGTAATCTTCCGTATTTCTCAAAAAACAGCAGATGCTGAATAAAAAATATTTATATTAAGAAAGGAGTAATTTATAAATGGCAGGCTATCCACATGCAAAATTTAGATATAAAGTTGAAATTGATGGTTTAGAAGCTGGCGGTTTTTCAGAAGTTACTGGTTTTGATGCCACTATTGAACCTATTGAATATAGAGAAGGGGACATGACAGCAGAAACACCTATGAAAATTCCAGGGCTTAAAAAATATGGAAATATTACATTAAAACAAGGTGTTACAGATTCAAGAGTTTTATATGATTGGATTACAACAGGTATTAATGGTGAAATAGAACGTAAAACACTTACTATTACATTATTAAATGAAACACAATCTCCAGCAGCATCATGGCAGATAATCAATGCGTGGCCAACTAAATATACAGCACCAGATTTTAATGCTACTGCATCAGAAATTGCTATTGAAACACTTGAAATTGTACATGAAGGTATGACAAGAGTATCTTAATATATATTAATAATAAAATAGTAAATATCATACTTATTATATTTTCCCATAAGAAAACAATATTATTAATTTTTTGTTTTCTTATGGGAGTTTCAAATATTATAAAAAATAAGTGCTTTAATTTTATTTTTTTATAAAGGAGAAATAAAAATGGCTTTTCAAACAGAATTTAATTTTACATTGCCAAGAGGCTATATTGATAGAGATGGTAATATTCATAAAGAAGGTACTATGCGTCTTGCTAATGCAGCAGATGAAATTTTACCACTTAAAGACCCAAGAGTACAGCAAAATCCAGGATACCTTACAATTATACTTTTAGCTCGTGTTGTTACAAGACTTGGTTCAATGCCGGCTGTGGATACAAGAGTAATTGAAAATCTGTTTACTATGGATTTAGCTTATCTTCAAGATTTATATCAGAGAATAAATACAATAGAATTTCCAGTATATAAATCTATTTGTCCTCATTGTGGAAAGGAAATAGAAGTACCTATAAATTTTATGGAAGCCGGTCTATAAAAACATATCCGGCAGATAAAATATATGAAGAAGTAGCGTTTATAGCATATTATGTTCATTGGAGTCATGATGAAATTATGAGTATGAGCCATTTGGAGAGGGTACGCTGGTGTAATGAGATTTCTGGCATAAATCGAAAATTAAATGATGAACCAGAAAATATGTTTAAACTTTAGACAGGGAGGCACTTGAAGTGGGTAACATTCAAAATTCTATTGTGACTAATAACAATTTTATTGTAACACTAAATCTTTTAGTATTTAGCTTTAATAAGGTTACAAATATAACAGGAAAACTTGATATAGAAGCTGTTGAAGAAGGTGGATATAACGATAGCCCAAGGATTTTTAAAAAACCAAAAACATCTTTGGATACTTTGATACTTGAAAAAGGCGTTAAAACATCAGGTATGGATACATTACTTAAATTAGGTACTCCTATTAATGGTGGTACTGTATTGGTTATGCATAATGGAAGCATTGCAAAAACATATGCATTTGAATATGGTATGATTACTAAATGGGAAACAGGAGGGCTTGATGCTTTAGGTTCTGATATTTTTATAAGACGTGTGGAAATATCTCATACAGGCTTAATTGAAGTTTAAAAATAAAAGAAGGGTATACTTATGAGAACATCTGCAATAATAATAGCTCAGACAACTAAATATATATCACCTTCTATTAATATAGGATTTAATGGTGTATTAAAAAATAATGGAAGTATATTCAATTTTCCAAATCCTTCTTTGGTATTTAGAAAAGAGGATATATCTCAAGAAGAAGAAAGAGTTTATACGTTATTTTCTCAGCTTTTTAATTATGATATAAATAATAAAAATCAATATTTTATTAAACTTGAAATAAATTTATTATTTCAAGAAATTAAAATGGCTATTAATTCAATAATGGGTGAAAAAAAAGAGTACTTTAATAAAATTTATAGAGAAGTTATTGAAATTAATAAAAAATATGGATTTATACAAAATATAGGTCATTTTAATAAAGATATTGAAAATTTTAAAAATGAAACTAATATAATTACACAAAATTTTAAAAATCAAAAAAATCAATTTAATACATCAAAAAATAATAATTTTAAAAATAGTAATAGTATATATAAAAACTCGCATTATAATGTTGGTTTAATAAAAAATATTTCTGTATTGGAAAATAATTTGATTAAGCCTTTTAATTATGAATTGAGAGTAATAAACAAAGAACAATGGCAAAAACAGATTTATGAATTTTATAATATTTATAAATCTATGAATGATTTTGAAAAACAAGAATTTCTTAATGCTATTTCATTATCTGAGAATGATATTGTTTCTGTTAGAAAAATGACAAAAGAACAATGGGGTATATTTATAAAAAATATATTACCAAAAGTTTCTTCATTTGTAAATTCATATAATGAAAATATTAAATTAGAAAATTCAATATATAATAATGAATTGTTAAATAATATATCAAAATTAACAGAAAAACAATGGCTTGATTTTAAAATGATTTTATTGAATAGTCATAATAATGATTTTAAAAATTTAAGCTCATTTTTTGAGTTAAGAACTAATCAAAATAATTCAGACATACATTTATGGCAAAAAGAAAAACAAGATTTTATAAATTATGTATATGAGAATAAATATATTAAACTGCTTAAATATGCTTTTGATGTTATAGAATATGATGTAAATAATAAATTGCAATACTCTGAAAATTTAGTAAATAATGTAACAGAAAAATTCACAGAATGGATAACATATCTAACAGAAAATCAATGGGAAAATGTGAAAACTGTAATAAATAATAGTAAAAATGAGTATATAAAACCATTTTTAGAAAATATAAAAAATGAAAATACTCAAGGGATAGAGCCGAAATTTTCAGCAGAAAAAAGAGGAGCAATAGAGTATATAAATAATAATAAAAAATATGTATTTGATATATTATCTGTATTAAAAGAAAAAGAAGAAATAAAAAAAGAAATCGGAAATTGGATAGACTTAGAAATATTAAATAATAAAGAAATACATAATAATGAATTTTCATTAAGTACAAATATATTAAATGAAAATAATAATAAAGAAATAAATAATGTAACAGAAAAATTTACAGAGTGGATAACATATCTAACAGAAACCCAGTGGGAAGATGTGAAAACTGTAATAAATAATAGTAAAAATGAGTATATAAAACCATTTTTAGAAAATATAAAAAATGAAAATACTCAAGGGATAGAGCCGAAATTTTCAGCAGAAAAAAGAGGAGCAATAAAGTATATAAACAATAATAGAAAATATATATTTGATATATTATCTGTATTAAAAGAAAAAGAAGAAGTAAAAAAAGAAATCGGAAATTGGATAGACTTAGAAATATTAAATAAAAGAGAAATATATAATAATGAATTTTCATTAAGTACAAATATATTAAATAAAAATAATAATAAAGAAATAAATAATGTAACAGAAAAATTTACAGAGTGGATAACATATCTAACAGAAACCCAATGGGAAAATGTAAAAACTGTAATAAATAATAGTAAAAATGAGTATATAAAACCATTTTTAGAAAATATAAAAAATGAAAATACTCAAGGGATAGAGCCGAAATTTTCAGCAGAAAAAAGAGGAGCAATAGAGTATATAAATAATAATAAAAAATATGTATTTGATATATTATCTGTATTAAAAGAAAAAGAAGAAATAAAAAAAGAAATCGTAAATTGGATAGATTTAGAAATATTAAATAAAAAAGAAATAAATAATAATGACTACATAAAACCATTTTTAAAAATTTTAAATATATCAAAAATAGAAAAAGGTATGTCTGTATTTGTTAATGATAATTATAAAAACTTAATTTTAAAAAATATAATTAATAAAACAGATTTTGTTAATTTAAAAAATAATTATAAAGAATTTAGTATTATAAAAAATATCCAATCAAAAAATATTGATACAAATAGTGAAAAATATTTACATAAAACAGCAAATAAAGAATATGAAAATTCAATGGTTTTTAGTAATAGTATAAATGAATTTGACGACTATAAAACAGCTAATTTGGTTATAGCAAAAAATAATAATAAAAAGTCTGTTGTTAGTAATACACCTAAAATACCTGATGTTGTATCTGAAGTAAAAAAATCTATAAAAAATGAAATAGATGATGTAATAATGATAAAAGATAATATTAAACAACAAGAAACAAGCAATAAAACTATATATGAACTTGTAAAACGTTTGGATACACAGCAAAATGAAATTGATAATATAATAAAATCTCAAAAACAAATGCTTAAAATTACTGATATTTCTTTTGTCACAGAAAAAGTAATAAATCATATGCAAAGTCAACTTAAATTGGAAAAAATGAGAAGAGGACTTTAAGAAAGGTAGTTGATTGTATATGGGTACTCTTAAAAAAGCTAAAATTGTTATATATAGAGATAACGGAAAAAATGTTGAAGAAGTAGAGTGTGCATTTAATCCTTCTCAATACACTATAAAAAGTAGTGCTAATTATAAAGAGGATAATTCTCTTGGAACAGATGTATCAAGAATGGTGTTTTTATCAGGTGCTCAAAGAGAATTTAATACAACGCTTTTTTTTGATAGTCAAGGAGAAATTGGGAGAGTTGATAGCATAATGAGTATAGCTAGTTCTCTTTCAAGTTTAAATTCTGTAAAGCCTGTAACGGATAAAATGAAAAAAATTACATCAGCTGTTCAAATATCTGGAAGTGACCATAAACCGCCCCTTGTTTCATTTATATGGGGAAATCTTAATTTTAAAGGTGTAATTATTTCTGTTACAGAAACATTTACAATGTTTGATACATTTGGAAAACCTATAAGAGGTAAAATGGATTTAACCATTAAAGAAGCACAAGAAGAAGGTCTTACTAAAAAAACAGAACCTTTTGAGTCACCAGACAGAACTAAATATAGAACTGTTATTGAAGGTTCAAGTCTTTGGAATATAGCTTATGATGAATATGGAGATTGTGAAAAATGGCGTGTTATAGCAAAGGCAAATGGTTTGCTTAACCCATTAAATATTTATCCCGGTCAGGTATTGAAAATACCTGCACTTTAATACAATAAATAAAAGGTGGAAAAAATATGGGGCTAATGGATAAAAGTTATACATATAGCGAATTACGAAAAAAGTATAATGATTTTACAGTTCCTAAAGTTGAGCTTAATGTAGGTGGTGTATCATTACTGGAACAAAAAGGTATATCAATAGGACAGGTGCAAATTAAGCTTTCTTTGGAAAATTCAGGGAGTGCATCTTTTGTAATAAATAGTGAATATGATTATGAAAAAAGTAGTTTTAATACTACATTAAAAAATAAAGTTGTACTTGGAAAAACTGTAACTGTAAAATTAGGCTATGGTTCTAATTCAACTTTAATATTTAAGGGATTTATTGCTTCCATAGATATAGAATTAGATGTAGAGAACGGTATATTTTATAATATTACAGCTATGGACGCAAGACGTCTTATGATGACTGATAATAAACCGTATATTTTATATTCTAAATCTAAGTATTCTGATATAGTGAAAGAGATTATGTCACGTTATAAAGCTTTATGCTCTTTGGATTGTGATGCTACTGAAGAAAAAATTGAAGATGTAGTATGTCAAAGAGAGTCGGACTATGATTTTATAACAAAAAAACTTATTGAAAATGGAAGAGTAGACCGTGAATTTTTTATTGTAGCTGACAAAGCTTATTTTAGAAAACCCCAAAGTGTAAAATCACCTATTATTTCTATTGGAATTAATAGTGGATTAAAGAGTTTTAATAGAAGATTGGATTATATTAATAAAGTTTTCGAAGTACATGGATATAATTCAGATAATAAAGAACATATTGTAGGTTCAAGTACAGCTAAGGGTGAAAATAATCAAGTTAATGTAATAAGTGCAGGAGTTGAAGTTGTTACTTTGCCGGATTGTAAAACACAAACAGCTGTAAATAATGCGGCTAAAAATATGGCTAAAAAAGCTGAAAACGAAAATAAAAAAGCCAGTGGAACTTGTATAGGTATGCCTGAAATTATTCCAGGTAGATTTATTAAAATATCTGATGTAGATAGTCTTATAAATAAAAAATATTATATTACTGATGTAACTCATACTATAAACTATAACGGATTTTTAACAAACTTTATTACAGAAGGATGGGACTAATGGATTTTTTTGACGAATTACTAAATGTTGATAAAAAAGCATCTACTGCTCCGGGAATAGTTTCTGGTATTGTTCTTGAAAATAATGATAAACAGTATCCGGGAATGGTTAAAGTTGAATATAGTGTTGGTGAAGCAGGAAAAAATAAAAGCGGTTGGATACCTGTGGCATCATATTATGCAGGTAAGGAGTATGGTTCTTATTTTTTGCCGGAAATAGGCTCAGAAGTTTTAATAGCTTTTATACTTGGTAATTGGGACGAGCCTGTTGTAATAGGTTCATTGTGGAATAAACAAAGTCCTATACCAAAAGATATACCACATGAAAAAAATATATATAAAACAATAAAAACAAAAGGTGGAAATAAAATATTATTTTCTGACGAAGATAAAAAACAAAGTATAGAGATTTCAACACCTAATGGAATGAAAATATGTATAAATGATGAAAAAAATAATATAGTCATTAACGATAAAGATAATAAAAATAGTATTACTTTAGATAGCAAAAATGGTTGTATATCATTTGATGCAAATAAAAAAATAGAGTTCAAAGTAAATGGAAATGTACTTGTTACATTAGAAAGTAATAAAGAAACAGTAAATATAGGCTCTGTTGATATAAATGCAAAACAAAGTTTTAAAGTTCAAGGTCAATCTGTAAGTGTAAAGGGAAGTACAGCAGAATTAAATGCCAATGGTTCTTTAAAAATAAATTCTAGTGGTATAACAGAAATAAAAGGAAGTATGGTTAAAATAAATTAAAGAGGTGATATATTTGGGGGACAATAAAAACGGAATGGAATTTTTGGGTACAGGTTTTAAGTTTCCAATAATGTGTGATTATGCAACAGGTCGTTTTATGTCTTCCTCTTATGAAGAAGATATAAAAGAAGCTATATATATTATATTGATGACAAAAAAAGGTGAACGTATTATGCGACCAGAATTTGGTTGTGGAATACATGACTTTTCTTTTGAGTCATTAGATTTTACAACTGTTTCTCAAATGGAAAAAAGTGTTAAAGAAGCACTAATTCAATGGGAACCAAGAATAAGAGATATAAATGTTGATGTATCTCAAGAAAATACTGAAGATGGTAAAGCTTTTATATCAATTTCATATGTTGTACGTTCAACAAATAATCCATACAATTTAGTTTTCCCATTTTTCATTAATGAAGGGATTGAATTATAAAAATAGAAAGGAGGTATAAAGATGGATAAAATACCTAATATAAATAATAAAAATAAAGAAGATTTGATTGAAGAAATAAAAAGACTTTCAGTATCTTATACACCACAATGGCGTTTTGATGAAACTGAACCTGATATGGGAACAGCTTTAGCTATTATTTTTGCAGCTATGCAAGCCGATACATTAAGCCGATATAATGAATTACCATTAAAATGGCGTACAGAGTATTTTAATAATCTTAATACCTCCTTATTACCAAAACAGCCTGCTTTTGGCTATGTAACATTTAGTAATGTAAGTGAAGAAGTTGAGGGAGTTGAACTTTTAGCTGGAACAAGACTTACTACTAATAATACAGATAGTTCAGGAAATGTAATACCTGTTGAAACAAGAGATGATGTTTTTGTAGTATCATCACACCTACAAGCTGTTTATGAAAGTAATGATAATATTGATTATATAGGTAAATTATGGGACGAAAATGAACCCAAAAGTTTTTATATGTTTGGCTTTGATAAAGAAAATATACAACATCACGCTTTTTTTATAGGTCATAGCAATATATTTTCAATATCTAAAGGCGGAGAAGTTGAAGTTGAGTTTTTTACTGCAAATAAACAAAAGTTATCAAAAGATTTATTATATAATTTACAATCTAATGGTAATTTTTATTACTCATCAAATGAAGGATTTATTCCTTTTGAAAGATATTATTATAAAGAAAATGCCTTTGTTTTTGTTAAATCAAATTCCCAACCACCTTGGACAGAATTAGAAATAAATGGTGTAAAACAATATTGGATAAAATATGAACTTAATAATGGAATTAACTTTCATAATATGTTGTCTATTGGAGAAATAAGACTTAAAAGTAGAGCATATATGATATCACCTGAAAATATTTATGCTGCGGGAACAGATGTAAATAGCCGTGGTTTATATTTTCCTTTTGGAGAACAGCTTTCTGTTTATGAAGAAGTATATTTTTCTTGTGATGAAGTTTTAAATAAAAAAGGTGCTTATATTACAATGTCTTTTTTAATTGACTATATAAAAATACCTTTGAATATGAACGATAAAGAAAAAACTGACTGGCGATTAATTATGCCTAAAAATGCTGTAAAAATAGATATGGAATATGACATAACCATATCAAAAGTAATTTGGGAATATTTTAATGGAGTAGGTTGGGTTAGATTATTTGATGATGATAGATATGATACTGTATTTACACCTAATCAAGGTATTATACGACAAAAAAAAACACTACGTTTTATATGCCCACAAGATATATCGCCTGCTATTATTAATTCTGCCGAAAAAAGATGTATACGAGCAAAAATAGTTAACTTAAATAATAGATTTAAAACAAATGGACAATATATATCACCAATGGTTTCGGAAACATATTTTTCATATGAATATGAAGGAAAAGGCTTAAGTCCAGAGTTTATTTATGAGGAGAATAACGGAAAAGGTCAAATTAAAAGTGCAAAACAATGTTTTAATCAATTAGGTGGTTATACTCCTATACGTTTAGCAGGAGATAATGTGCCTACTGTATATTGTTGTTTTAGTATGCCATTAGTTAATGGACCTATACGTATATTAACTCTTTTAGGTAATGGTGAATTATGGCAAAGACCTAGACTTAAATGGCAATATTTTGGTAGTGGGAAATGGCGAGATATTAATATTGCTGATGAAACAAAAAGTTTTGAAAATAGTGGTATTATAAGTTTTAATGGAATGAATGATTTTGAAAAGATAGAATGTTTTGGAAAAGAAGGTTATTGGATACGTATTCAAGATATTTCTAATGGATATGATAATGTTTCAAAAGAAAAACTTCCATTAATTGAAGGAATTTATATAAATAGTGTTAAAGCCTGGACAATGAGAACAAATGTTGAGGAATATATAACATTTGAAGATTTTGATGCTTCTACTGAATTTAATCTTTTAAATTATCCTGTATATAATGAGCAAGTTTGGGTAAATGAAACGGGAACATTATCAAAAGGGGAAGAAATGCTACTTGAAAAACAAGGCAGACTTCGTTATATTGTTAAAAATCCGTTGGAAACTGAAACTTGGGTTCTTTGGGAAAGAACAGAAAGTTTTTATGAAAAAGCATATGATGGAAGAAAATATATGTTAGATAGAGGAAAAGGAATACTTAAATTTTCATCAGGTACTAACTATCGTCTCCCACCTCCCGGAGTAGCCAATGGAATTTATATAAATATGAGCATAGGTGGCGGAGAAGAATGTAATATTAAAAAAGGTGAAGTCAATGGTATGGAATTAAACCAGGGATTTATTAATTCTGCTTGGAACCCTGTTGGTTTTTCTGGTGGGTGTGATAAAGAAACACCAGATGAAGCTATGAATAGAATGGCTTGTGGATATAAACATCATTATAGAGCTGTTACAACAAAAGATTATGAAAAACTTGCAAAAGAAGCTTCAAGAATGGTGTATAAAGCATTTTGCTTTGCTGGAAGAAGTCACGATGGCAAACGCAAAGGTGGTTATATTACCATTGTTATATTACAAAAAGATTATAAAAATAGCCATTATTTTTTCCATTCATTAAAAGATATTGTAATGGAATATTTAAAAGATAAAGTATTTGAAAATCTTATTTCTCAAAATCGTCTTCATATAGTTTCACCTGATTTTATTGAAATACAAATAGGTGCAGAAATTAAGGTTAATGATTTTAATGAAATTTTTAATTGTAAACATCAGATATATAAAAAACTTGAAGAATTTTTAAATCCAATAAGCGGAAATTTTAATGGAAATGGTTTTGATGTTGGAGTATTGCCTAATAGAAATCAGATAGAAACCGTAATAAAGGGAATACCTTCTGTTAAGGAAATAAGAAATCTCGTTATATCAGGAAATATATATAAAGGTGGAGAAATAATAGAAATTAATATGGAAGAAATGAAAAAATATCCATATGCTCTTCCTGTTAATGGAAATCATCGTATTTTTGTTAAGACAGAATAAGGAGAATAAAATATGTTACCTGAAATTAGTTTAGATAATTCTACATTTGAGGAGATTGTAAAAAAAGCTAGAAGTCAGATAGAACAAATTTATCCTACTTGGACTGATTATAACTATCACGACCCGGGAATTACTATTTTAGAATTATTTGCTTTTTTAAAAGAAGCTCAACAATTTTATATAGACCAAACGAGTGATGATATTCGCAAAAAATTTCTTCAATTAATGGGTATATCTTTAAAAAAAAGACAGGCTTCTCATACTACTATAAAACTTTTGTCTGAAACACGTTTTACAGTTCCAATAGGAAGTAAATTTTATATGAATAAACTTTGTTTTGAAACAATAAAACAAGAGAATATTTTGGGTGATATAATAAAGTATGTAATAGTAAAGCCTAAGTATGGTGAGATTTTTAAATCAAAGTTAAGACAGATGAAAGATTATGGAAATATGGTTGTATATCCTTTCGGCAAAAAAACAGGTGTTGGAAGTGAATTTTTTATATGTCTTAATGAACCACTTGAAAAAGGAAAATATTATAGCTTTTCTATATTACTTGATGAAAATTATAGTGTATCTAGAAATCTTATTAAAGATATAAATAGTTTTATTCCACTTTCTAAAATAGATATTACATATTTTGATGGAGAAAAATATTCTAATGTTGAATATGATGATTATACTCTTGGTATAATTCGCAGTGGAGAAATATTATTTTCAGTTCCAACAGATATGATATATTCTGTTGAAGAAGAAATTGGAGGATATTTTATTAAAATTTCTCTTGTTGAGGATAATTTAGATGTCGCCCCTGCTATAAAATCAATTAGTTTTAATAATATAAATTTAATACAAAAAGATACTAAAGCTGTATTTTTGGATATAGACCAATTAGAATTTTGGAAAAAAGATAATATAAAAATAGATTATTATTATTTTGATGAAAATAATGGTTGTTATATTAATACAACTATTGATAAAGCTGAAAAAGTAGCTGTATATGAAAATGATTTTTATAAAAATAAAATATTAGCTATTGGAAATGGTCTTCCTAACCAAAGTTATAATCTGCCACAAAATGGAATAATGTCTGATAATTTTGAAATTTTAGTTTCAAGTATAAGATATAAAGGATTTTTGCGTAAATGGATTAAAGTTGATAATTTTGATAGTTCTAAAGTTGATGATTGCCATTATATTGTAGATGAAGAAAATAATTGTATACATTTTGGAAATGGAATAAGAGGCAGAATGCCTGAAGGAGAAATAATAATAGTTTCTTGTGCATTCAGTATGGGTAAAAGCGGTAATATTAAAGCAGGTCAGAATATTGAATTTCCATATATATCAGATAATTTAAAAGGATATAGTATTTATGATGCCGTAGGCGGAGCTAATCCAGAAACATTAGAAGAAGGACTTATAAGAGTACGTGATTTATTGTCTAATGATGAAAGAGCTGTAAGTGAAAATGATTATGAAGAAATTATAAAAAAGACACCGGGTTTGCGTATTTGGGATTGTAAAGTACTTGAAAATTCTGCATTTAATGATGATAAATATGAAAATGAAGTGCGTATTGTTGTAAGACCATATTCTGAAAATAGATATGCAGTATTATCAAAGGCATATGAAAAAAATATATTAAATCATATTATGGGAAAACGTCTTATTGGTAGCTCAATACGACTTTATTCTCCTGTTTATATTGAAGTTGAGGTATATGTTCAATTACGTATAAAGCCACAGTATATTCAAGCTGAAAAAAAGATTGATATTGCTGTTAGAGATTTTTTTGATAAACTTAATGGTTTTGGTCCTGTAATAAATTATGGTTCTTTATTTGCTTGTATAGATGGTCTTGATGAAGTAATGGAAATATATACATTATATGTTGATGCAAGAGGTGACCAAATATCAAGAAATAGTAATGGAGATGTAAAGTTACCTCCATTAGGGGTGCTTTTACTTAAAAAAGTAGATTGTATTATAATTCATTAATAGAATAGAGGACGAAAAATGAAATATTTTGTTTTTAATAAGCCTATGGATTATGAAAGAGGATATATTGAAAATTGCATATGCACTTCCAATGGTATTCAATTATCAAAAGGATATAAAAAAGGTGTATTTTTTTCAAAAATTCTTGATAGTGGTGAAAAAGAAACACATTGGCATAGAATGACTTGTGTTATGCCAGAGTTTAGGGCAGGAATACGTTTTTGGATATATAGTTCTGAAACAACAGATGTTATTTATAATGGTGAAAAAATTAATATTGAAGAAATATTATTTTCAAATATATCCCCTTCAAAAAAAAGAAGTATATGTGAATGTTTTTTAAAAAAAGAAGTATTGGGAGAAACTGATATATTACTTCACAATGTTAAAGGAAGATATATTTGGATATGTATAGAAATTTATTCTGGTCAAGAGGATAATGCAGGTGTTGAAAATATATTTATATATTTTCCTCAAAAAAGTTGGATAAATTATTTACCATCAATTTATCAGAAAAATCGTGAAAGTGCAGAGTTTTTAGATAGATATTTAAGCATATTTCAAACTTTATATGATGATTTTAATAATAAGTTTGAAAATAGTGCAGTTTTGTTAGAACCGTCAGCAACAAATATTGATTTTCTCCACTATATGGCAAAATGGCTTGATATTTCAAATACTCATATATGGAGCGAGGAAAAATTAAGAAAACTTATACATATGGCTCCGAATTTATTTAAAAAATGCGGAACACGTAGCGGAATTATAGAAATTATTAAACTATTTACTGGAGAAGAACCGCTTATTGTTGAGCAATGGCAAATAAGGCAGTATCTAAAAAATAGCCATAAAAAAGAAGCACTTGAAAGGCTTTATGGAACAGATGAAAATACATTTTTAATTTTAATTAAAGAAAAGTATTGTTCAGGAAAGAGAGAACAAGAAGCACTATTAAATATAATACAAGAAATGTCGCCGGCACATATGGAAGCACGTCTTGTATCTTTGCGTCAGTTTATTATTTTGGGAGAGCATACTTACCTAGGAGTTAATAGCAGTCTAGGATACTATAAACCTATGCGTTTAGATGGTTTTTCTTTAGTATCTCTTACGTCTGTTGGAAAGAATGAATAAAAGGAGGAGTTCATTGTTATGAACAATCTTAAATATTTTCCTTTTGAAAGGAACCGTTATTATTATGGGAAATTATTAACAGAACAAGATTTTATACAAGAACAACAGTATTTTAATGATAAAAGACGTTTGCATAATCGTTTTTTACATGGTGTTGGTGTTGTAGCAGGACTTCGTGTTGTAATGGTTGATGAAAAGAGTATTTCTGTTGAAGATGGAGTTGCTTTTGATTTTTCGGGTAGAGAAATATTAGTTGATATTCCTTCTGTTTATCGTCTTTCAACCATTGACGGATTTGATACTATTATGGAGCAGGGCAAAGGGGATTATGCATATCTTTGTATTTCATATGATGAGCAAGGAGCAGTCCCTACACATAATATAACAGCAGGAGATATTAAAAGTGAAGATGTATTTGATAAAACAAGAGAAAATTATCATTTATATTTAACTGATAAAGAACCAGACAATATAGATATGACTTTAGAAGGTCTTTTTTTGAAAAAAGAAATTATTTATGAAGATAAACAAATACGTATTACTCAAACATTTCCTCAAAGCATAATGTCTGGGGATAAAATGGAAACTACAATAGAAATTGAAAATATAAGTAATGCTGTTCAAATATCAGTTGAAATAGAAGAAAATATTGAAAAGGCTTTTTGTAATAATGAGTCAGTTATAAATGTAAAATGGGATAATATAATTTTGGAAAGAGGAGAAAAGCAAAGTAAAACTTTTATTTTAAAAGTTATGGAGCTTGAACATGGTAGTGTAAATATACAGGCTATTCCTGAAAAAATAGTTATAAAAGAAGGTAATGACACACTTTATCCACAAAATAAAAAAAATATAGAAATCCCTATAACACATAAAGATAATATTCAATCTATGACAGAAAGATATTTTGACACTGTTATGGAGAAAATTTCTAGTAATAATTATCCTCAAGGCATATATCTTGCAAAAATTTCTATTATAAAAATAGATAATTCATATATGATTGAAAATATAGAACAAATACCATTTAATCAATATATTTATAGTACATTTCTTTTAATGGGAATAACTTATGGTATAAGACAAGAGTTAAAAACTTTAAAAACAAGTTATTATAATTATGAGCCTAAAGTAAATTTACAGAAAAAAGAATATTTTAATAACAATGTAAATACAAGAAAAAAACAAGGTGTAGTTCAAATAAATTTAGGTATTGGCGGAAAAAGAGAACAAACTTTTTTCTCTCACGAAATTATACATGGTCTTGGAATTGGTCCTGTTAATATAGAACTTTCAATACAACAAGATGATTTAATTTATTTTGGTTCTAGTGAAATATTTAATGATATGGACGTAAAAGCTGAACTTGCAGCTAAATTAGATACATCAAAAGGCTCATTTGTAATAGGGGTAAGACTTACAGAACCTACAAGCAGACAATATATTAATGTTTGTTGGCGAGCTGTTGCTGAAACATTGCCGGAAGATAGCGAAAGTGATAAAAAATATATGTATATAATTCCTAATAAATTAGAATTGAAAGTTAGAGAGTCTTATTATCTTAAAGCTGTTTGTGAAAATATGCCATATGCTACTATAATATGGAGTGTTAATGGAAAAGAAAGTGGAAGTATAGCTTCTGATGGTACATATACTTCACCAAGTATTCCGGGAGTTTATGAAGTTACTGCACAATGTCAAGAAGCACCTGAAATTAAGGCTTCAATTTTTATTGTTGTAAGGGAGTAATTTTAAATGATTATTAGAAATCTTACTAAAAAATATATGGTAATACAAGAATTTATGGGTAATGATGAGGTGCATCAATACATTTGTTATGAATTAGATGGTAACCAAAATTCGGAGTTTTGTGCTGTATGCCAGAAACGTTCATCTGTAAAAGGTGATGAAATAAGATTTCTTATGGAACAGCTAAATAATGAAAATTTTTTGGATTTAGTAGATTTTTTTATAAATGGAGATTACTTTTATATATTATTTAAACATAATAAAGGAAAAGTTTTGAAACATAAAATTGATAATGAAAAATGTAGTATAAGTGAGCGACTTGAAATTATTAAAAATATTTTGGAAAAAATATTAATTCTTAATATTTCAGATTATTTCTTTAATGCTGCTATGGATATTAATAATATAAAAATTACTCAATCTTGTGAAATTTATTTTACATATAATTGTTGTGATATATCACAATTTGATACCATTACTTTTCAAGACGGTGCAAAATCACTTGCCAAAGTTATAGAATATATTTTTAATTATGAGATTAAACAACGCTCTATGCCAGAACTTTATAATTTTGTTTATTCATTGAATAATGAAGAAATAGAAACATATTTAGATATTTATGAAAAGTATTGGGAAATTTATAAAATTTATTTTGGTAAACAGCAAGAAGAATTAAAACCGGAAAGTCTTAGTTTTAAAATTTGGAATATTATAAAAAAAATATGTTCTTTTATTAAAAAACTTATACAGCCTGCACTTATTTTATTGGCTGTATCATATTTAATTATATCTATTGCATCACTTTTTGCTGAACCAAAATATAATTTGAATTTTAAAACCATAGGTACTGTTGAAATAGAAAATGATGATTTATTAGAACAATCACAAAATCAAGAAGAAGTAATACAAGAGAATAATGAAGAAGTGAGTGGAGTTGAGTAATACATGAAATTTTCAAGTTCTTCAAATTTTAGAGATAGTATGGATATATATATAAAACGTATGGGCAGAACTATTTTTATGCCTATTTCAAATGGTTTTCGTAAATTAAAAACTCTTGTACAACCAACATCAATAGTAAGAAAAGCTACTAATGATGTTATGCAAGAGATTAAATCTCTAAAAAAAGCACCAGAAACTCTTGAAGCTTATGTTCTTATTGGACAACATTATGTAGCTAAAAAGTTGCTTTTTTTAATTTTACTTATTTCTATTGTTTTACCTGCTCTTTTTATAAATTATGCTTTTCCTGTTATTCAACAAAAATTTATGGTAAAAACAATGCCAATAGATTCTGATGAAGTAATAGGATATAAAGGTAAAGTAAGGCTTGTAGATAGAAAAAGTAATATTTTACGTTTTGAAGGAACGCTTGATAATGGACGTATTACAGGTTCTGGAATTGTTTATGATGAGTTTGGTAATAAAGTTTATAGTGGACAATTTCAAATGGATACATTTGAAGGATATGGCGAGTTATATTATAGTGATGGAAAAATAAAATATATGGGTAATTTTTCTATGAATGCCTATAATGGAGATGGTACTTCATATTATGAAACAGGTGAAAAAATGTATGAGGGAAGTTTTTCAAATGGTTTATATGATGGAGAGGGTACAATATATTATGATAATGGCAATAAAAAATATGAAGGTCAGTTGTCTAAGGGAGTATATAATGGAAAAGGAAATCTTTATGATATAAACGAAATTCTTATTTATAGTGGTGAATTTGAACAAGGATTTTTCTCTGGAAAAGGTACTTTATATAACGATGGCTCAAAAATATATGAAGGTAGTTTTTCAAATGGTCTTTATAATGGAACAGGTACATTATATGAAAATGGTGAAATAATATATCAAGGTGAATTTCAAAATGTATTGCCGGATATTGATATATCATATGATGAAAATGGTATGGTTGACTTGTCAGAACAATATATTGATGGCTTTGTTGGTGGAAATATTATATTAAGATATGAAGATGGAAAAATATATTATGAAGGCGGATATGAGAACGGTAAATTTAATGGTGAAGGAAAGCTTTATGATGAAAAAGGAAATATAATTTATGAAGGTAGTTTTGAAGAAGGTATTCAAAATGGAACAGGAAAATCATATTCTGATGGTGTATTAGTATATGATGGTCAATGGAAAGACGGTTTATATGATGGCGAAGGTAAGTTATATGATACTCAAAGTAAATCTTTAATATATAATGGACAATTTGCTTTAGGTGTATATGAAGGAACAGGCACAATATATGATACAATCACTAATTTTAAGGTATATGAAGGACAATTCCGTATGGGCTTATATGATGGCGAGGGAACACTTTATGATACAAATGGGGCAGTAAAATATAAGGGTGGATTTTTATTTGGTCAGTATAGTGGTTCTGGTGTGCTTTATAATTCGGATACAGGAAGTATACTTGAAGAAGGTGAGTTCCGTAATGGTGTTCTTGTAACACCTAAGGAGGAAATATCTAATTCTGATAATAAAGAAAATGATGTAACAAATACAGAAGAAAATGAAAATATATCAGAAGAAAATAAAACTTTAGAAACAGAACAATAAATATTAAAAATATAATTATTAATTATAAAGGGGATATATTTATGGGAAGGTATACTATAATTTCTGAAATAAGTCAAAAAATAGTAGACCTATTATGTGAAGGAATGGTTCCGGATATTATAACAGATAAAAATGGTATAGGACTTTGTGGACCAGATGAAAAAGGCGATTTTTCTGTTGGTGTATATTTATATAATATAGAAGAAAACTATGATTTTAAACAAAGTGGAATGATAAATGTAAATTATAAAGAACAAAAATTTCCACCTTTAGTATTAAGTCTTTATTATATGATTACAGCCTATTCATCTAGTGATATTAAGTTTAGAGCTATTCAAGAACAACGTATTTTAGGTAGAGTTATGCAGATTTTAGCTGATAATTCTATAATAAATGGTTCTGATTTTGGTAATGACGTAATGGGTGCTGATATAAGAATAGAACTTTTAAATTTGAGTATAGATGAAAAAATAAAATTATGGAATGATAATACAAAGCCTTATAAAACATCTATTTGTTATAAAATAACTCCTGTGGAACTTGAGTCTACAAAAGGAAGAAGAATAAGCAGAGTAACAGAATTTACTGTTAAATTACAAGATACTTTAAAGGAGTAAAAATATGGTAAAAAATAAATTTTCCATATGTGTTCAGGCTGTAATAAGAGTTTTTGATAGCTTTTCATATATGCCTGTTAGAAATGGTTATATAAAAATTTTATGTGATAATAACTCAAAAATTATATCAAAAGATGAAGGCTTTTTTGTGATTATAGGAAATGAAATACCTAAAAGAATTAGAATTAAAAGTACAATTTATGAAAATATTGATGTAGATATTTTAAATCCAAATCCCCATATACCTATAAATATATGGATACAACCTAAAAAAGGATATAATTTAGTAAGCAATATAAAATGGATTACAATATTTACAAAGCCATATGATAAAGTATATGCTTTTCAGTATAAAAAAGAACCAAATATAAGACTTTTGGAAAATTCAAAACAAAATGATGAATTTTTAAAAATATATCAAGAAAGAAAATTGAATTTAGATGGAGCTACTATGCTTCTTTATTCAAATAATGATATTGATAGTTTTGAATTAATTAATATTAAATATGTAGATGGTGATAATTGTATATTATATGAACCATTAAAAAAAGAACATAAAAAAATAAAAACAGGTGTTTATAAAATTATGTGTGCTAAAGCTGATGAGTTTGGAAAATGTGATATTGCTATTAGCAAAGATAATGAAAATATAGATTATATTATACTTAATTCATATGGAGAAAAAATTGATGAAATAACTATTTGAAATATAAAAGGAGATGAACTTTTATGGGTTTTGGTGTAATTGGTGGAGCAGTTTTACAATGTAGTTTTGGTATGGCACCTTCTATATTAAATGTGCTTCCAGTTTCAAGAGTTGTTTCATCAATGCCTGTTGCAGTTATTACAGATTGTGTCCCTATGGTTAATATAATGCCTTTTGGTATGTGTTCAAGTGTTTCAAATCCAACTGTGGCAGCAGCTACGGCGGCTGCATTTGGTGTATTAACACCAATGCCGTGTATACCTGCTATTACAGGAACTTGGGTAACTGGTTCTCCAACAGTTTTAGTTGGAGGTAAACCGGCATTAAATCAAAATTGTAAGCTTATGTGTGCATATGGTGGAGTAATAGAAATTAAAAATTGTGGAACTACTAATATTCAGGTAAAGTGAGTTTAAATAATTAATTTTTGTTTTAAGGGTGGTGTGTATGGTTAAAAAAATATTAATAGTATTTTCTATATTTATGTTGACAGTTATTATGGCTTTTTCATATATGTTAATTTCAAAAAATTCCATACACAAAATACAGTCTGTTAATATAGCTGATTATAAAGATGGATATATATATGGTATAGATATGACATCAGATATGTATTATATTTTTCGTGTTAATACAGAAACAAATGAACAAGAATTTTTTACATATCCAATAGAGCTTAATGGGAACGTAGTTAAACTTGATAATATGATATGGGGAGATGAAGATAAACTATACGTACACCTTATTCAATCAGGAAAAGATAATTTTTATAAAGAAACAATAGAATATTGTAACTTTAATTCGGCAAGTCTTGAAACGGTTTGGACAATAGATGATAGATTTGAAGGTTCATTTTTTAGTTGTAATTATGAAAATAATGGTGATTTTGTTTTAATAACATTTGATAAAGAAAATTATGTTTTAAATAGATATATACTTACTAAAGATGGATTAATTGAAAAATTTGATACTATAAAACTTCATAAATCAGTTTATGCTATTTCTATTGAAAATGATAGCTTTCTTGGAAATTTTTTCACTATGTCTATTAATGGTGATATAGGTTTAGTAGAGGAGAATGGAGAGGTACGTACAATATTTTCAAATGATGGTTCTAAAATAGGAATACAAAATGTTAAATTTGAATTTGAAGATAAAGATTTATATTTTTTTAATATTGATACAGGATATAAATATAAATTAGCAAATGAAACGAATTATGAGGAATTAGAGCTATACATTGATGAAAATATTATAGATGCAGAAACATTTGATATTAAACAAATGTATAATGTTTATGAAAATAAAGGTGTATATGTAGGAGTTCTTGCATTAGAAGATGGAAGAAATGTTCCTGCTATTTATGGTGAAAAAGAATATGTTGTTGATGAACTTTCATGGACAAAAAGTTATATTATTTTTATGTCATTATTACTATTTGTAATTCTTTCTACTATTTTTATTATATATATGTATATTTTTTATAAAATACTTAATAAAAAAGGTGGAGCACCTGTTATGGGAATAGCTGCTATGCTTATTATTCCTGTTATATTAGTAGGCATTTTTGTTTTGTTTTATTTTATTGATAATAAATTGCCAGATAAAAAAGAGCAAAAAATACAACAGCTTACAACAATAAGTGAAATAGTAAAAGAAAAAATAAATATAGATAAATTTGAATTTTATAGAAATAAATATAAAGTTACATATAATGATATATTGGAAATTAATAATGGCATTAATAAATTTGAAAAAATAAATAATATAGATACAAATAGCATTGAATATATTAATGAAAATATAAAAAATAATTTATATTTTTATAAAGATAATGAAATTTTTAGTGCATCAGAAAAATATCCAGTAGGAGTACCTATGAATTATAATACTGTTTCAAATACATATAATTGTATGAAAGAAGCAGCACAAAATAATAAAGTTGTTTATACAGAATATAACGATTTAACAGGTAGATATATTTCTATTTTTACACCTATTAAAAATAATTCAGGAGAAGTTATAGGTGTATTAGAAACAAATGAAAATATACTTTTACTTGAATTTAATATACATAATAATACTAAAACTGTAAAAAGGATTTTGTTTATTGATGCATTAATCATTTTTATACTAATACTTTGTGTTTTATGGATAAATACAAGACCTCTTAAAGCACTTAGAAGGGCAATGACAGAAGTTGCAAAAGGTAATTTAAGTTTTAGAGCTAATATTTCGGGAAATAATGAAATTGCTGTTATATCAAATAAATTTGATATAATGGCAGAACTTATAGAAAATAGATTTGACGAGATAGAAACATTCCAAAATAAATATGAAGCATTTGTACCTTCAAAATTATTTTATATTTTAAGAAAAAAAGGTATAAAAGAAGTATATGCAGGAGATGGAAAAAATTTTACTGCTACTGTTATGTCAGTCAATTCTTTAGGGTATAAAAAAGCTGTTATTGAGAAATATGACCAAGTATTTTCATACAGTAATACATATTTACCAAAACAAATACCTATTATTCATTCATATGGTGGAGTTATACGAAGAATATTTGAAGGCGGAGAAGAAAGTATTTTTACGAAAGAAACTCAAAATAATGTGGCAGAATGTGCCATTGCTATAATGGATAAACTTAAATATAGTAATGAGGGATTTTCTATTGGTATAGCAAAACAAGAACTTAGATTTGGAGTTATAGGTCTTCCAAAAAGAATGGTAACAGTACTTATTTCTGAACATGGAAGTCTATCTTGGTTTTTGCAAAAAATGGCGTCAAAGTTTGGTATATCTATACTTATTACAGGAAATGCTGCTGATAAAATAGATGATTTCTTTAATCGTTATAATATTCGTACAATAGGATATATATATATGACATCAACAAATAATTTGGAAATTATTTATGAAATAATAAACGGAGATACTCAAAAAAGACAAAGATTAAAATTAGATACTAAAAAGGATTTTGAAGAAGGTGTAAGACTTTTTATGTCAAAATCATATGAATATGCTCGAAAAAGATTTATACAAGTACTTGAAAAAGATAAATATGATGGTGCAGCAAGGGAATATGTATTTTTATGCGACAAAAGCTTAAAAGGAGAAAACATAAATCCATGGCTTGATAAATATTAGAATGGGGTGAAAGCTATGATAGGCAGCTGGAATTTAAAAAAAATAATATTGGTTTTAATACTGCCTGTTGTTGTACTATCTACAATAATTATTTCTGTAATTCCATATTGGACAATAGCATATGTTAAACAAACAGTATGGAAAAATGGTGTTTTATATGGCGTTGACCAATGGAAAGATGATATACGTATTTTTGGTTGTGATGCTAATGGAAAAAATGCATGGATAGATACTATTTATTTAGATAATGAATATGATATGTCATTTTATAATGTAGAAACAGTAAATTTAATAAATGATAATACATTTGGTTTGCTTTTAAAAAATGTTAATATAACAGATGTAAATAGGTTTGTTTATATTACATATGATTTGGAAAAAAGACATGTAATTAATACAGAAGATGTTAATATTGAACAAAATAATAATATTTACATGGAAAAAGAATTTGAAAATTATATTTGGTATGTTTCAAATGATGGTTCTGTTTGGCAAAAAGATAATAAAGGAAATGATTTTGCTATATTTGTAAATGATGGCAAAAATATTTCAGATAAAAATATAGCATATACATTTGAAAATGATGGATTGTATTTCTATAATACAGAAAATAATAAATTTTATATAATTGATTATAGTAGCAAAACATTAAATATAGCTGATAATATATCATTTAATAATGATATAAGTTCTTTAGGTAGTTTATATAGTATAAATGAAATGAATGACGGAGTTTGGACTGCAAGTTTTTATGATGAAGAAGGAAAACTTTTACCAATGGTTGTTGGTAAAAGCACAAATCTTATTGAAAAACTTGTTATTCCTATTGGACAAATGATTTTTATTATAGCTATACTTTCTATTGCTATAATTATATCAATATTATGTATTTTATTTTTAATTAAAAAATTTAGAAAAACATTTCCTACTGAGTTAAAAATAATATGCCTTTCTATACCTATGCTTATTGTTACTTGTGTTATAGTAGAAATATGTCTTGAAAATATTTTGAAAGATGATGTGGAAAATCGTATTTTATCACAAATGTATTATACAGCTAATACTGTTAATAATAGCATAAATTTAGAAGCAATAAATGATTATGAACAAGCTATAAATGTATATGAAAGTACAAAATATAGTGTAAAATACAATGTTGTATATAATTCTAATGGAGAAGTGACAGGTATTTTTGATGGTCTAATTGGTAATGTTTCGGTTTTTGGATATAAAGAAGGGGAATTTTTTAATGCTGATACTGGCAATTTATTTTGTGCACCTATTACATTTTATAATTTAGATTTGGAAAGAAAATATTTTGCCGATATTTTAATAATGAAATCTCCTATTAAATGTGTATTAGATACTTATAGTATGGGTAAATGTTTAGCATTATATTATCCTATTATTGAAGATAATGATGTAATAGGAGTTACAAGAGTGCTTTATCCTGAAAAATATATAGAAAATGATATAGAAGAGCAACAAAACCAACTTATTTATGATATAGCTATATTTTTAACTTGTATTATAACTTTTTTAGCTCTTATAAGTTTTTTACTATTACGTCCTTTGAAAAAAATAGGGTATGATTTATCGGATTTTTCAACAGGAATTGACTTAAAAAGACCTAAAGAAGGTGGATTAAATGAAATTAAAGAAATGTCAATTTTGTTTTATAATATGGCTGTAAATACAAAAGAACATTTGATTGATATAAATCAAATTAAAGAAGCATATGAGCCTTATATACCACAAAAACTTATAAATATTTTTGGAAAAGATGACATAAGAAATATATCAACTGAAGATGAAACAACAATTGAAGATGTATCTATTTTGATTATTGATACAATAGGATTTTCAAAAGCAATAGAAAAGGCAAATGTACAAGAAATGTTTTGTTTTGTAAATAATGTTTTAGAAAAACTTACAGGAAGCGTGGAGGAAGAAGGCGGAATTGTAATACAATTTACATATACAGGTTTATATGCATATTTTAAAAACAGTACAATAAATGCTTTTAATGCAGCTATATCCGCACAAAAAAGTCTTGAAACTATATCATCTAATTTGGCTGGAGAAAATATAGTATTTGGTGCAGGGCTAATTTTTGGAAGTATAGATGTTGGAGTGATAGGCGGAAATGAAAGAATGGAAATAAGAGCTGTATCACCAGAAATGTCATTTGCTAGATATTTACAAAAATTATGTGGAATTTATAATTTTGGTGTACTTATAGATGAAACTATTGAAGAAAAAATTCCAAAAATCAAAGAACAAAGTGATGTAAGATACATCGGTCTTATAGGTTTTTCGTCAAAATCAATTTGTAATAGAAAAATTTATGAAGCATTTGGTGGTCAAAATCAGGAAACAGTAATGCTTAAAAAAATAACTAAAAAAGATTTTGAACTTGGTGTTAAATTTTTTCAAGAATATAATTATGTTGAAGCAAAAAAATGTTTTATACATGTTTTGAAAAAGAATAAAGATGACTTGGCAGCAGGACGTTATTTAAGACTTTGTAGTGATAAAATAGCTGGTAATGAAAAAGGAATGAATACTTTTGAACAATATTGATTGTGGAATAAAAAAACAAAAAAATATGCCTTATATTTGGGATAGTCAAATATGGGAAGATTTTATTTCTATAATAGAATTTCTTATTTGGGCGTTTATTAAAAAAGAAGAAATGGAAAAAAATGATGAATATACACTTGATTTCTCTATTTTAGTAGAAAAAGAAATTGAAGAAGCAGAAAGTATTATTAAAAGACGTATGGAATTGTCAAATATAAGTGGTATAAATCTTCATACATATAAATTTTTTTCGGTTTATAATTTAAGTTCTATTGAAAAATTTGCTTTTATAGTATCAGCAGCAGCAGAAATAAATTATAAATTAAATTCTATTTTAATAGCAGCAGAAAGAAATAAAAATGTTAAGTCACCAACAGTTGAAATGATTTTAAAACTATATAATATGATAAATATATATGACTTAAAAGAAACAGCGGACTTAATTAATGTTAAAGGTGATTTTGAATTGTGTATCGAAAAAGATAATATAAATAAGCCTTTAAGTCATAGAAGTTTTATTATTAAAAATACACTTTTATCGTATCTTTTGGGACAAAGTTTTGATATACATTATAAAGGATTTGATGTAAAATATCCTATTCCTGATATTCTTATATATGATGATGTTTTAAAAAAAGCTGTTAATATAGCAAACAGTCAAACATATTTAGAAAAACCAGTTACATTATATATTTATGGAAAAAAGAAATCAGGTAAAAAATTATTGGTATCACATTTATCACAACAAATAGGAAAAGAAGCTTTTTTTATTATGTGGAATGATATTATTAAAATGTCAGATGAAAAAAAGGAAAGCTTTTTTAATGATATAAGTCTTAAAATGAAATTGGAAAAAGGTTTTATTTGTCTTTATGGTATACCTAACTTCTCAGATGAAAAAGAAGAGTTTTATAATTATATTTTTTCCAAAATAATTAATATATGTGAATTTACAGTTGTTTTAGGTGAGAGAAAATATGATTTTCCTGTATGGCTTACAGAAAATTTTATATCCCTTGAATTATGGGAACTTTCAGTAACAGAAAAAATATCTGTATGGTCGCATTATAATAATATTTATAATACAGATAAAGAAATTGATGTAAATCTAAATGGAAATAAATATATTATGAGTGTAGGGGAAATAGAAAATACATTTAAAACTGCTTATTATTGTGCAGCATCTCAAAATGAATTTAATATTAAAGATAATCATATATCAGATGCAATTAAACAAAGAGAAAGAGGTAAACTATGTTCATATGCATCGCTTATAGAAGGAGCTTTTGTATGGGACGACCTTATTATAGATGCTTCTGTTAAACAGCAAATGAGATATATATGTAATCAAATAAAATATAGAAATATAGTAGGTGAAGAATGGGGATTTTTTGAAAAAACTTCATATGGTAGAGGTGTAAGTGCACTTTTTTATGGTTCTCCTGGTACAGGAAAAACAATGGCTGTACAAATAATAGCAAAAGAACTTGGTCTTGAGCTATATCGTGTAGACTTATCTAAAATGGTAAGTAAATATATTGGAGAAACAGAAAAAAATATATCTGCATTATTTGATATAGCAAAAAATATGAATGTCATATTATTTTTTGATGAAGCTGATTCGCTTTTTGCAAAACGAAGTGAGGTAAAAGACTCAAATGATAGAAATGCTAATGCTGAAACAGCACATTTGTTGCAAAAAATGGAAGAATATGAAGGTATGGTAATTCTTGCAACAAATCTTGTGGAACAGATAGATGATGCATTTAGAAGAAGAATAAAGTTTATGGTTCCTTTTAGATTTCCAGATGTATCTACAAGAATAAAATTATGGCATTCTTTAATTCCAGAAAAAACTCCTTTAGATGATAGTATTGATTTAGATTTTTTTGCAAATCAATTTGAACTTTCTGGAAGTCAGATTAAAGAAATATTATGGAATGCAGCATATATTGCAGTATCTGATAATCAACCTTTAGGTAATGAACAAATTAAACAATCTATTATATGGAATTATATAAAATATGGTAAACAGTTGATAAAAGAAGATTTTGGTTATTTAGCCTAAATATAAGGAGGCTTCAAATATGGCAGGAAATCGAGTTGCAGAAAATAAAAAAGCTAAATCATTAGGGGCAATAGAATTAGCATTAGCAAATCACCAATTAGAAGATGGTCTTGATAAAATAGAGTTTGAAACAGATGTTGAAACAATGGAACAAGAAGATGAAACACTCTATAATTTTATGAAAAGCAGAAATAATTTAAAAAATTCTAATAAAGTTTTTTTTAAAATTAATAATAGACCTATATTAGGCTCTAATGGTGAAAAACTTAAAGGTGATAAAATACCACTTTTTACAGGAGCTGCTATTGACTTAGAAAGTATGAATGCAATAGGTGAAAAAAAATTTCTTAAACCACCAAGAGCAGTAGGTAATGGAGGCATATTTGTAATAATACCACAAAGCTTTAATAGAGGTCTTGTTTTACCATTTGACAAAATTGAACTTAAAGAAAATTATATTGATGGTGATATTTATTTGAATGATAAAACTGGTTTTCATGGTAACCATATACGTTTAACAGCTGAAAAAATGCATGTCACTATTGATAAAGTAGAATTTATAAATCCAAAGTTAGTGTATAAAACAAAAGATGACGAAAGTGTTGTACCTGTATCAGAGAATGTTTATATTGATGAGTCTGGATTTTCTCCTAAATTATTAACAAAAGCTCTTCGTATTGAAGCACCAAATAAACAAGAACCTATTGAAGAAATATCAACTGAAACACAAACTACTGAAGAAATATCAGAGGTATCTGAAACAGTAGATGAATTAACAGAAAATAATCAACCAGACCGTATAATTTTTCAAGTAGGAAGGGGAAGATTTCGTTCAAAGCAAAGAAGAATTCCTTTTGACTTTTATGATGGATTTTCAATACAATGGAAAGATGGACAACTCATAGCAGTTGTAAAACTTGGAAATAAAGAAGTTGAGATAAATATTAATAAAACAGAGTTTGAACATAAATATACTACTTCTGATAGTATTACTGTTGAATTAGAAGATAAAATTGGAATTGTAAAAGGAATTTTATCTTTATTTGGTGTTAAAGATGTTGAAAATGGTGAAAATGGAATTTGTTATAGAGATTTAGAATTTTCAGAAGAAGGCATATTTTTTGGTTCTTTTAGGGGAACACAAATAGAAACAAAAATAGATGATAATTGGGAATTAAAAATAGGTAATGACATTGGAGGAAGTTTTTCAAATAAATTTTTTGAAGATAAAAAAGATGATGAAGGAAGTTATTTTGAATTAGCTAAAACCGTACTTTCATATTTTGGTATTATAAGTGATGGTAATAATGATGAAGAAAAAGAAGGAGAAGAAAAGGCAAAAGAAGGTAATAATAACTTTAAATATAGTGTTGCTTTCTTCACATTTCCTATAATACCAGGCTTATTATCAGTAGATGCAAAATTTAACGCTGGTGCAAAAATGGGATATAAAGTAAGTGGTTCTGTTAATAATGTAGTTGGAGCTTTAAAAAATCAACAAGCTGAAACATTCGGTTTTGATTTAAGAGGAGCAATTACAGGTAATGCTTATGCTGGATTTGATGTAGGTCTTACAGCAGGTCCTACAAATATAATGAATGTAAGTGCTAATATAGGTGCAAAAATAGCTTTAACAGGTGGAGATAATGACAGTGTATTTTCTATTGGTGTTCATACAGAATTTGAAAAAGGTAGAAAAGGTATGCCACACTTTAAAAAGGCGGAATTTGATGCTTTGTTAGAACTTTATTTAAAAGCAGTACTTGATGGTAGCTTAAAAGCTCAAATACTTGGTTGGGAAAAAAATCTTTATACATATACATTTAAAGAATTTGAAATTGCAATGATGGAAGCTCAAATTAAAGCAACAAAAGAAGCAAATAAAAGTTGGACTGAAGATGCAAGTTTATCATATAAAGCTCTTTCAGGTCGTGTAAAAAATACACTTAAAACAGGTGATAAGCTTGAAAAAATGTTTGAAAAACAAGAAGTGTCATGTGGTAAAACTACATTCGATGCAAGTCAAAGTTCATTTGAATATGCTAAGAAAATATTGCTTGCATACCATGATAAAAGTAAACCTATGTTTATAGATACAAAAAATTCAAATTCAGGATTTTTGAATATGAATATGGCTATAAAAGAGTTACAACATAGATTTTATTTTCAGTTAAGAAAAAATGAAGAAACAATAGGAACTCAAATAGCTGAATTACAAAAACTCAAAACAAATAAGACATATAATATAACTGGTAAAGAAATAGAAAGTGAAATAATTAGACATACAAATAATATATCAGCAATTTCAAAAGTATTGGAAGAAAGTAAATCTCCAGCTAATACACAAACAAATTCAACTAATCAGTCAACAGACTCTAAATCTAAACAAATGACTTCTAGTGAAAAAATAATGGAAACATATATTGCAAGTGGAGGAAATAAAAGTGGTTTTTTAAGCTACTTAAAAGATAAATCAAAAAAAGAAGCAGTTACTGTTGAAGCACTTATAAGATATGAAGAAAGTCGAAGAGCTGAACTTGTAAAAAAATCTACTGATAGAATTAGACAAATGCAAGCATATGCTCAAAGTATTGGTATAACAGAATATGATAAATCAAAAGGCAGTTTACTTTTTAATAAATATAAAAGCATTGGTGGAAAAGCTATAAGACCGTCAGAGTTTTCAACAATAGAAACTTTACGAAAATATGAAGAAGAAAGAATTGCTCAAAAACATACTAGCAAAATTAATCGTGATGGGAAAAAATATCGTTTTCATACAGAAAGACTTGATAAATTAGCTATAAGATTTCCTGATATTGTTCAGAATGGTTCTGATACACCAAATATAGAGTTTTATGAATATTATACTAAAAATTTAAAAGCTAAAAAATTTAGTAATAATTTAGATATATATTCTAACAGAGAACGTCTTTTAGCATATGAACGTAAAGTTCTTAAAGATAAATTAGAAGGAAATTATACAGGAATGTTTTCTTTAATAAGACGTGATAAAATAAGAGAGCTTAGTAAACTTACTTCAAGAACAGAGGAACAAGAAAAGTTTTTAAACCAATTAATATTAGGTGGTAAAAGAACTATGGAAAGTGACGAAAAAGCATATTATATGACTGCACAAAAAGATGATTTTATTGCAGCTCTTATTGAACAACAAAAAGCAAATGCTTTAAAATTATTTATCTCTAATAAAATAAAAGAGAATAAAGGAAGTAAAAAATGGCTTTTTGAAATGATAAAGAGTAATATTAGTATTAATGATATTATTACTTATGAACAAAACCGTGTTAGAATATTAAGGTCATTAAATCCACAAGATTATAAGATTTCTAATCATATGCAAAGAATACAGATGCTTAAAAATAGATTGGCACAGTCAAAAAATGCAGTTGGTATTGATAGAGAAAGAATAATTTATGATACTATACAAGAATATTTTGATTTTGATAGAAATGAAAAAAAAGGATTTTTAAATGATATAGAAAAACGTATAAATGAATGTGATTATTCTGTACAAAAATTTTTCCAAGGAGAGGACTGGGAGCCTGATGAAAGCCAAGAAATTGATAAACTTCGTAAAGATAAAGGCTCTCTATATAGCCAATTAAGATTTTATGGTATAAAAAGTGGATTAAAAATTAATCATAAAGAAAATAGAAAAGTTCTGGATAAATATATGAGAATGAATAAAAAAGAATTTACTGCTGAAGATTTAGACAGATATTATAGTTATAAAATTCATAGAGCAACTTCAGCTAAATATCATTCTGATAATAAGGCAGACCATACTACAATTTTAGATATTCTTGAAAAAATTAATGATTATCCTGAAATGCTTAAAATATATAAAGAAATGGGCAGAAGAGACGGTTTTATAGAGCACGAAAAGAAAGAAGCTGGAAGCTGGGTTACTCCTAATATGATACTTAATTATGAAAGAAATCGTTTACAAATGATTGATAAAAAACATTTAGACCGTATTGAAGCACTTAATGAAGCTGAAACAGGTACAGATGAAGAAAAAGCCCAAGTAATTAAAGAATACGCAGAATTAGCTAAACGTTTTGATAAACAAAAAGTTGATGAAAATTTTCAAATTTCACTTAATGATATAGTATGTGCTGAAGAATTACGACAAAGTGTAAAAATGTCTATTCACGACAAGCGTATATTACAACTTAAATCATCAGAAGATGGTTTGACAGATGAAGAAAAAATAAGAGCTTATGATGGTAATCGTTTTAAAGCTGATAAAAATGAAGTTGAACTTATATACAGTCAGCTTGAAGAAAAAATATTTTCAAATCCAGAGGCTATGGCTTCTGAGCTTACATATTATGAAACAAGTGAAAAAGAACATCAAGAAGAATTACAAAAGAAATGGCAACAGATTGAAATAAATATTCAAGAAAGAATTATACTTTTGTCAGAACAAATAGAACAATGTTTAAAAGTTATAAATAATACTGAAGATGCAATAAAAAATCCAGAATGTATATTTGAAAATCAATCAAAAACAAATGAATATATTAAAAATGTATTAGATAAAACAGAAAATGACATTAAAAAAGTACCAGAAATAATTAATACTACTTCAAAATAAAATGGAGGAATTAAAATGACAATTCGTGATGCATTTATAGCGTTTGCATTAAAATATAATATAACTTTAAATGAAAGTAACCAAGATATATTATCATTTTATATAAGTGGTGAAAAGGGTAAATATAATTCTTTTGCAATGTGTATGGAAGATGATAAAATGTTTGCATATTTTGTTGATTGTAATATAAGAGTAGAACCTAAAAATAGAAGTATAATAAGTGAATATTTAATGAAACTTAATTATAATTTGAAAATAGGTAGTTTTCAAATGGACTATAACACAGGAGATATAACAGTTCGTGCTTGCCAATACATATTTGGAAGTGATGAAGAACAAAAAAATACAATAGAACAAATTATTTTAATATTAGGAATGATAGCAGATACATATTGTTATGATATTATAAAAGAATTAGAATAATAAAAATATTTTAGTATTTATTTGTATTTACTTTTATTTTTTTTAATTATATAATAAAAATATATTGATATAATAGAATTATATTTATATAGTGTTATGTTACTAATAATAGTTATCTGTAATATATATATTTTTTTGGTTAATATAATGAATGTTATATAAGTTATAAATAAACCATTATAAAAGGGGAGATATTATGAACCAGTTTGATGTTATAGTTGACAATATTATGGAACGTTTCAGAACTTTTAATGCAGTTGATGTGGGAATATTTAAAATATGCATTTTAACATTAGGTATTATAATAGGTGTATATTCAAGTCAAAAAATAAAAAAATTTACACCACATATGTTTGCTATATTTGTTTTAGCTTATTTATATGTTGTAATTAAATTAATAAGAGCAGAAGTTGACGACCTTGATTGGGACTAAAAACATTATGTAGTATATATATTTTGATATGTAATTTAAGTTTCATATGTAAAATGCTTTTAAATATTTCAGTCATATATAAAAATTTTTAAAAATAGGTTTATGTACAATTGAGACTTACAATTATTGTAAGTCTCTTATTTTTTTAAAACTTGCTGGAAAATTTTTAAAAAAAATTCATATTATTGAATTGTTTTAAGTTATATTTTGTTGACTATATTCTTTTTTTATATTAAAATGTAACTGTAATGTTGGAAGATTTTATATAAGTATATAAAAATATCGTGTAATTTATGATATATATAAATTAATTATAAAATAAAAAAGAAAGGAGTATGTCAAAACTATCAATGTTATAGAAATTAAATAAATTATAGTTTTATAAGGTTTTGGCGATAAAATAATATGAGTATAACTTTAGTTTTAGGTGTTTTACCAAAAGATTATAACTTTGAAATAAAGTCTGCGTATGAATTAGCTCTAAAAAATGCTATTGAAAAAGACACTATTTTTAAAGGTAAAACAGAAGAGTATATTGCATCTAAATATGATTGTACAATTTCTGAATGGAATAATATGGTTAATGGAAAAATATCCCCAGAAATAAATTTTACAAATTTTATAAAAACTTATGCTAATATTAACAATAATAGTGAATTGTTTAATTATGACTTCTTATCTAATGAATATATATACCCCTTCAAAAGTTGAAAAATCAGGTAAATTAGAAATATCTCATGACGGAACTATATATGTAAGTGATGAAAAAAATAGTATAATAAATAAATATTTTAATTCTTATAAAATAGTTATGTTTGCATCATATATAAAAGAAAAAGCAGAAGGAAATCTTGAAGATATAAATTGGTTTTATGAATATATAGAAAAACATAAAAAAGAGAATTTTAATAATATTATATTAAAATACATAGGTGTAACTAAATATTTAAGTAGAGAGGTTATGTTTATATTAAAATATATTAAACCTTTAACAATAGCTTTTGGAATGGTTTTCAATCATTATGCGGAATGTGTACTTTCAAATTCATTTAGTAATTATGAAAAATCAGAAAAAGCAAAAGATTTTGCAAAAGTTGTATTATCAGAAAATAAATCAGAAAATACAATATATTTTGAAGATGGAGAATATACATTAAAAGAATATCAAGTTGAATTTTTACAATTATCATCATTTTTTACAGAAAAAGAATGGAAAACATTAGTTGCTTTAATAGCTTTAGAAGAACTTGATAATAATTACTTTAATAAATTTTATACAGAGATATTAAAAGCATATAGACATGTTAAACAGGTAATATTCTTTACCAAAAAAAAAGTGTTTCTTATTATTAAGAAACACTTTTTTTTATTGTTAACTTTTTTGTATTTACTTTTTACAATGTATTAACAAATACAATATACGTTTTTAACATATGATTGTTATTATTACGTTGTAAGTCGGAAAGACAATAAAAAATTAAATAATAAATAAACAATGTAATTCAGGAGGAATTAAAAAATGAAAAAATTAATAGCAGGTTTATGTATATTAGCAATGGCTTTCTCTATGACAGCTTGTAGCGGTTCAAGCACAACAGATGAAAATGCAGGAAATGGAACAACAACAGAAGCAGAAGGAACAGAAGGAACAACAGGTACAGTTTCAGTTGTAGGTTCAACAACAGTTCAGCCAGTTGCACAGAGTATAGCAGACGAATTTGCATCAGTAGAACCTGGTATAAGTGTTGAAGTACAAGGTGTTGGTTCATCAGCAGGTATTAAAGCTGCAATCGATGGAACAGCTGACATCGGAGCTTCTTCAAGAGAACTTAAAGAAGAAGAAAAATCAACTGGTATTACAGAACATGTTCTTGCATATGACGGTATTGCAGTTGTTGTAAATAAAGAAAATCCTGTTAAAGATTTAGACTCTGAAACAGTTAAGAAAATTTTTGAAGGCGAAATTACAAACTGGAGCGAAGTTGGTGGAAATGATGAAGATATTATAGTAATCAGCCGTGAATCAGGTTCTGGTACAAGAGATGCTTTTGAAGAAATGATGGAACTTACAGAAGAAGTTGATGGTGCTACTGTACCTACATTAAGAGAAGATGCACTTATATGTGAAGGTAACGGTTCTGTTAAAGCAAGTGTTGCTTCAAAAACAAATGCTATTGCTTACCTTTCACTTGGATATGTTGATGATACTATGAACACTGTATCAATTGATGGTGTTGTACCAAGTGTTGAAACTGTAAAATCAGGTGAATACAAAATTTCAAGACCACTTCTTCTTGTAACAAAAGGAGAAATTTCAGAAGCTGCTCAGAAATACCTTGATTACTGCCTTGACGAAGGACAGACAATCGTTTCAGAAAGCTATATTTCAATAAAATAATTAAGTACATATTAAAAGAGCCTACTATTTATAGTAGGTTCTTTTTTTTAACTATGCTTTTAACATTGATTTAACATTTTAAATAATTGATTTAACATATAACAAATATAAGGTTAACAAATTAATACTAAAATCTACAACGTAATAAAAAAGAAAGAAGGAGTGTTGATTTACTGTATGAACGGTAATACTTTAAGTGGTGAGATAATTCAAGAAAACGATATAAAAGAAACAGAGATGAAACCTAAAAAAGACAGAAAAAAAATTACTGCATCAGATATATACGAAATTATAGCTAAGATAATATTTATGATGTGTGCAAGTGTTGCAGTATTAGGCGTTGTAGTAATAACAGTTTATATTTTTGCAATGGGATTTCCAGCAATACTTGAAATTGGTATAGTAGACTTTGTAGCAGGACAAAAATGGTTACCAAGTGCTAATATATTTGGAATATTACCTATGATTATAGGTAGTGTTTATGTTACTATCGGAGCTGTTATAATCGGTGTTCCTGTTGGAATACTTACATCAGTTTATATGAGTGAATATGCTCATAAAACAGTTCTTAAAATTTTAAATCCTGCTGTTGAACTTTTAGCAGGTATACCATCAGTAGTATATGGTTTCTTTGGACTTGTTGTAATAGTACCTATTATAAATGATACATTAGGCGGAAAGGGTGCAGGAAGCTCTCTTTTAGCAGCAGCAATAATACTTGGAATAATGATACTTCCAACAATTATAACAACAACAAAAACAGCACTTGCAGCTGTTCCTAAAAAATATAAAGAAGGAGCTTATGCTCTTGGTGCAACAAAAGTACATACAATATTTACAGTAATCATACCAGCTGCAAAATCTGGTGTATTTTCAGGAATTGTTCTTGGTATAGGTCGTGCAATAGGTGAAACAATGGCTGTTATACTTGTTGCTGGTAACTCTGTAATTATACCAGAAGCAATAACAGACCCAGTAAGAACAATGACTGCTAATATAGCCATTGAAATGGGTTATTCTATGGGGCTTCATCAGGAAGCACTTTTCGGAACAGGTGTTATACTTTTCATATTTATAATGTGTCTTAACGTTGTACTTCATTTCATTCAGAAAAGAGAGGGTTAATAAGTAATGTTAAAGTGGTTAGTTATAATATTGGTTTGTATAGGTCTTTTAAAACCTATAACAAGTGTTTTAAATAATAGTTTAAGTGTAGAAACTTTAAATAAAATATCAAAATATAAAGATATGTTATTAAAAGTTTTAATTGGAATATCTGCTATATTTACTTGTGGAATTCTTATATGGATAATAGGCTACATAATTATAAATGGTATTGGACTTGTAAATATTGAATTCCTTACAACTGCTCCATTTAAAGATGAGGGTGGAGTTTTACCAATGATTGTAAGTACATTATGGATAGTTTTACTTGCACTTATAATATCTACTCCAATAGGTATTGGTGCTGCAATATATCTTAATGAATATGCAAAACCGGGTAAAATTGTAAATGTAATAAGATTTGCTATTGAAAGTCTTGCAGGTATACCTTCAATTATATATGGTCTTTTTGGTCTTATATTCTTTGTTACAATACTTAAATTAAGTTATTCAATACTTGCAGGTGCAATAACAGTAAGTATTATGGTTCTTCCTGTTATTATAAGAACAACAGAAGAGTCTTTAAAAACTGTACCAAAAAGTTATAGAGAAGGAAGTCTTGCTCTTGGTGCTTCAAAAATAAGAACAGTAGTTAAAATTGTACTTCCGTCAGCAATACCGGGTATACTTTCAGGTGTAATATTAAGTATAGGTAGAATTGTTGGTGAAACAGCTGCTATATATATGACAGCAGGTATGGTGCCTAATATGCCACAAACAATTATGAATTCAGGTCGTACACTTTCAGTACATCTTTATCTTCTTGCAAAAGAGGGTATATCTTTTGAAAAAGCATATGCAACAGCAACAGTTCTTATTGTTATAGTTGCATTTATAAACTTCTGTGCAAATAAAACAGCTAAGTTTTTAAATAGAAATACAGTAGTTAAATAAAAATTATTGGGGAGAATAATAATGTCAGATAAAATTAAATTTTCTATAAAAAATACAAATCTTCATTATGGAAGTTTCCACGCACTTAAAAATATTAATATGGAAATTCCAGAGAAAAAAATAACAGCTTTCATTGGACCTTCAGGCTGTGGAAAGTCAACTTTATTAAAAACATTAAACAGAATGAATGACCTTGTTGAAGGTGTGAGAATTGATGGGGAAATTAAACTTGACGGGGAAGACATATACAGAGAAACAGATATAATTGATTTAAGAAAAAGAGTAGGTATGGTTTTCCAGCAACCTAATCCATTCCCAATGAGCATATATGATAATATTGCTTATGGTCCAAGAACACACGGTATTAAGAAAAAATCTGAACTTGATGCAATAGTTGAAAAAAGTCTTAAAGATGCTGCTATTTGGGACGAAGTAAAAGACAGACTTAAAAAGAATGCTCTTGGTCTTTCAGGTGGACAGCAACAAAGAATTTGTATAGCAAGAGCGTTAGCTGTTAAACCAGATGTTCTTCTTATGGACGAACCAACATCTGCTCTTGACCCTATATCAACACTTAAAATTGAAGACCTTGCAGTTGAACTTAAAAAAGATTATACAATTATTATGGTTACTCATAATATGCAACAAGCAAGCCGTATATCAGACAATACATCTTTCTTCCTTCTTGGAGAGGTTGTTGAGTTTAATGAAACTGATAAAATATTCAATATGCCTCAGGATAAGAGAACAGAAGATTATATAACAGGCCGTTTTGGTTGATATATATTTTTATAAAGGAGTAAAGAAAAGATGAGAAATGAATTTCAAAGTAAGCTTGCCGATTTGCATAAAGAAATAATGAAAATGAATACAGCTATTGAAAAAACAATGGATATGCTTATTATGGGTATGGAAAAAAGAGATGAGGAAATACTCAGAGAAGTTATACAAAGAGATAATATAGTTGATGAACTTGAAGTTGAAATTGAGAAAATGTGTATAGGTCTTATTCTTAAAGAACAGCCTGTTGCTTTTGACCTTAGAAATATTACATCTATACTTAAAATGATTACTGATTTAGAAAGAATTGCTGACCATTGTACTGATATAGCTAAATATCTTATAGAAGTAATTGAAAATACAGATAAATATTTATTTGATACAAAAGATATTTCTAATATGGCTACTATTGTAAAAGCTATGATTACAGCTACAACTGAATGTTATATAAAATCTGATGCTGTAAGAGCAAGAGATATATCTTTAAGTGATGATAAAGTTGATAAATATTTTGCTGATATTGTATTTGAAGTTGAAAAAGAAATGGAAGAAGACGAAAACAAAATTTATCAGGGTATAAAATTCTTATTTATAGCAAAATATCTTGAAAGAATTGCTGACCGTACAACAAATATTTGTGAATGGGTAATTTATAGAGTAACTGGTGAAAGAACACAATATAATTAATAAAAAGTGTCATAGTTTAATTCTTATTTAATGGTTTTAATTTTTTAAAATATATTTTTTTGACAATAAAAAGGTTAAGTTATATAACTTAACCTTTTTTATTTTTTAAAACCTATAAATTGTAATATTTCATCTTTTTTTATACAGCCTGTGGCAATAAGAAGTAAAATATAAAATATACACATTACAGACATTATTATAACTGTTGATATTTTATTTGAATGTGTATTTATAAAAACAAGCCTTAGTGTAAGTGATGAAACAAGTATACAAAGTAAAGGATATATAAAACATTTTAATACATTTATTTTTGTTTCTGTAATTTTTATAATTCTGTGTAAACTTGTTACTGTTGTAAGTATAAGGCTTATAATCCAACCAACAATAAAAGCATTTACACCATATAAAGGCATACCAAAATATATAAAAACTATATTTATTATTGATGATACTACATTATTTTTTAATATGTATATATGCTCGCCTAAACCATTTAATAGCCCTGATAATGTTATATGTAAATATAAAAAAGGGCATACAGGAGAAAGTTTTAAAAGAAGTAAATAAAGCCTTTCTTCACCATATATTGTTTGACATACTTCTTTTGGAAATACTGCAAATATTGCTGTAAAACATAATGATACTACTATTGTAAAAAATACAGAAAGATTAACAGCTTCTCTTATTTTCCTTTTGTTTTTTACCGCACAAGCCTCCGATACAGCAGGTACTAATGTTATTGATACTGCCACAAGAAAAGCCGTAGGAAATTGTATAAGAGGCATTATAAGCCCTGTAAGACTTCCATATATTTTCATAGCATTTTCACCAGTATTTGCAAAAAGTTCAAGTCTTTGTGGTATAAGTATGTTTTCAATAGTTGAAAGAAAAGAACTTATACATCTTCCTGCTGATAGCGGAATTGCCATTGAAAGTATAGTTAAAAATGATGTCATTATTCCCATTTGAGGCTTTTTTGTAAAGCCTTTTTTTATTTTTGTTTTTTTATAGAAAATTACAACAAAAATAAAAGAAACTATTTCTCCTAAAGTTATACCTATTACAGCAGATGCACAAGCATAGCTTAAACCTAATGGTACAAGTTTTTTTGCTGTGAAAAATACTGCTGTTATGCGTACTGTTTGTTCAATAACCTGTGAAAATGCAGGTATAGTGGAGTTTTGTATACCAAAAAAATAACCTCGTATACAAGAACCAGCAGACATAAAAGGAAAACAAAGTGAAAGTATTTTTAATGAAATTGCTGTTCTTTCTTCTTGTATAATATATAATGAGAAAATATCAGCAGTAAAAAACAGTGCTACACCTATTATTGTACTTATAACCATACACATAAAAACAGATTGTTTAAGTATTCTTCCCATATTGCCATATTGGTGTTTTGCTTTTTCTTGTGCTGTAAGTTTTGATACTGTTGTTGTAAAACCTGATGATGTTATACTCCAGCACAAGCCATATATAGGCATTATAAGTTGATAAAGTCCCATACCTTCAATGCCTATTGTGTTGTTCATATATATTCTGTAAAAAAAGCCAGAAAAACGTGTGATTATATTTGCAAGGGTAAGTATTGCCGCACCCTTTAAAACTGTGTTCTTATTCACTTAATCACCTTTGTAAAAGTTTTCATTTTATTTTATGGCTTTTTAAAATAACATATGTATATTATCTGTCAAATATAAAAAATTTTATTATTGAAAAATATTCACGTATATAAAAATTGAATATAAGTGGTTTATATGATTGTGCACCTAAACCATATGCTGTAAATCCGCATTTTTTGGCAATAAGTCCTGCTCTGAAAATATGAAAATCATTTGTAACATATACTGTTTTATAATCATTTCCATTGAATATTTCATCAAGTATATTTTTTGAAAAAGTAAAGTTTTCAACAGTATTTGTTGATTTGTTTTCTTCATATATTCTTTCTTCTGAAATTCCTTTGTTTATTAAATATTCTTTCATAGCAGAACTTTCTGTTCGTTCTTCGCCTTTTCCTTGCCCTCCAGATACAATAATTATTGAGTTTTTATTTTCATTTGCATATTCAAATGCTTTGTCAAGACGATATGCTAAAGATGTGCTTACTCGACTTCTATTTAGACCAGCACCAAGTACTATAATAGCATCACAATTTTTAGGAGGTTCTTCTGTTCCTCTTGTATGTAAAAAAATTGTACAGGCTATAAATGTAATTATAAAAAATATAAAACCAAAATATATTATATTTCTTATGTATAAAAATATTATATTTTGTGATACAAATTTATCTATTGAAGGCTTAAATATTGAAAATCCAATAAATATAAAGCCTATTATAGCAGGAAGATATGTACCTAAATTGCCGTTTGAAACCATAAGTGTAGTAAATGAGTTTATAACACCAATAGTTCCTATTACAAGTATAATAATACGAAATATCTGTTCCATATGTTTTTTCAGTCCTTTCTAAAATTTATTAAACATTAATATATTTTAATATTATTTTAATGTTAAAATAGTATTATAATAGCGTAACAAGGAGAGATAATAACTCTATTATATGAAGGAGGTATATATTATGAAAAAATATATTATGTGTACAATAGCAGCTGTTTTATCAGCAACAATGGTATTACCATTATTTGCGGATAATGTTATATCTACAAAAAATGCTCAATTAAGACCGGATTTTACTATTACTGTTGATGGAAGGGAAAAGAATTTTAAAACTGCAACAGGTGAAGCTGCATATCCTATATTATATCAGGATAGCACATACCTTCCACTTAGAGCAATAGGTGAGTTAATAGGAAAAAATGTTAACTGGGACGAAAGTACAAAAACAATCACAATAAGTGGTACAAGAATTCCTATTTTTTTATATACTGATAATCCAGATATTGGAACAAAAACAATACAAATTCAGGAAAGACCAGATTTTACAATTAAAATTGATAATGCAACAAAAACATTCTATTCAGCAACAGGAGAACAAATTTATCCTATATTATACAATGGCAGCACATATCTTCCACTTAGAGCCATTGGACAGATTATGAATAAAGAAGTTACATGGAATGGTTCTACTAAAGTTGTTGGACTTAATGGTAGTTCAACTGTTACAGATGCGGACAGTTTTGGAAATCAACAAACAACAACTATAACAGTAGAAAAAGCAAAAGAAATAGCACTTAATCACGCAGGACTTACAGCAAGTTCAGTAAGTTTTATAAAAGCACAGCTTGATTATGATGACGGTATAAAAGTTTATGAAATAGAATTTTATAACAGCAACAAAGAATATGACTATGAAATAAATGCAGCAACAGGAGCAATAATAAGTTTTGATTATGATGTTGAAAATTGGACACGCCCAACAACACCAACAGATACAACAACAACTATAACATCAGAACAGGCTAAACAGATTGCTTTTAATCATGCTGGTGTAAATGCTTCAAATGTATATGGGTTAAAAGTTGAACTTGACTATGATGACGGACAGAAAAAATATGAAGTTGAATTTAAGTCAGGTAGAATGGAATATGACTACAAAATAAATGCAAATACTGGTGCAATAATTGGTTATGACTCAGAATATGACGATTAATTATTATATTTTAGAGAGTACAGAGTTTTCTGTACTCTTTTTTATTATTTTTACAAAAATGTTGTTTATATTTCCGTTTGGATATTATAATTATATTATAGTTATATATTTTGGAGGATTATAAATGTTTGATATAGAAGAAGAATTAAAAAAACTACCAGAAAAGCCTGGTGTTTATATAATGAAAGATAATAAAGATAATATAATATATATAGGAAAGGCAAAAATTCTTAAAAACAGAGTTCGCCAGTATTTCAGAAGCCTTAAAAATCAATCTCCTAAAGTTGCTGCTATGGTTAAACATATAAAAGAGTTTGAATATATTGTAACAGACTCTGAAATGGAGGCACTTATACTTGAATGTAATCTTATAAAACTTCATAAACCTCATTATAATATAATGCTTAAAGATGATAAAATGTATCCTTATATAAAAATAACATTAAATGAGGATTTTCCTAGGATTTTCGTTACAAGAGAGTATAAAAGAGATAAAGCAAAATATATAGGTCCTATTACAGACGCTTTGGCTGTTAAAGAAACTATTGAAACTATACACAAACTTTTTCCTATACGAAAATGTAAAAAAGTTTTTCCAAGAGATTTGGGAAAAGAACGCCCTTGTCTTAATTATCATATAGGTCAATGTATGGCACCTTGTGACGGTCTTATATCTAAAGAGGAGTATAGAAAATATATTGATGAGGCAATACTTGTTATAGAAGGTAAACACGATGAAATAGCTAAAAAAATGCGTATTGAAATGGAAAAGGCAGCAGAAAACCTTGAATTTGAAAAAGCAGCAATACTTAGAGATAAACTTAAAAGTATAAAAAGTATTGCCGAAAAACAAAAAATGTCAAATACAGGTCTTGGAGATTGTGATATTATTGCTTTTTCAAGAGCACATAATGAAGGTATTGTACAGATTTTCTTTATACGAAATGGTAAAATGACAGGTAGAGAACATTTCTTTATTGAAAATGTTGACGGTATGGAAAGAAATGAAATTATGACCGATTTTATAAAACAGTTTTATAGTGGTACTGCTTTTATTCCTAAAGAAATACTTGTACAAGATGATGTTGAAAGTGAAGAAAAAGAAATACTTGAAAAATTCCTTTCTGACATAAAGGGCAGTAAAGTTTCTATATATGCACCTCAAAAGGGTGATAAGAAAAAAATGGTTGATTTGGCTGCTAAAAATGCAATTATTGTTTTTGAACAAACAGGAGAAAGAATTAAACGTGAACAAAAACGTACAATAGGGGCTGTTTCTGAAATAGCTAATGCTCTTGGTATAGAGGAGAATATAACAAGAATAGAAGCGTATGATATATCAAATACACAAGGTTTTGAGTCTGTTGGTTCTATGGTTGTTTTTGAAAAAGGCAAGCCTAAAAAAAGTGATTACAGAAAATTTAAAATAAAAACAGTTATAGGTGCAAATGATTTTGCCAGTATGGAAGAAGTGCTTACAAGAAGATTTAAAAGAGGTATTAAAAGTGATAAAGAAGATAGTTTTTCTAAAATGCCTGATATTATTATGATGGACGGAGGAAAAATACAAGTTAATGCTGCAAAAGAAATACTTTCTCAGTTTGGACTTAATATCCCTGTTTGTGGTATGATAAAAGATGATAAACATAGAACAAGAGGGCTTATATATAATGATGAAGAAATATATATGCCTCTTTCATCAGAAGGCTTTCTTCTTGTTACAAGAATACAAGATGAAGTTCATCGCTTTGCAATAGAGTATCATAGAAAACTTAGAGAGAAAAAGGCTTTACATTCTGTACTTGATGATATTAAAGGTATAGGCGAAAAAAGAAGAAAAGCACTTATGAAACATTTTGGTTCTGTTGAAAATATAAGTAAAGCAGAAGTTAGTGAACTTTTGGAGGTTTCCGGTATGACTATTAAAAGTGCTGAAGCTGTATATGCTTTTTTTAGAAATATTTAATATGCCTTTTGTTGAAAAAACATAATATATAGTTTATTATAAAATAAAGAATTAGATTAAATGCTTAATAAATTATACGGAGGGAATTTATATGATTTATACAGTATCAATGGAAAAGTTCGTAAAAGAGTTTGAATTGGAAAATCTTACACCACAAGTGGATTTTTCTGAAAAAGTTCTTACAAGTAGTGATGTAAACCGTCCGGCACTACAATTAGCTGGTTTTTTTGAGCATTTTGACAGTGATAGAGTTCAAGTTATAGGTATGGTTGAACATACATATTTATCAAAACTTGAACCAGATTTTCGTGAAAATGTTTTAAGACAAATTTTTAGCTTTAAAATACCTTGTATAGTTATTTCAAGAAATCTTTCTATTTTCCCAGAAATGGTTATGTTTGCTACTGAATTTAATGTGCCTGTGTTTAGAACAAAAGAAAGTACAAGCGATTTTATGGCAGAATGTATAAGATGGCTTAATGTTGAACTTGCACAGCGTATCACTATACATGGTGTACTTGTTGATATATATGGTGAAGGTATACTCATAATGGGTGAAAGTGGTATTGGTAAAAGTGAAACTGCCCTTGAGCTTATAAAGAGAGGTCATAGACTTGTTTCTGATGATGCTGTTGAAATCAAAAGAGTATCTCATAAAACACTTGTAGGAACAAGTCCAGAGCTTATAAGATACTTTATAGAACTTAGAGGTATTGGCATACTTGATATTAAACAGCTTTATGGTGCTGCTGCTGTAAAACAAACTCAGACAATAGACCTTGTTGTTAAACTTGAAATGTGGGACGAAGATAAAGAATATGACCGTCTTGGTCTTACAGAAGAATATACAGAAATACTTGGTAATAAAATATTATGTAATTCAATACCTATTCGTCCAGGAAGAAATGTTGCTATGATTTGTGAAGCAGCTGCAATTAATCATAGACAGAAAAAAATGGGTTATAATGCAGCTCAAGTTCTTCATGAAAGAATTGCAAAAAGTATAGAAGATAGTTCAAAATAATTATACTTCCAAAATAAAGGAGTGTTTATATGACAGAAGTGAAGGGACTTATTGATATATTGGGAGAAAATATTGTTCTTTTAGATGAACCTATGAAAAATCATACATCTTTTAGAGTTGGAGGAAATGCTGATGCAATGATACAACCTTCAACAATAGAAGAACTTAAAAAGGCTATGGAATATATAAAAGAACATAATATACCATATTATGTTATGGGAAATGGCTCTAATATTATTGTAGGAGATAAAGGTTTTAGGGGTGCTATAATAAAAATATTTAGTAGAATGTGCCATGTAGAAGTTCAGGGAGAATTTATGGATATAAAAGCAGGTGCTCTTATGACAGTTATAGCATCAAAGGCTCTCGAAAACAGCCTTACAGGCTTTGAATTTGCCTCAGGTATACCGGGGACATTTGGTGGTGCTGTATGTATGAATGCGGGAGCATATGGTGGAGAGATAAAAGATATACTTGTTTCTGTAAATGTTCTTACTAAAGAGGGAGAAGTTAAAACTTTAAATGCAGATGAGCTTGAACTTTCATACAGACATAGCATTATTCCAAAAGAAGAGTATATTGTTCTTTCAGGAAGAATTAAACTTAAAAAAGGTGTATATGATAATATAAAAGAGGAAATGTCAAGACTTTCTGCCCAAAGACGTGAAAAACAGCCTCTTAGCTATCCAAGTGCAGGAAGCACATTTAAAAGACCAGAAGGCTATTTTGCAGGAAAACTTATTTCTGATGCAGGTCTTAAAGGTTATAACATTAATGGTGCTGAAGTTTCCGAAAAACATGCAGGCTTTGTTATAAACAAGGGTAATGCTACTGCTAGTGATATTGTTGAAGTTATAAAACATTGTCAGGAAACAGTATATAAAAAGTTTGGTGTAAAACTTGAAACAGAAGTGAAAATGATAGGCGAATTTTAAGGCAAGGGAGGTATACAAATGAGATTTGTTATAGTTACAGGTATGTCTGGAGCAGGTAAATCAACTGTTCTTAAATTTTTTGAAGATATGAGTTTTTTCTGTGTGGATAATCTTCCACCAGCACTTATACCTAAATTTGCAGAACTTTGTTTTGAACAAGATGGTGAAATAGATAAAGTTGCTATGGGTATTGATATAAGAGGAGGTAAACTTTTTACTGACCTTTTTAAAACTCTTTCTAGCCTTAAACAAGGAGGCTATGATTTTGAAATACTTTTCCTTGATGCTTCTGATACAACTCTTATAAAGAGATATAAAGAAACAAGAAGAACTCACCCACTTTCAAAAGGTGGTTCTATTGAAGAAGGTATAAAGAAAGAAAGAGAAATACTTCAAGACGTTAAGAAAAATGCAACATATATAATAGATACAAGCAATATACTTGTAAGAGAGCTTAAAGAACAGATAAATCATATATTTGTTGATAATAAAAAATTTGAAAGTCTTATAATAACAGTTGGTTCTTTTGGTTTTAAATATGGTATTCCAATAGATAGTGACCTTGTTTTTGACGTAAGATTTTTACCTAATCCTTTCTATATTCAGGAGCTTAAAGAACTTACAGGTAATGATGCCCCTGTTTATGATTATGTAATGAGTTTTGAAGAAAGTAATATATTCCTTGATAAACTTACAGATATGATTAAATTCTTAATACCACAGTACATTAAAGAAGGTAAAAACCAACTTGTTATAAGTATAGGTTGTACAGGTGGAAAACATCGTTCCGTTACATTGGCTAATGCTTTATATAAAAATCTTAAAGAAGATGGTCACAGTATAATTCTTAAACATAGTGATATTGAAAAAGATTCAAGACATAAAAAATAAGTCAGCGGAGGTGTAATTTTTGTCATTTTCGTCTAATGTAAAGAGAGAGTTGTGTAATCATTTTGGAAATGCACGACATTGTAATATTGCTGAGCTGGCTGGTATTATAAATATATGTGGACAGATAGTTAAAAAAGACAATAGTTTTTGTGTAAAAATACAAACGGAGAATTTTGATGTCGCTAAAAAGTGCTTTACATTATTGAAAAAAACTTTTAATATAGACATTGAAATAATGGTAAGAAGAAACAGTCAGTTTAGAAATAGTAGAGGGTATTTTATTTATATTAAAAATGCTGTTCAGGCTGAAAAAGTTTTATCTGCAACAGGAATTTTAGCTTTTGAAGAGGGAAATAAGGTTTTAATAAAAAGGATATATCCTTTGGTTATATCCGGTGCTTGCTGTAAGCGAGCATACATAAGAGGAGCTTTTTTATCATCAGGCTCTATCACTGACCCCGAAAAAACATATCATCTGGAATTTGTAAATACTGAACTTGATTACTGTGAACAACTTAAAAAATTAATTGGCTTTTTTGATATAGAAACAAAAATAGTAAAAAGAAAAGATAATTACGTTCTTTATATAAAAGAAGGTGAGCTTATAGTAGACTTACTCAATGTTATGGAAGCTCATATTGCTCTTATGGAGTTTGAAAATATAAGAATAATTAAAGATATGCGTAATAATCTTAATAGAATTGTTAATTGCGAAACAGCCAATCTTGGAAAAATTGTTGCAGCTTCAGTGAAACAAGTTGAGGATATAAACTATCTTATGAAAAACTCAGACTTTTCTGAATTACCAGAAAGCCTTAAAGAAACGGCAGAACTTAGAGTTCAATATCCGGATTTCAGTCTTAAGGAACTTGGACAAATGATGAAACCGCCTGTGGGGAAATCAGGTGTAAATCACAGGCTGAAAAAACTTGGTAGTATGGCAGATGCATTAAGAGAGGAGAAAGGTGATATTTAGATGATGGAAAAAACTTTAACAATCGGTAAATCTTTGGACGCAAGACAGGCAGCATTTTTTGTTCAGACAGCAAGTAAATTTGACAGCAAAGTTCAGGTTATGATTGATGATAGAAAAATAAATGCAAAAAGTATTATGGGTACAATTTCACTCGGTATAAGTGAAGGACAAGTTGCAACTATTATAGCAGAAGGTAAAGATGAAGAAGAAGCTGTAAATGAAGTTGCAAAAGTTTTAGAATAATACATATTTAATATATTTAAAAAACGAGGGACTAATTGTAACCCTCGTTTTTTTATGTAAGTATATTAATACTTTTTTTGTAATTTTGTGAACTATTTTTTGGAAAATTTGAAACTTTATTAATATTTTACAATTTTATGCGTTATATTTTGTGTATAAATTGTTTTTTTAGTTTACCATATAAGAAAAATGTATTATAATAGTTTAAGTATATTAAATAAATATAGGTTTTAAAAAAGGAGGCTTCTATGGCTAAAAAATATAGTGGTAGCTCCGATAAATATAATAGAAAAAATAATATAAACAAAAATACATATAGTAATGTTAGTAAAAATAGAAATGTTAAAACCAAACGGAACTATAATAAAAGTTATTATGGAAGTAGTAATATAAGACAAAAAAATATAAATACCGGTATATATTCAAAAAGACCTGTTAAAAAAGTTTATAAGAAAAAAACAAGAAAAAAAGGTCACAGAGCTTTTATGGGTATTATGTTTACAATACTTTTTATTTATATTTTAGGATATTTTATTGTGTTTTTAACAAAACCACATATATCTGTTGAAACTGTAAGTTATGGTACAATAGATGTACCACAAGTTTTTAGTGGTATAATAATACGTGATGAAAAGGTTTTTGAAAGTCCTATTGATGGACAACCTGTATATGCTTATTCTGAAAATGAAAAGATTAAAATAAATTCTTCTGTTTGTGTAATTAAAAAAGATGATACAACAGATATTATTGAGCATAAAATAGAAGAAATAGACAAAGATATACTGGAAAATCAAATGCAAAGAAGTGACCTTTCTATATTTAAAGAAGATATTAACAGAATAGAAAATACAATTAAAGAAACTATGGATTTATATTCTTATAAATTTTCTGATGGTAGTATGGCGGAGGTTTACTCTCTTAGAAATCGTGTTGATAATCAAATAAATATGAGAAATAATATATGGCTTACTGAAAATAATACAAGTGTTTCTGAACTTAATGACCAAAAGGCAAGCTATGAAAGTCAACTTGCTGAAAGTATGGCTAATGTAAAAAGTGATGTGAGTGGTATTTTAAGTTATTCTGTTGATGGTATGGAAACTACACTTTCATATGATGAACCAGCTAATGTTACAGAAGAACAAACAAAAATGAATGTTGATATAACTCAAATTTCAAAAACTCAAAGCGTTAAAACAGGTTCTCCGTTATTTAAAGTTGTTAAATCTAATTTATGGTATTTAACAGCATATGTTCCTTCGGAGGCTGCTACTGAGTGGAAAGCAGGTAGTAGAAAAGTTATGATAACAACTGTTGGCGAAGAGGAAGTTAAAATAAATGTTGTTATAGACTCTGTTGAACAACTTGATAATAAAGCAAAAGTTGTTTTTAAATCAAGTGAAAGTCTTGAAAAAATAATAAATGTAAGAACTTTGGATTTTAAAATAGAAGATGAAATATATGAAGGTTTAAAAGTTCCTAATAATGCCATTGTTGAAAAAACACTTCTTAAAATACCTGCTGAGTGTATAAGAGAAAGTAATGGTGAGAAAGGTGTTTTAAAAGTTTCTGGTGAAGAAACAAAATTTGTTTCACTTATAATAGCTAAAGAGGAAGAAGCAAATCCAGAAACTGGCGAAGGTGCTTTTGCTTATATATTACAAGATTTCCAAACTCTTAAACTTGGAGATGTATTAATTAAAGGTACAGGAGAAAGTTCTGAAAATTATACTATTTCTGAAGTTGAAACAGCAAGCGGCGTTTATGTAGTAAATAGCTCGGTAGCTGACTTTAGGGTTGTAAATATTATTGCATCAAATAGTGAATATTCTATTGTTGAGGCAGGTTCTTTATATGGTCTTAAAGTTTATGATAACATTGTTTCTGATGCTAAAAATATACAAGAGTCAGACTCTGTATACTGATTATATTGTTTTTAAGGAAGTGATAATATGAATTCATCAATAGAACAAAATATTATTGATGTTAAAAAGAGAATAAATGAGGCTGCTTTAAAATCTGGAAGAAATCCTGACGAAATTTTTCTTCTTGCAGTAAGCAAAACAATAGATGTGCCTAAAATAAAAGAAGCTGTAAATTGTGGTCTTAATTCTCTTGGTGAAAACAGAGTGCAAGAAATTATGGAAAAATATGAACCTATGGGAGAAGGTATAAATTGGCATCTTATAGGTCATCTTCAAACAAATAAAGTTAAATATATAATAGATAAAGTTTGTCTTATACACTCTGTTGAAAGTTTAAAACTTGCAGAAGAAATAAATAAAAGGGCAGAAAAAGCCGGTGTTGTAATGGATATACTGGTTGAAGTTAATATGGCAGATGAGGAGTCTAAATTTGGTATTAAACCAAAAGATTGCGAAAATTTTATAAGACAACTTTCTTTATTAAAAAATATAAATGTAAAAGGTCTTATGACTGTTGCACCATTTACAGAAAATCCAGAGGAAAACAGAATTTATTTCAAAGAAATGAAAAAATTATTAATTGACATTAATAATAAAAAAATTGATAATATTAATATGACAGAGCTTTCTATGGGAATGACAGGTGACTATTGTGTAGCTATTGAGGAAGGTGCAACGATAGTTAGAGTTGGCACTGGAATTTTTGGTGAAAGATTTTATAATAAATAATATTTTTTGATTATAATACGTATACATATTCAAGGAGGAATTTTTAGTGAGTAGTTTAGTTGAGAATTTTAAAAAGTTATTTGGAGGAGAAGAGTACGACGAGTATGAGGACTATGAAGATGAAGAAATGGAGTATGAAAGAGAAACTCCACCTGTAAGAGAAACTCAATTAAGAGATGTAACTGATTATAGCAATAATTCAACAAGCAGAAGACGTGGTTTGACAAATCAGCAGGTTGTTAATATACACGCTAATGTTCAAATGCAAGTTGTTGTTGTAAAACCACAGGAATATGAAGATGCACAGGAAATTTGTGACCAAATTAAAAGTAGACGTCCTGTTGTTGTAAATCTTGAAGATGTTGAATATCCTATTGCTCAAAGAATTATGGACTTTTTAAGTGGTACATGTTATTCTCTTGAGGGAAGTTTACAGCGTGTTTCAAATAATATATTTATAATTGCACCTGAAAATGTTGATATATCAGGAGATTTTAAAGAAGAACTTAAAACTAAGGGAGTAATTCTTCCTTGGGTAAAACAAAATTAATGGAGGCTTTTTATGCTTGGATTAAAATCTGTATTATATCAAGCAGTTGATATGTTTTTTTATATATTATATCTGCTTATATTTGTAAGAATAATTATATCTTGGCTTCCTATTGGCAGAGATAATTCACTTGTAAGGCTTATATATTCTTTTACAGAGCCTATACTTGGACCTATAAGAAGTATGATTGAAAAATCACCTCTTGGTGGAGGTATGATGCTCGATTTTTCACCTATTATAGCTCTTTTTGTTATGAATATAGTTAAAATGATAGTTCTCGCAATTATCGTTTCTATTTTTTAGGGTGATTTATTTGTATAATAGAAATGATTTTTTTAAAAAGGCTTCAAACTCACAAGAAAAACTTATTATATCAAAGGTACTTGATAAAGTTGATATGTGTATTAAAAAGCATACTATGACTTTTACCGACTTTTTAAATCCTACGGAAACAGCTTTTGTATATAATAATGTATTAAAAAGTATAAGAGATGTAAATTTCCTTGTTTTTGGAGGAACAGAGTATTGTGAAAGAAATATAATAGGTTTTTCTCCTGAATATATTGATATATGTAAATATGATTTTCCTATTAAAGCTTTGAAAATAAAAAGAAATGTAAAATTTTCAAGTGATTTATCACATAGAGATTATCTAGGTTCTATACTTGGTATTGGTATTGACAGAGAAAAAACAGGAGATATAATTATATTTGATGATTATGCTATATGTTTTGTACTTGAAGGTATAGCCGATTATTTGGGGGTAAACCTTGTAAAAATAGGTAGAACCGCTGTTAAAACAGATATTGTTGATATTAATGGTTTAGAAATACCAGATATCAATATTGTTGAAAAAAGAGCTACTGTTTCATCAATGCGTATTGATGCAATAGTTGGTGCTGCTTTCAATATATCAAGAGGTAAGTCCCAAGATTTTATTCGTAGTGAAAAAGTTAATGTTAATTGGATACCTGTAAATAGTGTATCTTATACAGTTAAAGAAAACGATATGATTTCTGTTAGAGGTAAAGGCAGATTTCGTATAGGTTATGAAACTGGTAAAACAAAAAAAGATAGAATAGGGGTTATTTTTTTGATGTATGTTTAAAGGGGGATAATAAATGATTACTATAAACGATATAGAAACAAAAGAATTTAAAAAATCCGCTTTAGGTTATTCTCAAGATGATGTTGATAGATTTCTTGATGAGATTATAGTTGATTATGAAAAACTTATTAAAGAAAATATTGAGCTTAAAGAAAAAGTTACAAGCCTTACAGAAAGTAATAGTAACTATCGCTCAATAGAAAAATCACTTCAAGCAACTTTGGCTTTAGCTGAAAAAACAGCTGAGGACAGATTAAAAGAAGCTGAAGCTGAAAAAGAAAAAGTTATTGCCGAAACAAAAAAACAAGCTGAAGTATATCTTGCACAAGCAAAAGAAAAAGCTGATAAACTTCTTGCAGAAGCAAATGAAAAATACGAAAGTGTTTTTGGCGATACTGATAGAAAAATTGAAGAAACAAAAAAAGCCTTAGACAGACTTCTTGAAAGATATAATTCTACAAAAAAAAGATTAAGAGTTATATTTGAAGCTGAAATAAGACTTCTTGATAAAGCAGATGCTCAGGATTTGGATAAAATAACTGAGATTACAGAAAATTAAAATAATTAAGGGGTAGGGTGTTTGCCCTACCTTTTTTTAAGTTTAGGGGGAATTAAATTTGAAAAGCGTTACAGTAAATACAGAACTTAAAAATTATGATATAGATTTTAGAAAAGGTTTTAATGATATTTTAGAAACTATTAAAAAATCTGGTATAAAGGGAAGTAAAATTTGTATTATAACAGATACAAATGTTGAAAAACTTTACGGTGATGAAGTTAAAAATATTTTATCAAATGTTTTTAAAGAGGTTTATATAAAATCATTTGAAGCCGGAGAAAAAAGTAAAAATCTTGATACTATTTCAGAAATGTATAAATTTCTTCTTGAAAAAAGATTTGATAGAAAATGTGTAGTTGCAGGTCTTGGTGGCGGTGTTTGCGGTGATATGGCAGGATTTGTTGCCGCTACATATATGAGAGGTATTGATTTTGTACAAATTCCTACAACACTTCTTGCTGAAGTTGATAGCAGTGTTGGAGGAAAAGTTGGTGTTGATTTCTTAAATAGTAAAAATATTATAGGTGCTTTTTATCAGCCTTCATTTGTATATGTAAATGCTGATACATTACATACTTTACCAAAAAGAGAGTTTTCAGCAGGACTTTCAGAGGTTATAAAATATGGTATAATATTATCCAATGATTTTTATAGATTTATAATTGATAATAAAGAAAAAATAAAATTGAAAGATACTGAAATAATGACAGAAATTATTTCTAAATGCTGCGAATTTAAAGCATATGTTGTATCAAATGATGAAAAAGAAAATGGTATGCGTGCTATACTTAATTATGGTCATACAATAGGTCACGCAATAGAAAGTCTTAAAGAATTTGAACTTATACATGGTGAATGTGTTGGTATAGGTATGGTTGCAGCTATGAAAATAGCTTGTGAAAAAGGTAATGTTAGAGAAAAAGATATTGAGGAATTAAAAGATATTCTTACTTTCTTTGATATTCCTATAAAAACAAATGGTATTTCTTCAGAAGATGTATATAATCAAATGTTTTTAGACAAAAAAGTAAGTGATAATAAAATTAATTTTGTACTTACTGAAAATATAGGTAATGCTTATGTTACAAGTAATGTTACAAAAGAGGAAATTATAAATGCTATATCATATGTAATTGAATAAGAAAGGATATTAAATAATATGATGTTTTTACCTTTAATAGTAACAATACTGCTTATTGCAATAGACCAAATAACAAAATATATTGCACTTATAAATTTAAAACCTATAAGCTCAACTGTTTTTATAAAAGGCTTTATGGATTTTACATTTGTTGAAAATAGAGGTGCTGCTTTTGGTATACTTGAAGGTCAAAGATGGTTTTTTGTTGTTATTACTGTCATAATATCTGTTGCTATAATATATGCTTTTTTGAAATTACCTAATAAAAAAGAGTATATGTACCTTAGAGTATCTCTTGTTCTTATACTTTCTGGTGCAATAGGTAATGTTATTGATAGATTTTTTAGAGGATATGTTGTTGATTTCTTCGAATTTACATTTATAAATTGGCCTGTTTTTAATGTAGCTGATATATATGTTGTTGTGGGAACAATACTTTTTGCGTTTTTGTTACTTTTTGTTATTAAAGAAGAACCAAAATTAAAAAAATAAATAAAAGAGGTAAAAAATGGATATATATAATTTAGCAGTAGAAAAAGAAGATGTTGGAACGAGAATTGACATTTTTGTTTCTGAAAATTTTGATGATTTGTCAAGAAGTGGTGTTCAGAAACTTATTGAGCAAGGTAATATAACTGTAAATGATAAAAATATAAAATCAAATTATAAATTAAGAGATAAAGACATTATAAAAGTGGAAATACCAGAACCTGTGGAAATTGAAATACTTCCAGAGGATATTCCTCTTGATATACTTTATGAAGATGAAGATGTTATTGTTATAAATAAACCTCAAGGAATGGTTGTTCACCCAGCACCGGGACATTATTCCGGAACACTTGTAAATGCTCTTATGTACCATTGTAAAGGACAGCTTTCTGGTATTAACGGTGTTATGCGTCCCGGTATTGTTCATAGAATTGATAAAGATACTTCCGGTGTTATTATGGCAGCTAAAAATAATATGGCTCATCAATCACTTGCTTTACAGCTTGCAGAGCATACTATTACAAGAAAATATAATGCTATTGTTTTTAATAAACTTAAAGAAGATGAAGGCACTATTGATGCACCTATTGGACGTCACCCAGAGGATAGAAAAAAAATGTGTGTTAGAGATAAAAATAGCCGTCACGCAGTAACTCATTATAAAGTTATTGAACATCTTGGTAAATATGACCTTATTGAAGCACAACTTGAAACAGGAAGAACTCATCAAATAAGAGTTCATATGTCTTATATAGGTCACCCGCTTTTAGGTGATGAAGTTTATGGCAAAAGAAAACAACCTTTTTCTACAAAAGGACAAGTTCTCCACGCTAGAGTTTTAGGTTTTATTCACCCAAGAACAGGAGAATATATGGAATTCCAATCTGAACTTCCAGAATATTTTAAAAAATTAATTGAAAAGTTAAAACAAATACAAACAAGTTAATAATTATAAAAAAAGTTTTTTGAAATGAGAGTGGGTATTATGATAAAAAGAAAAGACTTTTTTGGTATTAAAGATATGAGTGCTGATGATATAAGATATATTTTAAGTACTTCAGAAACAATGAAATATATATTAAATCATAAAAATAAAAAAGTTCCTCATCTTCAGGGAAAATCTGTTGTACTTTTGTTTTATATGGCAAGTGCAAGAGAAAAACTTTCATATCAAATGGCAGCACAACACCTTAGTGCAAATGTTGTTGATATGACAAGAGAAAATTTTGGTAATGAAAAATTGAGGGATATGGGACAGCTTGTTGACCAAATGGGTGCTGATTTTATAATTCTTCGTCACCCTATGGCAGGGGCGGCAAGCCTTCTTTCTGAAAATGTAAGTGCATCTGTAATAAATGCAGGTGACGGATATAACGAAAACCCCGGTCAATCTCTTTCCGATTTGCTTATTATAAAAGAAAATAAAAAAAGCTTTCAAGGTCTTAAAGTTGCTATTATAGGGGATATTATACATAGTAGAGTTTCAAGAAGTAATATATGGGCATTAACAAAACTTGGTGCAGATGTTAGCGTTGGAGGTCCTCCAACACTTATGCCTTCTGACCTTGAAAAATGTGGTGTAAAAGTTTTTTATAATGCTCGTGAAGCTGTTAAAGATGCCGATGTAATTATAACAACAAAAGTACGTGTTGAGGACCACGAAAAAAATATAATACCTTCTTTTGAAGAATATAAAAGCCTTTTCAGAATTGATGAAAACCTTCTTAAATATGCTAAAAAAGATGTTATTATTATGCACCCCGGTCCTATTATGAAAGATATTGAAATATCTTCAAAAGTAATTGAAAGTGACCAATGTATTATAAATGACCATATTGCTAATAGCGTTGCTGTAAGAATGGCAATACTTTATATTTTATCTCAGACAGGAGGTATTATAAAATGAAAGATATTATTAAAAATGTTCATATTGTATCTCCTTATTATGATATTAATAAAATTTATGATATTGAAATTGAAAACGGATATATTTCAAAAATTGGCGAAAATTTATATGATGATGAGGCTTATGTTTTAGATTGTACAGGTCTTTATGCTATATCAGGGCTTATAGATATGCATTGTCGTATTGGTGACCCCGGATTTGAACATATTGAGCATATTGAAAGTGCTTCTATGGCTGCATCAAAAGGCGGTTTTACAACTCTTACTTGTCAGCCCTCAACAAAGCCTTCAATAGATAATAAAGCTGTTGTTGATTATGTAATATCAAAAAGTAGAGTTTATTCACTTGTAAATATATTTCCTTATGGTAGTATGACAATAGGCTGTGAAGGAAAAGAAATGACAGAAATAGGCGAAATGTATAAAAAAGGTATAATTGCTCTTTCTGACGGTGATAAGTCTATTAAAAATACAGGTCTTTTAAGAAATATATTCAAATATGCTAAAATGTTTGACCTTCCTGTTATTACAAGTTGTGATGATACTTCAATATCAAATAATGGTGTTATGAATGACGGTTTTGTTTCTGCACTTTTGGGGCTTAAAGGTATTCCGGAGGAAGCAGAAGAAGTTCTTGTTGCAAGAGATATTATACTTGCCGAAAAAACAGGGGCAAAATTACATATTGCTACAATAAGTACTGAAGGCTCTGTTCAACTTGTAAGAGAAGCTAAAAAAAGAGGCGTCAATGTAACTTGTGAAACTAGCCCTCATTATTTTACTCATACAGAGGAAAGTGTTATAGGATATAATACACTTGCAAAAGTAAAACCACCTTTGAGAAATGATAAAGACAGAAAAGCTATTATTGAAGGTATAAAAGATGATACAATAGATGTTATATCATCTTCACATTCTCCTGCTACAATAGAGGGTAAAGACGAAATATTCGACTCTGCCGAATGGGGAATATCAAGCCTTGAAACTGCTTTTCCTGTAAGCTATACTTATCTTGTTGAAAAAGGACATATAACACTTCCTAAACTTGTTGAGAAAATGTCAATTAATCCTTCAAAAATATTAAATATAAAAAAAGGCTTTATTAAAGAAAATTCTGAGGCAGATATAACTATTATTGATATAAATAATGAATTTACAGTTGATAGTTCACAGTTTTATTCAAAAGCTAAATTTTCTCTTTATGACGGTATGAGCCTTAAAGGTAATGTTAAATATACAATAGTTCATGGGAAAATTATATATTAGAAAGGTGTGTGTTTATGACAAGAGAGAAAAAAGCTGTTTTTGTTATACTTATTGTTATTGCAATTATAGGAACTTACATAAATTACAGACCTTCAATAGATAAAGTTGATATTACAAGTGTTGAAATTACAGATGTTTTAAATTCTCCTCAAATATCTAAAAAATTTGATAATAAAAATGATATGATTGAATTTTCACAAAAGTTTTATAAAAGTTTTGAAAAATTTAAGCCTATGGTTTTAAATCTTTCAAAAGATGTTGACAGTACTATTTATATTGAAAGAAAAGACGGAACAAATATTGCTGTTGTTATACAAGATGATTGTATTAAAATTAATGATAAATGGTATAAAACAGATAATACATTTATTGAATATGTAAATAAATTTTTTGATGAAAAACAATAAAATGAAAATAATATAAATTAAATTTTGAGAGAATGACATCGAAAAATCGCTGTCTTTTCTGTTATAATGATATACAATATAATTGAAAGTAATAACCTTTTTTGATAAAATAAACTCTGTGTTAAAACTTTAAGAGGTGTATTTTATGTATTTAAAAAGACTTGATTTACAAGGCTTCAAATCTTTTCCCGAAAAAGTGAAGCTTGATTTTAATAAAGGAATAACAGCCGTTGTTGGTCCTAATGGTAGTGGTAAAAGTAATATTTCCGACTCTGTAAGGTGGGTTTTAGGTGAGCAAAAAGCTAAAACACTTCGTGGAGATAAAATGGAAGATATTATATTTGCCGGTACTGAAACAAGACGTGCTTTAGGTTTTGCCGAAGTGTCTATAACAATAGATAATAGTGAAGGAAAAATGCCTATTGAATATACAGAAGTTACTGTTACAAGGCGTGTTTATCGTTCAGGTGAAAGTGAATATCTTATAAATGGTACAAATTGTCGTCTTAAAGATGTTCATGAGCTTTTTATGGATACTGGTATAGGTAGAGAGGGTTACTCTATAATTGGTCAAGGTAAAATTGATGAAATTTTAAGTTCTAAGTCTGATGACAGAAGAAGGCTTTTTGAAGAAGCTGCCGGTATTGTTAAATTTAAAAACAGACGTCAAGAGGCTTTTGTAAAATTGGATAAAGAAAAACAAAATCTTTCTCGTGCTGAGGATATTATAAACGAACTTGAAAGCCAAATTGAACCTTTACAAAAACAGTCTGAAACTGCTAAAAAATATATTGATTTGAAAGAAAAATTAAAATATTGTGATATAAATATATTTAAGTTTGAAAGAAATAGTATCAATTCTGAAATAGAAAATATTTATGAAAAACTTGAATTATATAGTCAGTCTGTAAATGAAAAAGAACAAGAAGGTGAAAAAATTCGTGATGATATTCACGCTTTAAAAAATCTTTCTGATGAATATACTGACAAAATACAAAATATAAACGATAATATAGCCGATAAAAAAAGTAATCTTGAGAAACTTGAAAGTACTGTAAAATTAATTGAAGAACAAATTGTCCATTCACTTTCTAATATTGAAAGGGCAAAGTCTGATAAAGCTAAGGCTTATGAGTCTATGGCTAAAAATAAAGAAAATATTGACGTTGAAAATGCTAAAATAACAGCGTCTGACATAAGCCTTAAAGCTCAAAATGATAGACTTCAAAATTTAGAACAAAAATTTTCAGCTTTAAGTAGTGTTTTAAGCGAAAATGAAAGTATCATTGATGAACATAAAACTGAAATGATAGAAAAAATAAAAGTAAGTACAGAGCTTAAAGGTGATATTTCTCGTGCTGAAAGTATGGAAAGCCAGTATGAAAGACGAAAAGAACAGCTTGAAAATGAAAAGGCTTATATCGAAAGTCAAATTCGTGATAGTGAAATACATATTGAGGCTTTGAAAAAACATATTGAAATTAATGCTGAAAAAACAAATAAAATTCAAAATGATATTTCAAAGTCTGAAACAGAAAGAAAAAATATATTGACAAATAATGAAATTATGAAAGCCGTTCTTAAAACTAAAGAAAGAGAATACAATGAAAAAAAATCTCGTCTTTCAATACTTTCTGATATGGAAAAAGAACACGACGGTTTTTATAAAAGTGTAAAAAGTATACTTAAATTAAGCTCTCAAGGGGATAGACGCTTTAAAGGTGTTATGGGTGCTGTTGGTGAGATAATAAGTGTTGATAAAATATATGAAACAGCTATTGAAATTGCCCTTGGTGGTGCTTTACAAAATATTGTAACTGATAATGAAGAAAGTGCAAAAATTGCTATTGAATATCTTAAACATAATAACTTAGGTAGAGCGACATTTTTGCCTATTACCGCTGTTAAAGGTAAAGACATTGGTGCTGAAAAAAATAAAATACTTTCCGAAAAAGGTATACTTGGAACTGCTGACAGCCTTGTTCATTATGATAGTATATATGACGGTATAATTAAATTCTTACTTGGTAGAGTTATTATTGCTGAAAATCTTGATTATGCTGTTGATTTTTCAAAAAAATATAAATATTCATATAAAGTTGTAACTCTTGAAGGGGATACATTAAGTGTTGGTGGTGCTATGACAGGTGGTAGCGTTTCCAAAAAATCAACAGGTATTTTTGGAAGAAGTAGAGAAATAAAAGAACTTAAAGAATATTTGGACATTTTTGGAAAAGAAGTTTCAGAAATACGTGATAAAATGACTGCTTCTGAAAATAAAATTCAAAGTATAGCTGAAAAAATTTCAGAAATGAATATGGCTTTAAGAGAAATTCAAGTTAAAAACGAAAATGCCGAAAATGATATACTTAGGACAAAAACTTCTCTTGATGATAAAAATCAGAAACTTAATATTTATATATTAGAGGAAAAACAACTTAAAGAACAATCCGATTTTGCAAAAACTGACCTTGAAAGAGCAAAAGAACGACTTTTAATAACAGAAAAGGAAATTGAAAAAATAAATGAAATACTTTCTAAATATCAAACTGATGTTGAAAGCGAAAGAGTTTATCAAAATGAACTTTTAAATGAAATTACTGATATTAAAATAAATATATCAAATATTGAACAAAGTCGTAAAAATTCTGAAAATATTATTAAACAAATAAAATATACCATAAAAGAGCTTGAAAAAGATATTGAAGCATTTGACAGCGACAAAGAAAGCCTTAAAAAAGATATTGATGCTAAAAGAGATAAAATTTCTATTATTAAAGTAGATATACTTGAAGAACAAAGAAATATTGGTAATTTGCAAAATGAACTTTTTGAAACTGGTGAAAAAAGAAAGGTAGCTATTGAAAAATCTGAAAGTCTTGAAGAAAAAATAAGAGAAATTTCTGATTATATTGCTAAACTTAAAAATAATAGTGTAAGAATTGAAGCAAGAATTGAAAAACTTTCTGAAGATAAAGCACGAATTTGTCAAACTATACAGGAAGAATATGACATTGTACCTGATGATATTGATTGTGATACAGAAAATATACAGTCCGTTGACAGTATTAAAAAATCTGCCTATAATCTTAAAGGGGAAATAAAATCCCTTGGTTCAGTAAATGTTGACGCTATTGAAAAGTATAAAGAAGTTAAAGAAAGATATACATTCCTTTGTGCCCAAAGAGATGATATTATTGAGGCAGAAAGAAAACTTCAATCTATTATTTCAGAACTTACATCACTTATGGAAAATCAGTTTAGAGAACAGTTTGAAATTATTTCAAATAACTTTAATGAAACTTTCAGAGAGATGTTTGGTGGTGGAAAGGCTTATTTAAAACTTTCAGATGAAAATGATGTTTTAGGCTCTGGAATAGAAATTATTGCACAGCCACCCGGTAAAAATCTTCAAAATATGATGCTTTTGTCTGGTGGTGAGCGTGCTTTAACTGCTATTTCAATACTTTTTTCAATACTTAAAATGAAACCTTCTCCTTTCTGTATACTTGACGAGATTGAAGCGGCTCTTGATGATGCTAATGTAAAAAGATATGCTGATTATCTTAAAAAGTTTTCAGGTGAAACACAATTTATTGTAATCACCCACAGAAAAGGTACAATGGAGGCTGCCGATGTTATGTATGGTATTACTATGCAGGAAAAAGGCGTTTCAAAACTTATATCAGTTAATTTTACTGACAATATGGATTATTCATAATATTACGGAGGAAAGATAATGGGATTTTTTGATTTTTTTAAAGGTAAAAAGAAAAATGATGAGGTTAATAAACCACAAGAAAATTTGAATGAAAGTAACAATATAGATGAAATTGAAGGTATTGAAATTACACCTTTTGAAGTTGAAGAAACTAAAACTCCAGAAGAAATTTTTAGCAATAAACAGCCTTTAAAAGCTGATATAAGTATTGCAAGAATTCCAGATATTACTGCTGAGGAACTTGATAGAGCTATTCGTGAAGATGAAGAAGAATTAGAAGAAACAGTTGAAGAAATTGAAGAAATTGTTGAGAAAGTAGAAGAAACAACAGAAGAAGTTGTTGAAGAAGTAAAAGAGGAAACAGCAGGAGAAGTTGTTGAAGAAGTAAAAGAGGAAACAGCAGAAGAAGTTGTTGAAGAAGTAAAAGAGGAAACAGCAAAAGAAGTTGTTGAAGAAGTAAAAGAAGAAGCAGCAAAAGAAGTTGTTGAAGAAGTAAAAGAAGAAACAACAGAAGAAGTTATAGAAGAAATTATTGAAACAGAAGAAGAATTAGTTGAAGAAGTAAAAGAAGAAAAACCAACAAAAAAAGGTTTCTTTGCAAAACTTTTTGCTGGTCTTGATAAAACAAGAAAAAATATACTTGGTGGTGTTGATACTGTTCTTGGTGCTTTCACTAAAATAGATGAGGAGCTTTTTGAGGAACTTGAAGAAGTTCTTATTATGGCTGATATTGGTGTTGAAACAACAATGAATATTATTGATAATCTTAGAAAAAGAGTTAAAAAAGAAAAAACAACAGACCCACAAGCTATTAAAAGTATGCTTGTAGATGAAATTACAGATATTTTAAATGAGGGTGCTGATGATGACTATGAACTTCCAAAACCAACAGTAATGCTTGTTATTGGTGTAAATGGTGTTGGTAAAACTACAACAATAGGTAAACTTTCTCATAATTATAAAGAACAAGGAAATAAAGTTATACTTGCGGCAGCCGATACATTTAGAGCAGCAGCTATTGACCAGCTTAAAGTATGGGGAGAAAGAGCTGGTATTGATGTTATTCGTCACGAAGAAAATTCTGACCCTGCGGCAGTTGTTTTTGATGCTGTAAATGCAGCTAAAAATAGAAATATGGATATTCTTATTTGTGATACTGCTGGTCGTCTTCATAACAAAAAGAACCTTATGGAAGAGCTTAAAAAGATTTCTAAAGTTATTGATAGAGAATATCCAGAAGCTAATAAAGAAGTTTATCTTGTACTTGATGCTACAACAGGTCAAAATGCTATGCAGCAGGCTAAACTTTTTAAAGAAGTTGCAAATATTACAGGCATTATACTTACAAAACTTGACGGTACTGCAAAAGGTGGTATTGTTATTGCAATTAAATCAGAACTTAATATACCTGTAAGATATATCGGTGTTGGAGAAGGTATAAATGACCTTCAGAAATTTAATGCGAGAGATTTTGCATCTGCTCTTTTTGGCAATGAGTAATATTGCATAAAAAATATATATAAAAATTTATAAATTTTAATAGGGTGTAAAGTAAAAATACTTGACACCATTGTGTTTTTAGTGTAGAATATTCGAGGTAAAGTAAAAATACTTTACACCCTTAATAGGGAGAGATGAAATATGGATAGTTTATTACAGATTTCACTGCTTTTTGATTTTTACGGTGAACTTCTTACGGATAAACAAAAAACTATATACCGTATGTATTATGATGAAGATTTATCTCTTTCGGAAATAGGCGAGGAACTTCAAATAAGCCGTCAAGCTGTTAGAGACCAGCTTAAACGTACAGAAAAAATTTTGAAGGAATATGAAGAAAAATTAAACCTTGTCGAAAAATTTGTAATACACAAAGAGTCAGTTGCTAAAATTAAAAAAATTGTGGAAGATATTGAGAATAAATTTGATGTGCCACATAATATGCTTAATTGTATAGAGGATATTAAAAAAATAGCAGATGATATTCTTTGCTGACAGGAGGGTTAAATTATGGCATTTGAAGGTTTATCCGGAAAACTTCAGGAAGTTTTTAAACAGCTTAGAAGTAAAGGAAAACTTACTGAAGATGATGTAAAAACTGCAATGCGTGAAGTTAAAATAGCTTTACTTGAGGCTGACGTTAACTTTAAAATTGTTAAGTCTTTTATTAAAAAAGTAACAGAAAGAGCTGTTGGTACTGAAGTTCTTGAAGGACTTAATCCAGCACAACAAGTAATAAAAATTGTTAATGAAGAAATGATTGAGCTTATGGGTACTACCCAAAGCAAACTCACTTTTGCAAACCGTCCGCCAACAGTTTATATGATGGTTGGTCTTCAGGGTGCAGGTAAAACAACAACAAGTGGTAAACTTGCAGGACTTTTAAGAAAACAAGGTAAAAAACCTCTTTTGGTTGCCTGTGACGTTTATAGACCTGCTGCTATAAAACAGCTTCAAGTTGTTGGTAAAACTTATGATATACCTGTTTTTGAAATGGGCGATAAAGTAAATCCTGTTGAAATAGCTAAAAAATCTCTTGAGTATGCTGAACAAAACAGACACGATGTTGTTCTTATTGATACAGCCGGTCGTCTTCATATAAATGAAGAACTTATGGACGAGCTTAAAAATATAAAAGCTAATGTAAGACCTCAAGAAATTATACTTGTTATTGACGCTATGACAGGTCAGGACGCTGTAACAGTTGCTGAAAGTTTTGATACACAGCTTGGTGTTGACGGTATTATACTTACAAAACTTGATGGTGATACAAGAGGTGGTGCTGCTCTTTCAGTAAGACACGTTACAGGAAAGCCTATAAAATATGTTGGTATGGGTGAAAAGCTCGAAGATTTAGAGCCTTTCTATCCAGACAGAATGGCATCAAGAATACTTGGTATGGGTGATATTTTATCACTTATTGATAAAGCTCAAGCTAATTTTGATGAAAAACAAGCTATGGAGCTTCAGAAAAAAATGAGAGAAAATGATTTCACATTAGAAGATTTTCTTTCACAGATGCAACAGGTTAAAAAAATGGGACCTTTAAAAGACCTTATTGGTATGATACCGGGTATGAACCAGTTAAATATACCTGATGCAGACCTTGACCCTAAAATACTTGCTCACGTTGAGGCTATTATACAGTCTATGACTATTGAAGAAAGAAGAAATCCTTCAATACTTAATGGTCCAAGAAAAAAACGTATTGCACAGGGTAGTGGTAGAAATATTGCAGAAGTAAACCGATTGCTTAAACAGTTTGAAGAAATGAAAAAAATGATGAAGCAGTTGGGAGATTTTCAAAAGGGTAAAAAAGGAAAATTTAAACTTCCTTTTTTAAGATAAAATAAAAAAAAGATTATAATTAATATTTTTAGGAGGAATTTAAAAATGGCAGTAAGAATTAGATTAAAAAGATTAGGAGCTAAAAAAGCACCATTTTATAGAATAGTTGTTGCAGATTCAAGAACAGCAAGAAATGGTAAATCAATAGCTGAAATCGGTTACTATGACCCAACTAAAGAACCAGCAGTATTAAAAGTTGATACAGAAGAAGCTAGCAAATGGATTGCTAACGGTGCTCAGCCTTCAGATACAGCTAAAGTTTTATTACAGAAAGCTGGCGTTATCAATAAATAATTTCTTCAATTGGAGGAGATTAGTATGAAAGAACTTTTAGAGGTAATCGCAAGAAACCTCGTTGATTATCCTGATAAGGTGAGTGTTAGTCAGTCAGAAAATGAACGCTCTATACTTTTAGAACTTAGAGTTGCACCTGAGGATATGGGAAAGGTTATAGGTAAACAGGGAAGAATTGCAAAGGCAATAAGAACTGTTGTAAAAGCTGCTGCTGTTCACGAGGATAAAAAAATTATCGTTGAAATTGTACAGTAATGCACATTAAAAAAATAATGGGGTTGCCTATTGGCAGTCCCATTTTTTATTATAATTAAAGCAATAAAAAATAAAAGAGGTGAAATTATTATGGATAAATATTTTGAAATAGGCAAAATAACAGGCACTCACGGCATTAAAGGCACATTTAGAGTTTTTCCAACTACACAACAGCCTGAAAGATTTGAACTTTTAAAAGAAATTACTGTTGAAAATAGAGGTAAAATCGAAGTTTTTCATATACAAAAAATAGCTTATCATAAAAAATTTGTTCTTGTTACTGTAAAAGAAATAAATGATATTAATGTTGCAGAAACTTATAAAAACGCTACAATATTAATTCCAGAAGAAAAAGCCATACCTCTTGAGGAAGATGAATATTATACAAAAGACCTTTATGATATGGAAGTTTATACAGAAGAAGGGGAATTTTTAGGTATACTTACTGATATATATGAAACAGGTGCTAATGATGTTTATGGTGTTAAAAAAGAAGGGGAAAAAGAACTTCTTATACCTGCAATAAAAGATTGTATTTTAAATGTTGATGTTGAAAATAATAAAATGACTGTAAAACTTTTAGAAGGATTGAGAAACTAATGAATTTCTTTGTTTTAACACTTTTTCCAGATATGATTACAGATACTCTTTCTCATAGTATTACAGGAAGGGCAATTAAAGAAGGAAAAATAAATATTGATGCTGTTAATATTCGTGATTTTGCCAATAATAAACAGAAACACGTTGATGATTATCCTTATGGTGGTGGTGCTGGTATGGTTATGCAACCACAACCTGTATATGATGCATATAAAAGCATTGAACAAAAAGCCGGTAAAAATACTCGTGTTATATATATGACACCACAAGGAAAAACTTTTAATCAAAAAATGGCTGAAGAGTTTTCAAAAGAAGAAAATTTAGTGTTTTTATGTGGTCATTATGAAGGTATTGATGAAAGAGTTATTGAGGAAATAGTAACAGATGAAGTTTCAATAGGTGATTTTGTACTTACAGGCGGAGAGCTTGCCTCAATTATGATGATTGATGCTATATCTCGTCTTGTTCCCGGTGTTTTAGGTAAAGAGGAGTCTTTTCAAGATGAAAGCTTTTCCGATAACCTTCTTGAGTATCCACAATATACAAGACCATATGAATTTATGGGCAAAAAAGTTCCTGATGTTCTTCTTTCCGGTCATCATCAAAATGTTGCAAAATGGAGAAGGGAACAGTCTTTATTACGTACAATAGAAAAACGTCCTGACCTTATTAAAAAAGCTGAACTCTCTAAAAAAGATATTGAATATATCAAAAAATTGGGAAAATATGATATAATAAAATAAAAAGAGGTGTTTTTAATGAAAGGGCTTATTTTAAAAATTACAGTTTTAATGGCTCTTATAATGCTTATAGGTGGTACAGTTTATGGTCAATGCTTTATTAGATATAAAAATAATTGTGTAAATAATACACCTGTATGCGGACATATTGAATGTGTTAATAATAATGTTTGTCAGTATGAAAATTATACAAATGATTATTATAATAATTGTATAAATAATAATACTACTCAAACATATTCAGTACATCATAAAGAACATCACGGACACCATTAAAAAAAGAACCCGAATGGGTTCTTTTTATTTTTTGCCTTTACCTTTTGTTTTTTTAGCAATTTCAATATTTATTTTTTTACCTTTTATTTTGTTGTTTTTCATTCCTTTTATAACATCTTTTGCATATTCAGAAGGAACATCAACAAATGTATAATCATCATAAATATCTATTGAGCCTATAACTTTTCCAGAAATTCCTGTTTCTCCTGCTATTGCACCAAGTACGTCTTTTGTACGTATTTTATGCTTTTTACCTGCATTTATAAAAAGTCTTACTGTTTTTTCTCCGCTATCACCATATGCATCACAACCGTCAAAATTAATATCATCTATTGCATCAAGAGCATCACCACTAAAGTCAGCAAGATGTAATTTCATAAGTGCTGCTGCTATGTCCATTGCTACAAAATCATCTTCAAGCATACTTTCAACTATATTGATGTATTTTGTAAGATGTCCTTCTTCTATTGTTTCTTTAACTTTATCAATAAAGTTGTTTGTTTTTGCTTCTTCAATATCTGAAAGAGTAGGAAGTTTCTGCTGTATAATTTTTGTTTTTGTATATTTCATTATGTCACGAAGTTTATATATTTCTTTTCCTACACAGAATGTAAATGCTTTACCAGAACGTCCTGCACGTCCTGTTCTTCCTATACGATGAACATAATATTCTTCATCTTGTGGTATATCATAGTTTATAACCATATCAATATCATCAACGTCAATACCCCTTGCGGCAACGTCTGTGGCTACAAGTATTTCTATTGTACCATTTCTGAATTTTTTCATTACAACGTCACGCTGTGGCTGTTTAAGGTCACCGTGAAGTCCTTCTGCAAAATATCCTCTGCCTTGTAAAAGTTCAACAACATCATCAACACGTTTTTTTGTATTACAGAATACTATTGAAAGTTTTGGATTGTACATATCCATAAGACGTGTAAGAGCATCAAGTTTTGTTTTTTCTTTGACATCAAAATATATCTGGTCAATATTTGGAACTGTAAGCTCTTTTCTTATTACTTTAATATATTCTGGTTCTGTTAAAAATCTCTTTGTAATATCAAGTATTTCTTTTGATAATGTAGCAGAAAAAAGAATTGTCTGTCTTTCTGGTGGAATTTTTATAAGTATTGTTTCTATATCTTCTCTAAATCCCATATCAAGCATTTCATCAGCTTCATCAAGTATAACAGTTTTTACTGTTTCCATTTTAAGAGTACGACGTTTCATATGGTCCATAACTCTGCCCGGTGTACCTATTATAACTTGTGCACCTTTTTTAAGTGCTGAAATCTGTCGGTCTATTGGCTGTCCACCATATATAGGTACTACTCTTATACTATCTTTGTATTTAAGAAGTTTTCTAAATTCTTCACTAACTTGTATGGCAAGCTCTCTTGTCGGACAAAGTATAACTGCTTGAAGTCTTCTGTCTTCTGGGTCAATCATTTCAATACAAGGTATACCAAAAGCAGCAGTTTTTCCTGTACCTGTCTGTGATTGTCCAATAACGTCTTTTCCTTCCATAATTACCGATATTGCCTGTGACTGTATCGGTGTAGCCTCCTCAAATCCCATATCTGCAACTGCACGGCATATTTCAGGAGATAAATTCATTTCTTCAAATTTTAAAGTTTCCATTTATAAATTCCTTTCCGATTTTTCAAAAGCCAAATCGAAAAGCATAATAATATCATAATTAAACACACAACATATATAACGCAATATGCTTTTAAATTCGGCTCTTTTATATGTTCTATTTTTAAATAGACTGTTTATTAATATACCATTATTCTCCTAGTATTGCAACAATAATATTATTATTTTATATAAAAGATTTTATACATAAAAAACAAAAAGTCTGCGGATAGTGGATTGAAATAAAAATATATATAATGTATATTTCTTTAAGAGGTGAGATTTATGGACTGTTCAAAAACAGGAGAACTTATTTTAAAATTTAGAAAACAAAAATCTATGACACAAAAAGATGTGGCAGAAAGACTTAATATTAGCCCTAAAACTGTGTCAAAATGGGAAAGGGGAACAGGTTGCCCTGATGTGTCTATTTTAAACAGTCTTTGTGATGTTTTGGGTGTAAATATAAAAGATATACTTAAAGGTGAAATTGATATAAATGAAAGTGAGAATGGTAATATGAAAAAAACAGAATTTTATGTTTGCAGTGAATGTGGAAATATTATAAGTGCAACAAATACAGCAGATATATATTGTTGTGGTAAAAAACTTGAAAAACTTCAAAGTGTTAAGGCTGATGATAGCGACCATAATTTTATAGTTGAGTATACAGATGGTGAATATTATGTTACTATGAACCACCCTATGGAAAAAGGACATTATATAAAATTTGTTGTATATATAACATCAGATAAAATGCAATTTATAAAACTTTATCCAGAACAAGAAATACATTTGAGATTTAAAAAACAAGGTCACGGATTTTTCTATATTTATTGCAGTAATCACGGATTTTTCCGCAAATATATATAATTTATATTGCAACAACCATAATTATAAGTATAAAATACTTATTAAAAGGTGGTGTAAATATGAAAGATGATAAAATGACATTTAAAATTGCTATAAGACTTTTTAAAGGCGAAAAAGCTTTTGGTCCGGGTATTGCAGAACTACTTGAAAATATAGAAAAAGATGGCTCACTTCACAAAGCGTCAAAGTCTATGAATATTGCATATAGTAAGGCTTGGAAAATATTAAAAGACTCCGAAAATGCATTAGGTTTCCAACTTGTAGAAGGGAAACGTGGAGGTGTATCCGGTGGTGGTTCTAAATTGTCTAAAAATGGTTATGAAATTCTTAAAAAGTATAGAGAATTTGAACAAAGAATTTTTGAGGAAAGTGAAAGGATTTTTACTGATATTTTTTAATTTTTGTGTATACAAATTTCGACAAATAAGATATACTTCATATTGTCAAAAAAATATGGAGGGAATTTGAATTATGGAAAACAAAAATTCAGCAGGAAGTCCTTATGAGTTTTATGGAAAAATGTCTTTAAAAAGAGCTATTCCTTTAGGACTTCAACACGTACTTGCAATGTTTGTAGGTAACCTTACACCTATACTTATTATCACAGGTGCTTGTGGTATTGGTGCAGGCAGTGATTTTGCCGATTTACAGGTAACTCTTTTACAAAATGCTATGCTTGTTGCGGGTATTGTTACTCTTGTTCAGCTTTATGCTATTGGACCTGTTGGTGGTAAAGTGCCTATTATAATGGGTACAAGTTCAGGTTTTATTGGAGTATTTAATAGTGTTGCTAATGTAATGGGCGGAGGTATTCTTGCTTATGCTGCTATTATGGGTGCTTCAATAATTGGTGGTATTTTTGAAGGTGTTTTAGGATTTTGTCTTAAACCTTTAAGAAGATTTTTCCCACCGGTTGTAACTGGTACTGTTGTTCTTTCAATTGGTCTTTCTCTTATTGCCGTTGGTGTAAACTCTTTCGGTGGTGGTGGAAGCACAGTTGCCGATTTTGGTTCTTTAGAAAATCTTTTCCTTGGTACACTTGTACTTATTGTAATCGTTGCTTTTAAACACGGTTCAAAAGGTTTTACAAGCTCATCTTCTATTCTTATAGGAATTATAGTAGGATATATTGCAGCTTTTATAATGTCACTTACACTTGATACAACAGGTGTTACTGCTGATGGTACAGAATATGTTAAGGCTTGGGTTTTAAACTGGGATAAGGTAAAGGAAGCTAGCTGGTTTGCTGTTCCAGAAATTATGCCTATTAAACCAACATTCGACCTTAGAGCAATTCTTCCTGTACTTATAATGTTTATTGTTACTGCTGTTGAAACAGTTGGAGATATTTCCGGTGTTATGGAAGGCGGTATGGGTAGAGAAGCAAGTGATACTGAACTTTCAGGTGGTATTATATGTGACGGTCTTGGTTCAAGTTTTGCTGCTATTTTTGGTGTTCTTCCAAATACATCATTTAGTCAAAATGTTGGTCTTGTTACAATGACTAAAATTGTAAACCGTTTTGCTCTTGCAACAGGTGCTATATTCCTTGTTCTTTGCGGTCTTTTCCCTAAACTTGCTGCTCTTATTTCAATTATGCCACAGAGCGTTCTTGGTGGTGCAGCTGTTATGATGTTCTCATCTATTGTTGTAAGTGGTATTCAGCTTATAACAAAATATCCTATGAAGGGTAGAAATATTACAATAGTTTCTGTTGCTCTTGGACTTGGATATGGTCTTGGTGCAAACAGTGGTGTTCTTTCTCATATGCCACAGGCTGTTCAGCTTATATTTGGTGGTTCTGGTATTGTTCCTGCTGCTATTGTGGCTATTATTCTTAATATAATTATTCCTAAAGATGAGGAAGAAACTGCTAAATGATAAATATTGTTGTTACAGGCAAAAGACAAAGTGGTAAATCTACTCTTATAAAAAGAGTTATTGAAAAATATAATTTCTCAGTAGGTGGATATGTTACTTTACCTGTATATAATAATAATGTAATAAGTGGTTATAAAATGGTTTCTGTACCTTCAAATGGTATTGAAAAAACCATTATTGATATTAAAATGGACGGAGAGGTTATTCCTTATCCGTCTGTTTTTTTGGACTTTGGTGTAAATTGTATTGAGAATGGATTAAATGGCGATTATGATTTTTTATTACTTGATGAAATAGGGCGAATTGAAAAAAATGTATTTCAATTTACTAATAAAATAAAATATGCTCTTGATAGTAATAAAAATGTTTTTGCTGTACTTAAAAAAGAGGACATACATTTTATTAATGAAATTAAAAAACGTAATGACATATATTTATGGGATATTGATATAATAGACAGGGAAAAGGCTTTTATGGAAATTTGTAATTTGATAGAAAATTTAGAGGTTTAAAAACCTCTTTTTTTTATGTAGAAATATATTGCAATAAATTAAAAAAACTATTACAATTAATCGGAATGTCTTTTTTTAGTAAAGTATATATTTAATTGATAAATAATGTTATAATACTATTAAAGATATGTTAATTTATTTCCAAAAACAGAGTAGTTTAATGGAGGGAAAAAAGTGCTTACTATTAATGAGTATGTAAAAGTAAAAAGCCTTGAAGAAGCCTATGAGCTTAATCAGAAAAAAACAAATAGAATTATTGGAGGTATGCTTTGGCTCAAAATGAGTACATTAAGAGTACAAACTGCCATTGATATGTCTGGTCTTTCTCTTGATAATATCGAAGAAACAGACGAAGAATTTAAAATAGGTGCTATGACTACTTTAAGACAGCTTGAAACAAATGAAAGTCTTAATAATTATACAAATGGTGCTATTAGAGAAAGTGTTCGTCATATTGTAGGGGTACAGTTTAGAAATAGTGCTACTATTGGCGGAAGTATATATGGTAGATATGGTTTCTCTGATGTTTTAACAATGTTTTTAGCATTGGATAGCTATGTTGAACTTTATAAAGGTGGTATTGTGCCTCTTTCTGAATTTGCTAAAATGAAAGCCGATAGAGATATTATTGTAAATATTATTGTTAAAAAGAAACCTTTAAAATGCGTTTATATGTCAGAAAGAATTTCAAAAACAGATTTTCCTGTTTTAGCAGTATGTGTTTCTGAATGTGACGGTAAATTTATTGCATCTGTTGGTGCTAGACCTGCAAGAGCAGAAGCTATTACAGATTGTGAAGGTATACTTTCTAATGGTATTAATGCTGAAAGTGCTGAAAAATTTGGAAAATATGTAACTGAAAAACTTAATTTCAATTCAAATATGAGAGGCTCTGCCGAGTATAGAGAACATCTTTCAAAAGTTCTTGTTAAAAGAGCTGTTATGGCTTTGGGAGGTAAATAATAATGAATATACAGGTTAAAATTAACGGAAAAAATGTAAAATCTGAAATAGATGCTGATTTACTTCTTATAGATTATTTAAGAGATAATGGCTGTCTTAGTGTTAAAAGAGGTTGTGAAACTTCAAACTGTGGTCTTTGTACTGTATTAATGAACGGAAAACCTGTACTTTCTTGTTCTGTACTTGCTGCTCGTGCTGACGGTAGCGAAATTTATACTCTTGAAGGACTTCAAAAAGAAGCTGAAGAATTTGGTACATTCGTTGCAAATCAAGGTGCGGAACAATGTGGTTTCTGTAACCCTGGTTTTATAATGAATGTTATTGCTATGCTTCGTGAAAATGAAAATCCTACTGATGATGAAATAAAAGAATATCTTGCAGGAAATCTTTGCAGATGTTCAGGATATGAGGGACAGTTTAGAGCAATTAAAAACTTCCTTGCACAAAGGGGGGCTAAATAATGGATACAAAATTTGTAAATAAACCTATTATGAAAAAAGATGCTATGGCTCTTGTTATGGGAAAACCTGTGTATCTTGATGATGTTGCACCTAAAGATTGCCTTATTGTAAAGGTTTTAAGAAGTCCTCACGCTAACGCTATTGTTGAGGAAGTAAAAAAAGACGTTGCCCTTAAAGTGCCTAACATAGAATGTATTTATACTTGGGAAGATGTGCCACAAAATCGTTTTACTATGGCAGGACAAACATATCCTGAACCTAGTCCATATGATAGACTTATACTTGATAAACACGTTAGATATGTTGGTGACCCTGTTGCTATTGTTGCTGGTAGTGATGAAAAAAGCGTTGATAAGGCTCTTAAAATGATAAAAGTTAAATATAAAGTGTTAGAGCCAATACTTGATTTTAGAAAATCAAAAGATAATGACATTCTTGTTCACCCAGAAGAAAGTTGGAAATCACTTTGTCCTGTTGGTGCTGATAATAAAAGAAATCTTTGTGCAAGTGAAACTTGTGGAAATGGTGATGTTGAAAAAGTGCTTTCAGAATGTGACATAGTTCTTGAAAGAACATATCATACAAAGGCAAATCAACAAGCTATGATGGAAACTTTCAGAACATATTGCTATATTGACACATATGGCAGACTTAATGTTTTAAGTTCAACACAGATTGTTTTCCACGCAAGAAGAATTTTATCAACTGCTCTTGGTATTCCAAAATCAAAAATAAGAGTAACAAAACCTCGTATTGGCGGTGGTTTTGGTGCAAAACAAACTCTTGTTGCTGAAATTTTCCCTGCTTTTGTAACTTGGAAAACAGGTAAGCCTTCAAAAATGATATTTACAAGAGAAGAAAGTCAAATTGCTTCTACTCCTCGTCACGAAATGGAAGTAACTGTTCGTGTTGGTGCTACAAAAGAGGGTATTATAAAAGCTGTTGACCTTTACACACTTTCAAATACAGGTGCTTATGGTGAACACGGTCCTACAACAGTAGGTCTTTCTGGTCATAAGTCAATACCTCTTTATGGTAAAGTTGAAGCATTTAAGTTTGCTTATGATGTTGTATATTCAAATGTTATGTCTGCCGGTGCATACAGAGGCTATGGTGCAACACAAGGTATATTTGCTCTTGAGTCTGCTGTAAATGAGCTTTCTGCAAAACTTGGTATTGACCCTGTAAAAATTCGTGAGATGAATATGGTAAGAGAAGGTGACACAATGCCTGCTTACTATAATGAAACAACAAACAGTTGTGCTTTAGATAGATGTCTTGAAAAAGCTAAAAATATGATTAACTGGAATGAAAAATATCCATATAAAGATATGGGAAATGGTAAAGTTAGAAGCGTTGGTGTGGCTATGGCTATGCAAGGCTCAGGTATTTCAAATGTTGACGTTGGTAGTGCTACAATAAAAGTTGATGACGATGGTCTTTATACACTTCTTATAGGTTCTGCCGATATGGGTACTGGTTGTGATACTATACTTGCACAGATTGCTGCCGAAAGCCTTGAATGTGATATTGATAATATTACTGTTCTTGCTGCTGATACTGACTCATCTCCTTATGATTCTGGTTCTTATGCATCAAGTACAACATATGTTACAGGTAAAGCCGTATGTAATGCTTGTGAAAAACTTATTGATATTATGAAAGAGGAAGGAGCAAAAGCTCTTGGTCTTTCTGTTGATGAAGTAGACTTTGACGGAAAGAGAGTTTTTGGAAAAGATAAAGAAATATCAACTGCTGAGCTTGCTGTTAAATCACAATGTGGTACAAAAACAGCCCTTGAGGTTACTGTAAGCCATAGTTCTCCTATATCTCCACCACCTTTTATGGTTGGTATGGTTGAAATCGAGCTTGACAAAGAAACAGGTCATATTGATATTATTGATTATGTTGCTGTTGTTGACTGTGGAACACCTATAAATACAAATCTTGCTAGAGTACAGGTTGAAGGTGGTCTTGGTCAGGGTATTGGTATGGCTCTTTTTGAAGATGTTCAATACAGCGAAAAAGGAAGAATGTATAATAACTCATTTATGCAGTATAAATTGCCTGCAAGAAATGATGTAGGTACATTAAGAGTTGAATTTGAAAATAGCTATGAACAAACTGGTCCATATGGTGCTAAGTCAATAGGTGAAATTGTTATTAATACACCTTCTCCGGCTCTTGCTCACGCTGTTTATAATGCAACAGGTGTTTATATACACGAACTCCCTATAACTCCAGAAAAAATAGTTATGGGTATGATTAAAAATGAAAATTAATATTATACTTATGGCAGGGGGTAACAGTATTCGTTTTGGAGAAAATAAACTTCTTTATGAATATAATGGTAAACCTCTCTATAAAATAGCACTTGAAAATATAATTAATGGTTTTTTAAAATGCCCTTATGATTGGAATGTTATAGTTGTTACACAATATGAAGAAATAAAAAACTATATTGATACAATATATAAAAATACAAATATATATTCTGTATTAAGTCCACAAAGCTGTTATGGTGTTTCTTATACTGTTAAAGCTGGTATACTTTCAAAATATTGTAATGGTGAATGGTATATGTTTGCTGTGTGTGACCAACCTTTTATGAAAAGTGAAACATATTTAAGGCTTTTTTTGGAAACTTTAAATTCTAAAAAGGGTATAGGTACTTTAATATATAATAATCGTGAGGGAAACCCTATTGTATTTAATAGTGTGTATAAAAATGAACTTCTTTCTCTTGAAGGTGATAGGGGAGGAAGAAATGTATTGAAAAAGCATAGAGATGATGTTTATTATTGTGAAGTGTATTGCGAAAGAGAACTTTATGATATAGATACAAAAGATTTTTTATAAACAAATAAAACAAAACCGAAAAGATATTTTGTCTTTTCGGTTTTTTTATTTTATATTTTATTTGATGTTTTCATAAATTCTTCTATTATTTTAACAGAACCATTTATTCCTAAAATGCTACTGTCTATACAAATATCATAGTGCATTGATAAGCCCCAAGTACCACCTGTATATTTTTTATAATGTCTACTACGTGATTTATCTGTTTTTTCCATTGTTTCAAGAAATATATTGTAAATTGTCCTAATGTTGGTTTAAAACTAAGGCTTAATGTATAGGGTATACTTGATATTGGTGATGTTCAAAGATTTGCTTTTGTTACAAAACTTACTCCTAATGAATTTATTAAAAGTCATATTAAAAACGCTATATATCTTTTTAACTTATTCATTTTTTGAATACTCCTTTGTGATGATATTATTATTGATTTTTTTAAGTGTAGTCATAAAACTTAATAAGTCCTCTTGTGAAATATCTTTGAATGCTTCTTTTTCAGCTTTTTTAAATATTTCCTGTACTTTTTTTGCTGTTTCAAATCCTTTTTCGGTTAGTGAAACATAGTTTGTTTTTTTATTTCCGTTGCGATATTCACGTATTAAAAGATTTGAATTTTCCATACGTTGTATTATTCCTGTTATTGTTGCAGGTTCAATAAAAAAAGCCCTTGAAAGCTCTCTTTGTTCACAACCATTATTGTTATATAGATAATCAAGTATTTTGCCTTGTCCTGGTAAAAGTCCAAGTTTTGTGGTTTCTGCCACTATTTTTTTATGGAATATTGTTTCAGTCAATAATAAAAGATTATGAAATGAATTATCCATAAATTATTACATCTCCTTTTTAAAATATATTTAGCTTCCTAATCAAATGATTAGCTTCCTAAATATTTTATGACTGTTATAATATTTTGTCAATAAAAAAAGCAGTATGTTTTTTAAAACATACTGCATATATATTATTTATCATCATTATGGGTTTGACAAGAAGGGCAGGAGTGGCAAGAACTACAACCACAGCCACAACCGCTTTTTCCTTGTGCTTTCATTTTTTTATATGCCATTAATGAAAGAGTAACAATTATAACTAATATAAGTATTACAATTATATCACCAATCATATTATCACTCCTTTTTTATACTTACAGAAAAGTTTTCATTTGTGATTAAGCCTTTTTCTCTTAAAAATGTATCTATAAGACAATAAAGTTCATCAGAATTACTATCTGAAAGAGGCATTTCTTCAAGAGTAATTTTTTTACAACCACAACCTTCCATACAGCAGTTTTTTACACTAAATCTATCTTTTGTATCTATTACACCGCTGTCTTCAAGCATTGATATAAAGCGATATACCGTTGCAAGACCTATTGTAGGGTCTGTTTTTGATGCTTCATAAAATATTTCTTTACAGCAGGAGTATTTTCCAGCTAATATAATATCTATAAGTATTTCTCTTTGTTTTGTTATACGAAAGTTCTTTTCCTTAAGTTTTTCAATAATATTTTTTCTGTTTGAATTTATACTAAAACCCATTTATACACCTGCTTTTATATATTTTTTAGAATATTATGTTTCCGACTACATTTATTATAAGTGCAACAACATATGCAACTACCATTTGAAATGCTATTGCTTTTAATGTCCATTTCATTGAACCAAACTCACGACGCATAGCTCCCACTGCTGCAAAACAAGGCATACAGAGAAGGTTAAATGCCATATATGAGAATGCTGAAACTTTTGTAAATACATCGCCTATTGCTGGAAGTCCTTGTTCACCTGCCATAACTGCTTCAAGTACGGCTTCATCTGTTACACCAGCAAAAAGCTGTCCGAATGTTGCAACAATGTTTTCTTTTGCAATCCAACCTGTAACAACACCAACTGATGCTCTCCAGTCATTAAATCCTAATGGTGCGAATATCCAAGCAATAGAATTACCTATTATTGCAAGGAAACTTTCTTCCATATCACACATACCACTCATATTGAAGTTTGATAAGAACCATATAAGTATTGTTGAGAAAAGTATAATTGTACCAGCTTTTATTGCGAAACCTTTTACTTTTTCCCAAGCATGTATTCCAACACTTTTTAATGAAGGTATTCTGTATTTTGGTAATTCCATAATAAAACCGGAATTTTCTGCTTTAAACATAAATTTATTAAGTAAAAGTGAACCTATAACCGCCATAACCATACCAAGAGCATATATTGAGAATATTATTGCTGTACGGTTACTGTCTGCAAAAAGTGTGGCAACAAACATAAGATATATTGGAAGTTTTGCTCCACAAGACATAAATGGTGTTACCATCATTGTTATTTTTCTGTCTTTGTCAGACTCAAGTGTTCTTGACGCTGTAAGGGCAGGTACAGAACAACCAAATCCCATTAAAAGAGGAATAAATGATTTTCCTGAAAGTCCGAATTTTCTGAAAATTCTATCCATAACGAATGCAACACGTGCCATATATCCGCTATCTTCAAGGAATGACATAAGAACAAAGAGTACAAGCACAAGTGGTATAAATCCAAATACTGCACCAACACCTGCCATAATACCGTCAATTACAAGATTATGTAACCAATCTGAAACTCCTGCTGATACAAGAGCAGCATCAACAACACCTGTAAGTGAACCCCAAAGACTTTCTACAACGCCTGCAAGCCATACTCCCGGACTTGGAAGACCTTCTATAAATAAGAAGTTTTCACTAAATGTACAAGCAAAAAGCATATACATTACAACAGCAAATATTGGAAGTGAAAGCACTTTGTTTGTTACAATCTGGTCAATTTTATCTGATGTTGTAAGTTTCTTTATTTGTGGTTTAAATACAGAACTATCAACAACTTTATCTATGTATTCATAACGCATATCAGCCGCCAATATGTCAGCTTCTTCATCATTTTTGTTTTCTTCTATATTTTTGATTTTATCATATACATCTTGTTTTAATGTTGCTATTCCTCTTTGGGCTGTATCTTTTGTAACAGCCATAAGTTTTTCAATACCTTTTCCGGAACGTGCAACAATAGGTACAACAGGCACACCAAGCATTTCTGAAAGTTTATTTGTATTTATATCAATACCCATACTTTCAACTTCGTCCATCATATTAAGAGCAACAACCATAGGTGTTCCTGTCTGTGCAATCTGCATTGTAAGATAAAGGTTTCTTTCAATACTTGTTGCATCAACAATATTTACGACTACATTAGGCTTTGAGTTTATTATATAATCACGTGCTATTTCTTCCTCAGCAGAGTAGGGTGAAAGTGAATATGTACCCGGAAGGTCAACAATGCTTATATTATTATCTTTTTTATAGTTTCCTTCTTTTTTTTCTACTGTAACTCCCGGCCAGTTTCCTACATGTTGTTTTGAACCTGTAAGTTCGTTAAAAAGTGTTGTTTTACCGCAGTTTGGATTACCTGCTAATGCTGCTATAATCAAAATAATACCTCCTTGTGTTAGAATAAGCTAACTTAAATCAAAAAATTTTTACTCAACTGTAATTTTTGCTGCTTCGTCTTTTCTAAGTGTAAGGTCATAACCTCTAAGTTTTATTTCGATAGGGTCGCCAAGAGGAGCAGTTTTTACTTTTGTAATAACAGTTCCTCGTGTAATACCCATATCTATAAGTCTTTTTTTCATAGCATATTCGGCATTAATTCCAACTACTTTTTTGCTTTCGCCATCTTTCAAACTTAATAAATCCATAATATTTTACTCCTTTTCTACTATAATACCTGTGGCTAAGCCACGGTTTAAAGCTATTTTCACACCTTTTATATTAACAATGATACCGCTTGAAGTATTTTTTATTACTTCAGCTTTTTCACCTGTGGAAAATCCCATTTCAAGTAGATGTTTTTTTGTTTCTTCGTTGCATCTTAAATTTTTGATAATCAATATTTCTCCTGCTGGAGCCATAGCTAGTGGCATCATAACTATCTCCTTTCGAACTCATTATCATTTACGTATATATGTTAGCTCTATGCAACAAAAAAGTCAATATTGTTATTGATAAAGTTTATCGATAATGGCTTTTTTTGGTTAAGTACTATAAAAAATACAATTTGATTTTTATGTATAGAGCATATTTTGAATATTACTTTTATTTATATGAATATCAGTATTTTAATAAAAATAAAAAAGCCCTTAAAAAGGGCTTTATAAATATAATTATTTTGTTTTAAATTCTTCTGTTTTGTATTCAGCAAAAAATTTATCTGTATTAGCAATTCTGTTAGCTTCAGAAAATTTTAATGTTCCTATAAAACCATTGTTTTCAAATTCTAATGTTTCAAAACCTTTTTCTTTTAATTCATCAAAATTTTCATATATTTTAAAATAGTAGTATCCTTTTTCACCTTTTACTAATTTTTCTGTTTTATTATCAAAAAAATTATATATACTTTCTTCATTGTCTTTTATATATTTTTCTCCAACTTTAATAATATTTTCATCAAAATATTTAAGTTCATTTTCTGTATTTTGATTTGTTTGTTGTGCTGTGTTATTATTTTTACAACCTGAAAATACTGAAAATGATATTACAATAATTAAAAATATATACCATATTTTTTTATTCATAATAACAACCTCCTTTATATACCATAATTATATATTATAATTATAATATATAAATACATTTGTATAAATTATTATATGGTAAAAAATGTAACAAAAATACATTTATATATTTGTAAGTTATTTTTTATATTGTATTGACTTTATTTTTTTATGTGATAAAATTATTGATGTTAATTAATATTATAAAGGCTTTGAAGGCGTAAAGTAGATTATAAATAACCATTAGAGAGTATATGTCATCGGCTGTAAGCATATACGGCAATTTTTATAAATTGAAATTTCACGCAATAGCTGTTTCCTTGAATTTTTATAATAAAATAGTAGGGGGAAACGTTAATACACGTTACGTATTATAAAGTGCCTGTGCTTTTACAGGAATTTGGGTGGTACCGCGGATATATTTTACCTTCGTCCCTTGTTTTGGGACGGAGGTTTTTTTGTTTATTAGGTACGATTTTTTAAAAACGAAAGGAGAAGTTTTTTATGAAAGACCAGCTTAAAGCTATTCAGGAAAAAGCCCTTTTAGCTCTTGATGAAGTAAAAGAGCTTAAAGAACTTGATGATTTAAAAGTAAAATTTTTAGGTAAAAAAGGTGAACTTACTGCTATATTAAAAGGTATGGGCAAACTTACAGCAGAAGAAAGACCTATTATCGGTCAGCTTGCTAATGAAGTAAGAGGAATTATTGAAGAAAAATTGGAAGAGGCTAAAAAGAGCCTTTCTGAAAAAGCTCTTGAAGCTAAACTTAAAGCAGAAACTATTGACGTTACTATGCCGGGAAAACAATGTGCTTGTGGTCACAAACACCCTATGAGCATTGTTATTGATGAAATTACAGATATATTTATGGGTATGGGATATGAAATTGCTGAAGGTCCTGAAGTTGAAAAAGATTATTATAATTTCGAGGCTTTAAATATTCCTGCAAATCACCCTGCAAAAGATGAACAAGATACTTTCTATATTAACGGAGATATTCTTTTAAGAACTCAGACTTCACCAGTACAGGTTAGAGTTATGGAAAAAGGTAAACTTCCTGTTAGAGTTGTTTGTCCGGGTGCTGTTTATCGTTCTGACGAAGTTGATGCTACACATTCACCTATTTTCCACCAGCTTGAAGGTCTTGTAATTGATAAAGGTATAACTATGGGTGACCTTAAAGGTGCTTTAGCTGTATTTGCAAAGGAACTTTTTGGTGAAGATACAAAAGTTAGATTTAGACCTCATCACTTCCCATTTACAGAGCCAAGTGCTGAAATGGACGTAACTTGCTTTGCTTGTGGCGGAAAAGGCTGTCGTGTTTGTAAGGGAGAAGGATATATTGAGCTTTTAGGCTGTGGTATGGTTCACCCTAAAGTATTAAAAATGTCTGGAATTGACCCTGAAGAATACAGTGGTTTTGCATTTGGTATGGGACTTGAGCGTGTTGCTATGCAAAGATATGGTATTACTGACTTAAGACTTCTTTTTGAAAATGATGTTAAATTCCTTAAACAGTTCTAATAATTATAAAAGGGAAGGAGAGAGTAAATAATGGATATATCAATGTCTTGGTTAAAAGACTACGTTGACGTAGATTGTAGTACAAAAGAATTTATGGATAGAATAACACTTTCAGGCTCAAAAGTTGAGGGGCTTGAAGTGCTTGGAGATATAAGTAAAGTTGTTGTTGGACAGGTTAAAGAAATAGAAAAACACCCTGATGCTGATAAACTTCTTGTAACTAAAATTGATGTAGGTAGTGAAGAACTTCTTCAGATTGTCACAGGTGCAAAAAATCTTACAGTAGGTGATTATGTTCCTGTTGCTCTTGACGGTTCAATACTTGCTGACGGTACAAAAATTAAAAAAGGTAAACTTAGAGGTGTTCCTTCAAATGGTATGCTTTGTTCTGTTGAAGAACTTGGTTGTGATGAACACGATTTCCCAGAAGCTCCTGAAAACGGGATTTATGTTTTCCCAACTCCACAGGCTGAAAACATTGGAAAAGAAGTAAAAGAAATTATGGATATTGAAGATGAAGTTGTTGAATTTGAAATTACATCAAATAGACCAGACTGTTTCAGCGTTCTTGGTATTGCTAGAGAAACAGCAGCAACACTTGGAAAAGAATTCAGATATCCTGAAATAAAAGTTGAAGCAAAAGCTGGCGGAAATGTAGCTGATATGATTTCTGTTGAAATCGAAAATCCTACACTTTGTCCTCGTTATGTTGCAAGAGCTATTAAAAATGTAAAAATTGAACCTTCTCCACGTTGGATGAGAAAAAGACTTCGTTCAGCAGGTATAAGACCTATAAATAACATTGTTGACATTACAAACTATGTTATGGTTGAAATGGGACAACCTATGCACGCATTTGATATTGATACAATAAGCAATAGAAAAATTATTGTTAGAAATGCAAAAGAAAATGAAAAAATAACAACTCTTGACGGTGTTGAAAGAAATCTTGACCCTTCAATGCTTGTTATTTCTGACCCTGAAAAAGCTGTTGCTATTGCTGGTGTTATGGGTGGTGAAAATTCAAAAATTACAGAAGGTGCAGAGGCTGTTTTATTTGAGTCTGCTTGTTTTGACGGTCCTAATGTAAGAATTACAGCTAAAAAAGTTGGTCTTAGAACTGACTCATCAAGTAAATTTGAAAAAGGTATTGACCCTAATCTTGCACTTGAAGCTGTTAACAGAGCTGTTCAGCTTGTTGAAATGCTTGGTGCTGGTGAAGTTATTGAAGGTGTTGTTGACTGTTATCCAAATAAGAGAGAAACTTGGAAACTTAATTATTCCCCAGAATGGATTAATGGTCTTTTAGGTACAAATGTATCTGCTGATGAAATGGCTGATATATTCGAAAAAATAGAAATTAAAGTTGATAGAGAAAACTGTGTTGCTGAAATTCCTACATTCCGTCCAGACCTTGAGGCACAGGCTGACCTTGCAGAGGAAGTTGCTCGTTTCTATGGATATGATAAAATCGTTCCTACACTTGCAGCTGGTACTCCAACAGTAGGTAAGAAAACATATTCTCAGACTATAACATCAATGGTTAAAGATGTTATGATTGCAAGTGGTATGTGTGAAACTATGAACTTTACATTTGAAAGCCCTAAGGTTTTCGATAAATTAAGTATTCCTGCTGATAGCAAACTTAGAAATGTAATTACTATTTCTAATCCTCTTGGAGAAGACTTTAGTATAATGAGAACTGTTACTTTAAATGGTATACTTAATTCTCTTTCAACAAACTATAACAGAAGAAATGAAGAAGCATCACTTTTTGAAATAGGTAAAGTTTATATTCCAAAGAGCCTTCCTATTACTGAACTTCCAGATGAACCTTCAAAACTTACAATAGGTATGTATGGAAAAATGGATTTCTATACACTTAAAGGTATTGTTGAACATCTTTTTGAAGTTCTTGGTATGGCTGATAAAGTTGAATATTCACCAGAAAGCACTATTCCATTTATGCACCCAGGTAGAACAGCTGATGTAAGTGTTGACGGTGTAAGTTTCGGTTATTTTGGTGAACTTCACCCAAAAACAGCAGCAAATTATAATATTGGAACAAGAGTTTATATTGCTGTTATTGATATGGAAGCTCTTATTGATAACGCAAACCTTGTTAATATTTATAAACCACTTCCAAAATTCCCAGCTGTAACTCGTGATATAGCTATGCTTGTTAAAGATGAAGTTATAGTAAAAGATATTGAAAGCGTAATCAGAAAGAAAGGTGGAAAACTTCTTGAAAGTATGAGCCTTTTCGATGTTTACAAAGGAAGTCAAATTGCAGACGGTTATAAATCAGTTGCTTATTCAATAACATTTAGAGCAGCAGACAGAACTCTTGTTGATGATGATGTAAATGCTGTTATGAATAAAATACTTGACGGTCTTAAAAACGACCTTGGAGCAGAACTTAGAGATAAATAATATAATAAATTATTGGGGCAGAAATAAATCTGCCCCTTTTTTATAACGAAAAGAGGGGCAATATGGATAATCTCCTTAAATTAAGAACAAAAAAGAAAATGAGTCAAGTTTCACTTGCTATAAAATTAGGTGTTGCACAAGAAACTGTAAGTGCATATGAAAAAGGCAAAGCATACCCAAGTATAGAAACTCTTATAAAACTTTGTGATATATTTAATGTATCTGCTGATTTTATTTTAGATAGAACTGATATTGATATACCTATAAATGATATTATGAAAGAATTTTCAGATGATGAAAAAGAACTTATAAATATTTTTAGAAAACTTCCACAGAATAAAAAAGAAAGAGTTTTAGGCTTTATTATGGGTATTATTGAAAATTCATAAATTTTTAAATATTCTCAATGTATTAAACATTGAGATATTTTTATTTACATAATTATATTTTAGATATAATATATCACTATGAAAGAGGTGTTTTATTATGAAAATAGAAATGCATTGTCATACTTGTGAGGTTAGTCCTTGTGCAAGTGCAACTGCTTATGATATTGTTAAACAACATAAATTAAAAGGATATGACGCTGTTGTTATTACTGACCATTTTAATGATTATGTACTTGAAAGTTTTAGTGGTACACCGGAGGAAAGAGTTACAAAATATCTTGAAGGCTATAAAAAAGCCTTAAAGGTAGGAGAGGAACTTGGTATAAAAGTATTTTTTGGTATAGAAACTTGTATTTTGGGTGGATATGAGGATTTTTTAATATATGGTGCTGATACTGACTTTTTATATGAACACCCTAAATTTTATAATTATACACAAGAAAAAGCATATAAAATATGTAAAGAAAAAGGCTTTTTATTTATTCAAGCACACCCAAACCGCTCTTATTGTAGACCAAGAAATCCTAAATATATTGACGGTATAGAGGTTTTTAACGGTAATCCTAGATATAATAACAATAATAATAAATCAAAATTATGGTATAAAGAAAATCCACATTTTATATGTACTTCTGGTAGTGATTGCCACGCAATTAAAGATGTTAATAATGGTGGAATAATAACGGATTATTATATAAATAATGAAGAAGAACTTAAAAATTGTATTTTAGAAGGAAATTATAAATTAATAGAAAAATAATGCATACTATAAATGTAGTGTGCATTTTTTATAATAATATGTAATAAAATTGTTTTTTAATTGACACAATAACTAAAAAACACTTATAATTAGAAAATATAATAATATATTTTGCGAGGAATAAAAAATTATGATTTCTATTGATATTTTATATTCAAAAATTGAAAATGGAATAAAAATTATTGGTATTAATGGCAGAGCATCTGAAATAAAAATACCTGAAAAAATAAATGGTATTACAGTTACTGAAATTGGTGATTATGCTTTTTATATTGAAAATGAGCTTGATTTAGTTGAAAATAATGAAAGTGAAGTTTCATATACTTTTACTGAATGTATGGAAAAAACAGAAAAAGCAAAAGAACAAATTGGAGAAGCTATTAAAAGAATATATTTGCCTGATACTATTACTAAAATAGGGGAATATGCCTTTTGTGGCTGTAAACATTTGTATTTTGTACATCTCCCTGAAAATTTATTGAGTATTTCAGACCATATGTTTTCTGGTTGTGAAAGTATTGAAGAAATTTATATACCGAATAGTATACAAAATACAGAAAGTTACGCTTTCCATAATTGTAGAAAACTTAAAAAAGCCATAATTCCAGAAGGCTGTAAAAAAATAGGTAATTATGCTTTTTATAATTGTAGAAATATTGAGGAAGTTGTTATTCCTAAGTCAATAGAGGAAATTGGTACAAGCCTTTTTCTTAATTGTATACGACTTAAATATATTACATTTGGTAGATATTTTAATGTAGCAAATATTATTGCACCACTTACACAGGAGTTGCATATAACAGTTGATTTTGATGACGGTCAAAGGGCAAAATTAGTTGTGCCTGACTTTCAATATGAATATATTGAAGATACACCGGCAAGGCTTTTTCATCGTGTAAATTATGGTACAGGTCATATTTTCCACCAATGTATAAGTAATTCCGGTATTGATTTTAGACATTATGATTCATATTTTTATCTTACAAAGCGTGAAGACGGTGACATTATGGTTATGCTTTTTGCTATGTATCGCCTTGAATATCCTTATGCATTAACTAATGATAAAAAAGAAATTTATATTAATTATATAAAAGAAAATGTAAAATTTGTTTCTGAATATTATATAAACAATAATGATATTGATAAAATAAAATTACTTTCAGAACTTAATATATTTGATGAAAATAATATAGATTATATTATAAAAATATCAGGAAATAAGGGTGCTACTGAAATTACAGGTTTCCTTATGGACTATAAACATAGAAATTTTGGAATTAAAAATAAAAAAACATTCGAACTTTAGGAGGTGAATTTATTGCAACAAACCCATAAAAAATTAATTGAAATAGGTGAGAAAATACTATCTTCATCAAGAAATGAACTTTATGTTTCAATGCCTTTTCTTGATAATGCTTTAAGTGGTCTTTCATATGAAATGAACCTTTCAACACTTTATACAGGTACTGATGGTATAAAAATACTTTATAACCCACGATATTTGACAGATAGATACCTTTCTGACAGAGTACTTGTAAATAGGCTTTATATTCATATGATACTACATTGTATATTCCGCCACCCATTTCATAAAAATAAAAGAGATAGTGAACTTTATAATATTGCTTGTGATATTGCTGTTGAGTCTATTATAGACTCTTTGCCTTTTAAATCTGTAAAACTTACTGTGTCTGATAAAAGAGTTGAAGTTTATGAAAGATTGAAAAGAAAACTTAAAGTTCTTACTGCTGAGGGTATTTATGAAAAATTAAAAGAAGAAAATTTATCTGTAAGAGAACTTTCAAAATTACAGCTTGAATTTACTGTTTGTGACCATATTTTTTGGGTAGATGATGAAAACCAAAATAATGATGATAATGAAAACAATGAAAATAATCAAAATAATGATAATGAAGAACAAAAAAGAAATGATATAGAAAAGAAATGGCAAGATATAAGCGAAAAAACACAAACTAATCTTGAAACATTTTCAAAAGATATTGGAGATATGGCAGGGGATATTGTTTCATATTTAAAAATAGAAAACAGAGAAAAATATAATTATAAAAAGTTTCTTGAAAAGTTTGTTACACTTAATGAAAATATTAAAGTTGATGATGACTCATATGATTATATTTTTTATACATATGGTCTTGAAATGTATGGTAATATGCCACTTATTGAGCCTTTGGAATATAAAGAAGAAAAAAAGATTGAGGAGCTTATAATCGCCATTGATACATCAGAGTCTTGTGAAGGTGATATAATTAAAAAATTTCTTGAAGAAACTTATTCTATACTTACACAAAATGAAAGTTTTTTCAGAAAATTCAATGTCCATATAATACAATGTGATACTGTAATACAAAATGATTTTAAATTACAGTCTAAAGAGGATATTGAAAAATTTATGGAAAATTTCCAAATTAAGGGTATGGGTGGAACTGATTTCAGACCTGTTTTTGAATATGCCCAAAAACTTATTGATGAAAATGAATTTAAAAACCTTAAAGGTCTTATATATTTTACTGACGGATATGGAACTTTTCCAAAAAAAATGCCTAAGTTTGATACAGCTTTTGTATTTATGGATAATGAATATAATGATAGAAGCGTTCCACCTTGGGCTTTTAAAGTTGTACTTGGTAAAAATGATATTATAGAAAGAAGGGATTAAACTTTGAATATAAAAAGAGCTAAAGAAGAAATTAAAAACACTGTTAAAGCCTATCTTTTAAAAGATGAGTTTAATGAATATGTTATACCTACTGTAAGACAGCGTCCTATATTGCTTATGGGTGCTCCTGGTATAGGTAAAACTGCTATTATGGAACAGATTGCAGGGGAATGTCGCATAGGTCTTGTGTCATATAGTATAACACACCATACAAGACAAAGTGCTGTGGGACTTCCTTTTATAAGTAAAAAAAATTATGGTGGCAGAGAATATTCTGTTACTGAATATACAATGAGCGAAATTATAGCATCTGTGTATAATAAAATACAGGAAACAGGATTTAAAGAAGGTATACTTTTTATTGATGAGGTAAACTGTGTTTCTGAAACACTTGCTCCTATGATGTTGCAGTTTTTACAGTCAAAAACTTTCGGTACTCATAAAGTGCCTGAAGGTTGGATTATTGTTACAGCAGGAAACCCACCGGAATATAATAAGTCTGTAAGAGATTTTGACGTTGTTACCCTTGACCGTATGAAAGTTATAAATGTTGAACCTGACTTTGAGTCTTGGAAAGAATATGCTTGGAAAAAAGGAATTCACGGTGCAGTGCTTTCATACCTTGAAATTAAAAAGAACAATTTTTATATTATGGAAAATACTGTTGATGGTAGACGCTTTGTAACTGCGAGAGGTTGGGAAGATATTTCAACTGTACTTAAAGTATATGAGAAATTAGGTATAAAAACTGATGAGCATTTTGTATATCAGTATTTACAGCATAAAAAAACTGCAAAGGATTTTGCTAATTATATTGAACTTTATAATAAATATCGTACAGATTATAATGTATCAGAAATACTTAATGGAAAATTCAATGATGTTTCAATTAAAAAAATAGAAAATGCACCATTTGATGAAAAACTTAGTGTTTTAGGTCTTTTATTAAGTAGTCTTTCAGATAAATTTAGAGAAGCTTTTGTTGCTGATTTGCATACAGAAAGACTTTATACAATACTTAAAGAGCTTAAAGAAAAATTTACAAGCCCATACTGTAAAGATACTTATTTTAAAGATATTATGGATACTGTTATTGATGATGAGAAGGCTGTTTTTGAACATAAGAGAAATACAAATCTTATTGATAAAACAGAGTCTAAAGCATATAACAAAACTATTGAAAGTCTTGAAAACTATTGTAATGAAGCTGTTAAAAAAGGTATTACAAATAAAGAAGAAGTTTTTGATTTTATAAAACAAAATTTTGCTTTAGTTGTTGAAAATCGTGAAAATATAATTGAAAATAGCTCTAATGCATTAAATAATGCTTTTGAGTTTATTGAAAAAGCCTTTGGTACAGGTCAAGAAATGGTTATATTTATAACAGAACTTACTGCAAATTATTATAGTGTTAAGTTTATAAGTGAAAATGGCTGTGAAAAATATTATAATTATAATAAAGATTTGCTTTTTGATGAAAAACAAAAATCAATAATAAATGATATTAAAAACGCAAAAACAGAAATGGACTTACTTTTTTAATAATTTTTAATAATAAAGAACTCCTTAAAAATAAGGAGTTTTTTTATTTGTTAATATAAATTTATAACTTTATGAATATATTTATAAAAAAACATTAGAGGTAAAATTTATGAATAACAAAAAAATAATTAATATTATTAAAAAGAAAGGTATGTACATATGTATATGTTTGGGTGTACTTGCAATAGCTGTTTTTGCTGGTAAAAGAACTACAATTCAAACATTTAATGAACTTTTTGCTAAGACTGAAAGAAAACTTCCTATATATTGTGTTGAAACAGATGAAAAGAAAGTTGCAATAAGTTTTGATGCTGCTTGGGGTGCTGATGATACAGACGAACTTTTGAGAATACTTGATGAAAATGATGTTAAAACAACATTTTTTATGTGTGGTTATTGGGTAGAGGATTATCCAGAAGAAGTTAAAAAAATTGCAGAAGCAGGTCACGACCTTGGAAACCATTCTGCTACTCACCCTCATATGAGTCAAATTTCAAAAGAACAAATTAAAGAAGAACTTATGAAAACTCACGAAACTGTAAAAGAACTTACAGGAAAAGATATGTTTCTTTTCCGTCCACCTTTTGGTGAATATGATAATAAAGTTATAGAAGGGGCAGAGGAATGTGGTTATTATACTGTACAATGGGACGTTGACAGCTTAGACTGGAAAGAATTTGGTGTTGAACACGAAGTAAATCAAGTTTTAAACCATAAACATTTAGGGAATGGCTCAATAATACTTTTCCATAATGACGCAAAATATACACCACAAGCTCTTGACACAATTATAAAAGGTTTAAAAGAAAAAGGATATGAAATAGTACCTATATCAGAACTTATTATAAAAGATAATTATTCTATAAATCACGAAGGTAGACAGATAGCAGACTAAATTAATATATCGCCACTATATTGATAATATATAATTTTAAATATATACTTTATATAAAGGTGGTGATATTATGAATAAAATTATATTAATATTTATTTCTGTTATATTATTAACATCTTGTACATTGAAAAAAGAAGTGTCACAAACAAATATAAATCCGGAAGAAACTCTTGTTAATATTTATAAAGATGTTACTAATGAAATAGAAGAGTATGGGGTTTCAGAAGAAAAAAGAGATGAGGCTGTAAAATTTTTGGTAGAGAACTATAATAATTATTTTAAAGATAATGAAACTATGGAAAAAGTATATTATTATGGCAACTATTTGGCAAAAGGTTATGCAAATGATGAAATGAAAGAATATGCTTTATTAGGTGTAGATGCATATGAAGCAGTTAAAGATGTATATTGTGGTCGTGAAAGTAAAGAAAATAAACTTAATATTGAATTTATAAAAGAAACACTTAATAAATTAGGATACAGTGTTGAATAAATAAAAAGCCTTTGTGATAAGTCATAAAGGCTTTTTATTTATTTTAAATTTTTAATAATTAGATAAATATCTAAATGTAATTGACAATATATTTTTAGTATTATAAAATACATTTAGATAATTATCTAAATAAGAGGTGTACTATGAGTTTTCAAACAACAATAAAAGCAATAAGTGACCCTGTAAGACGTGAAATATTAAGCCTTTTAAAAAACGGTTCTATGACAGCAGGGGAAATTGGTAGTCATTTTAAACTTACAGGTGCAACAATTTCACATCATCTTTCTATATTAAAGGAGGCAGGACTTATTGATGATGAAAAAAAGGGTAAATACATATATTATGAAATTAATATGACTGTACTTGATGAAATTTTAAATTGGATAATATCATTAAGAGGTGACAAAAATGAAAAATAAAATTTTTAATATACTTTCTTGGGTATTTGCAATATTGCCTATTATAATTATAATTTTAACATATGAAAAACTTCCTAATATGATACCTATGCAATGGGGTTCTGATGGTGTGGTAAATAGATATGATGATAAAAATTCTATATGGATAATTGGTTGTTTAGGTATTATTTTAAGAATATTTTTTATTATTCTTCCTAAAATTGACCCTAAAAGAAAAAATTATAATAAATTTCAAGGATTTTATGAAGGTTTTACACTTTTTATGATGACATTTATATTTATAATAACATCAATAATAATTTTCGAAAGCCTTTATCCAAACAGAATAAATATAGATAGAGTTATTTCTATTCTTTTAGGTGTATTTTTTATTATAATAGGTAATTATATGCCTAAAATTAAACCTAACTTTTTTATGGGCATAAAGAACCCTTGGACAATTTCAAATGAAGATGTATGGAAAAAAACTCATAGGCTAGGAGGAAAAATATTTTTTATAATTGGTATATGTATAACTTTAATTGGTTTTATATTAAATAGAAAAATATCTTTTATTATAACAATATTTATTTTTATTGCTTGTATAGTACTTTATGTAATGTCATATATTTGGTATAAAAAAATAGAAAAACAAATAAAATAAAGTATAAAACAAAAAGACTGGAACAAAATAAGTTTCAGTCTTTTTATTTTTTTAAAAATAAGTATCAATAATTTTTTCAGCAATACGTTTTTCTGTATTTGCTTGAATTGCAACAAGAAGTACTGTAAGTAAAAGTACTATTTCTTCTTTATTTTTAAGTCTTGCAATGTCTTCTCTTTCCAAAAAGCCTTTTTGTTTATCAATATTAATAAGTATATTTTCTTTATTAAATTTTTGTAATGAAACAAAATATTTGTATACAGTTTCAAGGCTTTCGGATTTTTCATTACATTTTAAATCTTCGGTAACAGGTTTCAGAAGTTTATTAATATCATTTATGGATAATATTGATTTAAGATGATATATGATAACTAAAAGCATAATATGATTTCTTGTATATTTCTTTTTGACAGGTGCAGGAAAAAGTTTTGCTTTTGCATAATTATTAATCATTGTTTTTGTAAGCACTTTGTCGTCAGAATATCTTTTGTATGATTTCAAACTTTCTTCCATAAATGTTGTAACTTGGTCCATATATAAATCTATATTTGGAATATCGGTTATTTCAATGGTGTCTGTTGATGTTACCTCTTTAATGATATCTTGTAGTTTTTCTATAAAACTATCCATTTTATCACCTAATTTCATAATATAGTATTAATAAAGACATTATATAGCAATTTTATTCTGTAATCAATATGTTTCAAATAAAATATATAAATATATATGTATTGCTTTTATATAAAACAGGTATTATAATACTAATATATTGATAAGTAGTTTTTAAAACTATATAAGGAGGAATAATATATGACACAGGTTTTAGTAAATAAAATAAAAGACCCTATAAGTGCTTTAACTCATTTTTGTGGGTTTATTGCATCAATACCAATTACTTTTGCTCTTGTATATAATGCTATTGAAGAAGGTAATATTGTTTTGGTATTTGCTTTTATGATATTTGGATTTTCACTTATGCTTTTATATGGTGCAAGTACTGTTTATCATACCGTTAAAACAGACCCAAAATATACAGCTATATTAAGACGTATTGACCATATGATGATATTTGTTCTTATAGCGGGCACATATACACCAGTATGTCTTATATCATTAAAAGGAAGTGTTGGAAATATACTTCTTATTACTGTTTGGTCAATAGCTTTTTTAGGATTGTTTTTAAAAATATTTTGGCTTAATGCACCACGATTTCTTTCTACTGCTATATATGTTGTTATGGGTTGGCTTGTAGTTATAGCTTTTGTACCACTTTCAAAGGCTATACCTTTTGATGGAATATTAATGCTTACAGCTGGCGGAGTAACATATACTATTGGTGCTTTGATATATGCTCTAAAAAGTGAAATATTTCATTTAAAACACCTTAATTTCCACGATATATTTCATATATTTGTTCTTTTTGGCAGTCTATTTCATATTTTATTTATGTTTTTGTATGTTCTGTAATAAAATCAAAAATATATAAGCATACTGTTGATAAATCTAAACCTATTTTTTAAATTTTTAGATACCGCTGAAGGGTATAGGGAAACAAAGAGTTTCCCTATTTTAATCCGCAGACGGAATTGATTTCCGTCGAGAAAAACAGCAGGTTTCAAGGCATTTTATGCCGATGGAACGTGTCTGTTTATACTGATAATAATTTTGTCAAAATCTTGATTTTGACAATTAGAGTGTCTATTTTTTTCGACACTCTAGAAAATATATATTGATTTTTGTGAAAAATTATGGTATATATAATATCTGAAAGAATGTAAAATGCTGTGAAAAGGAATAGTAAATATAACAACTTTTTTCAGAGAGCTGTCGGTTGGTGTAAGGCAGTATTTGTGTTATATTGAACTCGCCTTTGAGCTTCACTCTGAATTTTTTTAGTAGGAAGTGACGTATGCCTGCGTTAAAGGTTTTAAGGCGTGTTTTTATTTTAAAATTTTTTAAAAATAAAAACAAACTAGAGTGGTAACGCGGATATATCCTTCGTCTCTAATTTTATGAGGCGAAGGATTTTTTTATTTAAGGAGGAAAGTTTTATGAATAGTCGCTATGAATTTAGCCAAATAGAAAAAAAATGGCGTGCTGAATGGGAAAAAAATCCTATTAACAAAGAAGATGACAAAAAACCTAAATATTATTGTCTTGATATGTTCCCATATCCATCAGGTACAGGGCTTCATGTAGGTCACTGGAGAGGATATGTTTTAAGTGATGTTATAAGCCGTTATAAAGTTTTACAAGGGTATCAGGTTCTCCACCCAATGGGTTGGGACGCTTTTGGTCTTCCTGCTGAAAACTTTGCTATTAAAAACAATATTCACCCTTCAATAGCAACTGCTTCAAATATTGCTAATGTTAAAAGACAGCTTCACGATATAAGTGCTATATATGATTGGGATAGAGAAGTTAATACAACAGACCCTAATTATTATAAATGGACACAGTGGATATTTGTTCAGATGTTTAAAAAAGGTCTTGCATATGAAAAAGAAATGCCTCTTAACTGGTGTCCAAGCTGTAAATGTGTTCTTGCTAATGAAGAGGCTACAAATGGTGTTTGTGAACGTTGTGGTGCTACTGTTACAAAGAAAAATCTTCGTCAGTGGATGCTTAAAATAACAGCTTATGCTGAAAGACTTTTAGAAGACTTAAATAAACTTGATTGGCCAGAAAAAGTTAAAAAAATGCAGTCTGACTGGATTGGAAAAAGCTATGGTGCAGAAGTAGAATTTGCTGTTAAAGATACAGATGAAAAAATAACTGTATATACAACAAGACCAGATACACTTTATGGTGCTACATTTATGGTACTTTCACCAGAACATGAGCTTGTAAAAAAAATCACAACTGATGAACAGAAAGAAGAAATGGAAAAATACTGTTTCCTTGCATCAACAAAATCTTCAGTTGATAGAGTTACAGACAAAGAAAAAACAGGTGTATTTACAGGTAGATATGGTATAAATCCATTAAATGGTGCATTAACACCTATATGGGTTTCAGACTATGTTCTCGCTGATTATGGTACAGGTGCTATTATGTGTGTTCCTGCTCACGACCAGAGGGACTTTGAATTTGCTAAAAAATTTGACCTTCCTATAATTCAGGTTATTAAAGAAGAGGGAAAAGAAGGCGGAGAACTTACAGAAGCTTATACAGGTGACGGAATTATGATTAATTCTGGCGACTGGAATGGAATGAAAGCCTCAGAAGCAAAAGCAAAAGCTCCTTTATACCTTGAAGAAAAGGGAATTGGTAAGAAAACAGTTAATTATAAACTTCGTGACTGGGTATTCTCAAGACAAAGATATTGGGGCGAACCTATTCCTATTGTACATTGTCCACATTGTGGTGCTGTACCTGTGCCAGAAGACCAGCTTCCTGTTGTTTTACCAAATGTTGAGTCATACAAACCAACAGATACAGGAGAATCACCACTTGCAGACATTGATGAATGGGTAAATACAAAATGCCCTTGCTGTGGTGCTGATGCGAAAAGAGAAACAAATACAATGCCTCAATGGGCAGGTTCTTCTTGGTATTTCCTTCGTTATGTTGACCCACATAATAATGAGGCTCTTGCAAGTAAAGAAGCTCTTGATAAATGGGCTCCTGTTGATATGTATGTTGGAGGTATAGAACACGCCGTATTACATCTTTTATACGCTCGTTTCTATACAAAAGTACTTTATGATATTGGAGCAGTTTTATTTGATGAGCCATTCTTAAAACTCTTTAATCAGGGTATGATTACAAAAGATGGTAATAAAATGAGTAAATCAAAAGGAAATGTTGTTTCTCCAGACGTACTTGTTGAAAAATACGGTTGTGACTCATTAAGAATGTATGAGCTTTTCGTAGGGCCACCAGAACTTGACTCTGAATGGGACGATAGTGGTATTGATGGTGTATTCCGTTATCTTAATAAAGTTTGGAAATTTGTTGCAGGATATAAAGATAAAACTGTTGCTGCTACAAAAGAAATGGAATTTGCTAAAAATAAAATGATTTATGAAATAACAACACGTCTTGAAGCTCTTACAATGAATACAGTTGTAAGTGGATTTATGGAATATACAAATAAAATGATAGACGTTGCTAAAAATGCAGACGGTATTGATAAAGAGTCTTTAGAAGCACTTGTAAGACTTCTTGCTCCTTTCACACCACATATTGCAGAAGAGATGTGGAGAGAACTTGGACATGATATAACAGTATTTGAAGCAGGTTGGCCAGAATATGATGAGTCAAAACTTGTTGTTTCAACAGTTGAATTACCTGTACAGATTAATGGTAAAGTAAAAGATAGTATAGAAATTGATAAAGACGAAGCAAAAGATGTTGTTCTTGCAAAAGCAAAAGAACTTCTTGGTGGAAAATTAGAAGGAAAAACAATAGTTAAAGAAATCTATGTTCCAGGTAGAATTATTAACTTTGTTGTAAAATAATATTTATAGGGTATCGATAAAGTCGATACCCTTTTTTATGGTGATGGGGATAGTGTCCCCAGCGGGGTGTTGGGGTAGAACCCCAAGGTCTTAATAAAATTTGAATAAATATGCAATTAATATTGTATTTTTTTAAGAAATTTGTAAAAATATATTGTTAATTTGCATAAAAAGTGGTAAATTATAAAGCGTGTTCCTTTAGAGGGGGAAATAATTATAAAAGGAACTGGGTAAAAAAACATATTTTGTTTTTTTATGCAGGATAAAAAAGGAGATGAACTAAAAAATGGCAGAAAAAAAACTTAGTATGCCTATAAAAACTCTTATTGGTCTTTTATGTGGTGTTGTAGTAGGTCTTTTACTTGAAAAAAATTCTTATATTGCAACTACATATATAAGTCCTTTTGGTACATTGTTTTTAAATTGTATTAAAATGGTTGTTGTACCTATGGTATTTTCATCAATAGTTGTTGGTGTTTGTGGTATAGGTGATGCAAGACGTGTTGGAAGAATAGGTGGAAAAACAGTATTGTATTTCCTTTGTACAACAATTTGTGCTGCATCATTTGGTATTATTGCTGCTAATATATTTAAAATTGGACAGGGATTTACAATTGAAGGTTCTATTGCAGAGGTTACAATACCAGAAAATCCGGGAATTATAAATACTTTAATAAATATTATACCTTCAAACCCTATACAATCAATTGCTAATGGAGATATGCTTCAAATTATAGCTTTTGCAATAGTAGTTGGTGCTGGTACTGTAATTGTTGGTGAAAGAGCAAAATATGTATATAAATTCTTTGACGGTATGGCAGAAATAATGTTCTCAATAACAGGGGTAATAATGAAATTTACACCTTTTGCAGTATTTGCTCTTATAACACCTGTTGTTGCTCAAAATGGTGTAAAAGTACTTCTTCCTCTTATAAGTGTTGTACTTATTGTTTATGGAACTTGTATATTCCACGCAATAGTTGTATATTCATCATCAGTTAAAATATTTTCAGGCATAAGCCCTATTAAATTCTTTAAAGATGCAGCAGAAGCTATTGTTTTTGCTTTTACATCTGCAAGTAGTTCTGCAACACTTCCATATTCTATGAAATCAGCAGAAAAACTTGGTGTTTCCGAACCGGTAGCATCTTTTGTACTTCCTCTCGGTTCTACAATAAATATGGACGGTACAGCAATATATCAGGGTATATGTGCATTATTTATAGCTAATGTTTATGGTATAGAACTTACACTTGTTCAACAGATAACAATAGTTCTTACTTGTACATTTGCATCAGTAGGTGCAGCAGGTATACCTGGTTCTGCTATGATTATGCTTTCAATGGTTTTACAGTCTGTTGGACTTCCTCTCGAAGGTATAGGACTTGTTGCAGGAATTGACCGTATAACAGATATGGCACCAACAGCAACAAATATAACAGGTGATATTGCTTGTTCAGTAGTTGTTGGAGCAACAGAAAAAGAAATTAAATAATTTATTTATTAAAAAACAGGCTATATTTTTATAGTCTGTTTTTTTATGCTATAATATATAAAAATTTATATAAGAATTTTTATTATAGAGGTGAAATTAATATGGTTGAAATATGTTGCGGTAGTTTTTATGATGCTTTAATGGCATATAAAGGCGGTGCTAAAAGAATAGAACTTAATAGTAGTTTAAATTTGGGCGGTTTAACTCCTTCTATTGGTACACTTGAAATTGTAAAAGAAAAATGTAATGGTATTAAAATTGTTTCTATGGTTCGTCCTAGAGGTGCAGGCTTTTGTTATTGCGATGAAGATTTTTATGTTATGGAAAGAGATTGTAAAGAGCTTTTAAAAAATGGTAGTGACGGTATAGTTTTTGGTTGTCTTAATTCTGATTTTACACTTGATATTTATAAAAATGAAAAACTTATTGATTTAATTCATCAGTATAATGGAGAGGCTGTTTTTCATAGAGCATTTGACTGTGTACAAAATCCTTATGAAACAATAGAAAAACTTATTGATATGGGTGTTGATAGAATTCTTACAAGTGGACTTAAAGAAAAAGCATATGACGGAAGATTTCTTATAAAAGAATTACAACAAAAATATGGTGATGATATAGAAATACTTGCAGGTAGTGGCATAAACTCAAATAATGCAAAAGAAATTATGGAATTTACAGGCATATCACAAGTTCATAGTTCTTGTAAAGAATGGATTTGTGATAATACAACAAAATCTGAAAATGTTTCTTATGCCTTTGGGGTTGGTGAATATGAAATGTGTTATGATGCTGTTTCTGAAAAACTTGTAAGTGAACTTTTAAAATCTTTAGGAGAGTTTTAATAAAATGACAGAAAAATTATATTATAAAGACGGATATATAAAAGAATTTGAAGCTATTGTTACAAATTGTACAAAAAAAGATAATTATTTTATTATAGAACTTGATAAAACAGCTTTTTATCCTGAAGGCGGTGGACAAGCAGGAGATACAGGTTTTATTGGTGATATTGAAGTATTTGACACTCACGAAAAAGATGAAAAAGTACTTCATTATTCAAAAAATAGTATTGAAATAGGTACTTCTGTAAAATGTCGTATAAATTGGGAAAGACGTTTTCCTATTATGCAAGAACATACAGGAGAGCATATTGTTTCCGGTGTTATACATAAACTTTATGGATATAATAACGTAGGTTTTCATATGGGAAAAGATGCTGTTGTTATAGATATTGACGGAAATCTTAATGAAAGTGATATTGATAAAATAGAATATATTTCTAATGAGGCTATTTATGAAAATATAGAGGTTAAAACTTCAATATATGATGAAAAAACTGTTTCTAATATTGAATATAGAAGTAAAAAGAAAATTGAAGGCAATATACGAATTGTTAATATAGAAGGCTATGATACTTGTGCTTGTTGTGGTGTTCATACTAAAAGAACAGGGGAAATAGGTATAATAAAAATTTTAGATTTTCAAAAATATAAAGGCGGAACAAGAATATCTATGCTCTGTGGCAAAAGAGCATTGATTGATTATAGAAATAAAAATAAAGATGTATATAAAATATCATCAATTCTTTCTGCAAAGCCTGAAAATATAACAGAATATACTGAAACTACTCTTAAAAAACTTGAATATGAAAAAAACGAAAATTTCAGACTTAATATGGAAATTTTTAAATTGAAATCAGAAAAATATAATAATGAGAAATTTATAATTGAATTTTTAGAAATTGAAAATTCTGACCTTTTAAGAAGATATTGTACAATACTTTTTGAAAAATCTGATATGTGTTGTGTATTTGGTGGAAATGACCAAAAAGGTTATAAATATGTTGTTTATAGCAAATACGAAAATATGAAAGACTTTGCTAAAAATATGAATAAAGAACTTTCCGGAAAAGGTGGGGGAAAGGATTTAATGATACAAGGTAGCGTAAATGCTACAAAAGAAAATATAGAAAAATATTTTAATAAATATAAATGATAAAAATATAAAAAAATAAAAAAGCCTTCTGTAACAGAAGGCTTAAATTTTTATACTTTTTTAAAATGAAAATTATGTACTATTTTTTCAATAGATTTTGAAACTATATAAAATACAAACACTTCAATAGGGAACATTATAAGCTCTTTTATAACTCGTGCTGAAATAAGTACAAAAAAGCCTTTTCCTAAAAGTATTGAAAGCCAGTAAGTATTTAAAAGTGTGTTTACAAATATTGCTACTATAAGTTTTGCAAATACTATTCTTTTAAGGCTCATAGTTTGTTTGTAGAAAACAAAACCATAAATCATACCACCTAAAATTGCACTTATAGTAAATCCAGGGAAAAACTGCCCTGTTGGCTTTACAATAAATTTAAGTATGTCACTTACACCTGCCATAATTCCACCAACAGCAGGACCAAAAAACATAGCTGTAAGCTCATTTGGTACAAATGAAAAACCTATTTTCAAAAAGTCACCAAGCTGTACTGTGGCAAAAAAGCCTAAAATAACAGCTAAAGCTATAAGCATAGCAACAGTAGTAAGTTTTCTTGTGTCCTTTAATTCTGAAGCGGACTCCTTCATTTTTTCAATTAAAACATTCATTTTATTACCTCCTTTGTATTATACTCCTTTTTGCTATACACAGAAGGTAGTAAAATCATTCTATGTGTAGCAGCGGGATGCGGATACTATAAGCAGTAAAAAAACTTAAATCCTTTTGGCAACTCCCCGTCCAAAATGGTTTTGACAAATAATATCCTACTCTGCGAATGTTTACTTTGAAAGTATAACAAAGAAAAATATTTTTTTCAATATATATTATTGATTGTATATTATAAAATGCAATTATATAAATTTATACATAAAAATACATAAAATTACAATAATAATGCATAAAAATAAAATTTTATGTTGACAAAATGTAATTATAGTAATATCATATATCTTGTTCGATTAAGAGGCCGCGAAAATCAATAGTAGTTTTTTAACGAAAGGGAAATTCGCCGAAAGTATATTTTTACTTGGGACTGTGTTGAATAAATACAGTACTCCTTATTTGGTTTTGTCCGAGCCAAAATGAGGGTGCTTGTTCGAATTGGGCGAAAGTAGTTTTTTAAGTGGTATCTGTAACACCTTAGGCACTTTTGCTTATAGGTGTTTTTATTTTATAATTTTATAAAGAGAAGGAGATTTTAAAAATGGTTTTTGGGTTATTGAAAGACATTAAAAAAGGTGAATACAGAACAATAGCTACACCTGTTGAAATAGCTTCTATTAAAAGTTGGGGACATACTGTGCTTGTTCAGAAAGGAGCAGGGGAAAGAGCCGGTTTTTCTGATGAAAGCTATATAAAAGCTGGTGCTACTATTATTGAAACAGCAGAAGAAATGTATGAAAAATGTGATTTTTTAACAAAAGTAAAAGAGCTTGAACCTTCTGAATTTGATATGCTTCGTGAAGGTCAAATTATATTTACTTGTATACACCCTGCCGCTCATAGAGAAGAAGTACAAGCTATATTAGACAAAAAAGTTATAGCTTTTACAGCAGAGGACTCTCATAGATATGGTTCACCAAACTGTGAAGCTGCCGGAAAACAAGGAGCTCTTTTTGGACTTGAATCAATGCTTACAATAAACGGTGGTAAAGGTAAATTTGTAAGCGGTCTTGGTGGAGCACCTGGAATGAATGTGCTTATACTTGGTGCAGGTGTTGTTGGTCGTGCTGCACTTGAAGTTCTTCATTCTCTCGGAGCTTGGGTAACAGTTATGGATATTAATATAGGAACACTTAGAGATGTTCAGAGAATGTATAATGAAAAAATAAACACAGCTTTCTGTACAAAAGAAAATATCAAAAAAATTCTTCCACAAACAGATATGGTTTTAAACTGTGTAAAATGGCCTAAAGGTACAAATGAGTATCTTATAGATAGAGAAATGCTTAAACTTATGGAAAAAGGTTCTGTAATTGTTGATATAAGTAATGACGAAAATGGAGCAATAGAGTCATTCCACGAAACAACACACGAAGACCCAAGATATATTGAAGAGGGTATTGTACACTACTGTGTAAGTAATATTCCGGGGGCAATAGCACATTCAACATCAATAGCTTATGCAGGTTCTGTACTTCCTCATTTCCAAAAAATACTTAATAATGGAGTAGCAGAGGCTTGTGTAATGGACGGATACCTTAGAAGAAGCCTTACAGCATATAAAGGTTATCTTACACACGAGGAAACAAGTGCAATACAAAATAGACCATGGATAAAACCAGAAGATATTTTAGGTATTGCAGATAGAAACCTTGACCCTGCACCACCTGCAACAGTAACAAAATCAAATAATTTTATTAAATTATAATATGGTTTTATAGGTGGAAATTAATATATTTTGATTTCCACCTTTTTATATATTCTAATTATTTTAAAAAAGAAAGGTAGATGAAAATGGAAGAAGTAGTAAATATGGGGATAATTTCAATAATTCCTTCACTTTTAGCTATTGTGCTTTCTTTCGTAACAAGAAATACAATAGTTTCACTTGTAGTTGCTTGTATTTCCGGAACACTTTTAGCAGGACAAGGGCTTTTGGGATTTCCTACACTTTTAAAAGAAAGTCTTGGAACAACAAGTTTTTCTTGGGTAATGCTCTTAAACACATTTATAGGTATCATAGTTGCATATTTTCAAAAAACAGGAGCAATACAAGGATTTTCACAGTTTGTACATGATAAAAAATTAAGTAGAAAAGGTGTACAGCTTGTATCTTGGGTACTTGGTATGTTTGTATATTTCAGCGACTCATTCAGTCCTCTTTTTGTAGGTTCAACAATGAGAAGTATTTCAGATAAAGCAAAAATTTCAAGAGAAAAACTTTCTTATATTGCAGACTCAACATCTGCACCTGTAAGTGTACTTGTACCTATTACAGGTTGGGCAGCATATCTTGCAAGTCTTGCTGTTGGTGTTGGTTGTATAGCTACAACAGAAGATGCATCTGCTCTTTTTATAAAAGCTATTCCTTATAATTTTTATCCTATATTCGCTGTAATACTTGTTGGTCTTATAGCATCAGGTATTGTAAAAGATTTCGGCCCTATGAAAAAAGCGGAAGATAGAGCTATGAATGAAGGTAAAGTTCTTCGTGACGGTGCAGTTCCTCTTATTGGAAAAGAACTTACAGAAATGAAAGCATATGAAGGTATTAAACCACGTGTATTTTTAAATTTCATACTTCCTGTGCTTATGATTATTACAATAGCAATAACTACATATATTAAATTTAATTCAGCAAAAACAATGGAAGCATTCCTTTTTGTAATTATATTTATGAATATAAGTATGCTTATACAAGGTATTCCATTTAAAGAAATTATGGATACAACAACAAACGGTGTTAAAGGTGCAATTCCTGCTGTAATGCTTCTTGCACTTGCATATTCTGTAAACTCATTAAGTACACAAATGGGAACAGCAAACTATATCGTTTCATTAAGTGAGTCATTTATATCACCAGCACTTCTTCCAGCAATTATATTTGTAATAGCAGCAATAATGGCTTTTGCAACAGGTTCATCTTGGGGTACATTCGCTATATGTATGCCTATTGCCCTTCCTCTTGCATTTAGCTTTACAAATGATACAATTACACCACTTGTAATAGCATCATTTGCAGCAGTAGCCGGAGGCGGTGTATTTGGTGACCATTGTTCACCACTTTCAGATACAACTGTTCTTTCATCAACAGGTGCGGCAGCAGACCATATTGACCATGTTAAAACACAGCTTCCATATTCACTTGTTTGTGGAGCTTTAGCAGTAGTTGCATATCTTATAATTGGTTTTGTATTCTGTTAAAAAAATAATCCCTATCCTTAGGATAGGGAATTTTTTATTTTAAAATATTATTAAATCATATCAATAACATCTAAAAGACTATCTGCTTGTTTCCATACAGTTTCAAGCACTTCAGGTATAGGTGTAACAAGGTCTTTTATAAATATAGTTTTTATACCTGCATTATGACCGGCTAAAAGACCATTTTGTGAGTCTTCAATTATAATTGCATTTTCTTTTTTTATACCTGATTTTTCAATTGCTTTATTAAATACTTCAGGGTCAGGCTTACCGCTTTTAACTTCATCTCCACAAACAGTAAAATCAAAATATTCTAAGACTTCTGCATATTCTAATATTCTTAATACATCTTTTCTAAATGTTGAACTTGCAACAATGATTTTAATATTATTTTCTTTTGCATATTTTATAAGCTCCAAAAGACCTTTTTTTCTTAATGCAGAAGGTTCTGTATTAAATAATAATTCGAATTTTTTTTCTATAAATTCAGGGTGAAATTCAGTTTCATAATCAAAATAATTGCTGTATTTTGCATTAAATTTATCACGAATATTAAAATGAGTTGTACCCATAAGGCTTAAAAAGAAATCCATATCAACAGGTATATTTCTTTTTTCAAATGCCATTTTCCAAGCCTCTATTACAAGTCTTTCTGTATCTACCATAAGACCGTCCATATCAAAAATAATAAGTTTTGTATCAGTTTTAAGCATATATACCACCTTTCACACATAAAATACATACTGTAACACTAAAAGGGTATATAATTAAATTGTTTTTGTCAAGAAAATAATAGTTTGGAAAATAAGAATTAAAGAAAAACAAAGAAAAAATGATTAAATAAAAGAAAAATTTAAAAAATATATATTTTTGGTGTATATAAACCGAATTTAACGTATATATTTTAAAAATGGTGTTTGCATAAAATCACAACAATGACTAATATAATATTAACGGTTAGCACTCATACTAAGTGAGTGCTAATAAACAAAATTGAGTATTAAGAGGAGGCTTTTATATATGAAATTAGTACCATTAGGAGATAAAGTTATTATTAAACAGATTGAAGCAGAAGAAAAAACAAAAGGTGGTCTTATTCTTACAACACAGTCAAAAGAAAAACCACAAATGGCAGAAGTAATTGCTGTTGGTCCGGGTGGAGAAGTAAACGGTTATGAAGTTAAAATGACTGTAAAAGAAGGCGACAAAGTTATATATACAAAATATGCAGGAACAGAAGTTAAATTCGAAGGTGAAGAATATATTGTTGTAAAACAGAATGATATTCTTGCTATTATTGAAGACTAATTCTTTTAAAAATATAGTTAAAAAGATAAAAATATAAAATAGATAAAATATAGGAGGCAATTAATTATGGCTAAAGAAATTAAATACGGCACAGACGCAAGAAAAGCTATGGAAGCCGGAGTAAATAAACTTGCAGATACAGTAAAAGTAACACTTGGACCAAAAGGAAGAAACGTTGTTCTTGATAGAAAATTTGGTTCACCACTTATCACAAATGACGGTGTTTCAATAGCAAGAGATATTGAACTTGAAGACCCATACGAAAATATGGGAGCACAGCTTGTTAAAGAAGTTGCAACACAGACAAATGATGTTGCTGGTGACGGTACAACAACTGCTACTGTTCTTGCACAGGCTATGATACAAGAAGGTCTTAAAAATATTGCTGCTGGTGCAAATGCTATTATATTAAGAAAAGGTATGCATAAAGCTACAACTGCTGCTGTTGAAGAAATCAAAAAAATGAGTCAGGTAGTTTCTACAAAAAATCATATTGCAAGAGTTGCTGCTGTTTCTGCTGCTGATGACGAAGTTGGTCTTATGATTGCAGACGCTATGGAAAAAGTAACAAATGACGGTGTTATCACTGTTGAAGAATCAAAAACAATGAACACAGAACTTGAACTTGTTGAAGGTATGCAGTTCGATAAAGGTTATCTTTCAGCTTATATGGCAACAGATATGGAAAAAATGGTTGCTGTACTTGATGACCCATATATACTTATTACAGATAGAAAAATAACAAATATTCAGGATATTATTCCTTTACTTGAACAGATTATGCAGACAGGTAGAAAACTTCTTATTATTGCTGAAGATGTTGAAAGTGAAGCTCTTGCAACACTCGTTGTAAACAAATTAAGAGGAACATTTACTTGTGTAGCTGTTAAAGCTCCTGGATATGGTGATAGAAGAAAAGCTCAGCTTGCTGATATTGCTGCTCTTACAGGTGGTCAGGTCATTTCTGAAGAACTTGGTCTTGACCTTAAAGAAGCTACATTAGATATGCTTGGTACAGCAAAAACAGTTAGAGTTGAAAAAGAAAACACAATCATTGCTGATGGTGCAGGAAATAAAGCTGATATTCAGGCAAGAATTGCACAGATTAGAGCATCTCTTGAAGAAACAACATCAGATTTTGAAAAAGAAAAACTTCAGGAAAGACTTGCAAAACTTGCAGGTGGTGTTGCTGTAATTAAAGTTGGTGCTGCAACAGAAACAGAAATGAAAGAAAAGAAACTTCGTATGGAAGACGCTCTTGCAGCTACAAGAGCAGCTGTTGAAGAAGGTATACTTGCTGGTGGTGGTACAGCTTATATCCACGCTGTTGCTGAAGTAAGAAAAGTTGTTGATACACTTGTTGGCGATGAAAAAACAGGTGGTGAAATCGTTCTTAAAGCTCTTGAAGCTCCAATGCGTCAGATTGCTATAAATGCAGGTCTTGAAGGCTCTGTAATTGTAAATAAAGTTAAAGAACTTCCTATGGGAACAGGTTTCAACGCTCTTACAGAAGAATATGTTGATATGGTTGAAGCAGGAATTATCGACCCTACAAGAGTAACAAGAAGTGCTTTACAGAATGCTACATCTGTTGCATCAACATTCCTTACAACAGAAGCTGTTGTTGCTGAACTTCCTTCAAAAGGTAACGATATGATGCCACAGGCTCCAGGAATGGGTATGATGTAATTAAAAACAATTTAAAAAATATATAATAATATTGCCTCATATATTTTGTAAGTGGTATAATACAAATATATGGGGCTTTTTTGATAATAAAAAAGTTTTAAAAATATTATATTGCGGTATTTTTAATTTTATTGTAAAATATCCTTTTATATGATAGGATATAAATAGTCGCTTTAAAAATAGTATTGTATTTTTAACGGAGGTTAAGTTAATGAAGCACGAATTAGTTATTGTTCTTGATTTCGGCGGACAGTATAATCAGCTTATTGCAAGACGTGTAAGAGAATGTAATGTATATTGCGAAGTTAAGCCTTATACAATGCCACTTGATGAAATCAAAGCTTTAAATCCTAAAGGAATTATTTTTACAGGTGGACCAAACAGCGTTTATGACGAGAAGTCACCTCATATTGCTAAGGAAATATTTGAAATGGGTATTCCTATTCTTGGTATTTGCTATGGTTCACAGCTTATGTCATATACACTTGGAGGAAAAGTTGAAACTGCTCCTGTAAGTGAATATGGTCATACAGAAGTTGAAGTTGATACAAAAGATGTTATATTTGACGGTGTATCAGACAAAACTGTATGCTGGATGAGTCATACAGATTATATTTCAGAAGTACCAGAAGGTTTCAGTATTACAGCACATACTCCAGTTTGTCCTGTTGCTGCTATGGCTTACCCAGAAAAGAAACTTTATGCTACACAGTTCCACCCAGAAGTTATGCATACTGCTGAAGGTATGAAAATGCTTAGTAACTTTGTTTATAAAGTTTGTGAATGTAAAGGTGACTGGCAAATGGCTTCTTTTGTTGAAACAACAATAAAAGAACTTAAAGAAAAAATCGGTGACGGAAAAGTACTTTGTGCTCTTTCTGGCGGTGTAGACTCATCTGTTGCTGCTGTTCTTCTTTCAAAAGCTATTGGTAAACAGCTTACTTGTGTTTTTGTTGACCATGGTCTTCTTCGTAAAAATGAAGGTGATGAAGTTGAAGCTGTTTTTGGTCCTGATGGTCATTATGAACTTAACTTTGTAAGAGTAAATGCACAGAAAAGATACCTTGAAAAATTAAAAGGTGTTGAAGACCCAGAAACAAAGAGAAAAATTATAGGTGAAGAATTTATAAGAGTATTTGAGGAAGAAGCTAAAAAAATTGGTGCTGTTGACTTCCTTGTACAGGGTACAATATATCCTGACGTTATAGAGTCTGGTCTTGGTAAATCAGCTGTTATTAAATCACATCATAATGTTGGTGGTCTTCCAGACGTTGTTGATTTCAAAGAAATTGTTGAGCCTTTAAGAATGCTTTTCAAAGATGAAGTTAGAAAAGTTGGTCTTGAGCTTGGTATACCAGAATATCTTGTATTCCGTCAACCATTCCCAGGTCCTGGACTTGGTATAAGAATTATTGGTGAAGTAACAGAAGAAAAAATTAAAATCGTTCAGGAAGCAGATTATATTTATCGTGAAGAAATTGCAAAAGCAGGTATCGACAAAGGTCTTGGACAGTATTTTGCAGCTTTAACAAATATGCGTTCAGTAGGTGTTATGGGTGACTTTAGAACATATGATTATGCTATTGCACTTCGTGCTGTAAATACATCAGACTTTATGACAGCTGATGCTGCTCAGCTTCCTTGGGAAGTTCTTGCGAAAGTTACAAACAGAATTGTTAATGAAGTTAAAGGTGTTAACCGTGTAATGTACGACTGTACAGGAAAACCACCTGCAACAATAGAGTTCGAATAAAATTTTTATAAATAAAGCCGTTAAAACCTTTCAAATAAAGGTCTTTAACGGTTTTGTTTTTTGTTATAAAAATAATATTTTTAATTATAATATTATAATTTTATTATAAAAATATATATAATTATTGTAAATTTGTTTGTTAAAATGTATAATATAACCATAAAGGGGGTATATTTATGAATTTACAATTTAAAAAAGTAGTTTCTGTATTGCTTATGTTTATAATGACATTAAGCATGTCTGTTTCGGCTATTGCTGATGAAAGTACAACGACAGTTTCAACAGCATATAAAGATTTATCTGGAAAAACAGAAATTTATGCTGTAACAGAAACACCAGGAAATGACTATGTATTTTATAATGCAAAAAATGAGCCTAATGGTGGTGTATATTATGGTCGTACAGCTCAAGGTGGTACTTTAGCAAATGGAAATTATGGTCTTATAAATGGAGATTATATTAAAAATGAGTCTATGATTTCTTTTTATTACAGTTTAAGTGATGCTTATAGTTTAGAGTATTGGTCATACTTATTCGGTGATATGCTTAAAGATGGAAATCACGGTTTCCTTGTATATATTAACTTTGATAATGAAGGTGCTGATTGTACATCTGTAATAAATGGTTCATATGATGCAAAAATTATTGAAACATTAAATTATCTTAATACATTGTCTTGTCCTGTATTTTTAAGAATAGCAGGAGAGGTTAACGTTTGGTCAACACCGGTAACACCTGAAAATTATATTGCTGCATATAGACATATTGCTACACTTGCAAGAACATATTCACCAAGAGTTGCTTGTGTTTATTCACCTAATTATAGTAGTGGGTACCTTGTTGATATGGATAGTTTTTATCCGGGAGATGATTATGTTGATTGGATAGGCTGTTCATTATATTATAATCGTTATCATCATAGCCTTACAGGTCAAGATGCATTTTTAGGTGTTGGTGCATATGGTGACCCATTACTTAATGTGCAACAAACAGTAAATTTATCAAATTTACATAAAAAACCTGTTATAATTACAGAAGGTGGTTCTGCAAATAGTTATAATGGAACAGATAATTCTGATTGGGCTGCTGACCGTATGGCAAGAGCATATTCATATTTATCTATGGTTTATCCTCAGATTAAAGCAATAGTATCATCTGATTATGGCAATAATTGGGAGAAAACAGACTATACATTCTATGATAATGCTACTGTAACATCTGCTTATCAAAAAGCAATAAGTTCAAATCCTACTCTTGTTAGTAGTTGTAAAAATAAAGGCTCTTATTATACAAAACTTTCTTCTTATACAGGAAAATGGGAAGGTAAAATAACTTTGGCTGCTTATACATATTCTGATGTAAAACCAACAGCAAGCTGGTATATAGACGGGAAATGGATTACTATGTCAACAGATTATCCATATAGCTTTGTTCTTGATACTTCAACATTATCAGCCGGAAATCATACAATAGAAGTTAAATTCAGTAATGGTGCTTCAAAGGCTTATACAATAAGTACAGGCACACAATATACAGCTTCTAAAACAAATGATAAACTTTATGTAGATGGTACACTTAAATCACCAGCTATATATAAAATTGAAGGAAGTAATTATTTTAATTTAAGAGATGTTGCTGCACTTCTTAATGGAACAGCAAAACAATTTGAAGTAGGTTATAATGCATCAACAAATAGTGTAACTGTAACAACAAATAAACCTTATACAATGACAGGAACAGAACTTACAGGAGTAAGCGAAAATAATGCAGTTGCAGCAGCAAGTAATAATAGTATATATGTAAATGGTCAAAAACTCGATTTACAGGTATATAAAATTAATGGAAGTAATTATTTTAAACTTAGAGATTTAGGAAAAGCAATAAATTTTTATGTTGGTTATGAAAATGGTAATGTAATAATATCAAGCAGTAATTCTTATGCTTAATAAATAATAAAAAGCCTTTGCATGTAATATGTAAAGGCTTTTTGTTTTGTTAAGTATAAAATTAATATTTTTGAAATTAGAATCTATAATTATTTAAAATTTTATTAATAAATGTTATAATATGTGGATTATTTGTAATAATTGAGTTATAATAAATTTATATTTAGGTTACAAAAAGAGGGAGTATTTTTAGAAAGGGGATTTTATGAAAGTATCATTGGTAATTATGGCTGCCGGTATAGGTTCAAGATTTGGGGGCGGAGTAAAGCAGCTTGAACCTGTTGGTCAAAATGGAGAACTTATAATAGATTTTTCTATACACGATGCTATCGAGGCAGGTTTTAATAAAATTGTATTTATTATAAGAAAAGATATTGAAAAAGATTTTAGAGAAGTTATAGGGGATAGAATAGAGAAGATTTGTAATAAACTTAATGTTGAAATATGTTATGTTTATCAGGATATTAATAATATTCCTAAAGGATTTTCTGTACCTTTTGACAGAAAAAAACCTTGGGGTACTGGACAGGCTGTTCTTGCCTGTGAAAAAGTTGTAAATGAGCCTTTTGCTGTTATAAATGCAGATGATTATTATGGTAAAGAGGCATTTAAAAAAGTTTATAAATATCTTGTTACTGAAGCTGAAAACAACAAATTCTGTATGGCTGGGTTTGTACTTAAAAATACATTAAGTGAAAATGGCGGTGTAACAAGAGGTATTTGTAATGTTGATGAAAATGATTACCTTTCAGATATTGTTGAAACTAAAAATGTTATGAAAACAGAAAATGGAGTTTTTGCAAATAATACTGAAATAGATGAAAATTCTTATGTATCAATGAATATGTGGGGGTTAACACCAGAATTTATACAATTATTAGATAAAGGTTTTGTTGAATTTTTTGAAAATGATGTAAAAAAAGACCCTCTTGGTTGTGAATACCTTTTACCTATATATATAGGAGAACTTCTTAAAAATAACAGTTTATCTGTTAAAGTTTTAAAAACAAATGACAAATGGTTTGGTGTTACATACAAAGAAGACAAAGAAAGTGTTATTGAAAATTTTAAAGAACTTCTTAATAAAGGTGTATATAACATCAACTTATTTGGTGATTTAATAAAATAAAAATATTGCAGTCCTTTAAGGGCTGCTTTTTTATTGTATAATATTCAATACATAAATATATTTTTAATTTTATTTCTATTATAAAAATTACTTGATTTAACAGTATTTTTATATATTTATTCGTAATTTACAGTATATTTTTTATTATGGGTATAAAAAATACTTATTTTTATATTGTGCATAAAAATGTTATAATACTCTACAAAAACAAAGATATATACATTGTTTAAACATTGTATACAATCTGGAAAGAGGGGAAAAATGGATACATTACAAAAAGTAAGTAAATTTTTATCAGGTTATACATCTATGGTGGTAATTGTTATTGCTGCAATTACATTTATTTTTCCACATATTATGAGTTGGGTAAATATAGCATTATTTGTTGACCCTTTTGCCAATAAATTTACATGTCAGTCAATTATTATAGGAATTATTATGTTTAGTATGGGTTTAACTCTTACAAAAGAGGATTTTTATATTCTTGCACAAAGACCTTTTGATATTGTAATTGGTGCTATTGCACAGTATTTTATTATGCCACTTTTAGCACTTTTTTTAACAAAAGTATTTAATTTACCTAATGCAATAGGTTTAGGGCTTATACTTGTTGGTTGTTGTCCTGGTGGTGTTTCATCAAATATTATGTCATACCTCTGCGGAGGAGATGTTGCATTTTCTGTTGGAATGACAACAGTTTCAACACTTCTTTCACCTGTTATGACACCGCTTCTTGTATCATTACTTGCAAGTGGTACAGAAATTCAGATAAGTGCAATACCTATGTTTGTTTCTATTATTGAAACAGTAATCATTCCTGTTGGACTTGGTTTTGCATTAAATTACTTATGGGGTAAAAATGAAGTATTTGAAGATATACAAAAGGTTATGCCAGGTGTTGCAGTATTAGGTCTTGCCTGCGTAGTTGGAGGCGTTATTGCATCACAAGGTGCGAATTTCTTTAAATCAGGTCTTGTTATATTTATTGTTGTTGTTTTACATAATGGTTTTGGTTATTTATTAGGATATAGTGCAGGTTTTATTACAGGTATGAACTATTCAAAAAGAAAAACTATTGCTATTGAAGTAGGTATGCAAAATGCAGGTCTTGCAACAAATCTTGCAACAACAACTGCACAGTTTGCAAGTGCTCCTCAAGCTGCTGTAATATGTGCTGTATCTTGTGTATGGCATTCTATTTCAGGTACATTACTTGCAGGATTTTTTGCTTGGAAAGATAAAAGAAGTCAAAAAAACTATGATGTAACAAAAGCTGGTTCTATTTCATAAAAATATTAAAATATAAACTGATATACTTTGTATATCAGTTTCAGACTGTCAAAAAACCTATTTTTTAAATTTTTGATACCGCTGAAGGATAAAGGGAAACGAAGAGTTTCCCTTTTTTAATCCGCAGACGGAATTAACTTCCGTCAAGGAAAACAGCGGGTTTCAAGGCACTTTGTGCTGATGGAACACGTCTGTTTATTCTTCTGTCTATTTCGTCAAAATCCTGATTTTGACGAGAGTGTGTCGACTTTTTCGACACACTCAAACTGATATACTTTGTATATCAGTTTATTTCTTTTCTATAATTTAATTTCATTGTAAAATAATAAAAATTTATACTATATGTTGAAATAAAAATACATATTATAGTATAATATCTTTTAATTAAATATACTAACGAAATTTAAACGTATAAAAGGGGTACAATTATGCAATTATTAAAAGAAAGAATTTTAAAAGACGGTGTTATTAAAAAAGGAAATGTTTTAAAAGTTGATAATTTCCTTAATCATAAAATGGATATTGAACTTTTTGAAGAAATAGGAAAAGAATTTAAAAGAAGATTTGCCGATTGTAACATAAATAAAATTTTAACTATTGAAGCATCTGGTATAGGTATTGCCTGTATAGTTGCACAGTCTTTTGATAAAGTACCTGTTGTTTTTGCTAAAAAAACACAGAGTATAAATATTGATGGAGATGTATATAGTACAAAAATTCAGTCTTTTACACATAATAGAGTTTATGATGTAATTGTTTCAAAGAAATTTTTAAATAAAGATGATAGAATACTTATTATTGATGATTTTCTTGCAAATGGTTGTGCTCTTGAAGGACTTATTGACCTTGTAAAAAGCTCTGGTGCTACTATTGAGGGAATTGGTATTGTTATAGAAAAAGGTTTCCAACGTGGAGGGGATATTATACGTGAAAAAGGTATTCGTCTTGAATCACTTGCTATAATAGACTCTATGGACGACGAAAACGGAACAGTTAATTTTAGATAATAATTTTACTTATATTTATGGTATAATAAAAAGACGGATTAATTTCTGTCTTTTTTGTTTAATAAATTAATAAGGGGTGGTATTTTTGAAAAAATTATTTAAAGGTTTAACAGCCTTAATTACTTCACTTGCAATTATAAATCCTGTAAATATTTTTGCTTATAATATTCCCGAAACTGTGAGAATTGGTCTTGAATATAAATATAAAAATGTTTATTCTGTACCTATAACGGAAAATAAAATATCCATAGGTATAAATGAAGATATGGAAACAGGAATTACAAGCACAAGCGGTGGTTTTTCTGTAAATGTTACAAATGAATATTTTGTAATTGCTAAAAGTGGTATAAGATATTATGATGAAGCATTAAGCAGTTGTGTAGATTATATAACAAAAGGATATAACGCAGTACCTGCATATGTAGGTGAAAATAATTGGTCTATTTATATAGGTAGATATTCTGATTATAATAGTGCTTTTCAAGTTGCTCAAATTATAGGTGGAATTGTTTCAAATGCAGATAATGATAAAATGGTTTTAAAAGATGGTAATTCAACAATAATTGTATTTGATAATATTTATCCACAGATTAAATCAGATAGTAGAGATTACACATTACTTGGTGATAGAAGTTATAGAGGAGTAATAGAGTTTGGTCGTTATAGTGGAAGTAATATTACAGCTGTAAATGTTGTAGACCTTGAAGAATATCTTTATAGTGTTGTGGCCTCTGAAATGCCTGCAAGTTATGGTTTTGAAGCACTTAAGGCACAAGCAGTTGCTGCAAGAAGTTATACAATGACAAGAATGTCTGCACATAGCTCATCAGGCTATGAACTTTGTGACAATGTTCATTGTCAGGCGTATAAAGGTTATGGAGGAGAAACAGCAACAACAAATAGTGCTGTTGATGCAACAAAAGGTGTTATGGCATATTATGCAGGAAGTCCTATAAATGCTGTTTTCCACGCAAGTAGCGGTGGACATACTGATAATTCAGAAAACGTTTGGGTTAATTATTTGCCTTATTTAAGAGGTGTACCAGAATTAAATGAAATAGACATGAATACTTGGTCGAGAACATATACAGCAGCACAAATAGAGGCTATTGTTGCGGCAAATGGTGATTATGTTGGAAATGTTACTGACATTGTTTTAAGTAATATATCAGAAACAGGACATATAGTTGAAATACAAATTGTAGGTACAGCAGGAACTGTTACAGTTTCAAAAGAAGCAATACGTTCATATTTTTCATCTAATGGTGGAAGCCTTGAAAGTCGTGTGTTTACAATAAATGGTAAAGGAACTCGTCCTTCCGGTAGTACAGGTAATTATGTTCCACCAATAGATAATAATGTAACAACTCAAACAGATAAATTTACTGTATTAGGTAGAGATAATGTTTCTAATATTTCAAGTATTAATAATACATATGTAATATCATCACAAGGAAATGTTAAAACAGGAAATGAAACTTTAACTGTTGCAAATAGTGGTGGTATAAATAAAACATACTATACATCAAATAGTGGATATACACCAACAGGAAATAATATGTATTCTGCTTCATCACTTTCAGGAGTAGGAAGTACTATGATTATAAATTCATCTCCTGTAAGTACAGCAGATGGAAGTGGAGTATTTGTATTTGAAGGTTATGGTTGGGGACATGGTGCCGGTATGAGCCAAAAAGGTGCAAATGGTATGGCTCAGATGGGTTATACATATGACCAAATACTTAAACATTATTACACAGGAATAGAAGTTAAATAAGAAAGATTGGAGATAAAATGAAAACAAGTGATTTTTATTATGATTTACCAGAAGAACTTATTGCACAAGAGCCTTTAAAAGATAGGTCATCATCAAGACTTCTTGTGCTTGATAGAGAAACTGGTGAAATTGAACATAAAATATTTAAAGATATAACAAATTATCTCAAAGAAGGAGATTGTATTGTAATTAATGATACAAAAGTACTTCCTGCTCGTCTTATAGGTGAAAGAGTAGGAACAGGTGCAAAAGTCGAAATACTTCTTCTTGTAAGAAAAGATATTAATACTTGGGAAGTGCTTGTTAAACCAGGTAAAAAAGCTCGTCCGGGAGATAAAATATCATTTGGTGGAGGAAAACTTGTTGCCGAAATACTTGAAACAATAGAAGGCGGAAACAGAATTATAAAATTCCATTATGATGGAGTTTTTGAAAATATAATTGAGGAGCTTGGTGAAATGCCTCTTCCTCCATATATTACACATAAACTTGAAGATAGAAATCGTTATCAAACAGTATATGCTGAACACGATGGTTCTGCTGCTGCACCTACTGCTGGGCTTCATTTTACACCAGAACTTATTGAAAAAATACAAAATATGGGTGTAAAAATTGCTCATGTTACACTTCATGTAGGTCTTGGAACATTTCGTCCTGTAAAAGTTGATGATGTTACAAATCATGAAATGCATTCTGAATACTATGTTGTTGAAAAATCTCAAGCAGATATAATAAATGAAACAAAGAAAAATGGTGGCAGAGTTATAGCTGTTGGAACTACAAGTACAAGAACACTTGAGTCTGTTACTGATGAAAATGGTGTTGTTCATGAAGGTAGTGGTTGGACAAAAATATTTATATATCCAGGATATAAATTTAAAGCTATTGATTGTCTTATAACAAATTTCCACCTTCCAGAGTCAACACTTATTATGCTTGTTTCTGCTCTTGCAGGAAAAGAAAATGTATTTAAGGCTTATGAAATAGCTGTTAAAGAAAAATATAGGTTCTTTAGTTTTGGTGACGCTATGTTTATACAGGTCGGGGCAAAAAAAGATAAATAAAATACTTAAAAAACCCTTGAAATTAAGGCTTTCAAGGGTTTTATTGTTTATTTATCTTTATACAAAAAATGCTGTGTTATACCATTTTTAAAGCAAATTTCGGTTACTTTTCCGTCTTTTATGCAAAAGTTTTGTACAAGACTGTGGATAAATTGTTGAAGGATTTTATGGTCAAGATTTTTCAAAAGTTTCTTATAATTTACAGTTCTTTGGTTTTGTAATTCATTTGAAAGTATGAAATAAGAGGCTTTTTTAATAAATTCTTCATCGTTTAATTCAAAGCTAATATCTTGATTTTCAAAATGTTTTAAATCTTCTTCAATTTTATTTATGTTGTCTGTAATTATTTTTTGTTCTTTTAAAAATTCTGTTTCTGAAAGAGTAGCATCATCATATAAAAATAATGATTTTAATCTACTTAAAGCACGTTCTTGTCTTCTTTTTTCATTTAAAAGAATATCTTTTTCAACATTTATATTTTCTGTAATTATAGAAGGGGCAAATATATCTTCATTATGATAACCTTTAAAACTGTTATACATTTCTATAAGACCAGCAGGTTCAATAGCTTCTACATCTTCTAAATAAGGACCTCTTAAAAGTTTCTTTTCAAATACTTCAATAGATGTACTTTCACCAAAAGAGGAGTAAGCCTTAAATATATTAAAAATATAATTTAATACAAATGGACCAAGAGTTGCATCTGAAATATATTTATTTTTACAATCATTAAACCTTCTACGTCTTGAGCAGGAATATATAGAAGGTCGCCAACCTGAAGAACGTGGTTTATCTACATCAGCTATAAATTTAGAACCACATTCACCACATATTAAAAGGTTTGAAAATATATGAACGTGAGAATAATTTCTTAAACCTTTACCATAAGCCTTGGAATGTAGTTTGTTTTGACATATATTAAATAGTTCAGTATCAATAATAGGTATATGATGATTTTCTATTAAAATCCAATCTTCTTCGTCTTTATATTTTTTAGAACCTTTATAATCATGTCTATTATATCTATATGAGCCACAATAAAAAGGATTATTTAATATTATATGTAATGTAGTAGAACTCCAAGGTTTATTATTGCGTGTAAAAATTTGTTTTTCATTTAGGTATTTAGCTATATTTAATAAAGAATTTCCTTCAGAATACATTTCAAATATTATCTGAACAATATCAGCTTCCTTTTCTATTATAGAAAACTCTTTACTTTCACTATCCCAAGAATAACCAAAAGGCACTCGACCACCATTCCATTGACCTGTGCCAGCTCTTGAAATCATAACAGATGTAACACGTTCTGACGTCATATTCCTTTCAAGTTCTGCAAATATAAGAATTATTTTTAACATAGCTTCTCCCATAGCAGAGCCTGTGTCAAATTGCTCATTTTTACTTATGAATATTACTCCAAGTTTTTTTAATTCTGAATACATAGAAGCGAAATCAAGAAGGTTTCGGCTTATTCTATCTATCTTCCAAACAAGTATATGAGAAAATTCACCGTTACGGATTTTAGTCATCATACGCTGAAAAGCAGGACGCATTGTGTTTTTACCACTATATCCGGCATCTTCAAAAACTTCTACATTTTCAATATTTAAAGCATATTTTGCATAATTTATAAGTTCCATACGTTGTACTGGAAGACTATCTTTGTCCACCTGATGAGATGTTGAAACTCTTATGTATATTGCTACTTTTTTTGAATTTATAGCATCTAATTTAGAATTTTTACTCATTATATCATTCCTTTCTTTCGAAAAAAGGGTATAAAAATAACACCCATATTGCAGAGTGTCTTTTAAAATGATATAATAACCTTGCTGAGGGGTTATTATGTCATTGTAGACACAACAGTCTATGGGATATATACCTTTAAAAGTCCTTGTGTTGGTAGCACAGGGGCTTTTTCTATTTTTAAGCAACTTTATCACTATAATGAACAACTGCAATTTCAGTAAGTGCATTTTTTGTTATATTTATAATTTCTTCAAGTCTTTTGGCAACGTCATTTGAGTAGGAAACTTCACCACATTGTGTGCATACTTGTGAAGGTACATCTTTAACAATAATAATGCAATTTCCTAAGTCGACTATGAAATTTGTAAGTTTATCTTCCAAAGTACCTTTACACATAAAACAAGTCATTGTTATTTCTCCTTTCTTACTTTAAAATCGTTAGACCAAAGTTCTGTACTTGGGTAATAAGCTGTTATAAGCCAAAGTTCTTCACCATTTGAACCACATACAACGTGAAGATGTTTATTTTCTATGGTTAAACCAAGCACAAGACAACTTGGATAAGGATAATCAGAAGGGTATTCTTCTATAATTTCACCATTTAAAAGAGCACTTTCCACATCTGACATACTTATATTTCTTTGAGTTAACCTTATAAATATATGATTAGTCCATCGAAGTTTTTTATTCTCACATAAATTTTTAATTATTTCTATTGTAAGTTCCAATATATTACCTCTTTTCAAAACTAATGAAATATAGTTTTAAAGTACTTTTTCTGAAATAAGTTTTCCTATTTCAAGAGCGTTATTTTCTCCGGAAAACTCAAATTTTACTTTACCAAGACCTGAAAAATAAATTTCAAGTTCACTATCCATATCAAATGTTCCAGCTGTTTTTATTGAAAAAGCCTGTATCTTTGAGTAAGGAAGAGAAGTAAAATCTTTTTTCTTACCTGTAATACCTTGTACATTTAATGCAATTATACGTTTATTTGTAAATGTAACAGAGTCCCTTATAGTCTGATATTGTGATAATACTTCTTCACCTGTAATAAGTAAAGGTTCAATTACTTTGGTATCAGGTTTTTTTGAACGAGTTAATTTGAATACTGAATCACTGTTAAAGTCTATCATATATAGCCTCCATATTATTATGTTATTAAACATTTTAGTTCATCAATTTATAGTAAATCCAAGCTCCTGAAGAGATTCTTTTATCTGTTCAAGATTTGCTTGTGTAGCTTCATCTTCAACTTTTTCAACTCCACGATATACATATTTAACAGTTTGATATGCATCCATTCCAAGATTATAATAATGATTTGGAGCAGTATCTTTAAATCCTCTTTCAAGATAATATCCATAATACATAGTTTTTTCCATAGTTTCATTATCAGTAAAATAGTTAGGATAATTGTCTACTAAAAATTGTACAGCTTCATCTTTTATTTCATCTGAAAAACCATTTTTTTCAATATCATCTTTTACTTCATAATAAAGATAATCAACCATTGCACTTGTATTAGGTTCAGGAACTTCTGTTTCTGTTTCAGTTTCTGTTCCAGATGAAGTTTCTGTTGTTTCATTTACTTCTTGTGTTTGCTGTGTTGTATTTTGAGTTTGTTCTTCATTAGACTCTTTTGAACCACAAGCTGTTAAAGATAAAGTCAAAATAAGAGATGCAAATAATAATCTTTTTTTCATAAAATACACTCCTTAAATATTAATAACATTTTCCACAAGGTTCTAATCCTTGTGCCTCTGCTTCTTCCAATGTTATTTGTGCAGGTGAGTTCATACCACTACAAGTAGATTTGCTATGATATTTACTGCCTGTTGAAGATACCCAAACCATAGGAACATAATCTTTTTTAATTCGTTCAAGTAATTCTTGCTTTCTAGCAAGTTTTTCAGCTTCTTCTTGAGCAAGACGTTCAGCTTCGGCTTTTTCTTCTGCAATTCTTGCTTCATCTATTACTGTAATAGTCAATGGATTACTTTCTACATCACCACTTTTTGCTGTTATAGTGGCTGTTCCTTCTTTTTTACTTATTATTTTTATAGCATCATCTGTTGTTTCTAGTTTAATAACATCTTCATTATCAGTTATGTATTCTATTTCAGTATTTGCATTATCAGGTGTAACTGTGATAGATATATTTTGATTTTTATATATATCCATTTCAGCTGATTGTGCTGTAATTTCAATTTTTTCAACAGGTATAACCGGATTTAATATCCAGTTTCCTAAAACTATAATAGATATTACACCAACTATTCCGGATACTATATCCCAATATTTCTTTTTATCTTGGTCAACAATTTTTTTACGCCATACTGCAAAATATAATATAGTTGGAATAATTGTAAAACGAAATACTGTACGGAAAAATATAAGTGCAATAATTATTATTGTTATCAACATATTTGTTTTTTTACTTACTGGCTTATTAGGTCCTTGTGTTGGTGAAGGTTCATTATTAGACCTTTGACTACTTTGGCGATTACTTCCACCTAAATTTGTAGTACTAGAATATGAAATTCCAGAGCCGGGAATACCAACAGTCGTTGTTGCTCTACCTTTAGAGTTTACAGAAAACCTTGCTCCACGAGTGCCAGCTGATATACCAACACTATTTTTATTAATATTTAATTTTACCCCTGGTGCAATTTTAATACTTTTCCTAAATTTAAAGCCCATAATAATGCCCCCTTATTTTTTTATTATGCTTTTTTCCTTTTTGTATCTTCTGATACTGATGATGTTTTTACCCTTCTTTCAGCTTCAAGTTCAAGGCGATATGCTTCCAGTTCTTTTTCTATTTCATCATCAGTAAGAGCATTAGGATTTATTATTTCAGAGTGTTCTTTTTCTTTATCATCTTTTTTATCTTCATTTAAGAAATACTCTTTGAAATGATTAATAATATCCTGACGCATATTTTCTGGAAGACTGAAATAAGCCTTTACTATTTCTTTTTCAAGATTTGTAGCCTTTTTTAATTCTAAGTAATCATCAAGACTAAATGTATCATCTTGAACAAACATTTCACCTTCACCATATTTAAGCCAATTTTCATTAACATTGAATTTTTCGCAGATAAGTTTATAAATAGGTTCTTTTTGTTCAGGTCTTTTAAGACGATTTAATTCTATATTGACCACAGAACTTTCTGAAATTCCTATTTTTTCTCCGAAAGCTCTACGAGATAAATTTAATGTTTTGCGTAGCTCATATACTCTTTCTGGAATATCCACATAAGAAACCTCCTTTCCATATTTAATTTATTATGATTATATCACTGCTATTCTTGTTAGTCAACAAAATAATTTTTTTAAAAAACAAAAAACTTATTGACTAACAAGAATAAATGTTATACAATCTATTCATCAACAAGAAAAGAGGTAGTTAAAATGTTAAAAGAAAAAAGTACTGAAACTTTCATCAAAAGTAAATACAGAGAAGAAAGTGACAATTTTATGGAATTCTTAAGTAAACTAGATGAAAAGACACAAATCTATATACATGGTTATATAGACGGACAGAAAGATAAATACTTAGAAAGTTCTAATAAGTCAGCATAAAGGGGGTGATAAATATATGTATACAGTAATTACATCAGTAGGAGAAATAGACATTGAAAGTATTTGTAATATAAATAAAGAATTATATTCACAAATGGAAGGTCAAGACAGAATAAAAGTAATGAATAATATAGAGCCTAAACATTTTACAATAGCTGTAAATAAGGCTATTGAAGAAGAAAAATGTATTGAGATATTAAAAAGAAATGCTCCACATATTAGTAGGATAAATGTTTCCTATCATGAATATTGTGAAGCATTGGCTAAGTACTTATTTATTTAACTTAAGAATTTAAGTTTCATAAAACATCATACCTTCAAAAAGTAAATATATAAAAGAAATAAATAAAAAATTAAATAAAGGGTGATAAAGTTGATTGAATTTAAAATGAAAGATGGAAAGTCAAAGTTTCAAGTAGAAGGTAATCCAATATTGATTTTATCAGAGGCAGTAGCATTTTCAAGGTCGATATCACGATTAATTTCAAATAAAGAGTGTGATAAAGAATTAAAAAATTTATACAAAGAAATCTATGAAGAGGGGATAAATGAAGCCTTAGATGATAAATTTGATATGGAAACATTTATAAATTATGCAGTTATGAGAGTTAATAACTATAATATTTCAGCAGAATTAGATAAAAAGAGCTAAGGAGAGGTCAAAGTGATTAAATTTGAATGTATAAATGATGAAACTATTTTTAAAGCTGAAGGTGATACAGAGAAAATAGTAGCTCAAAGTATAAGATTTGTATTAAAGTTATCTGACTTTATAAATGAAAGAGAAAAAAATATTGAATCACAAGAAGCCTTTAAAAAGCTATTTATCATATTGGCAGAAAAGATTTTAAGTAATGGTGTTCAAGAAACAGTTGAATTAATAAAAGAAATGATAAAGAAAGAGGCTGAAAAATTATGAACAATAAAAGAGAATTTCTTATTAAATACTTAGAAGAAAATTACAACATATATAGTAGTGAAGAATTAGAAAGAGAACTTAAAAACATAGTTCCTATAAATATGGCTATTTTAACAAAATAGGGGGAATTTACAATGATAAGAAGATTTAAAGTGAAAAAAACATTTTATGATGATATGCCTATTGAACGTATAGAAGAATTATATCGTATTGGAATGTTAAGACAAGGCTTGCTCTGTGAGAATGGAAAAGCAACAGGAATGTATTTCAAAGAAGACAAAGAATTATGAAAAAAATAATTGAAATTTTAGAACTTTGTATTGAAATAAATAAAATAAGCTCTGTACCGGATATTGTGTTTGAGCTAGACACAAGAAAAAAATCCATAGAGATAAGAATATTCCCAAAAGGGTGGGAACAATTCCAAAACGGTAACAGAGCTGACTATATTATATCAGATTTTGAAGATAATAAAAGACTAAATTTAATAATACATAAATTAATTGTGTTGAAAGAACAAGTTGGGTGATTAAATGAAAGGAAGTCATACTGTAAGTATATTACAAGGCAAAGAAAAATGTTGCTATATAACAGGTAACAGAGGAATATTACATAAGCATCATATTTACCATGGTACAGGACTTAGAAAAATATCAGATAAATATGGTTTTTGGTGTTACTTAATACCAGAATTACATAATTGTTCAGCTCAGGGAGTTCACGGACGTGACGGAGCAGAACTTGACAGAAGGCTAAAATCTGAATGTCAAAGGAAATTTGAAGAAGAACATAGCAGGGAAGAATTTATGAAAATCATAGGAAGAAACTATTTAGATTGAAAGGTGAAAAAAGTGGGTTACAGGAGCAGTAAGAATAAAACCGATTATATCCTTAAAGAAATTAATAAGAACTATATAACAGAGTCAAGAACAATAAGAAATTTAATGGGAATGAACTCTGAAGAAGTAAAAATGAGTATTGAAAACCTTATTAAATCCCAAGACAAAAATTTTGAAACTATCATAAGAAAAATTGTAAATATGCAGAATGATATTAAAAGTATTAGTTATGATGTAAAAGCCATTAAAGATAAAGAGCAAAAACATTATGATGAAACAATTAAAAGACTTAAAAAAATAGAGCTCATAACAATAGAAAAATCTGATGATGCCAATAGCATTATAAAAAACCTTAGTAAAACGGTAGTAGCTTTATTAATAGTTATAACTGTATTGACAATATGTGTCAATTTTGGAATTTAAAAAAACTGACAAAAATTTACAATTTAATAATTATTTAAGCCTGTTCCTTATGGGACAGGCTAATTTTAGACCTTGGGCAGATGTGCCCTTTATGACCTTGTAATGGGTATTATCTTATAAACTATAAAGGGGAAATATGTATGAAAAATTATATAAAAGAAAAAGTAATCTATTGTGGAGAAAGGTTTCTTGAAATAGATTTTATAAATACATATGGGAAAAAGAAAAGAGGTAGGGCAAAGAAAACATACATATCATCTCCCAAAATTAAAAAGTTAAATGATAAGAGAGCAAGAAGATATTTTATACAGTTGATTAATACAAATTTTGATGATGATGATTTACATGTAACTTGTACATATGATAATGAAAGTATGCCACATAGTATAGAAGAAGCTGAAAGAGTAGTTAAAAATTTTATAAGAAGAATATCTCATAGAAGAAAGAAAAAAGGTCTTGAAAAAATAAAATACATAATTGTAACTGAATTTAAAGAGGTTGGAAAAGGAATACAAAAAATAAGACTTCATCATCATATCATAATGAATAAAGGTTTAAGTAGAGATGAGGTTGAAGAACTTTGGAGATTGCCAAAAAGAAAAGGTGAAAAAGAGGGCAAGAAAATAGGAAGGGTTAATGCTGATAGACTTCAAACAGATGAATTTGGTTTAGAAGCAATAGCAAGATACCTTGCTAAAGACCCAGCAGGAAAAAAGAGATGGATTCCTTCAAGGAACTTGGATAAACCTGTAATGAAAGAAAAAGACAGCCGATTATCTGAAAGAGCTATTGAAAGAATTGCTCGTTGCCCTGATGAAAAAGATTTTTGGGAAAAGAGGTATCCGGGATATTTTTTTACAGAGTGTAGACCTGAATGGAATGAAGTTATAGGAAAGTGGAGTATATACGTAAAAATGAGGAGGTATAAAC
>CALWGF010000002.1 GCA_944379995.1 uncultured Clostridia bacterium
AGACATAGCTTTAGGAGTAGGGCTATGCCCGCATATGAAAAACCACCGGCTAGGCCGGTGGATATTTATTTATTTATTATGAAAGAATATATTTATTTATGATATAATATATATTAATTTTTTAGAAGGAGGTTTTTGTATGATTACCATTTTAAACAGAAAAGAACTTATAACAGTATTTTCTATGAAACAACAAGGTATTATAAGAAAACTTTTAAGTTCTGAAGGAATTAAATATAGTATAAAAACAGTAGACCAAAGAAGTCCTTCGCCTTTTTCTTCCGGAAATAGGTCACAAACAGGAACTTTTGGAGAAAATCTTGAACTGAATACAGAATATATAATATATGTTCATAAAGATGATTTTGAAAAAGCAGATTATATTTTAAATAAAAATCATAATATTATTTTTAAATAATTTTTTAGGAGGAAATTATGGATTGGCTTGAAATTTTTATTGAAACCACAAGAGAAGGTATTGAAATTGTTAGTGGTCTTCTTTATCAATGCGGTATAACAGGACTTATGATAGAAGATGAAAATGATTTTAAAGAATTTATGGAAAATCCAAATAGTAACTGGGATTATATTGATGAAGAACTTGTTGAAATCAAACGTGAAGCTGGTGTTGGTATAACATTCTTTGTTACAGATAATGCATCTGGAAATGAAATGCTTTCACAAATAAAAAGTGGTCTTTTATCATTAAAAGAAAATGAAAAAGAATTTGACCTTGGTACACTTAATGTTAAATTCAAAAATGTTAAAGAAGAAGACTGGGCAAATAATTGGAAAAAATATTTTAAACCTTTCCCAATAGGTGAAAAAATAATGATTAAACCATCTTGGGAAGAACTTAAAGAAGAAACAGATAAAATAATTCTTAAAATAGACCCAGGTCATATTTTTGGTACAGGTACACATGAAACAACACAGCTTTGTATTGAACATATTGAAAACTATGTTAAAGAAGGAGATAAAATACTTGATATAGGTTGTGGTAGTGGTATACTTTCAATAGCCTCACTTCTTGTAGGTGCTTCATATGCTGACGCTGTTGATATTGACCCTAATGCAATAGATATTGCTTATGAAAACTCTGATATGAATGATATTCCTCGTGAAAAATATAATGTTATGGCGGGTAATATACTTGGAGATGAAGAACTTTATAATAAATTTGCAACAAAATCATATGATGTTGTTGAAGCTAATATAGTTGCTGATATTATAGTTGCTCTTTCAAAAATGGTTCCTGATTTTATAAAAGATGAAGGAATATTTATATCAAGTGGTATTATTACAGATAGACTTGAAGATGTATATAATGCACTTGCTGAAAATGGTTTTACTGTTGTTGAAACAAAAACTAAAAAAGATTGGGCAGCTGTTGTATCAAGATATACAGGTAAATAAGGAGGTATACTATGCCTAGATTTTTTGTATCTCCTGAAAATATAAAAAATGAAAATATAACAGTTTGTGGAGAAGATGCAAAGCATATAAAAACCGTTCTTAGAATGAAAGAGGGAGAAAGTTTAATGGTATGTGATAGTTGCGGAAATGACTATGAATGTACTGTAAATTCTTTTGTTGATAAAGAAGTATTACTTGATATTGTTTCAAAATCAGTTTCTGTTTCTGAACCAAAAACAAAAATAACTCTTTTTCAAGGTTTGCCAAAGGCTGATAAAATGGAACTTATAATACAAAAATGTGTTGAACTTGGTATAGATGAAATTGTACCTGTGTATACAGAAAGATGTATTGTAAAACTTGATAAAAAAGATAAAGAAGCTAAAAAAATTGAAAGATGGCAGAAAATATCAGAGGCAGCAGCAAAACAGTCCGGCAGAGGTAAAATTCCTAAAATACAACCAGTTTTAACATTTAAAGAAGCTGTTAAAATGGCTGAAAACTTTGATGGTGCAATTATACCTTATGAAAATGAAAAAGAAAGAGGACTTCGTCAGTTTGTAAATGATTTTGAGGGAAAAACAATAGCTGTTTTTATAGGTCCGGAAGGTGGTTTTTCCACAGATGAAATAAATCTTTCAACAAATTCGGGGATAAAATCCATAACTCTGGGGAAAAGAATTTTAAGAACAGAAACAGCAGGACTTTGCACACTTTCAATACTTCTTTATGAACTTGATTAAGAGGTGACATAATAATGATATATTTTGATAATGCAGCAACAACAAAAACTCTTGAAAGTTCAGCTGATATGCTTAAAGATATACTTGTTAATCAGTATGCAAATCCTGCATCTGCAAGTAAAAAAGGTCTTGAGGCTGAAAAACTTATAAGAAGTGGTTCAAAAGTAATTGCTGATATTATAAATTGTAATCAAGATGAAATATATTTCACTTCCGGTGGCTCTGAAGGTGATAACTGGGCTATTTTTGGCACAGCAGAAGGCTATATAAGAAGTGGAAAACATATTATAACAACAAAAACTGAACACCCAGCAGTACTTGAACCTATTAAGGTTCTTGAAAGCAGAGGATATGAAATATCATATGTTCCTGTTGATAATATGGGATATGTTGATATTTCGGCACTTGAAAATTTAATAAGAAAAGATACAATTCTTGTAAGCATAATATTTGCAAATAATGAAACTGGAACAGTTCAAGATATGGAGAAAATAGGTAAAGTTATAAAACAAAAAAATCCAGAAACTATATTCCATACTGACGCTGTACAAGCCTTTGGAAAATGTAATATAAATGTTAAAAAAATGAATATAGATATTCTTACTGCAAGTGGTCATAAATTCCACGCTCCAAAAGGTAGCGGTTTTAATTATATTAGAAACAGTATTAAAGTAAAACCTCTTATATATGGTGGAGGTCAACAAAAAGGTCAAAGAGCAGGTACAGAAAATCCTGCTATGGTTGCAGCCCTTGCTAATTCAGCAGAAGAAAGCTATAAAAATATTTTAGAGCATAGCGAAAAAGTAAGAGAAGTTAAAAAAGCACTTTGGGAAGGTATACTTTCAAATATACCTGATGTAAGTATAAATGGTGATAGTATTGAAAATGCAAATCCATATGTACTTAATGTTGCTTTTAAAGATATAAGAAGCGAAGTTCTTCTTCACGCTCTTGAAGAAAAAGACATATACGTTTCGGCTGGTTCTGCTTGTGACAGTAGAAAAAAAGCGTTAAGCCATGTGCTTTCGGCTATGAATGTTTCACCGGAACTTATAGAAGGCTCTATAAGATTTAGTTTTTCAAGATTTAATACTGTTTCTGAGGCTGAAAAATGTGTAGCTGAACTTTGCAAAGTTGTTCCTATGCTTAGAAGAGTACAAAGAATGAGGAGATAATATAATGGCAGAAAAAGTTCTTATTGTAAAGTATGGCGAAATAGCTATGCGTGGCAATAATAGACATATATTTACAGGTAAACTTGTAAAAGCTATAAGAAAAAACATAGATAGTGAAGGTGATTTCTATGTTGTTAAAGAACAAGGTCGACTTATAATAGAATCAAGAGGAACAGAAATTGATTTTGATAGAATTATACCTAAAGTTATGCCTATATTTGGTATAATCGCACTTTGTCCAGGTATAAAAACAGAAGACCAAAGTATTGAAAATATAAGAAGTCTTGCTCTTGAACACATGAAAGAACTTTGTAGCGATAAAACTTATACATTTAAAGTTGAAACAAAACGTTCCGATAAAAGATACCCTATGTCATCAAGAGAAGTTTCTGCTGATGTAGGTGGATATGTTTTTAATAATATGGATAATCTTTCTGTTGATGTTCATAACCCTGAAATTGTTTTAAATATTGAACTTAGAAATGATGCTTATATTTATTCAAAACTTATAAAAACATTTGGTGGGCTTCCTGTTGGTTCTTCCGGAAAAGCTGTTGCACTTCTTTCTGGTGGTATTGATAGCCCTGTTGCTGCTTGGTCTGTTGCAAAAAGAGGAGTTGAGATGGAAGCTGTTTATTTCCATAGCCCTCCTTATACAAGCGAATGGGCTAAACAGAAAGTTTGTGACCTTGCAGAAAGACTTGCTTGTTTTACAGGAAGTATAAAACTTCATATTGTACCATTTACAGATTTACAACTTTATTTACTTGATAATGTGCCTCATGATAAACTTACAATATTCCTTAAAAGAGCTATGATGAGAACAGCACAGATTATAGCAGAAAAAGAAAATGCACAAGGACTTGTTACAGGTGATAGTGTTGGACAAGTTGCAAGCCAAACAATGCAAGGACTTCATGCAATAAGTGCCGTTTGTACAATGCCTGTTTTAAGACCACTTTGTGGTATGGATAAACAGGAAATTGTGGATATTGCTAAGAAAATAGGTACATTTGATATATCTATACGTCCTTATGAAGATTGTTGTACAATATTTGTTGCAAAACACCCAGAAACAAAACCTAAAACAAGTGTAATCGAAAAAATAGAGTCAAAACTTACTGAACTTGATAGTTATATAGAAAAAGCTATTGAAAATACAGAAGTTGTTGAATATTAAAAAATATAAAAAATCAGGCTTATGCCTGATTTTTTTTGTTTTTATTGAAATATACCATTAATGAGCCTGCTACTACAAATATACTTCCTATAAGTGTTGCAAATCCTATATTTTCACCAAGTACAGTATATCCTAAAATCATTGAAAATATTATTCCGGTGTAGTTGTATATACTTATTTCTCCGGCAGGAGCAAATCTATAAGCATATGTAATACATATCTGTCCAAGTGAACCACATATACCTATACATAATGTAAAAAATAAATTTTGTGTTGATGGTATTACAAAATCATTTATTAAAAATGGTATGCTTGCAATCATACTAAAAGCTGAAAAATGAAGTATTACTGTCATTCCGTCAACTTTTCCTCTAAAATATGAAAGACAAGTATATGCTATTGCAGAAAATACAGCAGAAAGTATTGCAGAAGTTACTGCAAGTCCCGAAGATGAAAATTTTGGACCTGCTGATATTACAACACCTAAAAAAGCTGTTATAAGTGCAAGTATTTGTATTTTTGAAACCTTTTCTTTAAATAATATAACAGCAAGAAGTGTTATTATAAATGGTGATGTCTTGTTTATAACAGTAACATCAGCCTGAAAAGCATTTGATGATGCGTAAAAAAGTGTTACTACACCAAGGTATCCAAAAAATGAACGTGCAAAAAGTAAAGGCTGATATTTTTTTTCACCTATAAGAGATTGTTTTGTTTTTATGCAACTAAAAAGAGCTACAAAAAAACTTACTGTATTTCTTATAAAAACTTGTTCCATAAGAGGAATTTCACCACTTGTAAGATTTACAAATATCTGCATAAGTGCAAATATAAATGCAGATAAAATCATTAAAAATATACCTGTTTGTTTTTGTGTCATAATTAATAATCCTTTTAATGTATTTTTTAAAAACAAAAACGACACCCCGGAAACTCTATGTCTTCCAAAATGTCGCCTTTTTAGTGCACCTTCAGGGGCTCGAACCCTGGACCCACTGATTAAGAGTCAGTTGCTCTACCAACTGAGCTAAAGGTGCATATTTAGTTATATTTAACTGCAAAAAATATGATACAACAATTAACGTTTTTTGTCAACAAACATTTTAAAAATTTTTAACATAATTTTAAGAATTTATTTTATTTTAAACTAAATTGTATTTTATGGTATACTTTCTTAATGGGAGGTATGATAATGAACAGAATTGATATTCCAAAAGATGTTATGTATATACTTAAAAGTCTTAATGAAAAAGGATATGAGGCTTATATTGTAGGTGGTTGTGTAAGAGATGCTATACTTAATATAATTCCAAAAGATTGGGATATTACAACATCTGCAAAGCCAGAGGAAGTGAAGAAATGTTTTGATAAAACATTTGATACAGGTATACAACATGGTACAGTTACAGCTGTTATAAATAAAAATAATTATGAAATAACAACTTATAGAATTGAAGATGAATATGATGATTGTCGTCACCCTAATAAGGTATATTTTACAGATAAACTTACAGATGACCTTTTAAGACGTGATTTTACAATGAATGCAATAGCTTATCACCCAGATGAAGGATTTAAAGACCCTTTTGGTGGTATAGATGATATAAAAATTAAAACAATAAGAGGTGTTGGAAATCCTTCTGAAAGATTTAATGAAGATGCTTTGCGTATGCTTAGGGCAGTAAGATTTTCTGCACAGCTTGGTTTTGATATTGAAAATGAAACTTTAGAGGCTTTAAAACAAAATGTATCTCTTATTAAAAAAATAAGTGTCGAAAGAATAAGAGAAGAAATTTCAAAACTTATAAAATCGGATTTTATAGAAAAAATACCTCTTTTATGGGAAACAGGTTTACTTTATGAAATATCTTCTGAACTTAATAATAAGGTTTTAGAGGAAAAGGAAAATATAATAAACTCTCTTTCAAATAAGCCTAAAAATGATATATTATGTTGGAGTATATTTTTAAAAGCTTTTGATGGTGAAGAAGCTAAAAAAATGCTTCGTTATCTTAAATTTGACCTTAATACAATAAAAAGTGTTTCAAAATTACTTGAATATAAAAATTATGATTTTCCAAATAATGATTATGAAATAAAAAAATTAGCTAATATTATTGGTAAAGAAAATATAGAAAATTGGTTTAAACTTTATTCTCTTATAAATAATAAAGAATTGGGAGAAAAAGGACTTAAAAATTATAATGATATAATATATCGTAATGAATGTGTATTCCAAAAGGATATGGATATTACAGGAAATGACCTTATTGATATTGGATTTGAAAAAGGAAAAAAACTTGGAGAGGTTCTTGCAATTCTTCTTGATTATGTCCATAAAAATCCTAATGAAAATAATAAAAATTCCCTTTTATCAAAAGCAAAAGAATATATTTAATAATAAAATGCCTGTTTACAGCATAGTATGTAAAGCAGGCATTTTGTATTTTTGTATATAATAAAAATAAAACGGGGGGAGTATAATGGACGACCTTTATTTAAAAATACTTAAAGAGGGATACGGTATAAAACTTTATGAAGGAGTAAGAACAAGGACAGGATTTGTTTGTAAAACAGATAAGGGATTTAAAGAAATAAGAAAAGTAAGTAATGATGTTTTAAGACTTTCGGCAGAGTATGAATTAAGAAAATATATGAATAATAATGGTTTTAAAATATCAGTTTTTGAGGATTGCACAAATGGTGATTTTTTTTATGAAGTAAATGGTACAAAATATGTACTTGAAGAAAGTATGCAAGGAACTGAACTTGATTTTTCCGATTTTGAACAGGCTTTAAAAGGTGCATATATACTTGCAGATTTTCATAATTCTTCAGAGGGCTTTGAAAGTAATTCAATGCAAAATGATGCTGATAAAATACCTGATACATTTATAAAAAGATATAAGGAATTAAAAAGAATAAGAAGAAGAATAAAAGAAAGTAGAAAATATAGCCCTATTGATATGGTTATAATCGAAAATTTTGAAACGGTTTCTGATATGATAGAAAATTCCCTTGATATACTCGAAAAATGTGATTATATTAATATAAAAAATCAAAAATCAAAAAATACAGTTTGTCATAATACATATAAGGGAGATAATGTAAGAATTTTAGATGACGGAAGTTTTACTGTTACAAATATTGATAAATGTTCTCATAATTTTATTGCCCATGATATTTCGGATTTCTTAAGAAGATTAGTAAAAAGTGAAGTATTTGATAATGATGATATTATTAAAATATTTTATGAATATAGTAAAAAAAGAGAAATAAGTGATTTTGAAAGAAATATTATAAAAGCTTTTTTAATATTCCCACAAAAGTTTCTTAGTATATGTAATGAGTATTATAATAAGCGTACAGTATGTATATCAGATGCTATGTTGGATAGATTTTCCAAGTCAGCAGCTATACTTAAAAAAAATACAGAAATTGCACAAAAATTATAAAAATTTATACAGTATAAGGAGATTTTTTTTTAATTTTTCCTTATACTGTTTTATTATAAGTCTAAATTATTGTTGAAATTTTTGTTGTATGGAATTAAAATATTATATATGAATATTAAGCCTTTAAGGAGTGATATTATGTCCAAATACAATTTTGAAGATAATGAGGACGAGTATGGCAAAACACGAAGACTTGATTCCATAAATGAAGAAATCAAAAAGTATCATGGAAATGAAAATAACAGTTATAATATAAAAACTGATAATAGTGATATAGAAAAAAAATTAGGAGATAAAAATAGTTATCTTAATTCTATAAATTCTGAAAAAATACCAAATAGAGAAAATAAAATTGAAACATTTGATGATAGTACAATAGTTTTGAATAATAATATAACAAATCAGAATAGAAATCAAAAATATTCTGATATTGATGAAACTGTTGTTTTAGATAAAGACTTTTTAAATAATACTAAAAAAATAGAAAACAAAAAAACAGAAAATAAAAATATAGAAAATAAAAAAAGAGGACAATATAAGCTATTTATGAGTATTGCAATAGGTATAGGTATTATAGTTTTTATTGCAGTATTTGTACTTACTTTTATGTCTACAAATAAAAGTCAAAATAATTCAGATGATAAAGTTGTAAATAATACAAATACTGAAAATATAGTTTCAACTGAAAATAAAAATACAGCAAATATTGTTGAAAGTATAGAAAATTCAAGAATTGTAATTAAAGATATAAGTACTGGAAGTAGTTCTTCAATAAAGCCTGATAGTGATACTGAAATATTTGATAAAAATGGTAAAAAATCATCATTAAATAATATTTTAGTAGGAGATATAATAAGTGTTGAGCTTGATGAAAATAAAGAAAAAGTTTTGAAAATAACATATCCTGATAAATATTTTTATATTGGTGATAAAAATAAATCTGATTTATATTCTTTAGAAGTTTCTGAAAATAAGGATAAAATAGTATGTGATAATAAAACATATAAAATTTCAGAGTATACAGACATTATTTATAAAGACCAACATAAATCAATATCAGATTTAACAGAAGTTGATAAGGTTATACTTAAAGGATATGATGATACCGTTTATTATATTGAGATATTAGAGTTTCATGGAAATATAAATATAAAAAATGCTGATAAATTGGAAAATGGAAATATAAAAATAGATGATAATGAAAAAATAAGTATTTCTGATAATAGTGTAATACCTGTAACAGAAGGTTCTCATAAAATATTAATTACAGGTAGTAATATAAATGATTATTCTGCTGAAATATTTATTGTTTCCGAAGAAAGTTTTGATATTGACCTTGGAGATTTACAAGGAAAAAAATGCGTTTTAATTATAAAAGCAAATGTTAATGACTATAAATTATATATTAATGATGTAGAGGTTTATGATACATCAAGTCCTCAAGTTATTGATGAAGGGCAATATACAATAAGAATTGAAAAAGAAGGATATGAACCTTTTAATCAAACACTAAATCTTAGTGGAAGTTCTTATGAGCTCAAAGCAGAGCTTAAAGAATTAGCTGTTGAAAAAGTTTCTTTTGTTATAACAACATATCCTGCTGGTGCTGATATATATATTGATAATGAATATATAGGTAAAAGTCCTATTAATACCAATTTATCTGAAGGTGATTATAAATTTGTAGCTAAACTTTCTGGGTATAGTGATATTGATAGAAATATAAGTATTGATAATAATACACAGAGTATTGATTTTAGTTTTCAATAATATTATTAATAACGGGTATTTTGCGTTTAAAAAACGTATTTGCTATAAATTACAAGAGAGGGGATTTTTAAAATGGATTACAGAGAAAAGTACAATCAATGGGTTAATGATGAGTATTTTGATGAGGCTACACGTAGCGAGCTTAAAGCTATTGCTGACGATGACAAAGAAATTCAAGAAAGATTTTATAAAGAGCTTGATTTTGGAACAGGCGGACTTCGTGGAATAATGGGTGCTGGTACAAACCGTATGAACAAATATACAGTAGGTAAAGCTACACAAGGTCTTGCAAATTATATTAAAAAACAAGGCGAAGAAGCAATTAAAAAAGGTGTTGCTCTTGCTTATGACTCAAGAAATATGTCAAAAGAATTTGCCGAAACAGCAGGTCTTGTTATGGCAGGTAATGGAATTAAAGCATATATATATGATGCATTAAGACCTACACCAATGCTTTCATTTGCTGTAAGATATCTTGGTTGTACAGCAGGTATTGTTGTAACAGCAAGTCATAATCCACCTGAATATAATGGATATAAAGTATATTGGTCAGACGGCGGACAGGTTCCTTATCCAAGAGATGAAGAAATTATAACAGAAGTAAATGCTGTTGAAAATTATGCCGATATTAAATTTATGGATAAAGAAGAAGCTGTTAAAGCAGGTCTTTTCAATATTATGGATAAATCAGTTGATGATGAATTTATTAAAAATGTAAAAGCTCAATCAATTAATCCAGATATAATAAAATCAGTTGCCGATGATTTTAAAATTGTTTATACACCTATTCATGGCTCAGGTAATATTCCTGTAAGACGTGCTTTAAGTGAAATAGGATTTAAAAATGTATTTGTTGTAAAAGAACAAGAACTTCCAGACGGAAACTTTACAACAGTAGGATACCCTAATCCTGAAGACCCTAAAGTATTTAATCTTGCAATAGAACTTGCAAAGAAAGAAAATGCAGATGTTATTGTTGGAACAGACCCAGACTGTGACCGTGTTGGTGTTGTTGTTAAAAATAATGAAGGAGAATATGTTGTTCTTACAGGTAATATGACAGGTGCTCTCCTTACAGAATATATTCTTTCACAGAAAAAAGCTAATGGAACACTTCCAGAAAATGGTGCTGTTATAAAAACTATTGTTACAACAGAAATGATTAGACCAATGTGTGAAGAATATGGAATGAAAATGTTTGATGTTCTTACAGGCTTCAAATATATTGGTGAAAAAATAAAACAGTTTGAAGAAACTGGTGATTATACATATGTATTTGGTTTTGAAGAAAGCTATGGTTGTCTTGCAGGTACATATGCAAGAGATAAAGATGCTGTTGTTGCAACAATGCTTATTTGTGAAATGGCTGCATATTATAAAACAAAAGGTCTTACATTATATGAAGGTCTTGTTGAAGTATACAAAAAATACGGTTTCTTTAAAGAAGGTATAAAATCTCTTACACTTAAAGGCATTGAAGGTGTTGAAAGAATTAAATATATTATGGACACATTAAGAAATAATACACCTTCTGAATTTGCTGGAATTAAAGTTGAATGGGCAAGAGATTACAAAACGAAAGAATTTAAAAATGTTTTAACAGGAGAAACAGAAGAAGATACACTTCCTCTTTCAAATGTTCTCCACTACACACTTGTAGATGGAACTTGGATTTGTGTAAGACCATCAGGTACAGAACCAAAACTTAAATTCTATTATGGTGTAAAAGCTGATAGTATTGAAGCAGCAGAAGAAAAAGTAAAAGCTCTTGATGCTGATATGGATTTAAAACTTGAAAAAATGTAATTATAAAAAAACTCCATTTTTAAATGGAGTTTTTTTATTTTATATATAATTTAATATTATGCTGTATTCTGAACATAATTTTTCTGTACTATATCTGAAGTTTGCAGGACTTGTAGAAGGTAAAAGTATTGCTTCTATTTTTGTATCATTAAAACAATATTTATTATAAAGTTGAAATGCTTTAGTACCTGTTGTGAATATATATTTTATTTGTGATTGATTTATAATTTTATTCAAATTATTTGGAACAGGATTTTTTATTGTATTATCAGAAGCCCCTTCTATATCACAAGAATAAAGTACGTCCCATATAGCTATATTATATTTTTTTGCAATACTTATTTTATCTTCATTTGTACTTGGAAAAGGTTCTTTTAATATTTGTGATAAAACTTTCCAAAAGCGATTTTGAGGATTGCCATAAAATATAGAATTTTCTCTTGATTTTGGTGATGGTATTGTTCCTAGTATAAGTATTTTTGAGTTTTCTGTATATATTGGGGGTATTTTGTGTATTACTTTCATAAATAATAAATTAAATTCCTTTCTTTTAAATAAAAAATATGTACCATAGAAATGGTACATATTTTATTATATATTATTCATTATCGTCATGTTCTTTTGAAAGTTTTACTACAATACCACTAAGGGCAAGTAAACCAAAAAGGTTAGGTATAACCATAAGACCATTAAACATATCTGAAAGACTCCATACAAGGTCAACTTTAAGTTTAGAACCTATTATTATAAATACTACAACTAATGCTGCATATATCTTTACAGCACCTTTTCCGAAAAGGTATCTTACATTTATTTCACCAAAGAAATACCAACCAATGATTGTTGAAAATGCAAAGAATAACATACATATTGCTATAAATATATTTCCGAAAGAACCAAATGCAGTATTAAATGCATATTGTGCTAAAGGAGCAGCTGTAAGACCTGTTTGTACAGCACCTGTTGAAATAATAACAAGAGCTGTCATTGTAAGTACAACAAATGTATCAATAAATACACCTACAATAGCCACAATACCTTGGTCACAAGGGTGTTCAACTTTTGCTCTTGCATGTGCATGTGGAGTTGAACCCATACCTGCTTCATTTGAGAAAAGTCCTCTGGCAACACCATAACGAACAGCATCTTTTACTGTTGCACCTACAACACCACCAGCCATAGCCTGAGGGTCAAAAGCAAGTACAAATATTTGTTTAAATGAATTTCCAAGATTTCCAAAGTTCATTATAAGTATTACAATACTTCCTAAAACATAAAGTAATGCCATTATAGGTACGATTTTTTCTGTAACAGTTGCAATTCTACTTGCACCACCAATAAATATAAAACCAGCTGCAATAGCTACTATAACACCTATTATTACAGGGTTAATATTAAAAGCTGTTTTAAATGACTCACCAATAGAGTTTGACTGAACCATATTACCCATAAATCCAAGTGCAAGTATTATTGTTATAGAAAAGAAAGTAGCAAGGAATTTACCAAAAGTTCCTTTATATGCTTCTCTTATGTAATAAACAGGTCCACCTGTTATTTCGCCATGTACTCTTTGTTTATACTTTTGTGCTAATGTTGCTTCAGAATATATTGTAGCCATACCAAAAAATGCACTTAACCACATCCAAAATATAGCACCAGGTCCACCAGCTGCAATAGCACTTGCTGCACCTGCAATATTACCTGTACCAACCTGTGCTGCAACGGCTGTTGTAAGTGATTGGAATGAACTCATACCATCTGCTGTTGCTTTTGCACCATGTAAAGAGAAACCTCCAAAAACAGATTTCATACCAGCCTTAAATTTTCTAATTTGTACAAATTTAAGTCTAAATGAAAAATATATACCTGTACCACACAAAAGTATAATGAGAAGATAATCCCAAAGTATACTATTTACTGATTTTACTATTGACTCTAAGAAGTCCAAAATAAACACCCCTGTTCTTTTTATTAAACAAATCTTCTTTGTTATAAAGACATTTGTCCACCACGTGAAGTAGTATAGCAAAAAACAACAATTATTGCAAGTGTATATATTATATAATATACATAAATTTTTAAATTTTATTGCTATTATACTATAATGAAAATTTAAAAAGTTTAATTTTGTGCATAATATAAATAATATGTAAATAAATTATACTTTTAATTAGTATTATATATTATAATCAATATATTAAATGCCAATATACAGAGGAGGTATAGTATTGCCTTTTAATAATATAAAAGAAAATAAATTTTTGTTTGTTATAAAAGAGTTTATAAAAAGGTATTTTGAACATGGTGTAGGTAAATCTGCTGCTGCTCTTGCATACTATTTTATATTTTCTGTTTTTCCTTTTTTCATATTTTTAAGTATGTTTTTGGGATATATGGATATAGAAACAGCAACAATTACACAAGGGCTTGGAAGGTTTATTCCTGAAGATGTAATAAACATAATAACTGTATTTATACAACATGTAACAAAAGAAAGAAATTCACAAATAATGTTTTTTGGAGCTTTTTTTTCAATATATTTTCCTATGAGAGCAGTAAATTTTATAATGGAATGTATTAATAGAGCATATGGTATAAAAAAAGGTCATGGTATTATTATACATAATATTATAGTTTTTATATTTACACTTGTATTTATAATATCAATATTAGTTGCATTATTACTTTTAATATTAGGTGAAACTGTGCTTACTTTTATTTCACAAACATTTCAATTTTCTAACCCATATATAAATACATGGAATATTTTAAGATTTATAATACTTGCTGGACTTTTGTTTTTTATACTTTTTATATTGTATTATATTACACCACCAATAAAATTTCCTAGAAAATATGTATTTTTAGGAACAATATTCTCATTATTTTCTTGGCTTATAATATCTATGGGTTTTTCATTTTATGTTGAAAATATGGCACATTACTCTCTTATATATGGTTCAATAGGTGCAATAATAGTACTTCTTATGTGGTTATATTTTAGTTCTTTGACTATAATAATGGGTGCAGAGTTTGCCCATAGCTTAATGACAGCAGATGAGTATTTTGGCGATTTTCAAGATTAATTTGTTAATGTGTTAAATTATATATATATAAATTTTACAAATAGCCAGTTTAAATGTATTTTTAAACTGGTTATTTTTATAAATAAATTTTATACCATTTTGTTTTGTGATATAATATTTTTATTAAGTAGTAATTAATGGTTGGAGGTAACAATGAGTCTTTATAAAGTTATAATTGCAGATGATGAAGAAGAATTACGAAATGGTATAATAAGAAAAATAGATTGGTATGGTAATGGTTTTGAAGTTGTAGGTTCAGCTGAAAATGGTCAAGAAGCATATGATTTATGTAAAAAATATCACCCTGACCTTGTTATTACAGATATAAAAATGCCATTTATGACAGGGCTTGAACTTGGAGAAAAACTTTATGATACTATGCCACATACAAAGGTTGTTATATTTTCCGGTTTTGATGATTTTGAATATGCCCAAAAAGCCATAAAAATAAATGCTTATGAGTATATACTTAAACCAATAGACTCATTAAAACTTACTGAACTTTTAAAGAAAATAAAAGAGCAACTTGATGCTGAATTATTTGAAAAAAGAAATATAGAAGTTCTTCGTGAAAATTATAAAAGAAGTTTGCCTATACTTCAGCAACAATTTCTTACAAGACTTATAGAAGGAAGAGTTGCAAAAGAAAAGGTAATGGATTTAGCTATACAATATGATTTAGAGTTATGGTCAAATTTTTGGGTTGTTTCTGTTGTACATGCAGAATTTAATTCTGATAACAATAATGAAGATGTAATGGCGTTTAAAAATGATATGGAACTTGTCCCTTTATCATTACAATCTATTGTAGATGAAAATTTAAAAAATTCTTGTGATTTTAAAAGCTTTTTATATAATGAGGAAGTTGTTATTATAGGAAAACTTGAAAATGAAAATCAAATAATGGAATTTGTAAATCAAATGAATAAAATATGTCGTACAGCAAAATATTTTATAGGTTTGTCTGTTTCTGCCGGTGTAGGTGCTGTATGTGACACAATAACAGGAATAAAAACATCATATAATGGTGCAAAAACTGCTTTGGATTATAGAGTTATAATGAGTGATAAAGCTATATACATAGGGGATATGGAACCTGATTTTTCAAAACAACTTCAATTTGATGAGGAAGAGTCAAGAGCTTTAATGAATGCAATAAAACTTGAAGGTAGTGAAAGTATAAAGAGTATAGTTCTTGATATAGTTAAAAAATTTAAAGATTCACGTGTACAAAAAAGTCAGTATCAAATATATCTTACAGAACTTCTTTCAGATTTATTTAAAATTGTAAGAAGTTATAATCTTGACTCAAAAGAGATATTTGGTGACCAATTTAAAGGATATTTCGATATTTCAGATTTTGAGTCACTTGAAGAAATGGGAAGTTTTATATTTGAAATATGCTATAAAATTAGTCTTATGATAAAACGTGAACGTATGGACTCAGCAAAACTTTTAGCAGAAAAAACAAAGGCTTTTATAAAAGAACATTATATGGAAAGTGATATTTCTGTTGAAAGTCTTTGTAATTATCTACATGTTAGCCCTGCATATTTTTCAACCATATTCAAAAAAGAAACAGGTGTAAATTTTATAACATATCTAACAGACGTAAGAATGGAAGAGGCAATTAAACTTCTTAATACAACAGATGATAAAACTTATATTATTTCTTCTAAAGTTGGTTATACAGAGCCTAATTATTTTAGTTATGTATTTAAAAAGCACTTTGGTGTTTCACCTTCAAAATATAGAAATACCTCAAAATAACGGAGGAGATTTTGTTGAAAAACAGATTTAAAAAATATATTGATAAAATATCTTGTTTTTATCGTGAAAAAAGTATTCAATATATGCTTTCATTATCATTTACAATAATTGCAGTTGTAGGTTTTATATTTATTGGAACTTCACTTATAATACGTTTTTCTACTGCAAATAGAAATATAACAGAAGACTATAATAAAAAAATAATAGACCAAGTAAATTATAATTTAGACTCATACATAAGAAACCTTATGCAGGTTTCAAACTCAATGTATTATAGCGTTATAAAAAATACAGATTTATCTGAAAAAAACATTGATGAAGCTATGAATTTACTTTATGAAGCAAACAGAGAACATGTTGTAAGTATTGCTGTATTTAATGAAAATGGAGAACTTATAGCAGCAACACCTATTTCAAAATTAAAAAAAACAGCAACACCTCAAAATGAAGATTGGTTTATAAATGCAACTAAACAAATAGAAAATTTACATTTTTCAACAGCTCATGTACAAAATTTATTTGAAGATATAGATTATAAATATAAATGGGTTGTTTCTTTAAGTAGAGCTGTTGAACTTACAAATAATGGTGAAATAAGTAGTGGTGTTCTTCTTGTTGATATGAATTTTAGTGGAATAGAACAAATATGTAAAAATGTAAGCCTTGGAGAAACTGGATATATATATCTTGTAGATAGAAATGGAGAACTTATATATCACCCAAGACAACAGCTTATATATTCAAATCTTGTTAAAGAAAATAACTTTAAGGTTGCAGAATATGAAGATGGAAACTATATTGATGAACTTGATGGTGATAAAAGGCTTATAACAGTAAAAACATTAGGTTATACAGGTTGGAAAATAATAGGGGTAACACCTATTAATGAAACATTTGCTAATTCTACTCAAATTACTTTGTTTATATTGTTTGTAATATTTCTTGCAATAATACTTCTTGTATTTGCAAATATGTTTATATCAGCCAAAATTGCAAATCCTATAAAAGCACTTGAAAACTCTGTTAAAGAACTTGAAAATGGCTCTCAAAATGTAGATATAGCAATAGGTGGCTCTCATGAAATACAACACCTTGGAAAAACTATAAAATCTATGGTAAAACAAATGCATAAACTTATGGGAGATATAGTATACGAACAAGAACTTAAAAGACAAAGGGAGCTTGATGCATTACAAGCACAGATAAATCCTCATTTTTTATATAATACATTAGACTCTATTGTTTGGATGGTTGAAAATGAAAGATATAATGAAGCCATAACAATGGTAACATCTCTTGCAGGATTTTTCAGAATAGGTCTTAATAAGGGTAAAAATATAATAACAATAAAAGACGAACTTAAACATGCTGAAAATTATATTACAATACAGCATATGCGTTTTAAAGATAAATTTACATTTAAAATAAATGCAGATGAAAATGTTCTTAATTTTGCAACAATAAAGCTTATTATACAGCCTCTTATAGAAAATGCAGTATATCATGGTATGGAATTTATGGATGGTGATGGCGAGATTATTGTAAATGCTTATAAAAAAGATAATGAGCTTTATATAGATGTTATAGATAATGGTATGGGAATACCACCTGAAATTGTAGATAAACTTTTAACACATGAAAGTAGAAGTAAAGGAAAAGGAAGCGGAGTAGGTCTTAAAAATGTACAAGAAAGAATACAGTTGTATTTTGGAAAAGAGTATGGGCTTAGCATATTAAGTGAACCTGATGAGGGTACACTTATAAGAATACATCTTCCTTGTATAGAAATAAGCCAGATTTATTCTTCAGAGGTGGTAAAATAATGAAAAATGGAAAACCATACATAATAATATTTATAATTACCCTTATATTTGCATTTTTATATCTTATGTTATATAAAATTGATATTAATAATAATAACAAAGAATATACAAAAATATCTGTAATAACAAGATTTACTGATACCGAAAGTTTTGGAATAATAATGCAAGGTATGGAACAAGCTGCAAGTGATATGAAAGCGGAGATTACATATATATCACTTGCAGAATATAATAATGCTGATGAACAAAATGAACTTATTATAAGAGAGTTTAATAACGGTGCTGATGCAATAATAATATCTGCTGCTGATAGTAATTATATAACAGAAACTATAAACAATGTTGGTATAAGAATACCTATTATTGCAATAGAAAGTACTGTTAATACAAATTCAATAAATGGTTTTTATTCAGCAAATAATTATGAAATGGGAAAAGCACTTGGGGAAAAAATTCTTTCTCAAATGAATAGTGATGATAAAAATATTGTTATACTTCAAGGTAGCCCTAAAAGTACAAGTATTTCTGAAAGAGAAAAAGGTATAAATGATGTGTTTTATGAAAAAGGTATAAATATAATTACAGTACCTATTGATGATATGAATACAACTAAACCATATTTTTTTGATAATCTTATATTTGAATATAAACCAGATATAATTATAGCCACAGAAACAGAAGTCTTGGAAAAAACAGCATCATATTTTTATAATATAGATGGTTGGAATGGCAAAATATATGGTGCAGGGACAAATGGAAAAATAGCTTCATATCTTGAAAAAGAAATAATATCTGCTATTGTTGTGCAAAATGAATTTAATATAGGTTATCTTGGTGTACAAGCTGCTGTTTTATCAGTAGAAGGTAAATCTACAAAGTATGCTAATATAGACTATAAAATAATAGACAGAAAAAATATGTATACTAAAGAATGTCAAAGACTTATATTTCCTTTTATCAGATAGGGGGCTGTTTTATGAGAAGGATATTATTATTGAATAAAATTTTGATAATATTTATATTTATTATTATTTTTTGTAGTTGTGATAGTAATACATATTCTGATAATGCAGTAACAGAAATAAAGATAGGTGTATTTTTATATACTAAAGATGATACATTTATATCAACATTGCAAAGTAATTTGGAAAAAGCAGCAAGAAATAAAGAAATATCTGATAATTTGAAAATAGTTATAAACTCTTTTGATGGTAAGGGAAATCAAACAGTACAGAATGAGCAAATATCAAAGTGCCTTGAACAGAATTATGATGTTTTATGTATAAATCTTGTTGATAGAACAGTTGCAGCACCTATTGTTGATAAAGCTAAAACAGCAGATATTCCAATAGTATTTTTTAATCGTGAACCTGTAAAAGAAGATATTGAACGTTGGGAAAAAGTTTATTATGTTGGAGCTGATGCAAAAAATTCCGGTGAAAAACAAGGTGAAATTGTTGTTGATATGTATAATAGCGGAAAATATAATCTAGATAAAAATGGTGATGGAAAAATACAATATGTTATGCTAGAAGGAGAACAAGGTCATCAAGACACTCTTTTAAGAACAGAATATGCAATAAAAACAATAACAAATGCAGGTATACAACTTGAAAAATTAGCAACGGAAACAGCCAACTGGCAAAGAAGTCAAGGGGCAAGTAAAACATCTCAGTTTATAGAACAATTTGGTGATAGTATAGAACTTGTTTTAAGTAATAATGATGATATGGCACTTGGTGCTATTGATGCTTTTGCAAGTGAAAATAAAAAAATACCTGTTATATTAGGTGTTGATTGTACAACACCGGCTGTTGAGGAATTAAGAAATGGTAGGCTATCAGGAACTGTTTTTGGTGATTTTAAAGGTCAAGCAAAATCAATAATAGATTTAAGTTGTGCATTGGCTCTTGGAAAAAATCCTAAAGAATATGTTGAACTTGAAAATGGTAGGTATGTTATGCACCCTTATATAAGTGTTACGATGGAAAATTTATACAAGATAGATTTAAAATAATATTATAAATATATATGGATAATACTAAAAATATACAGTATTTATATACTGTATATTTTTTTAATTAAACATTTAATATAACATTACGTATATCTAAATATAATAGAAAAAAATAACATTTATGTAATTCCAAAAAGGAGGAGTTATACTATGAATAAGAAAAAAGCAATTATAATGACACTTGCTGGTATTGGTGCTGTTGCAACTGCGGCAACAGTAGTTAAAAATAAAGCTAATAAATTAGAAAAATCTAAAATAAATAAACTTAATGAAACAGAAGCAGAACAAATAGAAGATATGGGCAATGCATATTTCATAGGTGGTGGACTTGCATCAATGGCTGGTGCAGCATATCTTATACGTGATTGTGGTATGCCAGGAAGTCATATTCATATTTATGAAGGTATGAATATACTTGGAGGAAGTAATGATGGAGCAGGGGACAATAAAGGTTTTGTATGTAGAGGAGGAAGAATGTTAAATGAAGAAACATACGAAAACTTTTGGGAACTTTTCTCATCAATACCTTCACTTGAAGTACCAAATAAAAGTGTAACAGAAGAAATACTTAATTTTGACCATCTTCACCCTACACATGCACAAGCAAGACTTATTGATAAAGATGGTAATATATTAGATGTAACATCAATGGGCTTTGATAATAAGGATAGAGTGCTTTTAAGTAAACTTATGGCTACTAAAGAAGAAAATCTTGATGATATGACTATTGAAGAATGGTTTGAGGAGTCACCACACTTTTTTGAAACAAATTTCTGGTATATGTGGCAAACAACATTTGCTTTTCAGAAATGGTCATCTCTTTTTGAATTTAAACGTTATATGAATAGAATGATATTTGAATTCCCAAGAATAGAAACTCTTGAAGGTGTTACAAGAACACCATATAATCAGTATGAGTCTGTTATACTTCCGCTTAAATCATATCTTGAAAAAAGAGGAGTAAATTTCCATACTGATTATGTTGTTAATGATATAGACTTTGAAGATAGTGAAAATATTATATCTACAAAACTTTATATAGATACACCAGAAGGAAGCACAACTGTTGATATACTTGAAAATGATATATGTATAATGACAAATGGTTGTATGACAGATTGTGCAACATTAGGCGATATTGATACAGCACCTATATATAAAACTGAAAAACCTATTTCTGGAGAACTTTGGAGAAAAGTTTCAGAAAAAAGAAGTGAATTAGGAAATCCAGAGCCTTTCTTTGGAAATCCAGAAGAAACAAACTGGGAAAGCTTTACTGTAACAATGAAGGGTAATAAACTTCTTAAAATGATTGAAAATTTTTCTGGAAATATTCCGGGCAGTGGGGCTTTAATGACATTTAAAGACTCTAGTTGGCTTATGAGTATTGTTGTTGCAGCACAACCTCATTTTAAAGCACAAGAACCTAATACAACAATATTCTGGGGTTATGGTCTTTATACAGGTAATAATGGTGATTATGTAAATAAACCTATGAGAGAATGTACAGGACGTGAAATACTTACAGAACTTATACATCATTTCCATTGGGAAGATAAAATTGATGAGATTATGGAAGATGTTATAAATGTAATTCCTTGTATGATGCCATATATAGATGCACAATTCCAACCAAGAAAAATGAGTGATAGACCTAAGGTTGTTATGGATAATTCTATTAACTTTGCTATGATAAGCCAATTTGTTGAAATTCCTGAAGATATGGTATTTACAGAAGAATATTCTGTAAGAGCAGCAAGAATTGCTGTATATGAACTTATGGGAGTTACTGATAAAAATATTGTACCTGTTACACCATATAATAAAAATCCTAAAGTACTTGCAACTGCTATTAAAACAGCTTTTAGATAAAAATAAACAAAAAACTCTGATAATATTTGTCAGAGTTTTTTGTTATTTGTAATATTATACAATAATTATATGTAATTTTTTACTTGACGTATAAAAATATTAATGCTAACATAATAACATAATATATAGTGTGTTACTGGAAGGCAGGCATTAACTATTCGAAGGGTGTATTATACACACTTTTGGGTATTAATGTCTTTTTTTATTTAATGGGCCCTAAAAAGCGTTAATACCATAATGTTTTTTTATTTATTATTCGAAAGGAGATAGTATTATGAAAGACAAGATTTTTGGTGTTTTACAAAGAGTAGGACGTTCATTTATGCTTCCTATCGCAGTTCTTCCTGTTGCTGGTCTTCTTCTTGGACTTGGAAGTTCTTTCACAAACACAACTACAATTGCAGCATATGGACTTGAAGGAATTCTTGGAGAGGGTACAGTACTTAATGCTCTTCTTACAATTATGAGTAAAACAGGAAGTGCAATATTTGACAACTTACCTATTATATTTGCTGGTGGTGTTGCCCTTGGTATGGCAAAAAAAGAAAAAGAGGTTGCAGTACTTTCTGCACTTATAGCTTTTTTTGTAATGCATACAGCAATAAATGCTATGCTTGTTATTAATGGTAAAATACTTCTAGACGGAACAATATCAGATACTGTTTTAAGCGGTACAATTTCTGCTATGTGCGGTATAAACACACTTCAGATGGGTGTTTTTGGTGGTATTATAGTAGGTCTTGGTGTAGCAGCACTTCATAACAGATTTTATAAAATTGAACTTCCAAATGCATTATCATTCTTTGGTGGTTCTCGTTTCGTTCCTATTATTTCAACAATAACATATCTTTTTGTTGGTATATTAATGTATTTTATATGGCCTGTTGTACAAAGCGGAATTTATGCTCTTGGTAGCCTTGTAACAGGTACAGGATATTTTGGAACACTTGTATTCGGTATTATTAAACGTGCTCTTATTCCTTTTGGTCTTCACCATGTTTTCTATCTTCCATTCTGGCAGACTGGTGTTGGTGGAACTATGGAAGTTGCAGGCAGACTTATAGAAGGTGGTCAGAACATATTCTTTGCACAGCTTGCTGACCCAACTGTAACACATTTCAGTGCAGATGCAACACGTTATTTCTCAGGTGAATTTATATTTATGATGTTTGGTCTTCCTGGTGCAGCACTTGCTATGTATCAGTGTGCAAAACCAGAAAAGAAAAAAGTTGCAGGAGGTCTTCTTCTTTCAGCAGCTTTAACAAGTTTCTTTACAGGTATAACAGAACCTATTGAATTCTCATTCCTTTTTGTTGCACCAATGCTCTTTGTTGTACAAGTTATACTTGCTGGTGCAGCATATATGATAGCACATATGCTTAACATTGCAGTTGGTCTTACGTTCTCAGGTGGTTTTATTGACCTCTTTATGTTTGGTATACTTCAAGGAAATTCAAAAACAAGCTGGTTACTTATAATTCCAGTTGGTATAATTTATTTCTTCTTATACTACTTTATATTCAAATTCCTTATAAAGAAATTTGACCTTAAAACACCTGGTCGTGAAGATGATACAGAAGAAACTAAACTTTATACAAAAGCAGATGTAAATGCTGCAAAAGCAGCAAAAACAGCAGAAGGAAATGGTGCTTCTACTGATGATATAACATCAAAACTTATTTGTGCTGGTCTTGGTGGAAAGAAAAATATTTCTGATGTTGATTGTTGTGCTACAAGACTTCGTTGTACAGTTGAAGACTCAGACAAAGTTGATGAAGGTATATTAAAACAGTCTGGTGCTGCTGGTGTAATCAAAAAAGGTAAAGGCGTACAGGTTATATATGGTCCAAGAGTTGCAGTTATACGTTCAAATCTTGAAGATTATCTTGCAAGCCCAGAAAGTGACAAAGAATTTGTTCCAGAAACAGTTGAAGAAACAAAAACAGAAGAAGTTAAAAACGAAACAGATACAACTACAAATACAGTTACAGAAACATTTGCAACACCTATAACAGGAAAAGTATGTGATATATCAGAATCTCCTGACCCTGCATTTGCTGGAAAAATAATGGGTGATGGTTTTGTTGTATTCCCAGAAGATAATGTTGTATATGCTCCTTGTGATGCTTCTGTTGAAGTTGTATTCCCATCAAAACACGCTATCGGACTTAAGAGCGAAAAAGGTATTGAACTTCTTATACATGTTGGTCTTGATACTGTAAGTCTTAATGGTGAAGGATTTACTACATTTGTTGAAGTTGGAGATAAAGTTAAAAAAGGTCAAAAATTACTTGAATTTGATGCAGAGTTTATAAAATCAAAAGGTCTTCAGACTGCAACACCTGTTGTAATAACAAATATGTCAGAAAATCAAAAAATAGAGTGGACAAAAACAGCTGGTAATATATATAATTTTAATGAAGATGTTATAACATTAAAATAAGTATATTACAGTATAAGGCCGTATAAAATTTAAGGGGTTTTATACGGCCCTTTTTAATTTATAACTTTTTCAAATATATTATATGGAAGCAGGGGTAAATGTGTATAAAATTCTAAGAATTTTAAACAACAGTGGAGTACTTGTAATGGACCTTGATACAAAACAAGAGGTTATTTTTATTGGAAAAGGTATAGGTTTTGGAAAAAAGGTAAATGAAAATGTTGAGAATTTTGAAAATTCTAAGGCTTATTTTTTTGAAAAAGAAAATGCAAGAGGAAATTCAATACAGATGATAAAAAGTATCGATGGAATATATATTGAAATAGCAGGTAATATAATAGAAGAAGCAGAAAAGGTTTTTGAGTCTGTTGATAATAATATATTAATTCCACTTGCAGACCATATTGCATTTGCAGTAAAAAGAATAAATGAAAATATGGAAATAAGAAATCCTTTTTCAAGAGAATTAAAAGTACTTTTCGAAAAAGAGTATAATGTAGCTTTAAAAGGTAAATATATAATAAAAGAAAAACTTAATATAGATATAAGTGATGATGAAATAGGCTATATTACTTTACATGTACATTCAGCTGTTACAAGTACTGATATTAAATATGGTATGGATACTGCACTTATAATAAAAGAGTCTATGGATATAATAGAAAAGTCAGCAGGTAAAATACTTCATAAAAATTCTTTATCATATGCTAGATTAATTACACATTTAAAATATCTTCTTGCAAGGCTTGAGTCGGGAGAAAAGCCTAATATAGATATGTCAGAGTATGTTATTTCTAAGTTTCCAAAGTCATATGATATTGCAGGTGTAGTATGCGATTATATATCTAATAAAACAAAAAAAGAAATTACAGATGTTGAAAAAAGCTACCTTGCATTACATATTGAAAGAGTTAAAGATATATAAAAAAACACTGATTTTTAATCAGTGTTTTTTTATTTTATTTATTCCAAAATTCCAATACATTTACACCATTTTTCTTAAGTCCTCTGTAAAGTATAGCAAGAGGAAGTCCTACAACTGTGTAATAATCACCATAAATTTTTTCTATAAGGAGAGAGCCTTTACCTTGAATACCATAACCACCAGCTTTATCATAAGGCTCATCTGTGCTTATATATGCTTCTATTTCATCATCTGTAAGCTTATGCATGTATACATCAGTTGCATCAACAAAGTTTTCTTCGTTTTCTATTTTGCCATCAGCACCTATAAATATAAGTGTAAGACCTGTATATACAGTATGTTTTCTACCGGATATTGATGCAAGCATTTCTCTTGCTTCGTCTTTTGTTTTTGGTCTATGAAGTATTTTTCCCATATCAGTAACTATTGTATCAGCGGATATTATTACTGTATCAGGTTCAACATTTATTTTTTCAAATACTGCATGACCTTTTTTAGCTGCAACAGCTTTTACCCATTCATATGGAGAATTTTTAATTTCAACTTCAGCCTGTTCATCAAGATTGCTTTCTACTGAAGTAAATGGAATTCCTATTTTTTCAAGAAGATATTTTCTTCTTGCTGATGCAGAAGCAAGTATAAATTTTTTCATAAAAACACCTCTTTATAATTTCTTATATAAAAATATCGCCACAATAAGACCTATAATTACACCTAAATTAAATTTGATTGTAAGGGCGAAAGTAATTTTAAGTACGCCTAAATCTAGCACAAGAGGGCTTATAAAGCCAAATTCTTTGCCATATTTAAGCCAGTTAAGAAAAGGCATGCTCCCAAGATACTCTCCTATAAAACCACCTAGAACAATTCCTGCAAGGATTACCAGTATAAATATAAGAATATTGTTTGTATCTACTCTCAAAGCATATACCTCCTAATATATATTTTATATATTTCTAGAATATTTTAACAAACTTTTGTTAAAAATTAAATGATATTTATAACAAAAAAACGGTGTGAAACACACCGTTTTTTATAAAAATTTTATTTAGCTAATATTATTCAGCTTTAGTTTCCTGTGGAGCTTCTGCTGGCTTTGCAACATCAACTTTTGGCTGTGCAGGAGGAGTTGGTCTCTTTCCTGTTATAACGCCTTTAGGACATTTGTTAGCACACATACCACAGTTTTTACATTTACTATAATCAATAACAGCAATATTATCAATTACATGTATAGCGTCAAATTTACATGTCTTTTCACATATCTTACAAGCTATACAACCAACTGTACAGTTCTGTAAAACAGCTTTTCCAGCATCTTTTGATGAACACTGTACTTTAACTTTTTTGTTTACTGGAAGTATTTCAATAATATGTTTTGGACATGTAGCAACACATTTACCACATGATGTACATTTTTCTGAATCTACAACAGCTATACCATTTTCAATTCTTATTGCATCGAAAGGACAAGCTTTTACACAGCTACCAAGTCCAAGACAGCCATATGAACAGCCTTTTGAACCGCCACCAGCAAGCTGTGAAGCAAATACACAATCGTCCATTCCGAAATATTCATATTTATTTTTTGCAGTATCACAATTACCACCACATTTTACAAATGCAGCAGTAGGTTCGCTTTCTTCTACAACAACACCCATAATTTCAGCGATTTTACTAGCTACGGCTGAACCTCCAACAGGACAAGCGTTTACAGGAGCTTTTCCTTCTGCAATTGCAGTAGCACAACCACCACAACCAGGGAAACCACAACCACCACAGTTAGCACCAGGAAGAACTGATGATATTTCGCCTATTTTTGGGTCTTCCTCAACAGCGAATACTTTTCCTGCAAAACCAAGGCCTGCACCAAAAACAAGGCCTAAACCGCCAATACTGAGTATTGGATTTATAATATTCATTATATCCATTTATCTCACTCCTTGTTTTTATCAAATTTTAATTAAGCCTTGGAAACCTAAAAATGCAATTGACATAATTCCTGCTGATACAAGAGCAATAGGAAATCCTTCAAATGCTTTAGGAATATTATTATACTGTATTCTTTCACGAATACCTGCAAAGAGTACTATTGCAAGTGCGAAACCAACAGCACCACCAACACCGTTTAATACAGCTTCTATAAAGTTATAGCCTTTCTGCATATTAACAACGGCAACACCTAAAACAGCACAGTTTGTTGTAATAAGTGGAAGATATACACCAAGTGCCTGATAAAGTGAAGGTGAACTTTTCTTTAAGAACATCTCAACAAACTGAACTAAAGCAGCAATAACAAGAATGAAAGCTATGTTGTAAAGATATTCAATTTTAAGTGGAACTAAGATAAAGTTATAAACAAGCCATGACGCAGCACAAGCAAGTGTTATAACGAATATAACGGCAACACCCATACCTGCTGATGTTTCAACTTTTTTGGAAACACCAAGGAAAGGACAGATGCCTAAGAACTGTGACAATACATAGTTGTTAACGAATATACCAGCTAATACTAATAATATTAAATTCATCTATTTTTCCCCTCCTTATTAAGCAGATTTCTTTTTATTTCTAAAGTGATTAAGAAGTGCCATAAGACAACCTAATGTGAAGAAAGCACCTGGAGCCATTACGAAAAGTAATGTCTTAGGGAATGCTTCTGGAAGTACAGCTACACTAAAGAGTGTACCTGAACCAATAAATTCACGTACAAGACCAATTACTGTAAGAGCAATTGTAAAACCAAGTCCCATACCTATACCATCGAAGAATGAATCAACAGGAGAGTTTTTAGAAGCAAATGCTTCAGCTCTACCAAGAATGATACAGTTAACAACGATAAGTGGTATATAAAGTCCTAATGAGGCATTAAGTTCTGGTAAATATGCCTGTAAAAGGAACTGTACTATTGTAACGAATGTTGCTATAACAACGATGAATGAAGGAATTCTTACTTCATCTGGAATAAATTTTCTAATTAATGATACGAAAATATTTGAACATATTAAAACGGATGCTGTTGAAAGTCCCATACCAAGACCGTTTATAGCAGAACTTGTTACAGCAAGTGTAGGACACATACCGATAACCTGCACGAAGGTTGGGTTTTCGTTAATAATACCGTTTTTAATTATTTTTATCGGATTACCCATTAGTTTGCACCTCCGTTTTCACTAACCCAATTAAGAGCTTCTTGTGCACCATCAGATACAGCTCTTGATGTTATTGTTGCACTTGTTATGGCTTGAACATTACCGCCATCTTTTGTAACTTTAATTTCACCAGACATTCCAGCAAACTGTTCATAGAAACTTGGGTCTGTTGATAAAGCACCAAGACCAGGTGTTTCAGAGTGAGAAAGAACACGAAGTCCTGTTATAACACCTTCAGCATCAACACCTACCATAGTACTAACAGCACCACCGAAACCGCTTGGATTTGCTGTTACTACATAACCAACTGTTTCGCCATTAACTTTTGCTTCACTTACTTTTGATATTGTACCTGATATTGTATCTCCTGCAGATGTATCTGCAACAGTTTCAAATTCAACACCGTCAACAGGGAAAACCTGTGCCATTGCAGCAGCTTCTGTTTTTGCATTCTGTATAGCGATAGGTTCTTTTGTTACTTCAGAAACTACACCAAGAAGCATTGCAGCTACTGCTGTTATTACTAATAATATACCTGCTGGTTTTACTATTCCATTCATGCCTTTTTCGCCTCCTTTGGTCTTGCTCCAAAGATTCTGCCTTTTGTAAATCTGTCAATAAGAGGTACGCAAAGGTTCATAATAAGTATTGAATATGAAACACCTTCAGGGTATCCGCCATAAATTCTTATAAGAGTTGTAAGAAGACCACAGCCAAGACCCATTATAATTTGACCTTTTGCAGTAACCGGTGATGAAGCATAATCTGTTGCCATAAAGAATGCACCAAGTAAAAGACCACCTACGAGTATTTCGTAAAGAGGAACTCTTACACCATTTCTTCCAATAAGTCCTGTTAAAACAACAACTGTTGCTATGTAAACAACTGGTATTCTCCAAGAAATTACTCTTCTGTAAAGAAGGTAAAGTCCACCAATAATAAGTGCTATTGCACAAGTTTCACCGATACAACCACCAATATGACCTGTAAGAGCAGCCATATAATCATTTGTAGTAGGTGCAACTAAATCTCCTGATTTTAAAAGAGCAAGAGGTGTTGCAGTTGTTACTCCGTCAAGTGTCCAAGTAGTCATTGCTGTTGGATATGACGCAAGTAAGAATGCTCTGGCTGCAAGGGCAGGGTTAATAAAGTTCTGTCCAAGACCACCAAAAAGCTGTTTTGCTATTATAATAGCAAATGCACTACCAACAATAGGCATCCAGAAAGGAGCTTCTGAAGGCATATTAAGTGCAAGTAAAAGACCTGTTACAACAGCACTAAGGTCATCTATTGTAACTCTCTGTTTTGTTATTTTTTGATAAAGATATTCAAAGAACACTGCTGAAGCAACTGAAATTGCAATAAGAGCGAGTGCTTTTATTCCAAAGTATACAATACCCATCACTGTTGCAGGAAGAAGTGCGATTATTACATCACGCATAATTCCCTGTATAGAATCCTTAGAACGGACGTGAGGGGTAGCTGATACTACAAAATTACTCATTATGGTTATCCCCCTTTATTTCTTTTCTGCTCCGGCTTTAGCTCTTGCAGCAGCGGCTGCAGCAGCTTTTTTACCCATTTCAATCTTCTTAGTTGCTCTGATTGATTGAGCTAACTGGCGTTTTGCTGGACATTCGTATGAGCAGCTTCCGCATTCTATACAGTCAAGTCCGTGATTTTTAACGAAACCATCACCATCGCCTATTATAGCACACTGATTAAGTACAAGTGGTTCAAGTCCCATTGGACAATGGTCAACACATTTTCCACATCTTATACAATTTCTTTCTTCAGGAATGAATGCTTCTTTTTCTGTGAAGCAAAGAAGAGCTGAAGAAGTTTTTACAGTTGCAACGTCTGTTGTAAACATTGCAGGACCCATCATAGGACCTCCGGCTATAATTTTTACAGGTGGGTCATTTTCTTTAAATCCGCCTGCAGCTTCTACTATATCAGTAAATGTCATACCAATACGTATTTTATAGTTACCTGGGTTTTTAACAGCTCCACCAGTGAAAGTAACAACTCTTCTCATAAGAGGTCTACCTCTAAAAAGAGCTCTTTCAACAGCGATAACTGTATCAACGTTGTCAATTATACAACCAGCAGAAGCAGGAAGAGCACCTGAAAGAACTTCTCTACCTGTTACAGCATATATAAGGTGTTTTTCAGAACCCTGTGGGAATTTTGTTTTAAGAGGCTGTACTGTGATATTTGATATACCTTGGCAAGCCTTTTCCATAGCTTCAATAGCTTTTGGTTTATTAGTTTCAATACCAATAACACCTTTAGCATTAGGGTGAAGCTTAAGCATTACCTGTAAACCTCTTACGATTTTATCGCTTTCTTCAAGCATAAGACGATAGTCTGTTGTAAGGTAAGGTTCACATTCAGCCGCATTAACAATAATGTAGTCAATAGGCTGGTCTTTTGGAGGATTAAGTTTGATATGTGTAGGGAAACCGGCACCACCAAGACCAACAACACCTGCTTCTTTTATAGCAACAAGTATTTCTTCATTAGTCATTTTTGTGTAATCTTTTGGCTGGTTAAGCCCTTCGATTTCCTCCATTTTTCCATCGTTTTCAATTACGATAGATTTTACAGTAGCTCCTCCAGGAACAAGCATAGGTCTGATATCTTTTACAGTACCAGAAATACTTGAAAAAATAGGAGAAGACATAAATGCCTGTGACTCGCCGATTTTCTGTCCTACTTTTACGTAGTCTCCAACCTGTACAAGTGGGTCACAAGGTGCGCCTATGTGCTGTGACATAGGGAAAAATAATTCTGAACCTACTTTCGGCATAATAACCTTAATTGGTTGTTCTGCTGAAAGGGCTTTGCCATCTGGTGGATGGACTCCACGTTTGAACGTTAAAGCTTGCATATTATCCCCCTCTGTTCATTTTTGTACAGACATTAGTAATGCCTGCACAGACATAAAATTAAAATTATTATAAAAAATAACTGCGTTAAAAAATCAACAGTTATTATTTTAATACAAAAATCTTTAATTCTCAACAAATTTATTTGGAAACTTATTGATTGAATATAATTTCATGTTTTTCAACAAAAAAGATAACTGATATAATACATATAAAATTAAGGTTTACATAAAATATAGTTTTGTTTATATTTATAAAATAATATTTACAAATAACAATATACTATTTTTATTCTTATTTGTAAATGGATATGCTTAAATTTCCGTGTTATATTAAGGAAAAATACATATTTTGCATGCAAAAGTATAAATTAACCATTCAAAAATACGATGTTTATTTTGTATAGTCTGAAATTGTAGAATATTGTTTTTTGGTGCAATTTTATATATAATAAAAAAGAATTAATATTAGGAGGGTTGGTAATTTTATGGATTTAAAACTTGAAGTTTCACAAAAGTTAAAGCTTTCACAAAATATGATGATTTCGGCAGAAATTTTACAAATGAGTAGTAATGAACTTATTGAATATATAAAAGAGTTTTCAGAAGAAAATCCGGTTGTTGAATGTGAAGAAAATAATGATATTGATGATAAATTTGAAATGATGAAAGAGAAACTCGAGTGGCTCCAATCTTCTGATTTTCAAAATAATACATACTATAATGATGATGAAAAAGATAGTGATGATTGGAAATATAAAGAAATTCAAGGAGAAAGTCTTTTTGAATATTTAATGTCACAATTAAATGTATTAAATTTAGAACGAGAAGTTTTTATAATTGCAAAATATATTATACAAAATATGGATAGTAATGGATATGTAAGAGAAAGTTCTGATGATTTATATAAAATATTTAAACCTTTTAATATAGATAGAATTACAATAGAAGAAGCATTTGCTGTTGTACAAACATTTGAACCTTTAGGGGTAGGTGCAAAAAGTCTTTCTGAATGTCTTATGATACAGCTTAGAGTTATGGACAAAAGAAATGAACTTGCTGAAATTATAGTTGAAAAAGAACTTGAAAACTTAGGAAAAAATAAAATACCTACTATTGCAAAAAATCTTAAAGCAAAAGTTGAAGATGTAATGGAAGCAGTTGCTGTTATAAAAAATCTTAATCCAAAACCGGGAAATAGTTTTGTTTCTGATAGAAATTTTAATTATATTATTCCAGATGTTATTGTTGAAGAAAATTATGATGGTAATTTTAATATAATTATAGAGGATAATAGTTTGCCTGTTATAAAAATTGGTGAACAATATAAAAATATAATGTCATATGATATTCCAGACGAAACAAAAGAATATGTGTGTAAAAAAGTAAAACAAGCCGAGTGGGTTATAAGTTGTATTACTAAAAGACAACAAACACTTAGAAAAACAATGGAAACTATTGTTGATACACAAAAAGAATTTTTCAAAAAAGAATGTGGAGAATTAAAACCTATGCGACTTATTGATGTTGCAAAAAAAATAGATATGCACGAATCAACAGTAAGTAGAGCCATAAAAGAAAAATATGTACAATGTAGTCATGGTGTATATCCTTTAAGTAGATTTTTTATTAAAGGTATAGCAAAAGATGAAGGCAGCGATATGACATCATCAGATACAGTAAAAAGGAAAATAAAATCAATAATTGATAATGAAAATAAAAAATCTCCATTAAGTGATAGAGTTATAACAGAAATGCTTAATGATGAAGGTATAGAAATATCAAGAAGAACTGTTGCAAAATATAGAGAAAGCCTTAATTTGCCAACTGCTTCTGGAAGAAAAGAATTTTAGGTGTCGTTTTATGACACCTTTTTTATTTATAAAATGTATATTTTATAAGTATAATTGTATTAGTACGATTTGAGGTGATAGTTTTGAATGAATTTTATTCTGTTGTTATAGATAGAAACTCTGAAAATCCAATATATAAACAACTTGGTGATAAACTTTGTGAACTTATAGAGAAGGGTGTTATTCCTACTGATACAAGATTGCCTGCAATAAGAAAAATGGCTGAGAAATTGAAAGTTAATAATGCTACTGTTGTAATGGCATATAAATATATGGAAACTAAAAAAATAGTATATTCAATAAAAGGTAGTGGTACATATGTTTCACCTATTCCTGTTGAAAAAATTCCTGAACCTGTTGAAAAATTAAATATAAACTTCAATGAAAGTTATGATTTTAAAAATAAAATAAATTTTACAAGCTCATCAATACCGGAAGAATTATTTCCAACTGATGATTTTAAACAGGTTTTTAATACTATACTTGAAAGGGAAAAGGGTAATGCTTTTAAAGATATTTTAGGTCAAGGATATGAACTTTTAAGAAATGAAATAGCATTATTTTGTGAAAATTTAGGTATAAGAACAAATAAAGAAAATATACAGATTATTTCAGGGGCACAACAGGGTATAGATATTGTTTCAAAAGCACTTATGAAATATAAAGATTGTGTAATTGTTGAAAAGCCTACATTTTATGGTGCAGTAGCAGCTTTTATATCAAGAGGTAGTGATATTATAGAAATACCCCTTGAATGTGATGGTATAAATATTGAAATGTTGGAAAATACAATAAAACTTTATAAGCCTAAAATTATGTATATTATGGCATATTTTCAAACACCTTCTGGAATATGTTATTCAACAGAAAAGAAACGAAAAATAATTGAAATTGCTGAAAAAAATGATATGTATATAATAGAAGATGATAATCTATATGATTTTAATTATACAGGTGAAAGTATTGTTCCATTAAAAGCTCTTGATTATAAAAATCGTGTTATATATATAAAAAGTTTTTCAAAAATACTTATGCCTGGACTTAGAACAGGTTTTATGATTATTCCACCTAAAATAAAAGATGATGTAATTCGTGCAAAATATACTTCTGATATATCAACATCAGGTTTTATGCAAAGAGCTGTTTATGAATATCTAAAAAATTATGATTTTAAAAATCATATAAATAATATTATAAAATATGCAGAAAATAAATATTATAAAGCTCTTAGTTGTTGTAAAAAATATTTAGATAGAGAAAAGATTGAAGTTATAGACAATAAAGGCGGAATTAGTCTGTGGATTAAGTTGAAAACTAATATAAATTTAGAACAATTCTGTGGAGAACTTATAAAAAATGGAGTTATAGTTGCTTTGGAAAATCAGTTTATAAACAGCGGAAAAGGAAATCATATAAGATTATGTTTTGTTAATTTATCTGATAAAGATATTGAAAAAGGTTTTTGTATAATAGGTAATGTTATTAAAAAATATTGACAAAACAGACTTTTCTCTAATATAATCATAATCAAGATATTTATAAAGGTTATAAAAAGAAGGAGTATGCAAAAAAGCGTCCTAAAGAGAGAAAATCCTTGGCTGAAAGATTTTTGGAAAAGCATTTGCAGAAGCAGTCTTTTTGAGAATTTCTCAGACCGTTTTGTCATAAACTTATTATAAGAATGACTTAACCGTATTTTCTGCGTTAAAGAAAATTTAAGTTGGTGCTTTTTTGGCACAAATAGGGTGGTACCGCGGATAATGCTTCGTCCCTGATTTTTTCAGGAACGAGGCTTTTTTTATTTTTTGGTACAAAATTTTTTATAGAAGAAAGGAATTTTAAATTATGAAACAAATGGGTTTAAATGAAATAAGAGAAAAATTCCTTGCGTTTTTTGAAAGCAAGGACCATTTAAGACTTGAGAGTGCATCACTTGTACCTCGTAATGATAACAGTCTTTTACTTATAAATTCAGGTATGGCACCTTTAAAACCATTCTTTACAGGACAGGAAGTTCCACCAAGAAAAAGAGTTACAACATGTCAAAAATGTATTCGTACAGGTGACATTGAAAATGTTGGTAAAACAGCTCGTCATGGTACATTTTTTGAAATGCTTGGAGATTTCTCATTTGGAGATTATTTCAAAAAAGAAATTATTCCTTGGAGCTGGGAGTTTGTAACAAAAGTTCTTGAAATCCCTGAAGATAGACTTTATGTAACAGTTTATAAAGATGATGATGAGGCTGCAAAAATTTGGCACGAAACAGTAGGACTTCCTAAAGAAAAAATATTCTATATGGGAAAAGAAGATAACTTCTGGGAACATGGTACAGGTCCTTGTGGTCCATGTTCAGAAATTTACTATGACAGAGGAGAAGAATTTGGTTGTGGTAAAGAAGGTTGTACAGTAGGTTGTGATTGTGATAGATATATGGAATTCTGGAACCTTGTATTTACACAGTTTAATGCAGAAGAAGACGGAACATATTCCGACCTTGTTCAAAAAAATATAGATACTGGTATGGGTCTTGAACGTATGGCTACAATTATGCAAAACGTTGACTCTATATTTGATGTTGATACAATAAAAGCTATTCGTGATAAAGTTTGTGAAATAGCAGGTGTTGAATACGGAAAAGATGCAAAAGTTGATGTAAGCGTTCGTGTTATTACAGACCATATCCGTTCTGTAACATTTATGACTGCTGACGGTGTTCTTCCTTCAAATGAAGGTAGAGGATATGTTTTAAGAAGACTTTTAAGACGTGCTGCTCGTCATGGTAGACTTCTTGGAATAAACAGAATGTTTATGACAGATATATGTGAAGTTGTTGTTGAAAACTCTGGTGAAGCATATCCACAGCTTGTTGAAAAGAAAGATTATATCTACAAAATACTTACAGTGGAGGAAAGTGCTTTCTATAAAACAATAGATAAAGGTATGGAAATACTTAAAGATGATATTGAAGAAATGAAATCAAAAGGTGAAAAAGTTATGAGTGGTGAAAAATCATTCAGACTTTATGACACATATGGTTTCCCTATTGACCTTACAAAAGAAATTCTTGAAGAAGAAGGTTTCGAAATTGATGAAAAAGCTTTCAATGAAGAAATGAAAATTCAGAAAGAAAGAGCAAGAGAAGCAAGAGGAAAAAGCACATATATGGGTGCTGATGAAACAGTATATCACAAACTTGATGTTGATATGGTAACAGAGTTTGCAGGATATGATGTTAAAGAAGTTACTGACGCAAAAGTACTTGCTATTGTTGCTGAAAATGAAGTAAGTGATAGTGCAGTTGCAGGAAATGAAGTTTCTGTATTTATTGATAGAACACCTTTCTATGCTGAAAGCGGTGGACAGGTTGGAGATAAAGGTATTATCGAAACTGAAACAGGTAAAGTTGAAGTTACAGATTGTATAAAAGTTGTTGGTGGAAAAATCGCTCATATAGGTAAAGTTGTTAGCGGAAGTATTTCAAAAGGAGATACTGTAAAAGCTGCTATTGATTATAGTTATAGAATGGCAACATCAAGAAACCACTCTGCAACTCACCTTTTACAGAAAGCATTAAGAACTGTACTTGGAACACATGTTGAACAGGCTGGTTCATATGTTGATGCTGAAAGACTTCGTTTTGACTTTACACATTTCTCAGCTATGACTACTGATGAAATAAAAGAAGTTGAAAGAATAGTTAATGAAAAAATATTTGAAAATATTGATATAAAAATATCAGAAGAAAATATTGAAGATGCAAGAAAAATGGGTGCAATGGCACTTTTCGGTGAAAAATACGGAAATGTTGTTCGTGTTGTAAATATGGGTGGATATAGCGTTGAACTTTGTGGTGGTGCTCACCTTACAAATACTGCACAGGTTGGAACATTTAAAATAATTTCTGAAAACGGTGTTGCTGCTGGTATAAGAAGAATTGAAGCTCTTACAGGAACAGAAGCTCTTAAATACTTCCAAACACAGGAAGAACAGCTTAAAACAGTATGTAGTATTGTAAAAGCAACTCCTGATAATATGGTAAAACGTGTTGAAACACTTGTTGCTGAACAAAAAGAACTTGCAAAAGAACTTGAAAAACTTAAAGCAAAAATGGCTGGTGGAGCAGTTTCTGAAATACTTAACAATAAAAAAGAAATTAATGGTGTAACAGCTGTTCTTGCAGAAGTTAAAGAAGCTGACGGAAATGCACTTCGTACAATGGGTGACCAACTTAAAGAAAAACTTGGTAGTGGTGTAATTGTACTTGGTAGCGGAAAAGACGGAAAAGTAAGTCTTGTTGTAATGGCTACTGATGATGTTGTTAAAAAAGGTGTTCATGCAGGAAATATTATAAAAGCAGCAGCTGCTGTATGTGGCGGTGGCGGCGGTGGTCGTCCAAATATGGCACAGGCAGGTGGTAAAGATGCAACAAAGATTGGCGAAGCACTTGCTAAAGCAGAAGAAGTTATTGGTGAACAGGTTAAATAATTGATTTGTTTTAAAGGTACACTTTTAAGTGTACCTTTATTTTTTATATTGTAATAAACTATTTTAAATTATATAATTTATATATTATCTAAAAATAAAGGAGTATTATTAAAATGGGGGATAATAAAAATATTATATTGAAGGGTACATTATCAACAATTATGGGAGCAATTTGTTGGGGATTTTCAGGAGCTTGTGGACAATTTCTTTTTCAAAATTATAATCTAAATTCAAATTGGCTTACATCAATAAGAATGGTTGTTGCAGGTATAATAATGTGTTTTTATATGATATTAAAAGAAAAAAAAGAATTTTTTAATATATGGCATAATAAAAGAGATAGTATACAACTTGTTTTATTTAGTATAATAGGACTTATGCTTTGTCAATATACATATCTTACAGCTATAAAATATACAAATGCAGGAACAGCAACAGTTTTACAATATATAGGTCCTGTATTTATTATGATATATGTTTGTATAGTTTCTTTTAGACTTCCTGAAAAAAGAGAAGTTATAGCTATAATAACGGCTGTAATTGGAACATTTATACTTGCAACACATGGGAATATACATTCACTTGTTATATCTGAAAAAGGTCTTTTTTGGGGACTTGCTTCGGCATTTTCAATGATGCTTTATACACTTATACCTTCAAAAATAATATCTAAATATGGAACTGTTAAAATAATAGGTTATGGAATGATTATAGGGGGATTATTTTTAAGTATTATTACAGGTATTTGGAATATAAATGTTAATTTGGATTTTTTAGGTGTGATTATGGTAGGTATAATATCTGTTATAGGAACTTTAGTAGCTTTTTCATTATATCTTTATGGAGTAAGTGTAATCGGTGCTGTTAAAGGTAGTATGATTGCAAGTGTTGAGCCTGTTTCTGCAACAGTATTTTCTGTGTTATGGCTTAAAAGTAGTTTTGGAGTTATAGATTTTATTGGATTTATATTTATTATGGCAACAGTTTTTATACTTTCTAAAAAATAAAAAAATAATTCCCTTTTTCATCAAAGTTTTTGCCTTCGTGAAAAAGGGAAATTTTTTATTTTGAAAGTACTGTTTTAGGGTCTACTGTGTTTCCATTTTGTGCTACACTAAAATCTATATGGTCGCCTAAAAGTACACTATATGATGAAGGAGCAGAAACAGTACCAATTTTTTGTCCTGCTGTTACGTTATCACCTTTTGATACAGCTGTTTCTTTTTCAAGTTGGCTGTATGTAGTCTGCCAACCGTTTACATGGTCAATAACAACTGTTGTTCCGTTTTCTGTATCTGTATATATATCTGCAACTTTTCCATCTGCTGCTGATATTACATCACTACCTTTTGTAGCACTTATAGATATACTATCATTTGTACGATATTGTTCTAAAGTAACATCAAATATAGCTTTATCTATGCTATAATCCATAACAATTTCACCTGAAGCCGGATATTTGAATACAGGTGTTGTTTCTTCTGTTGCATTTACTGTTGTTGTAGGTTCTTCTTCCATAACAACTTCTGTTTCTGGTTCTTCTTGTGTTATAACAGGTATTTCATCAGTTTGTTGTGGTTCTTCTGCTAATGCTTCAACATTATTTTCAGTTTGGCTATAACTTTCATTTAAACCTGCAACAAATTCTTCTGAATATGCAGAAGTATTAGTATTTGAAGCTATTTCATCACTTTGTGATGTTTTGTTTTGTTCTGTTTCTTTTGTTTCAATATCTTTTTTAAACCCTATTGATGATATTCCCGCTGCTGATACAATAATAAGACAGAGTGAGAATATAACACCATATACTTTACGTTTATTCATTATAAACACCTCCGTTGTTATTATTGCCTAAAATAGGTGGTGTTTATACAATACTAATTCATATTTTTAAAATCTATATCAGTATAATAATGATTTAAAATTTCTTTATATGTATAGCCTTCTTCTGCCATTGCTTCTGCTCCATATTGGCTCATTCCTGCACCATGTCCATATCCCTTTGTTGTAAATATAATTGAACTTCCTGTATCAGTCATTGTAAATGATGCTGAACGAAGTCCCAAAACTCCTCGTATATCAAGACCGGACATTGTTACTCCACCAACTGTTACAGATGTTATATATCCTGCATTACTTACAGAATTTATTTTTATTTGTGAAATAAGGCTATCAGATGAGAAAGATATACTTGGATATTTTGATATAAAAAGTTCTTTTATTTTATCATATGATAATTCTGTTGATGTTTCATATTGAGGTGCATATATATCACCACTACTTTCAACACTTTTTAAATATGGCAAAGCACTTTCCCATATGTTTTCAGAATTTTCAGTATATCCTGCACTTGTAGAGTGAAAAACAGCAAGTATTGGCTCATCGTTATATACCATAATTTCCCCATATGTTTCGTTTACAGCAGTTTCTATATTATTATAGTATTCATCAAAATTTTCACCCCATTGTTCTTTAAGTTCTTCTTTTGTTTTATATGCTTGTCCTATATCTGAGGGGTTAGGTAATACATCTGTTGTTTGTCCCATTGCTTCTATTGCTCTTAAAGCATATGTTCTTGCACATACAGCCTGTGCTTTTAATGCTTCAATATCAAAAAGGGCAGGCATTTCAGCAGCAACAACACCTTTTATGTACTCCTCAAAAGGAGTTTGTTCATTTGTTTCTGTTTCAGGATTATATACTTCAATTTTTATTGGACTTTCAGTATATGTATTTTCTGCAACTGTTTTTTCTGAAAAATTACTTACAATTAAAAAAGGTATTATAAATACTGTTATTATTGTATTTATAATTATAATTACAATAATTTTACGCATAAAAAGCCTCCCATATATTTTTTTATAAATATATGAAAGGCTTATATATTTTATTACAATATAAAAAGATATATACCTAATGCAATAACTAAAATGAAAAATATAAATGAAAGTCTTGCTATTTTCTTATCTCGTCTTAATGCATTTTTTTCAAGTTCTGGACAAGGGTTTTCAAATACATATTTTCCACCAAGTATTCCATTTTTTATTTTTAATTCAAGAATTTTTTCTTGTTTTAAAATTGTATACATTCGTTTTGATATTTCAAAAGGATAGTATTTACCATTATTAACACCTTCAATATAATATCTTGAAAATATTGTACCAAAAAAAATGTTTATACTATAAACTTTACATTGTATTATTATAATATTACTTTTTTTGCCTAAAGATTTATCAATAAGGTTATATATAGAAAAAGTAAATATAAACGATAGTACAACCCAAAGTGTAGTATATGCAAGTCTTTTTAAAGATATAGACTCTATAAATGAAAATGAAGGTATATATCCTATATTTATGGCTTCATTAAATACATAATAAACAATTGTGTAAACAAATATATACAATATAATAAATGTTATATAATGAAATTTTCTGTTTCTAGTATTCCACATTTTTATTCCCCATAAACTTTTTATTGATAAAAATATCATAAAATAGCATATAAGAACCATAAGACCATTTATCTCCATTCCTTCTTTATAATTTATAGCCATAAAAAAAGGTGGTACAGTCCATAAAGTAGGTATAAGCCATTGAACTCTTTTATTTACAATAAAACAGTCTATTATAAAATATAAAGTTAGAAGAGTAAATAAACCTAAATAACCCATTATATAACCTCAAAAAAATAAATTATAATGCTCTAAAATAATCTGATTTAAACATATTACGTTTTTCAGCCTCTGCAATCTGTGCAAGAAGTGCTTCGTTATCACGATTAAATGTACCACCTAAAGGAATATAATTTGAAGCATGATTTGCTCTAAATACAGTACCTTCAGAGTCTACATTACTAATGAAAAGTTTCATTTCTTCAAGAACTTCTTGTGGTTTTAAAAGTTCTATTTCACCATTTTTAAGCTGGTCATACATCGGTGTACCTTCTTCAACAAGAAGTGTTAAGAAACCAACATATTCAGGTTTAATTGCACTTATTACTTTAGCACTATTTACAGCATGTTCTTTAAGAAATCTTCTTCCACCAAGACCGGATATAAGTGTAACTGAAAGTATCATACCTGCATCTTTTATTTTTTTACCAGCTTCAATCATTTCTGCTTGTGTTGCACCTTTTTTTACAAATGTAAGAACTTCATCATCACCAGACTCTATACCCATATATATCATATCAAGACCGGCTTCTTTAAGAGTTTTAAGTTCTTCTGGTGTTTTGCCTAAAATATCTTTTGGTGCACCATACATTGATATTCTTTCACATTCTGGGAAAATTTCTTTAACTTTTTCAAGAATATAAAGAAGGTCTTTTGTTTTTACAATAAGAGCATCTCCGTCTGCTAAAAATACTCTTTTAACTTTTATTCTGCTGTAATATTCTCTTGCCATGTAAAGGTCTTCAACAACTTCTTCAAGAGGACGAATTCTGAAATTTTTATCTTTGTACATAGCACAGAATGTACAAGTATTTCTTGCACAACCTATTGTAAGCTGTATTATAAGACTTCCTGCTTCACTTGGTGGTCTGTAAACTGTTCCTTCATATCTCATATATATCTACCTCACTTGTTTGTTTTTTTATTGATTTATCTTAAATATTATATAATCAAAACACTATTTTTATCAATATAATATTTGAAATATAAAAATACAAAAGTCCACAAGGTATTTACAAAATCACAATGCAACTATATAATAAAAAATCATAGTGTATAAATAAATGAGGGGGAAATTAAATGGTTCAATTATATAAAAATGGTGTATACCTTGTAAATGGTACAGAAATCGTTGAAGATGATAGTAATGCATCTTTAAAATTAAAATCATTAATGGGTGATAATACACCATCAAAAGAAGAAGCATCAAAAGGTACTATTGCATACAGTATTCTTGAAAATCATAATACTTCAGGAAATATGGATAAGCTTAAAATAAAATTTGATAGAATGGCATCTCATGATATTACATATGTAGGTATCATTCAGACAGCAAGAGCAAGTGGACTTGAAAAATTTCCAATGCCATATGTTCTTACAAACTGCCATAACTCACTTTGTGCAGTAGGTGGAACAATTAATGAAGATGACCACCTTTTTGGTCTTTCTTGTGCAAAAAAATATGGTGGTATATATGTACCTGCTCATCAGGCTGTAATTCATCAGTATATGAGAGAAATGATGAGTGGCGTTGGTAAAATGATACTTGGTAGTGATAGCCATACTCGTTATGGTGCTTTAGGTACAATGGCTGTTGGTGAAGGTGGCCCTGAACTTGTAAAACAGCTTTTAAATAAAACATATGATATTGATAGACCACAGGTTGTAGGTGTATATCTTACAGGAAAACCTGTTCCTGGAGTAGGTCCACAGGACGTTGCTCTTGCAATTATAGGTACTGTATTTGAAAATGGATATGTTAAAAATAAAGTTATGGAGTTTGTTGGTGACGGTATCGCTAATTTAAGTGTTGATTACAGAAACGGTATTGACGTTATGACAACAGAAACAACTTGTCTTTCTTCTGTATGGGTTACAGATGAAAAGGTTAAAGGTTGGTATATTACACATGGCAGACCAGAAGAATATAAGGAACAGAAACCTGCAAACTGTACATATTATGATGGTTTTATATATGTTGACCTTTCAAAAGTAAAACCAATGATAGCTATGCCTTTCCACCCAAGCAATGTATATACAATAGAAGAACTTAATTCAAATCTTATGGATATACTTGATGAATGTGAAAAAAGAGGAGCAGAACAGCTTGATAGTAGCAAAGTAACATTTAAACTTAAAGATAAAGTAAGAAACGGAAGTCTTTATGTTGAACAGGGTGTTATTGCCGGTTGTGCTGGTGGTACATATGAAAATATTTGTGATGCAAGAGATATATTAAAAGGTCATTCAATAGGTGATGACGAGTTTGCACTTAGTGTATATCCTTCAAGTCAGCCTGTATTTGTAAGCCTTGTTGAAAATGGTTCTATTGCAGATATTATGGTTTCAGGTGCAACTGTTCGTTCAGCATTCTGTGGACCTTGCTTTGGTGCTGGAGATGTACCTGCAAATAATTGCTTAAGTATAAGACATTCAACAAGAAACTTCCCTAATAGAGAAGGTTCAAAAATTACAAATAATCAGATTGCCTCTGTTGCACTTATGGACGCTCGTTCAATAGCTGCAACTGCTGTTAATAAAGGTAAACTTACACCTGCAACTGACCTTGATATTGAATATACAAAACCAGAATATAAATTTAATGGAGATGTATATAAAAATAGATGTTATAACGGTTTTGGAAAACCTGATGCTTCTGTTGAAATTAAATTTGGTCCTAATATTACAGATTGGCCAGCTATGAGTGAACTTACAGATGATATTGTATTAAAAGTTGTATCTGTAATTACAGACCCTGTAACAACAACAGATGAACTTATACCTTCCGGTGAAACATCTTCATACCGTTCAAATCCTTTAGGACTTGCAGAGTTTACACTTTCAAGAAAAGACCCTGCATATGTTGGACGTGCTAAAGAAGTTCAAAAAGCTGAAAAAGCAAGAGAAAAAGGAGAAAATCCTGCTGAGGCTTATGAAGAAATAAAAGGTGTTTTTGATAGTATAAATGAAAAATTCCCTAATGTTGATATTAATAAAACAGGAATTGGAAGTACAATATATGCAGTAAAACCAGGTGATGGTTCTGCTAGAGAACAGGCAGCAAGCTGTCAGAAAGTTCTTGGTGGTTGGGCAAATATTGCTGGTGAATATGCAACAAAGAGATACCGTTCAAATCTTATTAACTGGGGTATGCTTCCATTTATACTTGATGGAGAAATACCATTTGAAAATGGTGATTATATATTTGTTCCTAATGTTAAAAAACTTGTGTCTGAAAAAGCAACAGAGTTTAAAGCATATATTGTGGGAAAAGATATGAAAGAATTTACTCTTAAAATGGGCGATTTAACAGATGATGAAAGAAAAATAATACTTTCAGGTTGTCTTATTAATTTTTATAGAGGATAATTAAAATAAAAATGGCTTTTCGAAAGAAAAGCCATTTTTTTGTTTATATTAAGTTTTTACCAATAGAATAACCATATTCTACTACGACAATATTAGACTTTATAAAAAGTGTCATAATACCATAACCAAAAGCAATTCCTGTTATAACACGTAATATATTATTACTTTCATATTTTGTAAGGGATTGTAAAAATCCGTCAAAAATCATTGGAATTAATATTAATATGCAAAATTTTGCAGATGGTATATATATAAAACATGTAATTATTGAAAATATTATACCTAAAAGTTCACCTGTACATCTTGCACATATTGGAAATTGTTTACCCTTATAAAAAAATGAACGGTCACTACGTTTATGACAGCCAAATACTATTGGAAGCCACTTATATATTTTTTCTAGCATTTTTTACATTCCTGCTGAAATACCAATACCAATTGAAAGAACAAATACAAGTATATAATATATAACACCTAATATTACAGAAACAAGAGCACCAATACCAGCTGCTTTTGCTGTTTTAGGTTTTGTATCTTTCCAAACAAGAAAAAGTATAAGTCCTGCAATAGGTACACAACAGCCTAAAAGTCCCCATAAAAATCCACCTTTATCTACTACTTGATTGTCTGAAAAATTTGATGAATTCATAGGAGCACCACATTTAGGGCATATACTTGAATTATCATCTACTAATGTACCGCAATTTTTACAATACATAAAAATCCCCCTTTTTTTATTATCATTTTTTTATAAAATTGAAACAGGAATAAGGTAATGAAAGTATTATCATAACCCCAAGTGCAATTACACCTGCAATTTTTGCAGTAAGCACTCCCTGTGTATATGAATATACCATATCTCCATCAAGAATTCCATACATTGTGTTATAAATATATGAACCGGGTACAAGAGGTAATATCCCTGGTATAAGATATAATGTTGAAGGTGCTTGTCGTATATGTGATAAAAAACGACAACTTGCAGTAAGTGTTGCTGAACCTAAAAATGAACCCATTATCGCATCACCTTTAAATCCATATACTACAATACAATATACACACCAACCAACAGCTCCTGTAAAACCACAAAATGGAAGTTCTTTTTTTGGTGTATTAAATGTTAATGAAAAAAATATACATGCCATAAATGCCACAAATGTTTGATATATTATTTTAGACATAAAAAGTACCTCCTTATATTTGTGATAATATTTTTAATACTATACCAACACCGCCAGCAATGGCAACAGCTACAAGGCAGGCTTCTGCTATTCTTGAAACACCAGAAACAAAATCTCCATTAAGTACATCTCTTAATGCATTTGTTATTGTTACACCAGGTACAAGAGGCATAAGACAGCCTATTATTACTTTATTATAATCATCACAAATATTATATTTATATAAAATCATTGTTAATATAGATATTAAAGCACCTGATAGAAATTTTGACACAAAATATGCTACATTATGTGATGATAAATAGAACATAAATAAACCTAAAAATAAACCTACTATTCCAGCCGATATACCATCATATAAACTTCCTTCAAACATAAGTGAGAAAAAAAGACAAGTCATAGTAATTCCTATAACAAATATAGGTTGTTTAACATCAGGAAGTTTTTTAATACGTTCTATATCCTTTATAGCCTCTCCAAGTGTAAATTCTCCGGCTACAAAACGTCTGCTTAATGTATTTACATAATGAAGACGTTTAAGGTCTGTACTTCTGCTTGTTATTCTTTTTACTTTTGTTATATGACCGTTTTTACCATTCATACTGGCAAATATACCAGTTGGAAAAACAATAGCTTCCGGATTTGAATTTTCACCGGCTGTTGATATTATTCTTGATATTGTATCTTCAACACGATGTATTTCTCCTCCACTTGTAAGAACTACTTCTCCAGCATCAACAGCTAATTTTAAAAGTTTTTCTTCTTCCAAAAATATCTCTTCTTTCATTTATAATATTTATAACAAAAGGATAATTACAAAAATTATATTTGTCAAAGGTTTTTTTGGGGTAGACATATGACTTTTGTTGTATTATAATTTACTTCATAAAAGTTAATATTTATTTTTGCTAGGGGTGCCTCTGATTTATCAGATGCTGAGAGGGAATTTTCCTAACCCTTTGAACTTGATGTGGTTAGTACCAACGCAGGGAAGCTGTTAATAATTATATGTATATTAAAGACTTTTTCTGTGTAAAAAGTCTTTTTTTTATTATTTTTTAAGGAGGATATTACCATGAAACTTTCAGAAAGACTTTATAACAGTACAAAAGACATATGGGAAAAGTATCATGAACACCCATTTGTAAAAGGTATAGGTGATGGAACACTTGATATTGATAAATTTAGATTTTTTATGGTGCAAGATTATTTATATCTTCTTGACTATGCAAAAGTATTTGCACTGGGTGTTGTTAAATCAAGAGATGAAGACATTATGAGAAAGTTTGCTTCTCTTGTAAATGGAACATTAGACAGCGAAATGAAAGTACATAAAACATATATGGAAAGACTTGGTATAACAAAAGAAGAAATTAAAAATGCAAAGCCTTCTATTGTAAATACTTCATATACTAAATATATGCTTCAAATAGGTCATGATATGGGAGTTTTAGAACTTCTTGTATCAATATTATCCTGTTCTTGGAGTTATAAAGAAATAGGGGATAGACTTGCAAAAAATCCAAATTTTTTAAATCATGAATTTTATGGTGAGTGGATAAATGGATATTCCTCAAAAGAATATGCAAAAGATAATAATGAAATAATTGAACTTGTTGATAGACTCGGAGAAAATTGTACAGATGAAGAGTTTGAAGTTCTTCGAGATATATTTGTAAATTGCAGTAGATATGAGTATATGTTTTGGGATATGTCATATAAAAAGGAGATGTAATTTTTGCTTGAATTTAAAAATGTGACTTTTAAATATTCTGAAGATGATTTTTATATGATGAAAAATCTTAGCTTTTCAGTAAAAAAAGGTGAGTTTATATCTCTTATAGGTCAAAGTGGTTGTGGCAAAAGTACAATTCTAAGACTTATAAATGGTCTTGAAAAGCCTGAAAATGGTGAAATTCTTATTGATGGTAAAAATATAAATACATTAAAAGATTATTGTGCTTTTATGCCACAAAAAGATTTGCTTTTTCCATGGAGAACAATAGAAAAAAATATAAGTTTACCTATGGAAATAAAAGGTGTTCCAAAATCTGAAATGCATAAAAAATGTGTTGATGTTCTTTCTGAAGTTGGTCTTTTGGAATATATAGATAAATATCCTAAAGACCTTTCAGGTGGTATGAAACAAAGAGTTTCTTTCGCAAGAACCATACTTGCCGGAAGTGATATACTTCTTCTTGATGAGCCTTTTTCTGCTCTTGATTCTTTAACAAGAATGGACATGCAAGAATGGCTACTTAAACAATGGAAACATTTTGGAAAAACAATTATATTTATAACTCATGATGTTGAAGAAGCTATTTTTTTATCAAATTCAATATATATAATACAAGATAGACCATTTGAATATATGGAAAAAGTAAAAATAAATTCTGAATATCCAAGAGATAGAGAGTTTTTAAAAAATACTGAAATAGTAGCACTTAGAGAAGAACTTATAAATAAACTTAGAAATAGGAGGGAACAATAATGAAAAAAAGTATGCCTTCTATTATTGTTACATTAGTACTTTTTATTATATGGCAGATTATAGCTGTAAAAATGAATGCATCTTATATACTTCCTTCACCTTTGGAAATACTTCAAAAAATATGGGAGCTTAGAGATATTCTTATAGGTGTACATCTTCCGGCAACAATGGGTGTTACTGTTTTAGGTCTTATTATATCAATAATTTTAGGTTTATTCCTTGCAATAATAATGGATTTAAACGAAAAAATAGAAAATGCATTATATCCTATTATAATAGCATCCCAAACAATACCTACAACAGCTATTGCACCTCTTTTTGTATTATGGTTTGGTTATGGAATATGGAGTAAAGTTCTTGTTACAATACTTATTACTTTTTTTCCTATAACAATAACTGTTTATGACGGTTTTAAATCAACTAAAAGAGAAATGGAAGAACTTCTCATTACATATGGTGCTTCTAAAAAAGATATTTTTATTAAACTTAAATTACCTTCAGCACTACCATATTTCTTTTCAGCAATAAAAATGGCTATACCTTTAAGTATAATTGGAGCAGCTATTGCAGAGTGGCTTGGTGCTCAAAGTGGTCTTGGGTATTTTAGTAAAAGAATGATGACACAGCTTGATGGTGCAGGTGTTTTTGCTCCTGTTGTTGTTTTAAGTGTTGTAGCAATGCTTTTAGTAAGTATTGTAAGTATAATAGAAAAAACATTAATAAAATGGAGAAAGGAAATTTAATTATGAGAAAAAGAATTGTAGCTTTATGTATGGCTGTTATAACAGCTTTTTCATTTGTTGGGTGTGGAAACAGTAGCAATAATCAAACATCAACAGATGGTAATACAGAACTTGAAAAATTTAGTGTTGTTCTTGATTGGTATCCTAATGCTGTTCATGGTTTTATATATAATGCCATAGAAAAAGGATATTATGCCGAAGAAGGTCTTGATGTTCAAATATATTTCCCTGCAAATGTAAATGATGCGATTTCACTTACAGCAGCCGGAAAAGCAGATGTTGGTATATATTATCCAAATGATATTATAAGAGCTATTGCAAATGAAGATATACCTGTAAAATCAGTTGGTACAATAGTACAATCACCTTTAAATGTTATAGTTTCTCTTAAAGATAAAAACATAACATCACCAAAAGATTTTGTTGGAAAAACAATAGGTTATAGTGGTACAGAGTTTAATGAAGCACTTATTAAAACAATGATGGAAAGTGTTGGGGCATCAATGGACGATGTAACTCTTATAGATGTAGGTTTTGACCTTATGACATCTATGACAACAGGAAAAGTTGATGCAACAATAGGTTGTCTTGTAAATCATGAAGTACCTGCTCTTGAAGAAGAAGGCTTTGAAGTAAACTATTTCTTCCCAACAGAATATGGAGTTCCTAATTATAGTGAACTTGTATTTGTTTCAGGTAATAATAATATAAATGAAAATTCTGAAAAAATAGAAAAATTCCTTCGTGCATCACAAAAAGGTTTTGAAGATATGAAAAATGACCCACAAGGTACATTAACAACTTTACTTGAAAACCAAAATGAAGAAAATTTCCCACTTAGTGAAGGTGTTGAACAAAGAAGTATAGATGTTCTTCTTCCTCTTATGGAAAATGAAAATGCTAAATTCCTTACACAAAATAAAGAATTATGGCAAAATGATATAAACTGGCTTAAAGAGCAAGGACTTATTAATAAAGAAATTACTGTTGAAGATTGTGTTGTTGATATACTTAAATAATATAAAAATACACTCATTTTATGAGTGTATTTTTTTTGTTATTTTTTAGTATTTAAAAATAAGTGTATATTTTACCTTACTTTACAGATAATACATTTAAAGCCATAATTTCAAATTTAACGAATGGAGGATTATTATGAAAGCAACAGGTATTGTTAGAAGAATAGATGATTTAGGAAGGGTTGTTATTCCAAAAGAAATAAGAAGAACTTTAAGAATAAGAGAAGGTGACCCTCTTGAAATATTTACAGATAGAGAAGGAGAAGTAATACTTAAAAAATATTCACCAATAGGTGAACTTGGAGCTTTTGCTAAAGAATACGCAGAAAGTCTTTATCAAACATCAGGACATATAACTTGTATATCTGATAAAGACCATATTATAGCTGTATCAGGAGGCTCTAAAAAAGATTTTTATGATAAACCTATAAGTGCTGACCTTGAAAAGTCTATGAATGAAAGAAATATTATAATAGCAAAAAGAAATGAAAGTAATTTTATACCTGTACTTGAAGATGATGTTGAAGAAGTATATAGTAATCAAATTATATCACCAATTATATCCGAAGGTGATGTTATAGGAGCAGTTTTATTACTTTCAAATAATAAACCTATGGGAGAAGTAGAAGAAAAACTTGTCCAAACAGCAGCAGGATTTCTTGGAAAACAAATGGAACAGTAATAAATAAGCCTGATTTTATATTTAATAAAATCAGGCTTTATATTTATATACGAATTTTCTCTTTTATGGTAAAATAAATAAGATATTTTTTAATTTGTAGAGGTGCTTATTTATGAAAGGCTTATTTATATCAATAGAAGGCACAGACGGTGCAGGAAAATCAACCCAAATAGACCTTCTTAAAAAATATATTACAGAAAAAGGAAGAGATGTAATAGTTACAAGAGAACCAGGTGGTACTCCTATAAGTGAAAAAATAAGAGAAATTATACTTGATAACAATAATAGTGAAATGAGTTATATTACAGAAGCTCTTTTATATGCTGCTTCAAGGGCTCAGCATGTTAATGAAAAAATAAAACCGGCACTTATGGAAGGTAAAATTATTATTTGTGATAGATTTGTTGATTCAAGTATTGCATATCAATGTGCTGCAAGAGGTATTTCAAGAGAGATTATAGAAGATATAAATAAATATGCTATTGATGGTATTATGCCGGATATTACATTGTATTTTGATATAACTCCAGAAGAAGGTATAAAGCGTAAAAAGAATATGCATACTCTTGATAGAATAGAACAGGAAAAACAAGATTTTCATAATAAAGTTTATGAAGGTTATCAAATGCTTTTAAAATTGTATCCTGAAAGAATAAAAAGAATTGATGCATCTAAAGATATTTATGATGTGCATAATCAGGTATTAAAATATATTGACTGTATGTTATAAATTTTTTTGAGAGAAGGTAATATTATGAAACTTATAGTTGCAATAATTCATGATGATGATGTTAGAAATACAATGGACACATTGAGAGATGAAGGTTTTTTTGTTACTAAACTTTCTTCAACAGGTGGTTTTCTTCGTGCCGGAAATACAACATTACTTATAGGTGTTGAAGACAATCTTGTTGAAAGCGTAATGGCAATATTTGAAAAATGTTGTAGAAGTAGAAAAGAACTTACTACAATAGATACACCTTATGGTGGTATACAAGGCTATGTTTCAAGACCTATTGAAATAATTGTCGGTGGCGCAACAGTATTTGTACTTGATGTTTCCGACTTTAGAAAATTCTGATTTTGGAGAGATAATATATGAAATCTTTTAAAAATATAACAGGAAATGAATTTATTATAAAATTTTTAAAAAATGCAATACAACATAATAAAGTTTCACATGCTTATATAATAAGTGGTGGTGAAGGTTGTGGAAAAACTCTTATTGCTGAAACTTTTGCAAAAACTTTACAATGTGAAAAAGGTGGAACAGATGCTTGTTGTGAATGTATAAGTTGTAAAAGTTTTGAAAATAGAAATAATCCTGATATATTTTATGTAGTTCCAAATAAAAAAAGCAAGACAAAATCAATAGGTGTTACTGATATTAGAGAGCAAGTTATAGATGTTGTGTCTATTAAACCATATAAATATAAATATAAAATATTTATAATTGAAAATGCTGATAATATGACAAAAGAAGCCCAAAATGCTTTTTTGAAAACACTTGAAGAACCACCAATGTATAGTATATTTTTACTTATGGCAAGAAATCCTGAAAAATTTTTGCCTACAATACTTTCAAGATGTGTAAATATTAAAATACGCCCTCTTTCATCAGGATATGTTTATAATTATATTATGAATAATACTGATATTCCGGAAGAAAAAATACAGCTTTTTACTGAATATGCTCAGGGAAGTATAGGTAAGGCTTTAAAACTTGCAAATTCTCAAGAATTTATTGATATGAGAGATAAAATAATAAATACTCTTATAGGTTTGTATGGTAAAAATGAGTATTATGCTTCAGAAGCTGTAAATGTTTTTGAAGAATATAAAAAAGAAAAAGGGCTTTTGGATATGATGTATCTTTGGTATAGAGATATTCTTGCTGCAAAAGTTCTTAATGATGATAAATATATTATTCAAAAAGATAAAAAAGATATTATTTTTAAAGAAGCAAATAAATATAGTGCTGAATGTATTATTGATAAAACAGAAGCTTGTCTTGCTACTAAAAATCAGATTTTGAAGAATGTAAATTTCCGTCTTTGTATGGAAGTTCTTCTTATGAAGTTAAAGGAGAGTTATTAAATGATAGAAGTTGTTGGAATAAGATTTAAAAAAGCAGGGAAAATATATTATTTTGACCCTGATGGACAAGATATAGCAGCAGGTTGTTTTGCTATTGTTGAAACAGCAAGAGGTATAGAGTATGGTTCTGTAATAAAAGGTAATATGCAAGTGCCTGATGAAGAAGTTGTTTTACCTCTTAAAAAAGTTATTCGAGTTGCAACTGATGAAGATATGGTTACAGCAAGAGAAAACAAAGAAAAAGAAAAAGAGGCATTTGATATATGCCTTGAAAAAATAACAAAACATGAACTTGATATGAAACTTATTGATGTTGAAATTACATTTGACCATAATAAACTTATATTCTATTTTACATCTGATGGTAGAGTTGATTTTCGTGACCTTGTAAAAGAACTTGCCGCTATATTCAGAACAAGAATAGAATTAAGACAGATTGGTGTTCGTGATGAAGCAAAAATGCTTAATGGTATAGGTATATGTGGTCGTCCTTTATGTTGTTCAACATTTCTTGGAGATTTCCACCCAGTATCAATAAAAATGGCAAAAGAACAAAGTCTTTCACTTAATCCTACAAAAATATCAGGTATATGTGGAAGACTTATGTGTTGTCTTAAATATGAAGAAGAAGTTTATGAAGAACTTAATAAAAAACTCCCTAATGTTGGAGATATAATTTCAACAGTTGATGGTACAGGTGAAATACTTTCAACAAATGTACTTATGCAGGTTGTTAAAGCAGCAGTAAGAAAATCAGAAAATGATGCTCCTACAATAGGCTTTTATGCTGTTGATGAAATAAAAGTTATTAAACGTAAAAAGAAAGCAAAACAAGAGTCAGAAAGCGAGCTTGAAAAACTTCTTGGAGAGTGCTATGATGACTGATGTTTTTATAAATGAATACGAAAGAGTTGATGACCTTAACAGAAAAGGTTATAAAATAATACAAGACCCTAAAAGATTTTGTTTTGGTATTGATGCTGTTTTATTAAGTGGTTTTGCTAATGTAAAAAAAGGTGAAAAAGTTATTGACTTGGGAACTGGTACTGGTATAATACCTATTTTACTTGAAGCAAAAACAGAGGGTAAACATTTTATAGGTATTGAAATACAGCCTGAAAGTGTTGAAATGGCTCAAAGAAGTGTAAAAATGAATGACTTATGCCCCAAAATTGATATTGTTCAATGTGATATAAAAGATGTTGTAAATATGTATGAGCCTTCATCATTTAATGTTGTAACATCTAATCCACCATATATGAATGATGGTGGTGGTATAAAAAATGATTTTACACCTAAAGCAATAGCAAGACATGAAATACTTTGCAGTCTTGAAGATGTTATAAGTAGTGCAGCAAGATTACTTAAAACAACCGGAAGGTTTTATATGGTTCATAGACCGCATAGACTTGCTGATATTATGGCTATGCTTAGACAGTATAAACTTGAACCTAAAAGACTTCGTATGATACATTCTTACATAGATAAAGAGCCTTCTATGGTTCTTATAGAAGCTTGTAAAAATGGCAAACCTTGGTTAAATGTTATGCCACCTCTTATAGTTTATAATAAAGAGGGAAAGTATACAGAAGAAGTTTATAAAATATATTATGAATAGGAGGTGTTATTGTTGTACGGTACACTTTATTTATGTGCTACACCAATAGGAAACCTTGAAGATATAACATTGAGAGTCCTTAGACTTTTAAAAGAATGTGATATTATAGCGGCAGAGGATACAAGACATACTTTAGGTCTTTTAAATCACTTTGATATACATACACCACTTACAAGTTATCATGAGCATAATAAGGCATCAAAAGGTGTTAAATTAATTGAAATGCTTAAAGAAGGAAAAAATATTGCCCTTGTTACTGATGCAGGTATGCCGGGAATATCTGACCCTGGAGCTGATATGATTGCTCTTTGTAGAGAAGAAGGTATAAATGTTACAGTTGCTCCTGGTGCTGTTGCTGGTATAACTGCTCTTGTACTTTCTGGACTTCCAACAAGAAGATTTTCTTTTGAAGGATTTTTGCCATATGATAAAAAAGAGAAAAGAGAAGTTCTTAAAAGTATAGAAAAAGAAACTCGCACACTTATATTTTATGAAGCTCCTCATCACTTAAAAGAAACATTAAAAGACCTTTATAATACACTTGGTGATAGAAATGTTGCTTGCATAAGAGAACTTACAAAAAAATATGAGGAAGTAAAAAAAGAGCCAGTTTCAAAACTTATTGAGTATTATGAGTCAAATCCGCCAAAAGGTGAGTTTGTTGTAGTTGTTGAAGGTCTTTCAAAAGAAGAACTTAAAAAAAGCGAAATAGAAAGTTTTGAAAAAATGACAATAGATGAGCATATGCTTATGTATACTGAAAAAGGAATGAGCGAAAAAGAAGCTATGAAACAAGTAGCTAAAGACAGAGGAGTTTCTAAAAGGGATATTTACGCATATATTCATAAATGAAAAGAGGTATTTTTTTAAATGAGTACATCAAGAGAAAAAGCATATGAAGTTTTAGATAAACTTAAAATAGAATATGAAAAATATGAACATGAGCCTATTTATACAATAGAAGCAGCAGAGGAACTTGATAAAAAAATGGGACTTGAAATATGTAAAAATCTTTTTATGAGTACAAGACATAGTACAGAATTTTATCTTATACTTATGCCAGGGAATAAAAGATTTAATAGTGGAAAAGTTTCAAAAGAGCTTAAAGTTCCAAGAATGACTTTTGCAAAAGACGAGTATCTTTTGGAATACTTAGGACTTCTTCCAGGCTCAGTCACTCCTTTAGGTCTTATACAAGATACAAAAAATGTTGTTAATTTTATTATAGATAAAGATGTTATGGATATGGAAAAAATAGCTATACACCCTTGTGTAAATACAGAAACTGTTATAATAAAATTAAGTGACCTTATTGAAAAAATACTTCCTTACACAGGACATACATATAAGGTGATTGAAATTGAATAAATATATATTTGATAAAATGAAAGAATACAGTAGTAATCCAAGATACCCTTTTCATATGCCGGGGCATAAAGGAGGAAGACTGTGTTCTTTTTCTGATTGTTATAAATTTGATATAACTGAAATAGATGACTTTGATAATCTTCATAATGCTAAAGGAATGATTAAAAATTCTCAAGAAAGAGCAAAATATATTTTTGGTGCTGATGAAACATTTTTTATGGTGAATGGAAGTAGTGGAGGTAATATAGCCGCTGTTCTTACTGTTTGTAGTGACGGTGATAAAATAATAGTTGCAAGAAATAGTCATAAAAGTGTTTTTTCTGGTATAGTACTTTCTGGTGCAGAACCTGTTTATGTTTATCCTGAAATTGTTGATAAAATTAATATAGTTGGGGAAATTTTGCCTGAAAATATAGAAAAAGCATTTATTGAAAATCCTGATGCAAAAGCTGTATTTATTACAAGCCCTACATATGAAGGTTTTACTGCGGATATTGAAAAAATAGCAGAAATTACACATAAATATAATGGTATTCTTATTGTTGATGAAGCACATGGTGCTCATTTTAATTTTAATGAATATTTTCCTAAAACAGCACTTTTATGTGGTGCTGATATTGTTATACAAAGTGTTCATAAAACTTTACCTTCTCTTACACAAACATCACTACTTCATGTAAAAGGTAATAGAGTTAATATAGAAAGACTTAAATCAGCACTTGCTATGGTGCAAAGTTCAAGCCCTTCATATGTGCTTATGTCATCAATAGATAAATGTTGTGATTTTATTGTTAATGAAGGAAAAGAAAAGTTTTGTGAGTATGTAAATATACTTCAAAAATATAGAGAAAAATTCAAATCACTTAATAATATAAATATTATAGGTAAAGAGTTTGTTGGTAAATATGGAATTTTTGACTATGATAATGGAAAACTTGTCTTTTTTATTAATTCTAATAAAATAACACCAGACTATATAAATACTCTACTTATTGAAAAATATAATATACAGCTTGAAGCTGTGGGAAGAAATCATATTATAGCTATGACATCTGTTGCTGATAGTGAAGAAGGATTTTTAAAACTTTATAATGCTTTATATGAAATTGATAATATTATTTATGATAATATAAATGAAAAATCTGGAATTTTAAGTTATAATAATATAAAGACAATACAAAATATTTCATTAAGAAAAGCACATTTTATGAATAAACAAAAAATAAATATAAAAAATAGTAATGGAAAAATTTGTGGTGATTTTATAATACCTTATCCTCCAGGTATACCTATATTATGTGCAGGTGAGGTTATAACAGAAGATATTATTAATTGTATATTAAGCTATATTGAAAAAGGTATAAATGTTATAGGTGTAGATGATGATTTTAATATAAAAGTATTATGTTAGGAGTGAAAATATGAGTTTCTTTCAGTATATAGATATATATGATGTTATATTTTCGGCTTTTATAGCTTTTATACTTACAAGTGCTATATTATTTTTTAAGAATATATTAGTTCCTACAATAGTTATGTTTAAAAATGATGGAAGTATGTTTTATATAAAGCACAAAGGTATTAATAATAAAGAAACTGTGGAAAAATGTAGAGGTCTTTTTTCAGAAGATAGATTTTTTTACAGAGGCTTTGAATATATACGAGGAATGAAAGTAAAAATAATAACTGAAAGCAAAAAAGGCGAAGTTTTAATAAGCGGTATATTTTTAGGTAAAAATGAAATTGATAGTATAGGTGTTATAACAGAAGATAGAATTATTATATGCTTTATAGATAGTATTATAGGTATAGAAAAATCAGAATGATAAAAAAATACTTAAGTATTAAAATATGCTTAAGTATTTTTTTATTAAAATAAATTGTACTTTTTATGTCCAAAAAAATAACAATATTTTGTGCTGTATTTTGTTATATTTTGTATATATATAGGATTTTATAAAATTTATATTAAATATATTTATATTAAAAATTCTTATAAATAATATAAAAAAATACACAAATATATATATTTTTATGTGTTTTTGATAATAAAATAATAAATAGTAATATTCTGTACAGTTTTAAAATAAAATGATATAATCCTAGTGGTTAAAATCAACCATTTAATATTATGTATGAGTATATTAATCATATATAAATATAGTTAAATAAGTTTTTTATGTTATAAAGGGCAAGTTTATAATTATTTTTTTGGGTAGGAAAGGACTTATATAAGAGGCCAAATATATTTGTCCTTTTTTTAAAACCTATTTTTAAAAATAAGTTAAACATATTAATTTTGTTACAGTATATAGTTTATATTTTAAGTTATGATTTGATTATAAAATAATAATATTTATTTAAAAGTTTTATAATAAATATTGTATTTAAGTATTGAACTTTATTGACGGCGAAATAAAACTTAATTTAGATTTACATTTGGACAGATTTTAAATTAAATTCAGACTAAAGAAGGAGGACAACACCTTGTTGGATAATATTAAAAAAATTACAAAAGTCGGAATAGATATAGGTTCTACAACTATTAAGGTTGTCGCAGTCGATGATAATAATAAAATGATATTCGGAAGATATAAAAGACATTTTTCCGAAATTAAAAAAACTTTACAAGATATTCTTTCTCAAACAAGAGAAGTATTGGGCAATATAAATATAACAGCTATGATTACAGGTAGTGGCGGTGTTTCAATAGCAGATGAACTTAGAGTACCTTTTATACAAGAGGTTGTTGCTACTGCAAAAGCTGTTGAAGTTTCTATACCAAAAACTGATGTTGCAATAGAGCTTGGTGGAGAAGATGCAAAAATAATATATTTTCAAAATGGTATTGAACAGCGTATGAATGGTGTTTGTGCTGGTGGTACAGGTTCTTTTATTGACCAAATGGCAGCACTTTTAAAAACTGATGCATCAGGTCTTAATGAGCTTGCAAAAAATCATAAAGTTATATATCCAATAGCATCACGTTGTGGTGTTTTTGCAAAAACAGATATTCAGCCACTTATAAATGAAGGTGCATCAAAAGAGGACCTTGCAGCTTCTATATTTCAGGCTGTTGTTAATCAAACAATAAGTGGTCTTGCTTGTGGTAAGCCTATAAGAGGGCATGTTGCTTTCCTTGGTGGTCCACTTCATTTCCTTTCAGAACTTAGACAAAGATTTATTGATACACTTAAACTTACAGATGAAACAACAATACTTCCTGAAAGTTCGCATCTTTTTGCGGCTTTTGGTACAGCTGTAAGTAATAATGGAAAAGAAATACTTACACTTGATGAACTTATAGAAAGACTTTCTAACAGTAAAGAGCTTAAAGTTGAAGTAAATCGTCTTGACCCTCTTTTTTCAAGTGAAGAAGAATATAACGAGTTTAATGAAAGACATAGTAAAGATAAAGTTGTAAGAAAAGATTTAAAAACATATGAAGGAAAAGCATTTCTTGGTATAGATGCAGGAAGTACAACAACAAAAGTTGCTCTTATAAGTGATAAAGGTGAACTTCTTTATTCATATTATGGAAGTAATGAGGGAAGTCCTCTTGAGGTTGTTAGAAAAAGTCTTAATGAGCTTTATGATATACTTCCTGAAAATGTTAAAATTAAAAATTCTTGTGTTACAGGATATGGTGAAGGTCTTATAAAAGAAGCTCTTATGATAGACCTTGGATATATTGAAACCGTTGCACATTATAGAGCAGCAAGTTTCTTTAAATCTGATGTTGATTTCATACTTGATATTGGTGGTCAAGATATGAAATGTATAAGAATTAAAAATAATGTAATTGATAGTGTTCTTCTTAATGAAGCCTGTTCATCAGGTTGTGGCTCATTTATTGAAACTTTTGCAAGTTCTCTTAAATATAATGTTGCTGATTTTGCAAAAATTGCTCTTTTTGCAAAAAATCCTATTGATTTAGGTTCAAGATGTACTGTATTTATGAATTCAAGAGTTAAACAGGCACAGAAAGAAGGTGCAGAAGTAGGAGATATTTCAGCAGGTCTTGCTTATTCTGTAATTAAAAATGCCCTTCTTAAAGTTATAAAAATTTCTGACCCTAAAGCTCTTGGTAAAAGTATAGTTGTTCAAGGTGGTACATTCTATAATGATGCTGTACTTAAAAGTTTTGAAGTTATATCCGGAAGAAATGCTGTTCGACCTGATATATCCGGTATAATGGGGGCTTTTGGTTCTGCTCTTATTGCTCTTGATAAATATGAAGAAGGTTATGAAACAAAACTTATAAGTCGTGAAGCTATGAATAACCTTGAAATAGATATAAATCTTGCTAGATGTGGACGTTGTACAAATAATTGTCTTCTTACAATAAATAATTTTACAGGCGGAAGAAGATTTATAACAGGTAACAGATGTGAAAGAGGTCTTGGTGGAAATGCTGTAAATAATGATGTACCAAACCTTTTTAAATATAAATTACATAGACTTTTTGATGTTTATAAACCACTTGATGAAAAAGAAGCTAAAAGAGGAGTAATAGGTATTCCTAGAGTATTAAATATGTATGAGGATTATCCTTTCTGGTTTACATTCTTTACAGATTTAGGCTTTAGAGTTGAACTTTCACCTCTCTCAGACAAAAAAATATATGAAAAAGGTATTGAGTCAATACCTAGTGAGTCTGTTTGCTATCCTGCAAAACTTGTACATGGTCATATTATGAGCCTTATTGAAAAGGGTGTTGATAGAATATTCTATCCGGGAGCACCTTTTGAAAGAAAAGATATTATGGAAGCGGATAATAACTATAACTGTCCTATTGTTGCTTCATATTCAGAAAATATTAAAAATAATGTTGAAGAAATTCGTGAGAGAAATATAACATTTATGAACCCGTTCATAAATATGGGAGATAAACACTCTCTTATTAAACGACTTTCTGAAGAATTTGAAAGTTTTGGTATAAGTAGTGATGAAATAAAAAATGCTGTTTTAAAAGGTTGGGACGAGTGGACAGCTTTTAGACATGATATGCATAAAAAAGGTGAAGAAGCTGTTAAATATATTGATGAAAAAGGTATTACAGGTATTGTTTTAAGTGGTAGACCTTATCATGTAGACCCAGAAGTAAACCATGGTATTCCTGAACTTATTGCTGGCTATAATATAGCTGTTCTTACAGAAGATAGTATTGCACATATGGGAAGTATTGAAAGACCTCTTGTTGTTCGTGACCAATGGGCTTATCATTCAAGACTTTATGAAGCTGCTGCTTTTGTAAAAACAAGAGAAAATATAGAACTTATTCAGCTTAACTCTTTCGGTTGTGGTCTTGATGCTGTTACAACTGATGAAGTTAAAGATATTCTTACTGCTGCCGGAAAAATATATACATCACTTAAAATAGACGAAGTAAATAATCTTGGTGCTGCTAGGATAAGAGTGCGTTCACTTATTGCAGCTATTGAAGATAGAAATAAAAAAGGTGTTAAAATTAAAAATGCAGATGCATCTTTAAAGAGAATTATATTTACAAAAGAAATGAAAAAGGATTATACAATACTTTGTCCACAGATGTCACCAATACATTTTGATATATTCAAAGATGTTTTTGAGTCTTGTGGATACAATATGGACGTTATGCCAGCTATGGATAGAAGTGCTATTGATACAGGTCTTAAATATGTAAATAATGATGCTTGTTATCCTGCACTTATAGTTGTTGGTCAGCTTTTAAATGCTGTTAATTCTGGTAAATATGATAAAGATAAAGTTGCACTTTTAATAAGTCAAACAGGCGGCGGCTGTCGTGCTACAAATTATCTTGGATTTATTAGAAAAGCTCTTAAAAATGCAGGAATGGGAGATATACCTGTTGTTGCAATAAGTGCTGGTGGAATTGAGAAAAATCCGGGTATGAAATTTACACCTTCACTTATAAATAAGGCTCTTCAAGGACTTATTTATGGTGACTTATTTATGCGTGTACTTTATAGAACAAGACCATATGAAAAAGTTAAAGGTTCTGCAGATGCACTTTATGAAAAATGGAATGAAAAAGTTAAAAAAGATGTAAGAACAGGAAATATTATTAAATTTAATTCAAATATTAAGAATATAGTAAAAGATTTTGATAATATTGAAATTACAAATGAGATTAAGCCTAGAGTTGGTGTTGTTGGTGAAATTCTTGTAAAATATCACCCAACAGCAAATAATGATATTGTTGGTCTTCTTGAAAAAGAAGGTGCAGAAGCTGTTGTTCCTGACCTTGCGGGATTTGCTCTTTATAGTGCTTATAATAGTGTTCAAAAAGAAAAATTCCTTGGTGGTACAAAGAAAGGTAAGAAAACAGCAGAAGCTGTAATTAAAGTAATTGAAATGTATCAAAGCTCTATGATAAAAGCACTTAAAGAAAGTAATAGATTTGATGCTCCAGTAAGTATTAAAGAACTTGGAGAAATGGCAGAACCTATTGTTTCACTTTGTAATCAAACTGGTGAAGGTTGGTTCCTTACTGGTGAAATGCTTGAACTTATACATACAGGTGTTAATAATATAGTTTGTACACAGCCTTTTGGTTGTCTTCCTAACCATGTTGTGGGTAAAGGTGTAATAAAAGAACTTAGAAGAAGATACCCTCTTTCAAATGTTGTTGCAATAGATTATGACCCTGGTGCAAGTGAAGTTAATCAGCTTAACCGTATTAAACTTATGCTTGCAAGTGCAGAAAAAAATCTTTATAGAGATGAAGAAAATGCAGCAAAATTACATTCAAAAGGTTATAATGTTAAACCACAAAATAAGAGTATAAATGCATAAATTATATAAAAAGGACTTTCATTTTGAAAGTCCTTTTTGTTTTGTCAATTTATTTTGTTATAATATATAATTTATTGTATATTTTTAACAAAGTTTATATAATTATTAAATAATAATGTTTTTAATGATTAGCAGTAGTATATAATGGGAAATACCATAATTTTATTATATATGCTTTAAATATCTTAAAATATCTTTATTTTACTTTAAATTTGGTTAATTGTTTAATGTATATACCAATATTATAATCTTTTATGATAATAGAAAATATAAACTGTCCAAAGGTTTATTTAATTTCTACTTATTATTTATAGGAGTTCATAGCTATGAAAAAATCAATAAAGTTTAAGATTTCTATGCTTTATATAAGCCTTATATGTATTATGCTTATTTTAGGGGCGGCCTCCCTTTGGAATATGTTTACTATAAGGCAATCTGTAACAAATCTTATTACTACAAATTATAACAGTATTAAGCGTATAACATCTATGAAAGAAGCCCTTGAAGCTCAAAAACTAGAAGTGATGTTATATATTTATGATGATAATAAAAATAATCATCAACAAAATTTTAATGACTTAGATAGTATTTTTATGTCTAATTATAATGAGGAGTATAAGACTATAATAATATCTTCTGAAGTCGATATGATAAACAATATATTTTATTGTTATGATGAATTTAAAAAGAGTTTTGATAATTTAAAAACTATTGAATTTAATGGTGTGGTAGAGTTAGATGGTAAACTTGAGTATTATAATAAAAATATAATTACTGCTTATGATAATACTGAAAATGCACTTAATAACCTTATAACGTCTAATGAGAAGGCATTATTTGCAAGGAGAGATGAAGCAACAGCTGTAATACAGTTTTCTATAAAAATACTTATATTTCTTTTTACAGTTACAGTAATTATAAGTTATTTTACTTCAAAGTTTTATACGAACAGACTTTTAAAACCTATTTATGAGGTTACTGAAAATATAAAATCTATAAGACAAGGAAATATGAATAGTAAAACTTCTGTTTTTTCAGGAGATGAACTTGGAGAACTTTGTGCTGAATTTAATAATATGACACAAAGACTTTCTGAGTTTGAAAAAAGTACTATGGGAAGTCTTATGGAGGAAAAAAACAGAACTTTTGCGGTGATGAGGAGTATTACTGAACCTATGGTTATAATAGATGATAAATCTATTGTAACTCTTATGAACCGTTCCTTTGAAAAGCTGTTTTCAACAACATTTGAGGACTCAAGAGGAAAACATTTTCTTGAGGTTGTTTCTGAAAGCGGAAGATTAAAGGAATTATCAAAAATTAATTACAAACCCTATAAATTTACAGAACAGATTATTGAATTGTCTGAAAATGATAAAACAAGATATTATAATGTTAAGGTTACACCTTTTTCATATGGAAGTATTGAGGAGAAGGCTTCAGTTATTATTGTTTTTTATGATATAACAGATATGAAAGAGTTGGAAAAAATGCGTATTGACTTTATTGCAACAATATCCCATGAGTTTAAAACCCCACTCACATCAATAGTTATGGGAGCAGACCTTATTCCTATGGTTGGAGATAATGAACTTAATCCTGAACAAAGTGAAATAATAAACACAATTAAGGAAGATGGCGAAAGACTTTGCAATCTTGTTAATGACCTTCTTGAAATTTCTAAAATAGAGTCAGCAGACGGTATTTATAACTTTACTTTATGCAGTATGGAAGATATTATTAATGAGTCTGTAAAACATTTTAAAAATATAGCAAGAAATAATAAGGTCGAAATATTTACATATATTCAAGATAATTTACCCCTTGTTTATGTTGATTGCGATAAAATAAGTTGGGTTATTAATAATCTTATTTCAAACGCACTTAAATATACTAATGAAAATGATATAATATCTATAAAATCATATTATGAAGATGGATTTGTAAAAACATCTGTAAGTGATACAGGTGTTGGCATACCTGAGGAATTTATAGAAAAAGTATTTGAAAAGTATGTACAAGTTGCTGGTTGCGACATTGAAGTACGAGGTACAGGGATAGGACTTTCTGCATCAAAAAATATAATAAATGGTCATAATGGTTTTATATGGTGTGAAAGTGACGTTAATGAAGGAAGTACATTTACTTTTTCAATACCTGTAAATAATTTTGATAAAGGTGATTATAAATGAAAAAAGCTCTTATTATAGATGATACTAAAAATATACGTATTATGCTTACAAAATGCCTTGAAATATCAGGATATGAAGCACAGGCTGTGCAAAACGGAATAGAAGGTTTAAAATGTATGGAAAATAATACTTATGACCTTATTTTTCTTGATATAAAACTTCCGGAGTTAAGTGGTACTGAAGTTCTTAAAAGAATTCGTTCTAAAGGTATAAATACTCCTGTAATAATAATAACAGCATACCCCACAGTTAAAAATGCTGTTGAATGTACTAAAATGGGAGCAGTTTCATATCTTCAAAAGCCTTTTACAGCAGATAGACTTAAAAATACACTTGAGTCACTTAATTTAGATTTTAAAGATAATATTCAAGAAGAAAAGTTTAGTATTAAAAATATTATAAATCTTTTTGAAAAAGACCCTTCAAATCCTGAAATTTATAATATGCTTAGTGAATTTTATAATGAAAAAGGAGATATTTTAAAATCAGAAAAGTTTATTAAAATAAGAGATATTCTGAATATATAATAAATTTTAATTTATCTTTTAAAATAAGGAGATTATAATTATGAAAGCAAGAGATTTACTTTTGCAAAATATTGAAAAAGATGAACATATAATTTGGGAAGGAAAGCCTTGCAATATAAATGTTTTTGAAAATATTTCAATGCTATGTCTTATTTTAAGATGGATATTCAGTATATTTCTTATTGTATTTGGAATGAAATATTTTGATATAACACAAGGTAATATTCAAAATTCAATAAGAGTAACATTTACTGTTTTTGTATTATTTTTTGGTGTGTTTAATGCCATAAAACCATGGCGTGACGGTGTTAAATATTTAAAAAATACATTTTATATACTAACTAATAAAAGAGTTATTTTATATAAAGTACAAAATGATTATAGTATTTCAACATATATAAATATTGATAAAATTAAAAATACTTGTATATATAAAAATTCTTGTGATATTGCTAATGTATATTTTAACGAAAAAGAAAGAGTATTAAGAAAAAATGATACATATGATAATATTGTTTTTCATAATATAGAAAATATAAGTGAATTTGAAAAAGCTATATCACCTTTTATTAAAGTTGTGTATGAGTAAAAAAATGCCCTTTGGAATGTATCTTTGTAGATTTATGAAGATATATTTTTAAGGGTATTTTTATTGTTATTATTATTTTTTTGTGTATAATATTATATGGAATTTATGGAGGCTACTGTTATTATACTATTGTATAATAAAGTAGCCTAAAAGTCGTTGTATGAATTTTATTGTTTAAATATAGGAGGATTAATAATGATAGTTATTGCAGGACTTGGAAATCCCGGCTCAAAATATGATGGTACAAAACATAATGTTGGTTTTAGAGTAATAGATAAGCTTGCTTGCGACTATAATATCAATATGACAAAACTTAAGCATAAGGCTTTTATTGGTGAAGGAATGATTAAAAATAAAAAAGTTATGCTTGTAAAACCACAAACTTATATGAATTTAAGTGGTGAAAGCATAAGAGAGATTTTAAATTTTTATAAAGTACCTATGGAAAACTTTATTGTTATATATGATGATATAAGCCTTCCAATAGGTGGTACAAGAATACGTGAAAAAGGTAGTGCCGGAGGTCACAATGGTATTAAAAATATAATAAGCCAAACAGGAACAGACGTATTTTTAAGAATTAAAGTAGGTGTTGGTGAAAAGCCTAACGGTTGGGATTTAGCCGATTATGTTTTAAGTAAATTTACTAAAGATGAGGAGGCTTCTCTTGTTGGAGGTATTGATAGAGCAGTTTCTGCTGTTGAAATAATACTTTCTGAAGGAGTTAAAGAAGCAATGAATAAAACTAACCAAAAATTGAGGTGATATAAAAGTGAGTACTCTTACAAAACCACTTTTAAAGCTTGATGGTTTTAAAAAATTAAGTAATGATATTGAAAATAATATTTCACCTGTACTTGTTACAGGTGTTGTTGATGTTCAAAAAAATCATATTATAGGTGGGGTAAATGAATTTATGGATAAACCTGCACTTATAATAACTCATAGTGAAATAAGAGCTAAAGAAATATGTCAAGATATGCTTCTATTTGATAAAAATTGTATGTACTATCCTTCAAAAGACATACTTTTTTATAGTGCAGATGTTAGAAGTGATGATATTGTAAGAAAAAGACTTTCTGTAATAGATAATGTTCTTGAAAATAATAAGCCTATTGTAGTCCTTTCAGCAGAGGCTCTTTTTGATAGACTTGTTTTAAAAGATGAGTTTAAAAAATATATTATATATCTTAAAGAAGGAGATATTATAAATATAGATGAGTTTTGTGAAAAACTTATTTTTATGGGATATGAAAGAGAAGAAATTACAGAGCATAGAGGTACATTTTCAATACGTGGGGGGATTATAGATATATTCTCTCCTATTGATGATAATGCTATAAGAATTGAACTTTGGGACGATGAGATAGACAGTATAAGAATTATGGACGCAAATTCTCAAAGGTCTATTGAAAAGATTAGTGAAGTAAAAATATTTCCAGTAAGAGAAATGGTTTATGGAAAAGAACAACTTGCTAATGCTCTTTTAAAAATAAAATCAGAACTTAAAAGTTGTACTGAAAAATACGCTAAAAAAGGCCTTAATGATGAAGCCGAAAGACTTCTTGAATATATAAATGAAGATATTGAAAGATTTTCAGAAGATAAATCATATGGTGGGGCAATAAGCTATATACAATATTTTTATGATAAAACAGAAAGCCTTATTGACTATATGCCAGATGATACAATAGTTTATTATGATGAGCCCCAAAGGATAGCCGAACATACAAAAAATATATATATGGAATATAGTGAAAGTATTAAAAGTCGTATAGAAAAAGGTTATCTTCTTCCAGAACAAAGTAAAATGGTTTTTGATTATAATGATATATTGAGAGCATCAGAGAAAAAAACAGAAGTACTTTTTACATCGGTTACTGTTAATATAAAAGATTTTAAATTAAAAGATATAATCGAAATTGCAGGTAAAAATTCTTCTTCATTTAGTCAAAGAATAGACCTTTTTTGTGATGAACTTTCATATCTTAAAAATAATGGATATAGTATATTAATACTTGCAGGTGCACAGACAAGATGTGAAAGATTTGTTAGAGAAATAGGTGAAAGAAATATTGAAAGTTACTATATGGAAAATAATGATAATGAAATTCCAAATGGTAATATTGCTGTAATGAAAGGTAAATTTAGTAAAGGCTTTGAGTATCCTGAAATAAAATTTGCTGTTTTTTCTGAAAGTGAACTTTTTGGTGAAATACAAAAGAAAAAGGCTAAAAAGAAACACAAAAAAGGCTCACCTATTGAAAGTTTTACAGACCTTAAAGTAGGTGATTATGTAGTTCATGAAACACATGGTATAGGTGTTTATAGAGGTCTTGAAAAAATTGTTGTTGACGGAATAAGTAAAGATTATATGAAAGTTTCATATTCTGATGGCGGAAGTCTTTTTGTACCTGTAAATCAAATGGAACTTATTCAAAAATATATAGGAAATGGTGGGGCTTCTCCTAAACTTAACAAACTTGGAAGTCAGGAATGGACAAAGGCAAAAAATAAAGTTCGTTCTGCTGTAAAAGTTCTTGCTGAGGATTTAGTAATGCTTTATGCAAAAAGACAGGCTGCAAAAGGTTTTCAGTATTCTGAAGATAATATGTGGCAAAGAGAATTTGAGGAGTCATTTCCATATGAAGAAACAGATGACCAACTTTCTGCTATTGAAGATGTAAAAAGAGATATGGAAGGTAGAGGAGTAATGGATAGGCTCATTTGTGGTGATGTTGGTTATGGAAAAACAGAAGTTGCCATAAGAGCCGCTTTTAAAGCTGTTCAAGACGGAAAACAAGTTGCATATCTTGTGCCTACAACAATACTTGCACAACAGCATTATAATACATTTTGTTCAAGAATGGCAGATTATCCTGTAAGGGTTGAACTTCTTTCACGTTTTAGAACTCCAAAACAACAAAAAGAAACTCTTGAAGCACTTAATAAGGGATATGCTGATATAGTTATAGGTACACATAGAATACTTTCTAAAGATGTTAAATTTAGAGATTTAGGACTTATAATAGTGGACGAAGAACAGCGTTTTGGTGTAAATCATAAAGAAAAACTTAAAGCTATGAAAGAAAATGTTGATGTCCTTACTCTTACAGCTACACCTATACCAAGAACACTTCATATGAGCCTTGCAGGTATAAGAGATATGAGCGTTCTTGAAGAACCACCACAAGAAAGACGACCTGTTCAGACATATGTTTTAGAAGATAATCCAGAGTTTGTTAAAGAAGCTATAAACAGAGAGCTTGCAAGAGGCGGACAGGTTTATTATCTTAATAATAGAGTTCATAATATTGCTGAAACAGCCTTGAAAATACAAAATATTGTTCCTGAGGCTGTTGTTTCATATGCTCATGGTCAAATGACAGAAAGAGAACTTGAAAGAATAATGAATGACTTTATTGAAGGTGAAATTGATGTACTTGTTTGTACTACCATTATAGAAACAGGTCTTGATATTTCAAATGTAAATACAATAATAATACAAGATGCTGACTATATGGGACTTTCACAGCTTTATCAGCTTAGAGGGCGTGTTGGTCGTTCAAATAAAATAGCATATGCTTATCTTATGTATAAAAGAGATAAAGTCCTTAATGAAGTTGCTGAAAAGCGTTTGCAAACAATACGAGAGTTTACAGAGTTTGGTTCTGGATTTAAAGTAGCTATGCGTGACCTTGAACTTAGAGGTGCAGGAAATCTTTTAGGTGCAGAACAGCATGGACATATGGAAAGTGTTGGTTATGATATGTATTGTAAACTTCTTGATGAGGCTGTAAGGAAACTTAAAGGTGAAGATGTATCTGAGAATTTTGAAACAGGAATTGATGTTGATGTTAATGCATATATTCCGGATTTTTATATTAAAGATGAAAAACAAAGACTTGAAATATATAAAAAAATAGCAGCTGTTACAACTACTGAAGATTATTATGACATACAAGAAGAAATAGAGGACAGATTTGGTGATATTCCTAAAACTGTACAAACACTTCTTGAAATAGTACTTATAAAAGCTAATGCTCATAATTTAGGTATAACGAATATTGTACAAAAAGGTAATAACATTGTTGTATCATTTAAAGCTGATGCAAATATTGACCCAACTAAACTTACAAAACTTATTTCTGAAAATAAAAATAGATACCTTTTTACATCAGGAGCAAATCCTTATCTTACAATAAAAATGAATACAAAAGATAAGATTACGCCTGTTGTTTATATTAAGAATATGTTACAAGAACTGTAATATATTTTAATCTAATTTGTTTTAGTGTATAATATATTAACCAACATAGATAGTTTATTTTTAGAAGTAGGTGTATATAATGAGAAGATTTTTAAAAACGGCTATATGTATAATGTCAATGCTAATTATGATAACAGGTTGTAGCTCTAATAATAATGAATATGTTCTTAAAATTAATGATAAACCAGTATCAAAAGGTGAATTTATGGTTTATCTTAATGAAGCAAAAACTAATTTTGAGTCAGTTGGCGGAACAGATATTTGGGAAACTGATTTTGAAGGTATGACAGCAGAAGATGTTGCAAAAAATAGTGCAGTTAATGCTATTGAACTTGTTAAAATATCTGCTGATAAAGCAGAAGAATTTCAGGTTTCTTTAAGTGATGAAGAAAAAGAACAGGCAAAAGAGCAAGCAAAAACTAAATTTGACAACCTTGGAGAATATGCAAAAGAAGCAGGTATAACTCTTTCTGATGTTGAAAATGTAATGAATGAACAAATGCTTTATAGTAAGGTATATAACAAAGTTACAGATGATTTTGAAGCTAGCGAAGCCGATTTTAATGCTTATTTTGAAACTGTTAAATCAGATTTTATGGATTATTATAAACAATATACAATTAAAAGTATATTTGTTACTGACTATTCAAAAGCAGAGGAAATAGTTAGTAAATATAATTCTGGTACTGATTTTGACATTCTTTTTGATGAGTATGAAGAACAAGAAGGTGTTAAAAATGAATTACAAACATCTTATAAAGGTACTCTCGAAAGTTTTTTTGGACTTGAATTTGATATTGAAGCTGGAAATATAACAAGTATACTTGAAGGTGATGGAGGATATTATATAATTAAAGTTGAAACTATATCTGATACATCTGAAGATGAAGTTAGAGAGATAGCAAAAGGTATATATACGGAAAATACTAAACAAGAACTTTTTAACAATGAATATCAAAAATGGTCTGAAAATGCAAATATTGAAAAGAATGAAGAAGTATTTAATTCTATTAAAATTAAATAAAACAAAATTAAGTAATAGTAAAAGGGTTGATTATTAAATCAACCCTTTTATATTTTTAATCATTTTTACCTTCAATAGGTATAAACATATCAGTATTATTTTCTTTTTTTGCTTTTTTGTATGCTTCAACAGCTTGTGAATGGAATATAAGCTGTGAGTGGATAACTTCTTTTCCACGACGGTCAATATGTTCATAAGTTCCGTCAGGTTGTTGTTCACGAACTTTTACAGTATCATTAAGTGTTATTTTAAGAGTTTCTTTTATTCTTTCTTTAAGAGCTTCATCTTCAATAGGGAATGCTGTTTCAACACGCTTATTTAAGTTTCTTGGCATCCAGTCAGCACTTGAAAGGAATATTTTTTCATTTCCGTCATCATGGAAATAATAAATTCTGCTATGTTCAAGAAATCTATCTACTATACTTATAACTCTTATATTATCACTTACTCCTGGTATTCCAGATTTAAGACAGCATATACCTCTTACTATAAGGTTTATTTTTACTCCAGCAATAGAAGCCTTATAAAGTGCTTTTATTATTTCGTCATCAACAAGTGAATTCATTTTTGCTGTTATTTCAGCATAACGTCCTTTTTTTGCTATTTTTGTTTCATTTTCAATCCATTGTAAAAATGTTTGACGTAATGTTGTTGGTGCAACAGATATTTTTTTCCATTGTGGTGGTTTTGAATATCCTGTAAGTACATTGAAAAGTGCAGAAACATCTGTGCCAAAACTTTCTCTTGCTGTAAATAAGCCAAAGTCTGTATAAAGTTTTGCTGTACTATCATTGTAGTTACCTGTTGCCATATGAACATATCTCTTTATACCATCTTCTTCTTGGCGTACAACAAGACAAATTTTACAATGTGTTTTTAATCCAACAAGACCGTATATTACATGGCAACCTGCTTTTTCAAGTTTTTTCGCCCATATGATATTATTTGCTTCATCAAATCTTGCTTTTAATTCTACAAGAACAGTTACTTGTTTTCCGTTTTCAGCAGCTTGTATAAGTGCAGCAACAATAGGGGAGTTACCACTTACACGATAAAGTGTTTGTTTTATAGCTAAAACATTTGGGTCTTTTGCAGCTTCTTGAATATATTTTACAACACAATCAAAACTTTCATAAGGGTGATGTACAAGTATATCTTTTTCACGAATTGCATCAAATATATTTTTGTCCATAAATGCAGGTACAGGCTGTGGTTTTAATACTTCATTTCTTAAATGGTCAAATCCATTTATAGAACTAAATTTCATCCATACATTAAAATCTATATATCCTGTACTTTCATATATATCTTCTCCATCAAGTTCAAGCATATCAAGAAGGAATGTTTTTATTTCACTATCCATATTTTTTTCTATTTCAAGACGTACAGGGTCTCCCCATTTTCTTTTCTTTATAGATTTTTCTATTTCCATAAGAAGGTCTTCTGTATCTTCTTCATCTATTGTAAGGTCAGAATTTCTTGTTATTCTAAAATAGCTAAGGTTTTTTACTTCACAACCTTCAAAAAGCTCACCTACAAACATAGATAATATATCTTCAAGCATTATAAATTCTCTTAAACCGTTTGAAGAAGGTAACTCTGTTATTCTTGGTACAACAGTAGGTACTTGCATAACTGCATAAAGTTTTTCATCATCTTTTACAATTTGAAGAATTATATTAAGTGATTTATTTGGAAGCAGAGGAAAAGGTCTGCTTTGGTCTATTGCCATAGGTGTAACTATTGGATAAAGAGTAGAATTAAAATACTCTTTAATAAAATTCTTTTGTTCATTTGTAAGTTCTTTTGGGTCGACAAATACAATTCCTTCTTTTTCTAATGCAGGAAGGAGTGAACGCATAAGACAACTATTTTGTTTTGCATACATTTCATGTGCTTTTTCTGAAATTTTTTGAAGCTGTTCTTGTGGTGTAAGTCCTGCAATATCTCTTTTTGAATAGCCTATATCAACTTGGTCAAGAAGTCCAGATACACGAACCATAAAAAATTCATCAAGATTTGATGCAGTTATTGCAAGAAATTTTAATCTTTCAAGTAAAGGGTTTGATTTGTCATATGCTTCTTCTAAAACCCTTTCATTAAACATAAGCCAGCTAAGTTCTCTATTTACGTAGTAATCTTTATTTTCTAAATCCATTATTACATCACTCTTTTCTTTTTAATTACTGCTTTCATACCAAATACTTCTTCAAAATATTTACTCTTAATTCCAAATGACCACTCTTCTATTTGTGTATTTTTTAAAGTGGAAATTCCTATTGTTAATGTATTATTTTTTATTTTTACATCTATATTATCAAATTTTTTAATGTGTCCTTTATCAAGAGCTTCTGCAAGTCTAAGAATTGCTGTAAGTTTTGAAACTCGCATTCTATCTTCATAACTTAAACGATTGAAATTATAATCAAGCATATTAGGTGTAGAAGAACTATGATATTTTGTTGTATTTGCAATTATCTCCATATCATGACTGCTAAGTCCTACAATTTCGGAACTTCTTATTATTTCATATGAATGATTATAATGTCCAACTACATTAATATATTTTCCAACATCATGTGTTATAGCTGCAACACTTAAAAGTAATCTATCTTTTTTATTGAGCCCATGATAATTTTTCATTTTATCAAATATTTCAAGAGAATATTTTTCTACAAAGTGTGCATGTTCTTCATCAAAGTTATAACGCTTTGCCATTGTTTTTGCACTTATTATAGTGTTTTCTGTAAATGTTTCGTTATAAATTTGTGCTTCTTTAGGTCTTAATTGTTCAAAAAGAAGAGCATCTTCTATAAATACATCAGGAAGTATTATTTTTGTAGCATTTGTATAGCTTAAAAGCATTGAATGTATACTCATTGAATATTTTAAGAGCTCTGCATTTTCTTCTGATATATTATAATCTTCCATAATCTGTTCAAATGATTTTTCTTCGATTTCATTATAAAGTTTTATAAAGTCTTCTACCTGTATGTAATTTATTCTTTCTGTAAGTTTTTGTGCATTACAAAGTTGTGCAATAAGAGGTACTTGACGACCGCTTGCTACAAAGTGTTTAAATTCACCTTTTGGTAAAACTGTAAGAAATGTTTCTTGAAAACTTCTTAAATAGTCTGCTATTATAATTTTGTATTGTTCTTCAAAATCATACATTGAAGTAAACATTTCTGATATTCTTAAACTTCCTATTTTGATGTTTGTTGTAAAAGGTATATTTCCATTATCTATAAATGATATACCTAAATTTCCAACACCAGAATATATCATAAGAGCAGGGTTTTTATATGTTTTATACTCTGTAAGTCTTCTCATTATTTCTTTATATATGATAGTTTTTTCTTGAGAGTCATCAAGAACTTCAACATCTAAACCTGTACGAAGTTTTATTTGGTCAACAACATAATCTTTATTTTGAGCTTCTCTAACTGCTGTTGTAGCAACAGTTTTTATTTTTGTTACCTTATATTCTGTTGAAGATTTTATAAATTTATTTAGTATTTCACAAGTTTTGTTTATTTTTTCAAAACTTATTCTTCCAGTACTAAAAGTATCTTTTCCAAGACTCATTGGATATTCAAGTTCTTGGAGTATTTCTATTTTACCGTTTGTATATTGACCTGTACACATTGTAAGAGAATTTGAACCTATATTTATTACAGATGCAATATTAAAATTTTTTTTATTCATATATATTCACCTCTGGTGTTATTGAAAAAATTGTAGATACATAGTTTATTATAGAATATAAAATTAAAAGTGTCATTAATTTTACATATAATTTACATTTTTTATAATATAAAAGTATGTACAATATTTATATGTACATACTTTTTTTAAAATTAATAATTCATTGTATTATTAGCTGTACCATTTCCAGAACCTTCAAGTACACTTGTATATCCTGAACCGTCACCAGTATCAGTTCCTAAACCATCACCATATCCTACACCATCTGTATATTCAGCATAACCATCACTATTATCTATATAATCATAATAATATCCAGATGTTACTTCTTCAGCATTTTCCATATCACTATCAGAACAGCCTGTAAATGATAAACATAATAATGATAAAACTAATAATTTTTGTTTCATTATTATTCCTCCTTTATAAAAAATATAAAAAGAAATTTTTTCAAATTTAGTTTTTGTGTATTAACATATAAAAATACTGTAATTAGTATGGTATTGCATATAAAATTTGGAATTTGAAGAAATTTTTTGTTGTTTGTTATTAATGACATTAAACATAAAAATTGCTAAAATTTAATTAGAAATTTTTAATTTTTTAAGAGGGGGATTGGGAAATGAGTTTTTTACGTTCTAGTGGTGTTCTTTTACACCCTGTAAGTTTTCCTTCAAATTATGGTATTGGGGATTTTGGAGAAAGTGGTTATAAATTTATTGATTTTCTTGAAAAAGCAGGTCAAACACTTTGGCAAGTTTTGCCTTTAGGTCCTACAAGTTTTGGTGACTCACCTTATCAGAGTTTTTCAACATTTGCAGGTAATATACTTCTTATAAGCCCTGATATACTTATTAAAAAAGGACTTCTTGATGAAAGTATAAAAAATGAAATACCACAGTTTTCAAATAATAAAATTGATTATGGAAATGTTATAAAATACAAAACAGGTCTTTATAAAAAAGCTTTTGAAAAATTTAAAAAAACAAAAAATAAAGCTTTTGATGAATTTTGTGAAAAAAATAAAAATTGGCTTGAAGACTATGCTCTTTTTGTTTCTTTAAAAGATTACTTTATAGAAGAAAGAAAAAACGAGTGGGAGTCTCCTGAATTTAAAAAATTCTGTAAAAAGACAAAAGGAAAACTTTCCGAAAATGTTCAGAAAGATTATTATTATGGTGCTGTTTGGAGTACTTGGCCTATAAGCCTTGTAAAAAGAGAAGCTGCAACAATTAAAAAATGGCAGTCAAAACTTGCTGACTCAATACTTTATTATAAATTCCTTCAGTTTGAATTTTTCGAAGAATGGTTTGAACTTAAAAAATATGCAAATTCAAAAGATATAAAAATAATAGGCGATATTCCTATTTTCGTTGCATATGATAGTGCTGATGCTTGGGCAAATCCTAAAAATTATTATATGGATACTGAAGGTTTCCCTACACTTGTTGCAGGTGTTCCTCCTGATTATTTTTCAGCCACAGGACAGCTTTGGGGAAATCCTTTATATAAATGGAGTGAGCATAAAAACAGTAAATATAAATGGTGGATAGATAGAATAAAATCTGTACTTTCTATGGTTGATATTGTAAGAATAGACCACTTTAGAGGTTTTGAAAGTTTTTGGCAAGTTCCTTTTGGTGAAGAAACAGCTATTAATGGAAAATGGACAAAAGGCCCTGGGGCAGACCTTTTTAATGCAATAAAAAAAGAACTTGGAAGCCTTCCTATAATTGCAGAAGACCTTGGTATTATAACTGATGAAGTTAATGAACTTAGAGATAAACTTCAATTTCCGGGTATGAAAGTATTACAGTTTGCTTTTGATGACTCTGAAAATAATGATTATCTTCCTCATAATTATGATAAAAATTGTGTTGTATACACAGGTACTCATGATAATGATACTACACTTGGCTGGTATAGAAATGCAAATGAAAATGAAAAAGATAAATTAAGAAGATATATGAATGTAAGCGGAGAAAATGTTTCTTGGGACCTTATAAGACTTGCTATGTCATCAACTGCTGTATTCTCAATATTCCCTCTTCAAGATATTATGAAACTTGATGAAAGTGCAAGAATGAATACACCTTCTGTTGCAGGTGGAAATTGGCAATGGAGATATACTGATGATATGTTAAAAGATGAATATTCAGAAAGTCTTATGTATTTAACAAAACTTTTTGCAAGAAAAACAGTTATAAAAAAAGATAAGTAAGTAATAAAAAAAGATGTAAAAGCAATATGCTTTTACATCTTTTTTATTATTCTGATTTACTGAGTTCTTCTATAAGTTCATGTTTTAAATTATAAAGTTTTTCTGAAAGGTCAACAGGTACTATATGAGGATTTTTAAGACGTCTATGCTCGTCCCAAAGTGTATCAAGTTCTTTATCACAATATTTCTTAATATCCATTGTTTTTGGTGACTCATATACACATTCACCGTTTTTAAATATAGGAACAAGAAGTTCTCTTATATAATATTCACCCGGTTTTAAAGTCATTTTTTTCCATTTTGCACTTGAGTCAAAAAGTTTTAATGGCTTTGTTGTATCTATTGTTTCGTCATCAAGTGTTATAAGGTCTGCTTTTATTTTATTTGTATTTTTATCATATATACGGAATATTTTCTTAATACCCGGATTTGTAACTTTTTCAGTATTATTAGAAAGTTTTATTTTTGGTACAAATTCACCATTTTCATCTGTTTCTGCTGCAAGTTTATAAACTCCACCAAAAGCAGGGCAGTCATCACTTGTTATAAGTTTTGTTCCAACACCCCAAAGATGTATTTGTGCATTTTGTAATTTAAGACTTGCAATAAGATTTTCATCAAGGTCACTTGATGCACTTATAACAGCATCTTTAAAACCTGCTTCATCAAGCATTACTCTTGCTTTTTTTGAAAGATATGCAAGGTCGCCACTATCAAGTCTTATACCATAATTTTTAAGTTCAATTCCTTTTTCTCGCATTTCGCTAAATACTTTTATAGCATTTGGTACACCAGATTCAAGAGTATTATATGTGTCTACAAGAAGTGTACAAGCATTAGGGAAAAGGTCTGCGTATTTTCTGAATGCTGTAAGTTCATCAGGAAAACTCATTACCCAACTATGAGCATGTGTACCTTTTACAGGTACATCAAAAAGACGTCCTGTAAGAACATTACTTGTACCAACACAACCACCTATTACAGCGGCTCTTGCTCCATATGTGCCTGCATCAGGACCTTGTGCTCGTCTAAGACCAAATTCAAGTACTGGGTCACCTTCTGCTGCCCATACAACTCTAGCTGCTTTTGTTGCTATAAGACTTTGATGATTTATTATATTTAAAAGTGCTGTTTCTATAAGCTGTGCTTCCATTATAGGTGCTTTTATACGCATAAGAGGTTCATGTGGAAATACAACTGTTCCTTCCGGTATTGCATAAATATCGCCGGAAAATTTAAAATTTTCAAGATATTTTATAAAATCTTCATTAAATGTATTAAGGCTTTTAAGATATTCTATATCTTCTTTTGAAAAGCTAAGATTTTTTATATAATCAATAGCTTGTTCAAGTCCAGCACATATTGCAAATCCATTTCCGCTTGGATTTTTACGATAAAAAAGGTCAAAAACAACTATTTTATTTGTAATACCAGTTGATTGATAACCTTGCATCATTGTAAGTTCATAAAAGTCTGTAAGCAAAGACATTTCATTAAAATTCATTTAATACGCTTCCTTTCATAACGAGATGTTTAAAACTATTCCGTCATAATCTGAGTAATTAGTGATATTATACACAATAATAGGCTTAAATTCAATTTAATTTTATAAAAGTTCTTTACAAAACATAAGGCGTATTGTATAATACCTCCGTATTGGTATGATTTTTTTATTTGAATATAGAAAATAGATAAACACATTGATGGGGACAGTAGTCTTTTATTGAAAACTTCAGCGAGTTGGAGATGGTGAAAGTCCGACGTGATTAGATTTTTGACGAACATCACCCCTTAGTGGCATAGTGAAAAGTTATTCTTAGTAGCTTATGACGTATATCCAACGTTAAAGGGAATTTTTGAGAGGCTATTTTTTTATAGCAATTCAGGTGGTAACGCGGTAACCTTCGTCCTGTTATATTGGGAACGAAGGTTTTTTTATTTTTATCTATTTTTCTATATTAAACACATATCTTTTAAATCTATTTAGGAGGATTGATTATGTATAATAAGGTTTCAACAAATCTTGAGTTTGTCGAAAGAGAACTTGAGATAATGAAATTTTGGAAAGAACACAAAATTGCTGACAAATGTATAGAAATAAGAGAAGGTCGCCCACAGTTTACATTCTATGATGGGCCTCCAACTGCTAACGGTAAACCACATATAGGACATATTATAACAAGAGCTGTTAAAGATATTATTCCACGTTATAAAACTATGAAAGGCTATGAAGTATTCAGAAAAGCTGGTTGGGATACACATGGTCTTCCTGTTGAACTTGAAGTTGAAAAAATGCTTGGAATAAGCGGAAAACCACAGATTGAAGATTATGGTGTTGAACCTTTCATACAGAAATGTAAAGAAAGCGTTTGGAAATATGAAACAGAATGGCGTGAAATGAGTGACCGTGTTGGTTATTGGGCTGATATGGACCACCCATATGTAACATACCATAATGATTATATAGAGTCTGTATGGTGGGCTTTAAGACAGATTTGGGACAAAGGTCTTATTTATAAAGGTCATAAAATTGTTCCTTACTGCCCACGTTGTGGAACTGCTCTTTCAAGCCACGAAGTTGCACAGGGTTATAAAGATGTAAAAGAAACTTCAGCTATTGCAAAATTTGCTGTAAGAGGTGAAGAAAACACATATATTCTTGCTTGGACAACAACACCTTGGACACTTCCTTCAAACGTTGGTCTTTGTATGAACCCTAACGAAACATATGTAAAAGTTAAAACAAATGATGAATATTATATACTTGCAGAAGCACTTGTAAAATCAGTTCTTGGTGAAGAAGCTGAATATGAAGTTGTTGAAAGCAAAAAAGGTGATGATTTCAAAGGTATCCGTTATATGCCATTATTTGATTTCGTTGCTGATGATGATAATGCATTTAAAATTGTTACAGATAGCTATGTAACACTTACAGATGGTACAGGTGTTGTTCATATTGCTCCTGCATTTGGTGAAGATGACGCTCGTGTTGGTCGTGCAAATGGTCTTCCATTCCGTCAGTATGTTGACCCACAAGGTAATTTTACAAAAGAAGTTACTCCTTGGGTTGGAACATTCGTTAAAGATGGTGACAAATTTGTTCTTGAATACTTAAAAGAAAGAGGAACACTTTTTGCTGCTTTACCATTTGAACATAGCTATCCTTTCTGTTGGAGATGTGATACACCACTTATCTACTATGCAAGAGATACTTGGTTTATTGAAATGACTAAAGTTCGTGATAGACTTGTTGCTAATAACAGAACTGTAAACTGGCTTCCAGATAATATTAAAGAAGGTCGTTTTGGAAACTTCCTTGAAAATGTTATTGACTGGGGTCTTTCAAGAGAAAGATATTGGGGAACTCCACTTCCAATTTGGGAATGTGAATGTGGTCACAGACACTTAATCGGTAGTGTTGAAGAGCTTAAATCAATGAGCGACGATTGTCCAGAAGATATTGAACTTCATAAACCATTTATAGATAATGTTCATATTAAGTGTCCAGAATGTGGAAAACAGATGACAAGAGTAACAGAAGTTATCGACTGTTGGTTTGACTCAGGAAGTATGCCTTTTGCTCAGCATCATTATCCATTTGAAAATAAAGAACTTTTTGAGAAAAACTATCCAGCACAGTTCATAAGTGAGGCTGTTGACCAGACAAGAGGTTGGTTCTATACTCTTATGGCTATATCAACACTTATATTTGATAAAGCCCCATTCCAGAATTGTATCGTTATGGGACATGTTCAGGATAAGAATGGTCAGAAAATGAGTAAACACAAAGGTAACGTTGTTGACCCTTGGAGTGTATTAAATAAACAGGGTGCAGACGCTGTTAGATGGTATTTCTATACAAATTCAGCTCCTTGGCTTCCAAGTCGTTTCTATGATGAAGCTGTTAGTGAAGGACAGAGAAAATTCATGGGTACATTATGGAACACATATGCTTTCTATGTACTTTATGCTAATATAGATAACTTTAATCCAAAAGACTATACTCTTGATTATGAAAAACTTGCTCCTATGGATAAATGGGTTCTTTCAAAACTTCAAACACTTATTAAAACAGTTGATGAAGGTCTTGAAAATTATAAAATTACAGAACCTGCAAGAGCTATTCAAGAATTTGTTGATGAGCTTTCAAACTGGTATGTAAGAAGAAGCCGTGAACGTTTCTGGGGTAAAGATATGCCACAGGATAAAGTTAATGCATATATGACACTTTATACTGTTCTTGAAACAGTTATAAAGATTTCAGCTCCATTTACACCATTTATGGCAGAAGAAATTTACAGAAACCTTGTATTAAATTCATATAGTGACGCTCCTGAAAGTGTTCACCTCTGTGATTTCCCTGTTGTAAAAGAAGAATGGATTGATAAAGAACTTGAAGAAAATATGGACGAAGTTCTTAATATCGTTATTCTTGGACGTGCAGGAAGAAATGCTGCAAATATTAAAAACAGACAGCCTATGGGACAGATGTTTGTAAAAGCTCCTAAAGTTCTTCCGGAAATGTTTATAGATATTGTATCTGAAGAACTTAATGTTAAAGAAGTAATATTCTCTGACGATGTTGCTAACTTTACAACATATAAATTTAAACCACAGCTTAGAACATTAGGACCAAAATATGGAAAACTTGTTCCAAAAATCGGTGCTTATCTTGCTGATGTTGATGGTACTGCTGTTATGAATGAGCTTAAAGCAAATGGTGTTGTTAAATTCAATATTGAAGGTACAGACGTTGAACTTGCTGAAAGTGACCTTTTAATCGAAACAGCTGAAAAAGGTGGATTTGTAACAGAAGAAGGTAATGGAATAACAGTTGTTATTGATACAAACCTTACACCAGAACTTATTGAAGAAGGTTTCGTTCGTGAAATTGTAAGTAAAATACAGACAATGCGTAAAGAAGCTGACTTTGAAGTTATGGACAGAATAAAAGTTGGTTTTGTTGGTAGTGACGTTGTTAAAGGTGTTATCGAAAGAAATGCCGAAGAAATTAAAACAGATGTACTTGCTAATGAAGTTGTTGAAGGTGAGTTCGAAGGCTTTGCTAAAGAATGGAACATCAATGGCGAAAAAGTAAATATCATTGTTGCTAAAAATTAATATATAATTTTAAAAGAGTGTAGATTTTTTCTACACTCTTTTTTTATAAAGAATTAAAATCATTTCTTATAAATATAATTGTAAAGCAATATATTTTAGAAAGAGGTGGTTGTAATGTCTATGGATAAAACTTCATATAAAAATTTTATAATAAAAAATGCTTTATCTTTTACAGCAGGAATACTTGCTTTTTCAATACTTATAGGAATAGGACAAAAAGGCTTTGAATTTGATGGTACTCAGATTATAAATATACCTTTTTATGATAAAAATGTTGTTGGAAGTGATGATATAACATTTCAGGAGGAAAAAGAAGAACTTAATACTGATATTGATGTACCAACAACTGATTTTGCAACATTAAAAAGTAAATATTATACTGTTGATAGCAGTACTGACCTTTTGCCTACTGATATAGATGTTGAAAAATTTAAAAATATGGATTTAAGTATTGATAATACTGTTGATGGTCCTAAAATACTTATATTTCATACACATGCAAATGAAATGTATGCTGATAGTAATGGAGCTCTTGAAGATGGTATATGGGGCGTTGGAGAAGAACTTAAAAAATATCTTGAGGATTTTATGGGAGTAGAAGTTATACATGATACAGGTCAGTATGATAGAGTAAACGGTAAAGGACAGGTTATTGGTGCATATGAAAGAATGGAAGTGTCTATACAAAAAATACTTGATGAAAATCCTTCTATACAAATGGTTATAGATTTACATAGAGATGGTGTACCTGAAAATACTCATCTTGTTACTGAAATAGATGGTAAACAATGTGCTAAAATAATGTTTTTTAATGGTTTGTGTCGTCTTTATGAAAATGGTAGTCTTAATGAGATAAGTTATCTCCCTAATCCTTATTTAGAACAAAATTTAGCTTTAAGTTTTAGAATGCAAACTCTTGCACAGCAATATGAAGGTTTTACAAGAAAAATATATGTAAATGCATATAGATATAGTTTGCATATGAAACCATTATCAATGCTTGTAGAAGTGGGAGCACAAACAAATACTAAACAAGAAGCAATAAATTCTATGTATTATCTTGCTAATATAATAAGTAATACTATAACTGTAAATAATTAAAAATATTGTATTTTTACTTTAAACAAGTATAATTTTTTTTCGTATTATTTTATAAAAATGTAATTTTAAAATGGGGAGATGATTTTTATGCCTACGGGTAAAGAACCTAAAGGTAATGATACTAAGACGCTTATGTCTTTTATTATTATGGCAGTTATATTTACTTCTGTCATAAATATATTTATGGCAGCTTTAACATCAAGACATTCTCAAGAAATATCATATACTGAATTTCTTCAAATGCTTGATGAAAAAAGGGTTGATACTGTTGAAAGACAAGTTGATAGACTTATTGTAACAGAAAAACAAAAAGAAGATGGACAGGTTGGTATTTATTCAAAACCTAATACTTATATAGTTGGTGCTGTTGATGACCCTGAACTTACAGATAGAATTATAGCTTCTGGTGCTACTCAATATTCAAATGTTGAAAATAATTCTGTAATTTATGAATTTATGACATCTTGGGTTCTTCCAAGTGTGCTTATTTATATTGTTGTTACACTTCTTATGCGTTCATTTGCAAAAAGAATGGGTGGCGGAAGTGGTGGACCTATGAGTTTTGGTAAAAATACTGCAAAAATATATGCTCAAAAAGAAACAGGAGTTACCTTTGCAGATGTTGCAGGACAGGAAGAAGCAAAAGAATCTCTTAATGAAATAGTTGATTTCCTTCACCAGCCAGACAAATATAATGCAATAGGTGCTAAGCTTCCAAAAGGTGCTTTACTTGTTGGACCTCCGGGAACTGGTAAAACACTTCTTGCTAAAGCTGTTGCTGGTGAGGCAAATGTTCCTTTTTATTCTCTTTCTGGTTCTGACTTTGTTGAAATGTTTGTTGGTGTTGGTGCATCAAGAGTTAGAGATTTATTTAAACAAGCTGTTACAAATGCACCTTGTATTGTATTTATAGATGAAATTGACGCTATTGGAAAAAGCAGAGATAATCAAATGGGAAGTAATGACGAAAGAGAACAAACTCTTAATCAGCTTTTATCAGAAATGGACGGCTTTGACTCATCAAAAGGTGTTGTAATACTTGGTGCTACAAATAGACCAGAAGTTCTTGATAAAGCCCTTTTAAGACCAGGGCGTTTCGATAGACGTGTAATAGTCGAAAAACCTGACCTTAAAGGTAGAAAGGCTATTTTAGATGTTCACGTGAAAAATGTTAAACTTAGTGATGATGTTGACCTTGATGCTGTTGCTCTTGGTACAAGCGGTTGTGCCGGTGCTGATATTGCAAATATAGTAAATGAAGCGGCTCTTAGAGCTGTAAGACTTGGTAGAGATAAAGTTAATCAAAGTGACTTTATGGAGGCAATAGAAGTTATTATTGCTGGTAAAGAGAAAAAAGACCGTATTCTTACAGAAAAAGAGAAGAAAATTGTTGCATACCACGAAGTTGGACATGCTCTTGCAACTGCAATGCAAAAAAATACAATGCCTGTGCAAAAAATTACAATAGTACCAAGAACAATGGGTTCTCTTGGTTATACAATGCAAATGCCAGAAGAAGAAAAATATCTTATGAGCAAAGAAGAAATGCTTGAACAGATAACAACACTTCTTGCAGGTCGTGCCGCTGAGGAGGTTATATTTAATACTGTTACAACAGGTGCTTCAAATGATATTGAAAGAGCAACTTCAATGGCAAGGGCTATGGTTGCACAGTATGGTATGAGTGAAAAGTTTGATATGATGGGACTTGAAAGTATTCAAAATAAATATCTTGACGGAAGAAATGTAAGAAACTGTGCAGAGGTTACTTCCGCAGAGGTTGATGCTGAGGTTCTTAAAATAATAAGAGAATGTCACAAAAAAGCTATTGATATACTTAATAATAATGAAGAAGTTCTTCATAAAATAGCAGCTTTTCTTATTGAAAAAGAAACAATAACAGGTAAAGAATTTATGGATATTCTTGAAGAAAAAGTTAGTGTTGAAATTTAATATTTGTATTAAAAACTTCTTGTATTAAAATTACAAGAAGTTTTTTATTTTTTGTATACTATTTTTACATGTTTTGTATTATAATTTTTCTCATATTAATTTTTAATTTTTTAGGGGGTTTTAATTATGAATTTTGTTTTTTCTGATAGAGAGGAAAGTTTTAAACCTAATATATTTTCTGTACTTAATGAAAAGAAAAATCAAAGACTTAAAGAAGGAAAAGTTGTATATAATCTTTCAGTAGGTACACCAGATTTTAAGCCAGATGAACATGTTATGGAGGCTGTTTCTAAAGCTTGTTTAAATCCTGATAATTATAAATATGCTCTTGCTGATATGCCAGAACTTTTGGAGGCTGTTCAGAATTGGTATAAAAGAAGATTTGATGTTTCTCTTGAAAAAGATGAAATAATGTCTGTATATGGTTCTCAAGAAGGTATTACACATGTTTGTCTTGCTCTTTGTAATGAAGGGGATATAGTGCTTGTTCCAGACCCTTGTTATCCTATATTTAGCACTGCACCATTTCTTGTAGGGGCTAAACTTGAATATTATAAACTTCTTAAAGAAAATAATTATTTGCCTGACCTTGAAGGTATTGACCCTGAAATTGCTAAAAAAGCAAAAGCTATGATAGTTTCTTTCCCTGCTAATCCTGTTTGTAAAACTGCGCCTGATGAGTTTTATGTTAAACTTATTGAGTTTGCAAAAAAATATAATATTATGATTATACATGATAATGCTTATTCTGAAATATTATTTGATGGTAGAAAGGGAACTTCATTTTTAAAATTTGAAGGTGCAAAAGATGTTGGTATTGAATTTAATTCACTTTCAAAAAGTTACAATTTAACAGGTGCAAGAATTTCTTTTGCTCTTGGTAATAAAGAAATAATAAGTAAATTTAAAAATATAAGAACTCAAATAGATTATGGTATATTTTTACCTGTACAATATGCAGCAATAGCAGCATTAAATGGTCCACAGGATATACTCGAAAGAAATCGTTCTGAATATGAAAAAAGAAGAAATGCCCTTTGTGGTGGACTTAGAAAAATAGGTTGGGATATTCCAGACTCTGAAGGAACTATGTTTGCTTGGGGACCTTTACCAGAAGGTTACACAAATTCTGAAGAATTTTGTATGGAACTTCTTGAAAAAACTGGTGTTATATGTACTCCAGGCTCAAGTTTTGGTCCTCTTGGAGAAGGGCATGTAAGATTTGCTCTTGTTCTTCCTGTTGAAAAAATAGAGGAACTTATAGATGTTATTGATAAAAGTGGAATAATTAAAAAGTAACATTTATAGTTAATATATTACAAAAATTATTATGTTTTTAGTGATAAATTATTGAAAATATAATGGTGTATGTTATAATTACCATAGTAATATTTTTAAAATTTACTAAATAAAAGGGGGCACTTAAATATGAAATTTAAGTTAAAATCAATTATTGCAGGAATGGTAGTTATGGCAGCTATGTCAACAACAGTTTTTGGGGCAGAAACTGTACAAATTAATGGTTATCAGCATTATGAAGTTGGGGGAGAAATAACATCTGAATTTCAGGTAAGTATTTCAAATGTTATTAAAACAGAAGATGATGGTACAATATATGCAAGTGATACATATTATTGTGAAGCTCCAGTAGAAGTAGTAGCTGTTGACAATTTATCTGGATTTGGTGTCTCAAAAATGGGAGAAATGATGGGACAGTATATTGAAGAAGAATTTCTTATTCCTGATGGGTATACACAAGAAGATTGGTATATGCAATTAGAAGATGAACTTAATGATGTTAAAAAGGGTACAAAATTTACATTAACAGAACCAGGAGTTTATTATGTATATGGAAATTATGGTCCTTTAGATGGTGGTGTTAGTTGTAAAGTTATTATTGAAGGCACAAGTTCATCTACTCAACAAACACCTGCTGAAACACCTGTTGTTACAGAACCAGTATCAGCTAAATATACAAATTCAAATGTTAATGTAAATGGAAAAGCAACAGAATTTGAAGCTTATAATATTGATGGAAGTAATTATTTTAAACTTCGTGACTTTGCTAAAGTTGTTTCAGGTACAGACAAACAATTTGATGTAACTTGGGATAAAGATAAACAAGAAATAAATCTTATTTCTAATAAAGCATATACTGTCGCAGGTGGAGAACTTGTAAAAGGTGATGGAACTGATAAAACAGCTACTTTATATAAAAATGGTCTTTTAAAAGATGGTGCTAGTGTTCAAATTAATGCTTATACAATAAATAATAATAACTATTTTAAATTAAGAGATTTATGTCAGATGTTTAATATTGGTGTAACTTGGAACGCTGCAACAAATACTATTGGAATTGATACATCAATAGCTTATGAATAATATAAAAAAGGGTTTAACGAAAGTTAAACCCTTTTTTCATTATCTTTTTTTCATAAAATCTGGCTTTGAAATAAAAGCTGTTCTGTTTTCATTCAAATGGTCTCTTACAATTCCTAACGCTTCACCGAAACGCTGGAAATGTACTACTTCTCTTTCTCTTAAAAATTTTAGAGGTGTTAAAACATCAGGGTCATCTGTTAAGTCCATAAGATATTCATATGTTGAGCGGGCTTTTTGCTCTGCTGCCATATTTTCGTAAAGGTCTGTTACAGGGTCACCTTTTGACTGTAAAGCTCCTGCACTAAATGGAACACCTGCCGCTGATGATGGATAAATACCAAGACCATGAGCTACATAATAAGGGTCAAGTCCTGCTTCTTTAATCTGCTTATCAGTAAGACCTTGTGTAAGTTGTTTTACTATTGTTCCCATCATTTCAAGATGTGCAAGTTCTTCTGTTCCTATATCATTTAAAGTAGCTTTTGCTTGTGGAGTAACCATAGTAAATTTTTGACTTAAATATCTTATGGCTGCCCCAAGTTCTCCATCAGCTCCACCATATTGTTCTATCATTATTTTTGCAAGTCTTGCATCAGGTTTCTTTATATTTACAGGGAATTCTAATTTTTTTTCATATATCCACATTTTTGACTGCTCCTTTCATTTATAAATCAAAATTTGCTTCTTTCTGCCATGGCCATGGATTATCAATCCATTCCCAGCCTTTCTGAGCATATGACCTGAAAGAGCAGAGAGGACCATACATATTTTCAAATTTTTCACGGAGAATTTGTGCCGCTGTTATAATTTTATTATATTCTTCAATCATTACACTATCATTAGGGTGTGTGTTTAGAAAAAGACCTATATCAACTGCCATAAAGTCAAGCTCCATAAGACTTTTTAATAATTCTTCACGGGTCATATTAACTCACTCCTTTACATTAAATCTTTTAAGTGCTGAATTTTTTTCATAAGGCATTACAAGAGCACTAAAGACAGTACCAGAATAAAAACTTTTATCCTCTTTCATAATGTTTGTATCCTCTTGATATGGTATATAGGCTTGTGCATAACCAGATTTTTCTATTACACAACTATTACAACTATTGTTACTTGTGTTTTGATTGCAAGAACAATCTTTGGTTTTTGAAAATTTCTGAATATAATTTTTGAAGCATTCTTCCATTTTGCTAAACTCCTTATATATCTTTACAAATATTTTATGCAATAAATTAAAATGTGTTAATTGTTGTATTATAGAGCTTATTTTCAACTTGACAATAATGTTTATAAACACTAATATTAAATTATTCTAAGTAATAAAATCTAATTTATAGGGAGGTTTTTTTAATGAGTTTAAAAATGATTACAGCAGAAAATGCACCAGAGGCTCTTGGACCATACTCACATGCTGTTGTTGCAGGCGGTTTTGCCTTTGTTTCAGGTCAAATCCCTATTGACCCAAAAACAAATACTATTGTGGAAGGTATTGAAGCTCAAACAAGACAATCTCTTGAAAATTGTGTTGCAATACTTAAATCATGTGGTGCTACTATAAAAGATGTTGTTAAAGCAGGTATATTTATTTCAGATATGAATAATTTCGGTGCTATAAATGAAGTTTATGGCGAATATTTCAACGAACATAAACCTGCAAGAGCTTGTGTTGAAGTTGCAAGACTTCCTAAAGATGTTATGGTTGAAATAGAAATGATAGCATATATAGGTGAATAATTTATTTTTTTGGCGGAAATTTTCCGCCTTTTTAATTTTTTTAAAAAAGTTGTTGACAAAATCGTTATTATTATGTAGAATATAGTTCGTGCCAATAATACTTTATGTGAGTGTAGCTCAGCTGGATAGAGCGTCTGACTACGGATCAGAAGGCCGCGTGTTCGAATCATGTCACTCACATCTTAAACAGTTCTGATTTTTCAGAACTGTTTTTTTATTTCTAAAATAAAAAAGAGAGGTTACTTACTTATTATTAAGTGACCTCTCTTTTTTGTTAGTATATCAATTATTCTACAAGGTAAAGACATTCTTCTAATACCTCCACTGGTACGCTAGTTGTTGTATTTGTTGGGTTTTCTTTTTCTGGTGTAGTAAGTATAACATGATGACTTTTCATTTTTATCATCTCCTTTCTTTATATAATAAATAACATAATAGAGTTATATAAATATTTAAGTAATGTTATATATATGTAAATATAAATACATTTATGAATATTTTTTTGAAATAAATATATTGATAGATTTGTTCATTTACCATTATAATATGTATATTAAATACTATTTGTTAATATAGGAGAGATAAATTTTATGATAGACATGAAGTGTTTTGTTATGGGAAATGGTGGTACAAATTGTTATGTTCTTACAGATAGCAATAAAAATTGTGTTATTGTAGACTGTGAAGGTGACGCTGGAATATTTGAAGACTATTTTGATAAAAATAATATAAAACCATCATATATAATACTTACTCATGGTCATGGTGACCATATAAGTGCAGTTAATGAAATTAAAGAAAAGTATGGTTGTAAAGTTTGTGCAGGTGAAAAAGAAACAAGAGTACTTAAAGACCCAGCTATAAATCTTTCTTGTTATATGGGTGGTGATGTGAGTATTACTCCTGATATACTTTTAAAAGATGGTGAAACTTTTACTGTTGGTGAAATGGAATTTAAAGTTATGCATACACCAGGGCATACTGAAGGTAGTATATGCCTTTTTATAGGTGATTGTATACTTTCTGGAGACACTCTTTTTCAAGGAAGTTGTGGAAGAACAGATTTTGAAACAGGTGATATGAATGCAATTATGGCATCACTTAAAAAACTTGCAAATATTAATGGTGATTTTAAAGTGTTCCCGGGACATGGACCTTCAACAACTCTTGAGTATGAAAGAAAAAATAATCCTTTTATGAGAGTATAAGCCTTTTTCTTTACAATATTACCTTAGTTTGATATAATTTTTTTACAAAAATTTTAATTGAGGTGTTTTTTTGTGATTTTTGACAGATTTTTTCCAGATATGTATATAAGGTCTGTATATGAACTTCCTCTTGAGGAACTTAAAAACAAAGGTATAAAACTTCTTGTTTTTGATATTGATAATACTCTTGTTCCTTTTGATGTTGAAAAACCTGATGATAAGCTTTTAAAATTATTTGTATTTCTTAAAAATCAAGGGTTTAAAGTTGCTATACTTTCAAATAATAATAAAGCAAGAATAGAACTTTTTAATGAACAACTGGGAGCTATTGCTATATATAAAGCAGGTAAACCAGGAATTAAAAAGATTTCTTATGTTATGAAAAAATTGAATATTAAAAATAGTGAAACAGCCATGATTGGTGACCAAGCCTTTACTGATGTTTGGTGCGGAAACAGAGCAGGTGCTTATTCTATTCTTACTGCACCTATATGTAATCGTGACCAGCTTATCACAAAGGTTAAAAGAGGTATGGAAAAGTTTGTAATGGGATTTTATTTTAGACGTGAAGGTATAAAACCTTTCCAAAATTATTGAAAATCCCTATATTTTGCACCAAAATCAAAACTTTATATTGAAAAATGTTAAAAATTAATTTAAAATGGTAGATGATTTGTTTTATTAACGAGGAGGAAAACTAATGATTTCAGCAGGTGAATTTAGAAATGGTGTAACAATGGAATACGAAGGTGAAATTTACGTTATTCTTGAGTTCCAGCATGTTAAACCAGGTAAAGGAGCAGCTTTCGTTCGTACAAAAATTAAAAATCTTAAAACAGGAGCTGTTGTTGAAAAAACTTTCAGACCAACTGAAAAAATGCCAAGAGCTCATATTGACAGACTTGATATGCAGTATCTTTACACAGATGGAGACCTTTTCCACTTTATGAATGTGGAAACATTTGACCAGATTGCAGTAAACTCAAATGATGTTGGTGATGCTCTTAAATTTGTTAAAGAAAACGAAATGGTTAAAATCCTTTCTTATGAAGGACAGGTATTCGGTATCGAACCTCCATTATTCGTAGAACTTGAAATTACAGAAACAGAACCAGGATTTGCAGGAAATACAGCACAGGGTGCTACAAAACCTGCTGTTGTTGAAACAGGTGCAACTGTTCAAGTACCTCTTTTCATCAATCAGGGTGAAGTTATAAAAATTGATACTCGTACAGGTGAATACTTAGGAAGAGCTTAATTTGTCTGAAATTTTTGGTGCAGAATGTTTTTTCTGCACCTTATTTTTTTAGGAGGTATAATTTATGGAATATTTTAAAAATAAAGTAGATTATTTAAGAGATTATTGCAAAGAAAACGGTTTTTCTGATGATACAAAAGAAGGTAAAGTTTTTATGGCTTTTGCTGATGTTCTTGATGATATGAGTGAACTTCTTGATGGCATACTTGAACAGTTTGGTAATGATGAAGAAAATGAAGAGGCTACTTATGAATATGCTTTTATTTGTCCAGAATGTGGTGAAGAAATAGAAGTTTCTCAAGAAGTTTTTGAGGAAGAAGAAGAAATTTGTTGCCCTAAGTGTGGTAATATGATACCTGTTTGTGCCACAGATTTTTCTGATGAGGATTTTGAATAATAATTTGTGAAAATATGTAATAAAAACTTTAACAAAAATCAAAATTTTTTAAAATTTTTTTGATGTTATTTTTAATGAAATTTTATTATTAATATATAATATTTGTTATGCAATTTTTAAAATTGGTAATAATTATATTTTGTAATAGATTTTTTTATATTAAATAATATTTTTTGAATATTAAAAATTTTAAAATATATTGAATATAGTTTTTATTGAAAATATGTTTAAATCAAGGGATTTTTAAAAAAGAGCAAAACAAAAAGACCTTGACAAAAAGGTCTTAATATGATAGAATTATGAAACATAACGCTATAATATAAATTAGAATTTCAGATAATTTATTATAGCACAATGTAAATTTTATTTCAACATATATTTTTGGTTAAAATTTCTGTTTATTACAGTATATTAAAAAATTGTAACCAATGTTAATTGCCTATTGGTGATTTTTTTGTAATTTTACAAACAACCTTTTCTTTTTTGTAAGAAAAGTAAAATTTTATTAGAATTTCTTAAATTTGGTGGCTTTTGTTTCGGGCTGTTGATTAAAGATAGCTTGTGCAAAGGTCTAACTGTGTTTAAGCAGCTCTAATTTTTTTACGTTAAGATAGTTTTTTTAATTTTTTTAAGGGGTGACTTTATGGAAAAAAACAGAATTCACTCTGTCCAGTACGGTGACGGAGGAAGGAAAAGCTACTCAAGAATAAATGAAGTCCTTGATATGCCTAACCTTATTGAAGTTCAAAAAGACAGTTACAAGTGGTTTTTAGAAGAAGGTCTTTCAGAAGTATTTGACGACATAAACCCTATAACTGACTTCAGTGGTAATATTATTCTTCGTTTCACCGACTTTTCTTTGGATTCAGAGCCTAAGTATTCTATTGAAGAATGTAAAGAAAGAGATGCAACTTATGCAGCTGCTCTCAAAGTAAAGGCAAGACTTATAAACAAAGAGCTCGATGAAATTAAAGAGCAAGAAATATTTATGGGAGAATTCCCACTTATGACAGAAACAGGTACATTTATTATAAATGGTGCCGAACGTGTTATTGTAAGCCAGCTTGTACGTTCACCTGGTATATATTATGCTTCAGACTTTGATAAAGTAGGAAAGAAACTTCTTTCTTCAACTGTTATTCCTAATCGTGGAGCTTGGCTTGAATATGAAACTGATTCAAATGATGTTTTCTATGTACGTGTTGACCGTACAAGAAAAGTTCCTGTAACAGTTCTTATAAGAGCTTTAGGAATAGGTTCAGATACAGAAATTATTGACCTTTTTGGTGAAGAACCAAAAATACTTGCTACAATCGAAAAAGATTCAAGCAAGTCTTATGAAGAAGGTCTTATTGAATTATATAAAAAGCTTCGTCCAGGCGAGCCACCAACTGTTGAAAGTTCAGAATCTCTTTTAAGAGGTATGTTCTTTGACCCTAAACGTTATGACCTTGCTAAAGTTGGTCGTTATAAATTCAACAAAAAACTTGCTTTAAAAAATCGTATCGTAGGGGCTACCCTTGCGGAAGATGTTGTTGACCCACTTACAGGTGAAATCGTTTGCGAAGCAGAAACAAAACTTACTATGGAAAACTGTGAAGATATTCAGAACACAGGTGTTCCTTTCGTTTATATCAATGTTGAAGGTGAAGAAAGAGCTATTAAGATACTTACAAATCAGGCAGTTGATATTGATTGCTTTATAGGTGAGTATGACCTTAGTGCTAAAGACCTTGGTATTAAAGAATATGTTTACTATCCTGTACTTGCTAAAATACTTGAAGAGTATGACAATGCACAGGAAATTAAAGAAGCTATTAAAGAAAATATCCATGAACTTATGCCAAAGCATATTACTTTAGAAGATATTATGGCTTCTATAAATTATATTATGCAGCTTGATTATGGTTTCGGAAATGTTGACGACATTGACCACCTTGGAAATAGACGTATTCGTTCAGTAGGTGAACTTTTACAGAACCAATTTAGAATAGGTCTTACAAGAATGGAAAGAGTTGTTCGTGAAAGAATGACAACTCAAGATATTGATGCAGCAGTTCCACAAAACCTTATTAATGTTAAACCTGTTACAGCTGCTATTAAAGAATTCTTCGGAAGTTCACAGCTTTCACAGTTTATGGACCAGAACAACCCTCTTTCAGAGCTTACTCATAAGAGAAGACTTTCTGCACTTGGTCCTGGAGGTCTTTCAAGAGAAAGAGCCGGTTTCGAAGTTCGTGACGTTCACCATTCTCACTACGGAAGAATGTGTCCTATCGAAACACCTGAAGGTCCTAACATCGGTCTTATTAACTCACTTGCAACTTTTGCAAAAATCAATGAATATGGTTTTATTGAGTCTCCTTATAGAGTTGTTGACCACTCTGGAGAAAGACCACGTGTTACAGATGAATTTATATATGTAACAGCTGACGAAGAAGAAAACTTCATGGTTGCACAGGCTAATGAACCTCTTGACGAAAATGGATATTTCGTTCATAAGAAAGTTGCTGGTCGTTTCCGTGATGATACAATAGAAGTTGATGAGAAACAAATCAACCTTATGGACGTTTCTCCAAAACAGATGGTTTCAGTTGCTACTGCACTTATTCCTTTCCTTGAAAATGACGACGCTAACCGTGCTCTTATGGGTTCTAACATGCAGCGTCAGGCAGTACCTCTTTTGATGACAGATTCACCAATTGTTGGTACAGGTATGGAATATAAAACTGCTAAAGACTCTGGTATCTGTGTTATAGCTAAAAATGACGGTATTGTTGAAAGAATATCTTCTGACGAAATCGTTATTAAAACAGAAACAGGTAAAAGAGATAAATATAAACTTATTAAATATCAGAGAAGTAACCAGTCTACTTGTCTTAACCAAAGACCAATAATAAATGTTGGCGATTATGTAAAAGCTGACCAGATTATTGCTGATGGTGCTTCAACATATAAAGGAGAGCTTGCTCTTGGTAAAAACCCTCTTATCGGTTTCATGACTTGGGAAGGTTATAACTACGAAGATGCTGTTCTTCTTAGTGAAAGACTTGTTCAAGAAGATGTTTATACTTCTGTTCATATAAATGAATTTGAAGCTGAAGCAAGAGATACTAAACTTGGACCAGAAGAAATCACAAGAGATATTCCTAATGTTGGTGAAGATGCTCTTCGTGACCTTGACGAAAGAGGTATTATTCGTATTGGTGCTGAAGTTCGTTCAAATGATATTCTTGTTGGTAAAGTTACACCTAAGGGTGAAACAGAACTTACAGCTGAAGAAAGACTTCTTCGTGCAATATTTGGTGAAAAAGCAAGAGAAGTTAGAGATACATCACTTCGTGTTCCACATGGTGAAAGTGGTATAATTGTAGACGTTAAAATATTTACAAGAGAAAACGGTGACGATATTGGACCTGGTGTAAATCAGCTTGTTCGTGTTTATATCGCTCAGAAACGTAAAATCTCAGTTGGTGACAAAATGGCCGGTCGTCACGGTAACAAGGGTGTTGTCTCCAGAGTACTTCCTAAAGAGGATATGCCTTTCCTCGAAAATGGTCGTCCTTTGGATATCGTTCTTAACCCACTTGGTATTCCTTCACGTATGAATATCGGTCAGGTGCTTGAAACTCACTTAAGCCTTGCTGCTAAGGCTCTTGGTTGGAAGATTGCCACACCTGTATTTGACGGTGCAGACGAGATTGACATTATGGATACTCTTGAAATGGCAAACGACTATGTAAACCTTGAATGGGACGAGTTCTCAGAAAAATGGAAAGAACTTCTTGATGGTGATATATATGAGGAACTTTGGGAAAATAGAGACCATAGAGAAGAATGGAAAGGTGTTCAGTTAAGCCGTGACGGTAAAGTTAAACTTCGTGACGGACGTACAGGAGAATTCTTTGATAATAGAGTTACAATAGGTTTCATGCACTACCTTAAACTCCACCACCTTGTTGATGATAAAATCCATGCTCGTTCAACAGGTCCTTACTCTCTCGTTACACAGCAGCCTCTCGGTGGTAAAGCACAGTTTGGTGGACAGCGTTTCGGAGAAATGGAAGTTTGGGCTCTTGAAGCTTATGGTGCTGCTTATACACTTCAGGAAATACTTACAGTTAAGTCTGACGATATTGTAGGACGTGTTAAGACTTATGAAGCTATTGTTAAAGGTGAAAATATACCTGAACCAGGCGTTCCTGAATCATTTAAAGTTCTTCTTAAAGAACTCCAGTCACTTGGTCTTGATATAAGAGTTCTTCGTGAAGATAATACAGAAGTTGAAATTAAAGAATCTATTGATGATATAGATGACCTTAATGTAAAAATCGACGGTTTCGAAAGAGATGACGACGACGATTATTACAAAGCTAAAGATAATGAAGAAGAAGACGAAGATGAAAAATTAAGTGATTTCTTTGGTGATATCATACCAATGTCTGATGATGCTTTCTTAAAAGATGAGTATACTGATGATGTTTTATCAGATGATTTAAGCTTTGATGATGATTTTTCAGATTTGGACGATTAATAAGAAAGGAGATTGAACCATGGGAACTCAGAATACAGAACAGGGTATAGTTTTCGATTCTATTAAAATCGGCTTGGCTTCTCCTGAAAAAATCCGTGAATGGTCCAGAGGAGAGGTTAAAAAACCTGAAACTATAAACTACAGAACACTTAAACCTGAAAAGGACGGTCTTTTCTGTGAAAGAATTTTCGGACCTAACAAGGACTGGGAGTGTCATTGTGGTAAATATAAAAGAATAAGATACAAAGGCGTTGTTTGTGACAGATGTGGCGTTGAGGTTACTAAGTCAAAAGTACGTCGTGAAAGAATGGGACACATCGAGCTTGCTGCTCCTGTGTCACATATCTGGTATTTTAAAGGTATTCCTTCAAGAATGGGTCTTATACTTTCTATGAGCCCTAGAGCTCTTGAAAAAATTCTTTACTTTGCTTCATATGTTGTACTTGATAGCGGAGATACAGAGCTTACTTATAAACAGCTTCTTACAGAAAAAGAATTTAGAGATGCTTATGATAGATGGGGTAATACATTTAAAGTAGGTATGGGTGCTGAGGCTGTTAAACAGCTTCTTATGGACATCGACCTTGAAAAAGAATCTGTTGAGCTTAAAAAACAGCTTGTTGATACAACAGGTCAGAAAAGAATTAGAATTATAAAAAGACTTGAAGTTATTGAATCATTCAGAACTTCAAATAATAAACCTGAATGGATGATACTTGATGCAATCCCTGTTATTCCACCAGACATACGTCCTATGGTACAGCTTGATGGTGGTCGTTTTGCAACAAGTGACCTTAATGACCTTTACAGACGTGTTATAAATAGAAATAACCGTCTTAAAAGACTTCTTGAGCTTGGTGCTCCTGATATTATCGTAAGAAATGAAAAGAGAATGCTTCAGGAAGCTGTTGACGCCCTTATTGATAATGGTCGTCGTGGTAGACCTGTTACTGGTCCTGGAAATAGACCTCTTAAATCTCTTTCAGATATGCTTAAAGGTAAACAGGGACGTTTCCGTCAGAACCTTCTCGGAAAACGTGTTGACTATTCCGGACGTTCTGTTATCGTTGTAGGTCCTGACCTTAAGATTTATCAGTGTGGTCTTCCTAAAGAAATGGCTATTGAATTATTTAAGCCTTTTGTTATGAAGAAACTTGTTGAAGATGGTCTTGCACATAATATTAAATCAGCAAAAAGAATGGTTGAAAGATTACAGACTGAAGTTTGGGACGTTTTAGAAGATGTTATTAAAGAACACCCAGTTATGCTTAACCGTGCACCTACTCTTCACAGACTTGGTATTCAGGCATTTGAACCTAAACTTGTTGAAGGTAGAGCTATAAAACTTCACCCACTCGTTTGTACAGCTTATAATGCTGACTTCGACGGTGACCAGATGGCTGTTCACGTTCCTCTTTCAGTAGAGGCTCAGGCTGAATGCCGTTTCCTTCTTCTTTCACCAAATAACCTTTTAAAACCTTCTGATGGTGCTCCTGTTACTGTTCCTTCACAGGACATGATTTTAGGTATGTACTATCTTACACTTACTAAAGATGGTGAAGTTGGAGAAGGTAAAGTATTTAAAGATGAAAACGAGGCTCTTCTTGCTTATGATAACCATGAAGTTTCACTTCACGCTCGTATTAAAGTAAGAAAAACTATGGAATTTAATGGTGTTAAAGAAACAAGAATTGTTCCTACAACTGTTGGTTTCATAATATTTAATGAGGCTATTCCTCAGAACCTTGGATATATCAATAGAACTAATGAAGAAGATAAATTTAGATATGAAATTGACTTCCTTGTAGACAAAAAAGGAATAGGTAAAATCATAAATAGATGTATAAATAAATGTGGTTCAACTGAAACAGCTATTGTTCTTGATAAAATCAAAGCACTTGGTTATAAATTCTCAACAAGAGCTGCTCTTACAGTTTCTGTTTCTGATATGGAAATTCCTAAGGAAAAACAAGAATTCCTTAAAGAAGCAGAAGATAAAGTTGAAGTTATTACTAAGAAATTCAGACGTGGTCTTATGACTGATGAAGAACGTCATACTAAAGTAATTGAAGCTTGGAATATTGCCAACGATAAGATTACAGATGCTCTTCTTAAAGGACTTGGTAAATACAATAACATATTCATGATGGCTAACTCTGGTGCCCGTGGTTCTAACAGCCAGATTAAACAGCTTGCCGGTATGCGTGGTCTTATGGCTAACCCATCTGGTGGTATTATTGAGCTCCCTATTAAGTCTAACTTCCGTGAAGGTCTTACAGTTCTCGAATACTTTATTTCTGCCCATGGTGCTAGAAAAGGTCTTACTGATACTGCTCTTAGAACTGCCGACTCTGGTTATCTTACACGTCGTCTTGTTGACGTTTCTCAGGATATTATTATCCGTGAATGGGATTGTTGTGCAGAAAGCGGTAAAGAAGCTCCTGGTCTTGTAGTTAGAGCCGTTGTTGATGGAAATGAAGTTATTGAAGGACTTCAAGATAGAATTAGAGGAAGATGGTCTGTTAATGATATTCTTCACCCAGAAACAGGCGAAGTTATCGTTCCGGCAGATACTATGATTTCTCCTGACCTTGCTGAAAAAGTTGAAAAAGCAGGTGTTAAAGAAGTTCTTATAAGAACTGTTCTTACATGCCGTTCTGAAATCGGTATATGTTCAAAATGTTATGGTGCAAATATGGCCAGCGGTCGTTCAGTTCGTATCGGTGAATCTGTTGGTATCATAGCTGCTCAGTCTATCGGTGAACCTGGTACACAGCTTACAATGCGTACTTTCCATACTGGTGGTATCGCCGGAGATGACATCACACAGGGTCTTCCTCGTGTTGAAGAGCTTTTTGAAGCAAGAAAACCTAAGGGTCTTGCTATAATTGCTGAGTTTGCAGGTACTGTAACACTTAATGATACAAAGAAAAAACGTGAGGTTATTATAACTAATCCAACAACAGGAGAAGTTAAAGATTATCTTATACCTTATGGTTCAAGAATAAAAGTTTATGATGGCGACTATATTGAAGCCGGTGACGAAATAACAGAAGGTAGCGTAAATCCACACGATATTCTTAAAATTAAAGGTCTTCGTGGTGTTCAGGATTATATGATACAGGAAGTTCAGAGAGTTTACCGTCTTCAGGGTGTTGAAATCAACGATAAACATATTGAAGTTATAGTTCGTCAGATGCTTAAGAGAGTTAAAATTGAAGAAAACGGAGATACAGATTTCCTTCCAGGTAGCCTTGTTGATTGGCTTACATTTGAAAATACAAATGAAGCTCTTGAAAAAGAAGGTAAAGAACCTGCAAAAGGTAGCCGTGTTCTTCTTGGTATTACAAAAGCATCTCTTGCTACTGATTCATTCCTTTCAGCAGCATCATTCCAGGAAACAACAAGAGTTCTTACTGAAGCTGCTATTAAAGGTAAAGTTGACCCTCTTATCGGTCTTAAAGAAAATGTTATCATTGGTAAGCTTATACCAGCTGGTACAGGTATGAACAGATATCGTGATATTGATATTGTTCCTTCTGGTGATGCTTCTGATGAAGATGATGATATTTAATATTTGATTTTTAGGCACAGACATTTGTTTGTGCCTATTATCATTTTTAACATAAAATGTGTTTATTTTACAAATGTTATTTTACAGTTTTTTGAAATATAGTGTGCAGTAGGGCATATTTCTCTAAAAAAAACAAAAAATCATTGAAAATTCTACATTAATTTAAAATTAAGTTTTAGAAAAATTCCTTGACTTTTAAGTATTTAGATGATATGATTTTTGAGTGTCTGTGAGCAGGCTTATTTTAGTATGTTCATAGATATATATTTTGCATATAATGCAATGGCAGAAACGTATTAATTTGTAAGGAGGTGCAATTAAATGCCAACATTTAATCAGTTAGTAAGAAAAGGTAGACAGACAGTAGAAAAGAAATCAACTGCTCCAGCTCTTCAGAAAGGATTCAACTCTTTAAAGAAGAAAGCAACAGATATTTCTTCTCCTCAGAGACGTGGTGTTTGTACAGCAGTTAAAACATCTACACCTAAAAAACCTAACTCAGCTTTAAGAAAAATTGCCAGAGTTCGTCTTTCAAATGGTATTGAAGTAACAGCTTATATCCCAGGTGAAGGACATAACCTTCAGGAACACTCTGTTGTTCTTATAAGAGGTGGTAGAGTTAAAGACCTTCCTGGTGTTCGTTACCACATCATCAGAGGTACACTCGATACTGCTGGTGTTGCTAAGAGAATGCAGGCTCGTTCTAAATACGGTGCTAAACGTCCAAAACCAGCTAAAAAGTAATTTTAATTTAAACTAATTTTTAAAAATAGGTTATGCCTTATACAAATCAATACAATCTGCTGATTGCCGGTATAGATTAAGATATAGTATTAAGGCATGTACGCACACGTTAGTATGTGCGAGTACCGAGAATATATTTATTCATTAAGGAGGGAAGAATCGTGCCAAGAAAAGGACATGTTGCAAAAAGAGAAGTTTTACCAGACCCATTATACAAAAGCAAGCTTGTAACAAAGCTTATCAACAGCATAATGCTTGATGGTAAAAAAGGTGTTGCCCAGAAAATAGTTTACGGCGCATTCGAAAAAGTATCAGAAAAAACAGGTAAAGAAGCTTTAGAAGCTTTCGAAGAAGCTTTAAACAACATTATGCCTGTACTTGAGGTAAAAGCTCGCCGTGTTGGTGGTGCTACTTACCAGGTTCCAATGGAAATTAGACCAGAAAGAAGACGTACACTTGGTCTTCGTTGGTTAACAGTATACAGCAGAAAACGTGGCGAAAAAACTATGGTTGACCGTTTAGCAGGTGAAATCTTAGACGCTTTAAACAATGCTGGTGGTGCTGTAAAGAAAAAAGACGAAACACACAAAATGGCAGAAGCAAACAAAGCTTTCTCACATTACAAATGGTGATTCTGAAAATCGTGAAACTTATATACGGGCGAGACTTTATGGAGTTTTCGCCCATATATTGATGTTTGGATTTTCAAAAAAATGTATGAAATTAAATCCCTTTGGGATAATAAACGTATAAAATATGGAAAAAAGGAGGAGTACAAGTGGCTGCTAAAAGAGAATTTCCTCTTGAGAGAACTAGAAATATTGGTATTATGGCCCACATTGACGCAGGTAAGACTACATTAACAGAACGTATTCTTTTCTACACAGGTCGTAATTACAAAATCGGTGATACTCACGAAGGTACAGCTACAATGGACTGGATGGAGCAGGAACAGGAAAGAGGTATAACAATTACTTCTGCTGCTACAACTTGCCATTGGCTTGATAATAGAATTAATATTATTGATACACCGGGACACGTTGACTTCACAGTAGAAGTTGAACGTTCACTCCGTGTACTTGACGGTGCTGTTTGCGTATTCTGTGCAAAAGGTGGCGTTGAGCCTCAGTCAGAAACTGTTTGGAGACAGGCTGATAACTATAACGTACCTAGAATGGCATTTGTAAACAAAATGGACATTATGGGTGCTAACTTCTATAACGTACTTCAGATGATGGTTGACAGACTTGGATGTAATCCAGTTGCTGTTACACTTCCAATCGGTGCTGAAAGTGATTTCAAAGGTATTATTGACCTTATGAAAATGAAAGCTTATATCTATGAAAATGATACAGGAACAGAAATCGATGAAGAAGATATTCCTGCTGATTACATGGACAAAGCTGAAGAATATAGAGAAAAAATGGTTGAAGCTATCTGTGAAACAGATGAAGAGCTTATGGAAAAATACTTCGGTGGTGAAGAACTTACTGAAGAAGAACTTAAAGCTGCTCTTCGTAAAGCTTGTATCGCTTGTGAAATTATACCTGTATTCTGTGGTTCTGCTTACAGAAACAAAGGTGTACAGAAACTTCTTGATGGTGTAATTGACTATATGCCAGCTCCAACAGATATTCCAGCTATTAAAGGTATCGACCCAGATACTAACGAAGAAATCGAAAGACATGCATCAGATGAAGAACCATTCTCAGCTCTTGCATTCAAAATTATGAATGACCCATTCGTTGGTAAACTTGCTTTCTTTAGAGTTTATTCAGGAACTTGCGAAGCTGGTTCTTATGTATATAACTCAACAAAAGGCAAAAAAGAACGTATTGGACGTATCCTTCAGATGCACGCTAACCACCGTGAAGAAATCGATAAGGTTTATGCTGGTGACATCGCTGCTGCAGTAGGATTTAAGTTCACTACAACTGGTGATACAATCTGTTTCGAAGATAACGAAGTTATACTTGAATCAATGGTATTCCCAGAACCTGTTATTGAGGTTGCTATCGAGCCTAAAACAAAAGCTGGTAGAGATAAAATGGGTATTGCTCTTGCAAAACTTGCAGAAGAAGACCCAACATTCAAAACATATACAAACCAGGATACTGGTGATACAATCATCGCTGGTATGGGTGAGCTCCACCTTGAAATCATCGTTGACCGTCTCTTAAGAGAATTCAAAGTTGAAGCTAACGTTGGTGCTCCACAGGTTTCATATAAAGAAACATTCCGTAAAGCTGTTGACGTTGAAGGTAAATTCGTACGTCAGTCAGGTGGTCGTGGTCAGTATGGTCACTGTAAGGTAAGATTCTTCCCTATCGGTACAGATGCTGAACATAACTATGAATTCGTAAATAGTACAGTTGGTGGTTCTATTCCTAAAGAATATATCCCAGCTATCGACAAAGGTATACAGCAGGCTATGCAGAGCGGTATACTTGGTGGATATCCTGTACTTGGTGTTAAAGCTGAAGTTTATGACGGAAGCTACCATGAAGTTGACTCATCTGAAACAGCTTATCAGATTGCCGGTTCTATGGCATTCAAAGAAGCTATGAAGAAGGGTGATGCTGTTCTTCTTGAGCCAATCATGAAAGTTACAGTTTCTGTTCCTGAAGAATACATGGGCGACGTTATCGGTGATATTAACTCACGTCGTGGACGTATCGAAGGTATGGAAGCAAGAAGTGGTGTACAGGTTGTTCATTCATTTGTTCCACTTGCAGAAATGTTTGGATACTCAACAGACCTTCGTTCTAAAACACAGGGTCGTGGTACTTACGTAATGGAAGTTGACCACTATGAACCTTGTCCAAAGAGCGTACAGGAAAAAGTACTTGCAGGAAAAGCTGCTAAAGAGTGATAAATGAATATTGTTTTTGGTAATACCTATTGCCAAAAACAATTATTTTTAATATAATTATATTTGATTTATAAGCTTTATAAGCTAATTTATTGAATTTTCATTAATTTTTTGGAGGGTAACACCCTCATTACCTAAAGGAGGAAGTTTAAAAATGGCAAAGGCTAAATTTGAAAGAACTAAACCACATATGAACATTGGTACAATCGGACACGTTGACCATGGTAAAACAACATTAACAGCTGCTATCACAAAAACACTTCATGATAGATACCAGATTGGTGAAGCTGTTGCTTTCGAAAATATCGACAAAGCTCCAGAAGAAAGAGAAAGAGGTATCACAATCTCTACAGCTCACGTTGAATATGAAACACCTAACAGACACTACGCTCACGTAGACTGCCCAGGTCATGCTGACTACGTTAAAAACATGATTACTGGTGCTGCTCAGATGGACGGTGCTATCCTCGTTGTTGCTGCAACAGACGGTCCTATGGCTCAGACAAGAGAACATATCCTTCTTTCAAGACAGGTTGGTGTTCCTTACATCGTAGTATTCATGAACAAATGTGACATGGTAGACGACGAAGAACTTCTTGACCTTGTTGAAATGGAAATCAGAGACCTTCTTAGCGAATATGAATTCCCAGGTGATGATACACCAATTATCCGTGGTTCAGCTTTCCAGGCTCTTCAGGATACATCAAGCGTATGGGGAGACAAAATCCTTGACCTCTTCAATGAAATCGAAGCTTACATTCCAGAACCAAAAAGAGATGTTGACAAACCATTCCTTATGCCTGTTGAAGACGTATTCTCAATCACAGGACGTGGTACAGTTGCTACAGGTAGAGTTGAAAGCGGTATCGTAAAAGTTTCTGACGAAGTTGAAATCGTTGGTCTTGCTGACGAACCAAGAAAAGTTGTTGTAACTGGTGTAGAAATGTTCAGAAAACTTCTTGACCAGGCTGAAGCTGGTGACAACATCGGTGTTCTTCTTCGTGGTGTTCAGAGAAACGAAATCGAAAGAGGACAGGTTCTTGCTAAAGTAGGTTCAATCACACCTCATACAAAATTCAAAGCTCAGGTTTACGTATTAAGTAAAGAAGAAGGTGGACGTCATACTCCATTCTTCAACAACTACAGACCACAGTTCTACTTCAGAACAACAGACGTTACAGGTGTTATCTCTCTTCCAGAAGGAACAGAAATGTGTATGCCTGGTGACAACGTTGAAATGACAATCGAACTTATCACAAAAGTAGCTATGGCTCCTGGTCTTAGATTCGCTATCCGTGAAGGTGGTAGAACAGTAGGCGCTGGCTCAGTTGTTGAAATCATCGAGTAATTTTAACTGAGATAGTTTAAACTTAATATATAAATTTGTGTCCGGAAGATATTCACCCTAAAGGTTTGCCCTTTAGGGTGTTTTTGTATTTTTATGATTTTGATATGTTTTATGCAAGTTTTGTATAAAATATATGTTTTATATTAAATCATAAATTAATATTGCACAAAAAAATGGTGTTATTTTTTAAATATAGACGCCTGTGAAAGACACTTGTTTAATATGTGTTGTAATATATATACAAAAAAGTTTTTGAAATAAGTTTGTTTTTTTATTAAAAATCTAAGAAAAAATACGAATTTTTTTTAAAAAACTCTTGCCAAAATAAATGTTATAGTGTATAATCATCTATGTTGTGACATAAGAGCGAAGAAACAGAAGGTTGCTAAATTACATAGTAGTTTAGGTTTTTCTGCGGAGCGATGTCCAGTTCAAGAAACCGGGCGACAAGGTCACTGTACAGAATATAAGGGTAGAAAATCGTCATTAGGGCGATGAGTGTGTCTATAAGTGTGTAGATACACCCGGATAAGTGTGCAGTCACCACTTGTCGTACTGAAATTATTAAGTGCGAAAAGGAGGGGACTTTTTTTTATGGCAAATCAGAAAATCAGAATCAGTCTCAAAGCGTATGATCATAAATTAATCGATCAGTCAGCAGTTCAGATAATCGAAACTGCAAAGAAAACAGGTGCTCAGATAAGTGGACCTATCCCACTTCCAACTAAAAAGGAAGTAGTTACAATCTTAAGAGCTGTACACAAATACAAAGACTCTAGAGAGCAGTTCGAAATGAGAACACATAAGAGACTTATTGATATTCTTACACCAAACGCTAAAACAGTTGACGCTTTAAGCCGTCTCGACTTACCAGCTGGTGTTGATATCACATTAAAAATAATGTAATAAAAAAAAGTACAACAAATTAGGAATTTATCCAAAAGAATGGTTTATATAAGGGAAACACACCAACGCAACTTATATTAAACTAGAATGATTACCCGTAAGAATTTTATTTCGAGAAGGGCAATCCGCTGTAGAAAATCAGGAGGTGCAAGAGAATGAAAAAAGCTATTATGGCAAAAAAAGTTGGAATGACACAAGTTTTCACAGATAACGGTGTTTTCGTTCCAGTAACAGTTCTTGAAGCAGGTCCATGCGTTGTTGTTCAGAAGAAAACAGTAGAAAACGACGGATACGCTGCTATTCAGGTTGGTTACACAGAAATTAGAGAAAAACTTGTTAACAAACCAGAAAAAGGTCATTTTGACAAAGCTGGTGTTACTGCAAAAAGATACTTAAAAGAATTCAGACTTGAAGATGCTGAAAACTATGAAGTAGGTGCAGAAATTAAAGCAGACGTATTTGCTGCAGGAGATAAAGTTGACGTTAGCGGTATTACAAAAGGTAAAGGCTTCCAGTCAACAATTAAAAGATACAATGCTCAGAGAGGACCTATGGGACATGGTTCTAAATCACACAGAGTTGTAGGTTCTATGTCATCAGGTACTACACCAGGTCGTGTTAAAAAAGGTAAAAAAATGCCTGGACATATGGGTCACATTAACGTTACAATTCAGAACCTTGAAATTGTACGTGCTGATGCAGAAAAGAACATTATCCTTGTTAAGGGTGCTGTTCCAGGACCAAAAGGTTCAATCTTAGTAATTAAAGACAGCGTAAAGGCTTAATTTCTTTACGAAAGGAGGATAACACACATGGCAAATGTTGCATTATATAACATGAACGGCGAGCAGGTTGGTACAATCGACCTTAACGACGACATTTTCGGATTAGAAGCAAGTGAACATGCTATGCATATGGCAGTAGTACAGTACCTTGCTAATCAGAGACAAGGCACACAGAGTGCTAAGACTCGTGCAGAAGTTAGAGGCGGTGGAAGAAAGCCTTGGAGACAGAAAGGAACAGGTCATGCTAGACAGGGTTCAATCCGTGCTCCACAGTGGACTGGCGGTGGCGTAGTATTCGCTCCAAAGCCAAGAGATTACTCTTTCAAACTTAACAAAAAAGTTAAAAGACTTGCTCTTAAATCAGCTCTTTCAACAAAAGTTGCTGAAAACAGCATCATCGTTTTAGATGAATTAAAATTAGACGAAGTTAAAACAAAAGCTATGGTTAATGTTTTAGGAAACATCAAAGCTGAAAAAGCTCTTATCGTAATGGACGGTGTTAACAAAAACGTTATGCTTTCAGCTAGAAACATAGAAGGCGTTAAAACAGCTTCTGTAAGTACAATCAATGTATATGATTTATTAAAATACAATACACTTGTAGTTACAAAAGATGCTGTAGCTAAAATCGAGGAGGTGTACGCATAATGGCAGACCTTAAATATTATGACGTAATACTCAAACCTGTTATCACTGAAAACAGTATGTCAATTATGGACGAAAAGAAATATACTTTCCTCGTTCATCCAGAAGCTAACAAAACTATGATTAAAGATGCAGTTGAAAAAATGTTCGACGGAGCTAAAGTTGCATCTGTAAATACAATGAACTACTCAGGAAAACCAAAAAGAAGAGGTATGATTTGGGGTAAGACAGCTAAATATAAAAAAGCTATTGTAAAACTTACAGCAGACAGCAAAGATATCGAAATCTTCCAGGGTATGTAATTAATTTTTTTTGAAACAATGAGTAAAACACACGGCTGTGTGTAGAATATATTTGAAAACGTATCGAAAGGAGTGGAACACATGGGCATTAAAAGATATAAGCCTTATACACCTTCCAGAAGACACATGACAGTGTCAACATTTGATGAAATTACAAAATCCACACCTGAAAAATCATTAGTAATTCATTTAAAGAAAAATTCAGGTAGAAATAATCAGGGTAAAATAACTGTTCGTCATAAAGGCGGCGGAGCTAAAATCAAATACAGAATTATCGACTTTAAACGTAATAAAGACGGTATTCCAGCAAAAGTAACAGCTATTGAATACGATCCAAACAGAACAGCAAATATTGCTCTTATCGTATATGCTGATGGTACAAAATCATACATTATTGCACCTTACGGTTTAAAAGTAGGCGATACTGTAATGAGTGGTCCAGATGCAGAAGTTAGAACAGGTAACACTCTTCCAATGAGAAATATTCCTGTTGGTGCAAGTATCCACAATATTGAAATGAAAGTTGGCAAAGGTGCTCAGCTTGTTCGTTCAGCTGGTAACGTTGCTCAGCTTATGGCTAAAGAGGGAAAATACGCTACTGTAAAATTACCTTCAGGCGAAATGAGATTACTTCCTATTGATTGTAGAGCTACAATCGGTCAGGTTGGTAACATTGATAATGAACTTGTTCATATTGGTAAAGCAGGTAGAAAACGTCATATGGGTATCAGACCTACTGTAAGAGGTTCTGTAATGAACCCTAACGACCATCCACACGGTGGTGGTGAAGGTAGAGCACCTATCGGACGTCCATCTCCAATGACACCTTGGGGTAAACCAGCTATGGGTTATAAAACAAGAAATAAACACAAAGCTTCAAACAAACTTATCATCAGAAGAAGAGATAAGTAATAGTAAAAAAGCTTGTTTTCGTATAGCGGCATAGGTCGCATTAAACGTAAAAGGAGGACTAGAAAATGGGTAGATCACTCAAAAAGGGAGCTTTCGCTGATGACCATCTTTTAAAGAAAATTGATGCGTTAAACGCTGACAACAAAAAAGAAGTTGTTAAAACTTGGTCACGCCGCTCAACAATTTTCCCAGAATTCATCGGACACACTATCGCTGTTCATGACGGTAGAAAACATGTGCCTGTATATATAACAGAAGATATGGTTGGACATAAACTTGGTGAGTTCGCTTTAACAAGAACTTACAGAGGTCACGGAAAAGACGCAGAAAAGAAATCAAAAGTTCGTTAATTAGATTTATTGGAAGGAGGTTTCGTTCATGGCAAAAGGACATAGAAGCCAAATTAAAAAGGAAAGAAATATAGCAACTAAGGACAAACGCCCACAGGCAACAGCCAAATATGTTGGAATTCCTGCTTCAAAGGCTAAAATCGTTTTAGACCAGATTAAGGGTAAAGACGTAGTTACAGCAGCAGCTATGTTAAACTACTCTCCAAGAGTTGCAGCAGATATAATCGGAAAAGTATTAAAATCAGCAGTAGCAAACGCTGAAAATAATTTAGGTATGGATGTTAGCAAATTATATGTTGAAGAAGTAATAGCAGGACAGGGTCCTACAATGAAAAGAATTCGCCCAAGAGCAAAGGGTAGAGCATATAGAATATTAAAAAGAAGCAGTCATATATCCATAATCCTCAATGAGAGATAAGGAGGTACGTAATGGGACAGAAAGTTAATCCACATGGCTTAAGAGTTGGCATTATTAAAGACTGGGATACAAAATGGTATGCTGAAAAAGAATTTGCTAACTACTTAGTTGAAGATGTTAAAATAAGAGAATATATCAAAAAGAAACTTTACACAGCTGGTGTTTCTAAAATCGCTATCGAAAGAACAGCAGACAGAGTTAAAGTTACTGTAAATACAGCAAAACCAGGTATCGTTATCGGTAGAAACGGTGCTGCAATCGAAGAACTTAAATCAGAAGTTCAGAAATTAACAAAACAGAACGTTGCAATCAACGTTGAAGAAATCAAAAGACCAGAGCTCGATGCTCAGTTAGTAGCTGAAAACATTGCTTTACAGCTTGAAAACCGTGTTACTTTCCGTCGTGCTATGAAGCAGGCTATGGGAAGAACAATGAAATTTGGTGCTAAAGGTATCAAAACAGCTGTTTCAGGACGTTTAGGCGGTGCTGATATGGCAAGAACAGAAACTTACCACGATGGAACTATTCCACTTCAGACATTACGTGCAGATATCGATTACGGATTTGCAGAAGCTGACACAACATACGGAAAGCTTGGCGTAAAAGTTTGGATTTACAAAGGTGAGGTTCTTCCTGTTAAAACAGCTAAAAAGGAAGGAGGAGCTGAGTAATCATGTTAATGCCAAAAAGAGTTAAAAGACGTAAACAGATGAGAGGCAGAATGAAAGGAAAAGCCCTCAGAGGAAATAAAGTAACATACGGCGATTTCGGTATTCAGGCTCTTGAGCCAAGCTGGGTAACATCAAACCAGATTGAAGCAGCCCGTATCGCTATGACTAGATATATCAAACGTGGTGGTAAAGTTTGGATTAAAATTTTCCCAGACAAACCAATCACATCAAAACCTGCTGAAACTCGTATGGGTTCCGGTAAAGGAACACCAGAATACTGGGTAGCAGTAGTAAAACCTGGCAGAGTAATGTTTGAAATCGGCGGAGTTGCAGAGGAAACAGCTAGAGAGGCTTTAAGACTTGCTATCCACAAGTTGCCAATCAAATGTAAAATAGTTTCCAAAGCAGAACAGCAGGCGGAAATGGAAGGTGAAAGCAGTGAAAACTAAAGGTTACGTTAAGGACTTAAGAGCAAAATCAATTGATGAATTAAATAAAGACCTTGTTTCTGCAAAGAAAGAATTATTCAACTTAAGATTCCAGAACGCAACAAATCAGTTGGATAATACTGCAAGAATCAAGGAAGTTCGTAAAAATATAGCAAGAATTCAGACTGTTATTACACAGAGTCAGAGAACAGCTGAATAATTTCTAATAGTCAGTGAAAGGAGGCACACCTCGTGGAAGAAAGAAATCTTCGTAAGACTAGAGTTGGTAGAGTAGTAAGCGACAAGATGGATAAAACAATCGTTGTTGCTGTTGAAGATAAAGTAAAACATCCTTTATATGGAAAAATCGTAAACAGAACATATAAACTTAAAGCTCATGACGAAAACAATGAGTGTCACGTAGGCGACAGAGTAAAAGTTATGGAAACAAGACCATTATCAAAAGATAAAAGATGGAGACTTGTTTCAATCGTAGAAAAAGCTAAATAATAAGCTGTTACGAAAGGAGGCAATCAAGTATGGTTCAGCAGGAAACCAGATTAAAAGTAGCAGACAATTCAGGAGCAAAAGAACTCCTTTGCATCAGAGTACTTGGTGGTTCTACAAGAAGATATGCAGGAGTTGGCGATATAATAGTAGCTGCAGTTAAAGACGCAACACCTGGCGGAGTTGTTAAAAAAGGTGACGTTGTTAAAGCAGTTGTAGTTAGAACAGTACAGAGAGTAAGAAGAGCTGACGGAAGCTACATCAGATTTGATGAAAACGCAGCGGTTATAATCAAAGATGACAAAAACCCAAGAGGTACTCGTATATTCGGACCAGTAGCCAGAGAGCTTAGAGAAAAACATTTCATGAAAATTTTATCTCTTGCTCCTGAAGTATTATAATGGAGGTGTTTCGGGTGTCAATGAGATTAAAAAAAGGCGACAATGTTGTTGTTATCGCTGGTAAAGATAAAGGTAAAGAGGGAAAAATCCTCGTTGTAGATAGAAAAAACAACAAAGTTATCGTTGAAGGTATCAACATGATAACAAAACACGTTAAACCAAACGCTATGAATCAGCAGGGTGGTATCGTGACTAAAGAAGGTTACATTCACGCATCAAACGTTATGTATCTTCATAACGGAAAAGCAACAAGACTTGGTGCTGTAATCAAAGACGGAAAAAAAGTAAGAATTGCTAAAAAGACAGGCGAAATTATCGACTAATAACCTGTGAAAGGAGGTAAATGATGAACAGATTAAGAGAATTCTATGAAACAGAAGTTATGGACGGAATGACTAAAAAGTTTTCATATACAAATAAAATGGCTGTGCCAAAACTCGAAAAAATCATAATCAACATGGGTGTTGGTGAAGCTAAAGAAAATGCAAAGGTTCTTGACGGTGCTGTTAAAGACCTTACAATAATCTCAGGTCAGAAACCTGTAATCACAAGAGCTAAAAAATCAGTAGCTGCTTTCAAACTTCGTGAAGGTATGCCAATCGGATGTAAAGTTACTCTCCGTGGAGATAGAATGTACGAATTTGCTGATAGACTTATCAACATCGCACTTCCACGTGTACGTGACTTTAGAGGTGTAAAAGCTAACTCTTTCGACGGAAGAGGAAACTACACAATGGGTATTAAAGAACAGCTTATCTTCCCTGAAATCGAATACGATAAAGTAGACAAAATCAGAGGTATGGACGTTGTTTTCGTTACAACAGCTAATACTGATGAAGAAGCAAGAGAATTATTAAGATTATTCGGAATGCCATTCGCAAAATAAGGGAGGGAATAGATATGGCTAAAAAGTCAATGGTTGTTAAGCAGCAGAGAGCACCTAAGTTCTCAACAAGAGCTTACACACGTTGTAGAGTATGTGGTAGACCACACGCTGTACTCAGAAAGTATGGAATATGCCGTATTTGCTTCCGTGAATTAGCTTACAAAGGACAGATTCCGGGAGTAAAGAAAGCTAGCTGGTAAACGAAAGGAGGACAACACAAATGTCAATGAGTGATCCAATCGCAGATATGCTCACAAGAATCAGAAATGGCAATACTGCAAAACATGACACAGTAGATGTGCCTTCATCAAAAATGAAAAAGGCTATCGCTGATATATTAACTAACGAAGGTTATGTTAAAGGATATGAAGTTATTGAAGACGGAGTTAAAGCTACACTTCGTATTTCATTAAAATATGGTAAAGATAAAAACGAAAAAGTTATCACAGGTATTAAGAGAATTTCTAAACCTGGTCTTAGAGTTTTCGCTGGTAAAGATGAACTTCCAAAAGTTCTTGGTGGACTTGGAACAGCTATCATCTCTACAAACAAAGGCGTTATGACTGACAAAGAAGCTAGAGAGCTCGGAGTTGGTGGCGAAGTTATCGCTTTCATTTGGTAATTAATAATTAATATATATAGAATATTCAGGAGGTGCAGAACATGTCAAGAATAGGTAAATTACCTGTTGAGGTACCAGCTGGTGTTGAAGTTACAATCGGCGAAGGTAACCTTGTTACTGTAAAAGGACCTAAAGGTACTTTAACTCGTAAAATGGCTGAAGACATGAACATCGCAGTAGAAGCTGGTCAGATTGTTGTTACAAGACCAAGCGATTTAAAAAGACACAAAGCATTACACGGCTTAACAAGAACACTTCTTAACAATATGGTTATCGGTGTTACTAAAGGATACGAAAAAGTTCTTGAAATCAACGGTGTTGGTTACAGAGCTGCTAAATCAGGAAAAAAATTAACTTTAACACTTGGTTATTCACACCCTGTTGAAATGACAGACCCAGAAGGAATTGAAACAGTTCTTGAAGGACAGAATAAAATCACTGTTAAAGGTATCGATAAAGAAAAAGTTGGTCAGTTTGCTGCTGAAATCAGAACAAAAAGACCACCAGAACCTTACAAAGGTAAAGGTATCAAATATGCTGATGAAACAATCAGACGTAAAGTTGGTAAGACTGGTAAGAAATAATTTAAGTCGTAATATGCAGCATGCAAATGCTGCTGCATAAGACTTTTATATATTTATATCAGAAAGTGACTAATTTAGAAGAAAGAGCAAAGGAGTGAAATCCATATGATAAATAAGCCATCACGTGCTGTTGCCCGTATGAAACGTCATTACAGAATTCGTAATAAAATCAACGGTACTGCACAGAAACCAAGATTGGCAGTTTTTAGATCAAATAAACATATGTATGCTCAGATTATTGATGATGTTTGCGGTAACACATTAGTTGCAGCATCAACAATGGAATCTGAAATAGCTAGCACAGTTGAATTTACATCAACAGTAGCTGCTGCTGAAGCTGTTGGAACAGCTATCGCTAAAAAAGCAATCGAAAAAGGTATTACTGAAGTAGTATTTGACCGTGGCGGTTTCGTATACCATGGAAAAATCAAAGCACTTGCTGAAGCAGCAAGAGAAGCCGGATTAAAATTCTAAGGCAGGGAGGAAGAAAAGTGAAAAGAATCGATCCAAGTACTTTAGATCTTAAAGATAAAGTAGTTACTATCAACCGTGTAACTAAGGTTGTTAAGGGTGGACGTACTTTCAGATTTGCTGCATTAGTTGTAGTAGGTGACGAAAACGGACACGTTGGATGCGGACTTGGAAAAGCATCAGAAATTCCAGATGCTATCCGTAAAGGTAAAGAGGACGCTATGAAAAACCTTATTTACGTTGAAAGAAACGACGTAGACAGCATTTACCACGACATTACAGGTCAGTTCGGAAGTGCAAGCGTATTATTAATGACAGCTGTTGAAGGTACAGGTATCATAGCAGGTGGTCCTGCTCGTGCCGTTCTTGAACTTGCTGGTATCAGAAATATCAGAACAAAATCCTTAGGCTCAAACAACAAGAGAAACGTTGTAAGTGCTACAATTGAGGGATTAAGCAAAACAAAAACTCCTGAAGAAGTAGCTAGATTACGTGGTATCAGCGTAGAGAAGCTCTTAGGATAAGGAGGGTAAAATAAATGGCAGATTTAAAAATCACATTAGCTAAATCAACAATTGGTGCTAAGCCAAATCACAAAAAAATCGTTCAGGCTTTAGGTCTTAAAAAGACACAGAGCTCTGTTATTCAGAAAGATAATGCTGCTATCAGAGGTATGATAGCTAAAGTAAGCCACCTTGTAAAGGTAGAAGAAATTTAATTATAAATTAAGGAGGTGCCAAAATGAACTTAAGCGAATTAAGACCTGCTGAAGGCTCAAACGCTAAAGCTTGGAGAAGAGGTAGAGGCCACGCTTCAGGTAATGGTAAAACAGCCGGTAGAGGACATAAAGGACAGGGAGCTCGTTCAGGAAGCGGCGGAAAGAACGGATTTGAAGGCGGACAGATGCCACTTTACAGAAGACTTCCTAAGAGAGGCTTCAAATGTAGAAACTCTAAAGAAATTATCGGTATCAACTTACATTACTTAAACATGTTTGAAGATGGTGCTGTTGTAGATATAGACGCTTTAAAAGCTGCTGGACTTGTTAGCAATCCAAAAGATGGCGTTAAAATTCTCGGTGTAGGAGAAATCGAAAGAAAGTTAACAGTAAGAGTAAACCACTTTAGCAAATCCGCTGCAGAGAAAATTGAAGCTGCAGGAGGAAAAGCAGAGGTGATCTAATTGTTTACCGTATTCAAGAATGCATGGAAGGTTAAAGACATTAGAATGAAAATGCTTTATACCTTGATGATACTTGCAATAGTCAGACTTGGTTCCCATATAGCTATTCCGGGAATTGATGTTATGGCTGTCAAAGCTGCTAGAGAATCAGCTTCAACTGGTACTTTATATAATATAATTGCCGGTGGAGCAAATTCAAGATGGTCTATAATGGCTATGGGTATTGGTCCATACATTACATCATCAATCATTATGCAGCTTTTACGTGTAGCAATACCAAAACTTGACCAGATTGGCAAGGAAGGCGAGGACGGTCGTAGAAAAATCCAAGCCTATACAAGAAACATTACTGTTTTACTTGCTGCCATTCAGGGTATAGGTTTAACATTAAGCTATAAAAGTATGTTCATTACACAAAGTGCTTGGATATATGTAATAGCTGTGTTATCATTAATATGTGGGACTACATTTGTAATGTGGCTCGCAGAACAAATTACATCAAAAGGCATTGGAAATGGTTCTTCTATGATTATCTTCATAAATATCGTTTCAAATCTTCCTCTTGGTGTTTCAACACTCTACTATTATGCAAGTGGTGGAGATGTTAAAGGTATCCTTAAAATAGTAGGATTAATATTAATATTACTTGCAGTAATTGTATTTATAGTAATTGCAAACAATGGTGAAAGAAGAATTCCTGTTCAATATTCATCAAAAATGGTGGGTAGAAGAAGTGTAGGCGGTAGAAGTACTTTTATGCCTATAAAAGTTAATACTTCAGGTGTTATATCTATTATCTTTGCAATTTCATTACTTCAGTTTCCTGAAACAATCGCAAATTTTGTAAAACCTTCAGGTACATTCCAGAAGGTAATTGAAGTTCTTAGAATGACTCACCCTGTGGGATTTGTATTATATATTTTACTTATACTTTTTTTCACATATTTCTATGCTTCAATTGTTATAAATCCAAATGAGATTGCAGCAAACATGAAGAAAAACGGTGGTTTCATTCCTGGTATAAGACCAGGACAGCCAACAAGCAACTATATTACAAAGACAGTAAGCCGTATCACATTTGTAGGAGCTATATGTTATGCTTTAATAGCTATGGTACCTATACTTTTACAATGGATATTTAATATGAATGTAGGTTTTGGAGGTACAACACTTATAATCGTTGTTGGTGTATGTCTTGACCTCGTTAAGGCTTTGGAATCTCAGTTGCTTATGAGACACTACAAAGGTTTTTTAAATAATTAATAAAAATTCTTTGGGGAATGCAACGCATTCCCTAGGGGATTAGTTGTAAGTAAGGAGGGGCTTTGTATTATGAAATTAGTTCTTATTGGTGCTCCTGCCGCTGGTAAAGGGACACAAGCAAAAAGACTTATAGAGTATTATAACATAGCACATATATCAACAGGTGATATGCTTAGAGATGAAATAAGCAGAGGAACTGAACTCGGTGAAAAAATACAGCACGTTATGGCATCAGGAGGACTTGTTTCTGATGAACTTATTCTTGAAATAGTAAAAGAACGTATCAAAAAAGACGATTGTAAAAACGGTTATATTTTTGATGGTTTCCCACGTACTATTGTTCAGGCTGAAAAGCTTGATGAAGCTATTGGTCACATTGATAGAGCAATTTATATAACTGCTCCTGATGATGTTATACTTAATAGACTTACAGCAAGAGAAACATGCCCTAAATGTGGAGCTACTTATAATAAAATTTCTCTTCCTTCAAAAGTTTCAGGAATATGTGATGCCTGTGGTGAGAAACTTACACAAAGAAAAGATGATACTGTGGAAGCTGGTAAAGCAAGACTTGAAACATTCCATAGTCAGTCTGAACCTTTAGTAGATTATTATAAAAAGCAAAATCTTCTTTTTGAAGTAAATGGACTCTTAGAGATTGATGAAGTTACTAAAGCTATAATCTCAGAGTTAGGAGAGAAGGCTTAAAAATGGCTATAACAATAAAAACACAGGAACAGATAGAAAAAATGCGTAAAGCTGGTAAAATTCTTGCTAATTTGGATAAAATATTAGCTAAGGAAATAAAACCCGGCGTGTCAACAAAACATCTTGATAAAATAGCTGAAGACTATATAAGAAGCTGTGGTGCAGTTCCTTCTTTTAAAGGATATGCAGGCTTCCCTGCTTCCATATGTGCTTCTATTAATGAAGAAGTAATACATGGAATACCAGGTTCAAGAATATTAAAAGAAGGTGACATTATAAGCATAGATATGGGTTCATATATTGACGGTTTCCACGGAGACTGTGCAAGAACTTATCCTGTTGGTAAAATCTCACCAGAGGCACAGAAGCTTATTGATGTTACAAAACAAAGCTTTTTTGAAGGCATAAAATTTGCAAAAGCCGGTTGCCATCTTAATGAAATCGGTGCTGCTATACAGAAATATGTTGAAGATAATGGTTTTTCTGTTGTACGTGACTATGTTGGTCATGGAATAGGAAAAAATCTTCATGAAGACCCAGCTGTTTATAACTATAAGACTACTGGTAGAGGACCAAAACTTGCAAAAGGTATGGTTCTTGCAATAGAGCCTATGGTTAATATGGGAACATATAAAGTAGATGTTCTTGATGATGATTGGACAGTTGTTACAAGAGATGGTTTATGGGCTGCTCATTATGAAAATACTGTTCTTATAACTGACGGTGAGCCTGAACTGCTTACTTTACTTTGATGAAAAGTTGTGGTGATATCCATATGGAATTTACAGCAGGACAGATTGTGTTTTCTAAAAGCGGTCATGACAAGGGTGGTGCTTTTATAGTTATTGCTCTTGAAGAAGAATATTTATATATTGCTGACGGCAAAAGAAGAACACTTGAAAAGCCAAAAAGAAAAAAAATAAAGCATGTTCAGAAAACTAACTATGTTGATATAGAGCTTAAAGAAAGACTTGAAAATAGAAGTCAAATTCTTAATGCTGACATAGTGAAAGCTTTAAAGAAATATATTAATAATTGATGTAACACATTTAAGGAGGTTCTAGGCCTTGTCAAAAGACGATGTTATAGAAGTAGAAGGAACCGTATTAGAAAAATTACCTAATGCCATGTTTCAGGTTGAACTTGAAAACGGGCATCAGATATTAGCACATATCTCAGGAAAACTTCGTATGAATTTCATAAGAATTCTTCCTGGTGATAAGGTACTCGTTGAAATGTCTCCATATGACCTTACAAAAGGAAGAATCATTTGGAGAGCTAAATAAGTAGGCATTAAGAAAGGAGCGATCACAATGAAGGTTAGACCATCTGTAAAACCAATGTGTGAAAAATGCAGAATTATCAAAAGAAAAGGTCGTGTAATGGTCATTTGTGAAAATCCAAAACATAAACAGAAACAAGGCTGATAAATCTGCGGTTTATTATATATGGTTATGAAGGAGGTCAGGTGCCTCCACAAATCATCGATAAATCCGTCAACCGCCGGGAGGAGTATATAGTTAAAAGCGGACTCCGCACACAGGCTGACGGTCTGTGCAGTCTGTTTGTATACCCAATGGGCAATGTTTTTTAGATAGATAATATAAAGTTTGAATAATTCAGGAGGTGTAAATATACATGGCACGTATTGCTGGTGTAGACTTACCAAGAGAGAAACGTATAGAGATAGGTCTTACTTATGTATATGGTATCGGTCATTCAAGCGCTGTTAGAATTCTTAAAGAAGCTGGCGTAAACCCTGATACTAGAGTAAGAGATTTAACAGATGATGAAGTTGCTAAAATTCGTGAAGTTATCGACCGTTCACAGACAGTTGAAGGTGATTTAAGAAGAGAAATAGCTCTTAATATCAAACGCCTTATGGAAATCGGTTGCTACCGTGGAATTCGTCATAGAAAAGGTCTTCCTGTAAGAGGACAGAAAACAAAGACAAACGCTAGAACAAGAAAAGGTCCTAGAAAAACAGTAGCTAACAAGAAGAAATAATAAATAGGGAGGTTTGAATAATGGCAAAGAAAGCTGTTAAAAAAGCGTCTAGCCGTAGACGCCGTGACAAAAGACGTGTAGAACGTGGTCAGGCTCATATCCAGTCCACATTTAACAATACAATAGTAACAATTACTGACGCAGCAGGAAACGCTCTTTCATGGGCAAGTGCCGGACAGTTAGGTTTTAGAGGCTCAAGAAAATCTACTCCATATGCAGCTCAGATGGCAGCTGATACAGCAGCTAAAGCAGCTTCAGATTATGGTTTAAAGACAGTTGAAGTTTTCGTTAAAGGTCCTGGTTCAGGACGTGAAGCAGCTATCCGTGCTTTACAGGCAGCTGGTCTTGAAGTAACACTTATCAAAGACGTAACACCTGTACCACACAACGGCTGTAGACCACCAAAACGCAGAAGAGTCTAATCTAATAGGAGGTGCTTAATAAATGGCAAGAGATAGAGTTCCAGTTCTTAAGAGATGTAGATCACTTGACCTTGACCCAATCTACTTAGGAATTGACAAAAAATCAAAAAAACAGTCACTTAGAGCCGGAAAGAAAATGAGCGAGTACGGACTTCAGTTAAGAGAAAAACAGAAAGCAAAATTTATCTACGGTGTACTTGAAAAACAGTTCAGAGGATACTATGCTAAAGCTGAAAAAATAGCTAAAAAAGAAGGTATCCCTGGTGAAAACTTACTTATGTTATTAGAGATGCGTCTTGATAACGTAATGTTCAGACTTGGATATGGTAGAACAAGAAAAGAATCTAGACAGATTGTTCGCCACAAACACGTATTAGTAAATGGTAAACCAGTTGACATTCCATCATATGCTGTAAAAGTTGGAGATGTTATCGAAGTTAAAGAAAAATATAAAGACATGCAGAGATACAAAGACATTCTTGAAGTAACAGATTCAAGAATAGTTCCAGAATGGTTACAGGCTGACCATGAAGGTTTAAAAGGAACTGTAATGTCAAAACCACAGAGAGAACAGATTGATGTTCCAGTGGAAGAAACACTCATAGTTGAGTTGTACTCAAAATAATTTTAAATTTGAGACTTGCCGAAAGGTCAAAATTGTGTATAATATATTTTGTAGTAAATGCAGGGAACGGTTTATTATGTCGTTCCCTACGATTTTCATAGTCTCACTTTATTATCCAAAGGGAGGTTTAAGATAAGTGATTGAGTTTGAGAAACCTCGTATTGAAATTGACGAGATAAACGGTTCTTATGGTCGTTTTATCGTGTCTCCTCTTGAAAGAGGATACGCAACTACACTTGGTAATTCTTTAAGAAGAATTCTTCTTTCATCTTTACCGGGTGCAGCTGTAAGCAATGTTAAAATTGATGGTGTAGTTCATGAATTTTCAGTAATTCCAGGTGTTAAGGAAGATGTTACAGAAATCATTCTTAACCTTAAAGGACTTGCCATTAAGAACAATAGTGAAAGTAATGAGCCTAAAATCGTTTATATTGACATGGAAGGTGAAGGCGAAGTTAAAGGTTCTGATATTAAAGCAGATGGTGATATTGAGATTTTAAATCCAAACCACCATATCGCTACTTTAAGCGGTGGCCCTAACAGCAAACTTTATATGGAGATTACTGTTCAAAAAGGCAGAGGTTATATCGGTGCTGATAAGAACAAAAAAGATGACCAGCCAATAGGAATGCTTCCTGTTGACTCTATATTCACTCCTATAACAAGAGTTAATTTCCTTGTTGAAAATACACGTGTAGGTCAAATTACTGACTACGACAAATTGACACTTGAAGTATGGACAAACGGAACTATTGCTCCTGATGATGCTGTAAGCCTTGGAGCAAGAATTCTTAACGAACACTTAAATCTTTTCGTCGATTTATCAGATACTGCAAAGAATACTGAAATAATGGTCGAAAAAGAAGAAGGCAAGAAAGAAAAAGTACTTGAAATGAGTATTGAAGAACTTGACCTTTCTGTTCGTTCATATAACTGTTTAAAACGTGCAGGTATCAACACTGTTGAAGACCTTGCAAATAAAACTGAAGAGGAAATGATGAAAGTTCGTAACCTTGGACGTAAATCCCTTGAAGAAGTTTTAAACAAAATGGCTGACCTTGGTCTTGCTTTAAGACCTGGTGATGAATAATTTTTTTATTGTTAATTATAGTTGTGCAGGGTGCAGAGTAATGTAAGACCGAAGAGTTATTACCCTACAATAAGCCCTGTAGAGGATTACAAGGAGGATTTGTAATAATGACAGGTTCAGGATACAGAAAACTTGGTAAAACAGCAGCACAGAGAAAAGCTCTCTTAAGAAACCAGGTAACTAATCTTTTATATCATGGAAAAATTAAAACAACAGAGACAAGAGCTAAAGAAGTAAGAAGACTTGCTGAAAAGCTCATCACTCTTGCAGTTAAAGAAAAAGACAACTTTACAGAAGTTGAAGTAACAGCTAAAGTTGCTAAAAAAGATGCTAACGGTAAGAGAGTTAAAGAAACAGTAAACGGCAAAAAAGTTACAGTTTTTGATGAAGTTAAGAAAACAATCAAAAAAGACAACCCAAGTCGTTTAAACGCTAGACGTAAAATGTTAAGCGTTCTTTACCCTGTAACAGAAGTTCCTGCTGATGGAAAGAAAGTTAGAAAGCTCACAAAGAAAGTAGATATGTGTGCTAAACTTTTCGATGAAATCGCTCCAAAATACGTTGACCGTAAAGGTGGTTACACAAGAATCATCAAAATCGGACCTCGTAAAGGTGACGGTGCTCCAGAAGTAATTATTGAATTAGTATAATTAATTCATATATAATTTAATTTTGTGTTGTGAAGATATTAGCGGTGGATTTTCCACCGCTTTTTTGTTATTATGAATATATTAATCATATTATCTTCTGACAGGAGTGAGTTTATGAGTACATCTTTAATATTTGGTATATTAATTATTATTGAAGGTATAGTGTGTATGAAAAGTGATAAGTATTTTTTATCAAAAAGTACTGTTGAAAAAATACCACCACAATATAGAAAAGAATATTCATTCAAAACAGGTATAATGATTGTTTGTGTGGGTGTTTTTATAATTGCTATGGGTTATTTAAACTCTTATGGCATACTTCTTGGTACACAAGGGCTTATATGCTATATAGTTGTTGCAGCTGCTATATTTTCATATGGTAAATATATGCATAAAAAATATTCAAATAAATAAGTGTAAGGGTGATTTGTCAGTAAAAAATATTGACATTTCACCTTTTTTAAATTATTATTTCACTAGCTGTGAGCATTTTTTAAATGCCATAGACTTAATATTTTCAGGCGGTGAAGCTAATGGATATGGTTAAAGCAAAAGGTTTAACCTATGAATATAAAAGAATGATTGATACTGAAGAAGGGACTAAAGAAGAAAAATTTCTTGCCCTTAAAAATATAGATATTTCTATTAAAAAAGGTGAATTTGTTGCTGTACTTGGTCATAATGGTTCTGGAAAGTCAACTTTTGCAAAACATATAAACGCTCTTGTTAAACCAACAGAAGGTACTTTATGGATTAAAGGGCTTGACACTAAAAATGATGAATTTGTATGGGATATAAGACAAAGTGCAGGAATGGTTTTCCAAAATCCTGATAACCAACTTGTTGCTACTGTTGTTGAAGAAGATATTGCTTTTGGTCCTGAAAATTTAGGTCTTGAGTCTTCGGAAATACATAATAGAGTAAATTCTGCTTTAGATACAGTACGTATGCAAGAATATAGAAAAAATTCTCCTTCAAAACTTTCAGGAGGTCAAAAACAAAGAATAGCAATAGCCGGTGTACTTGCTATGAAACCAGATTGTATTGTACTTGATGAGCCTACTGCTATGCTTGACCCTTTAGGAAGAAAAGATGTTATTGAAACTGTTATGCGTCTTAATAAAGAGGAAGGTATAACTATTGTACTTATTACTCATTATATGGACGAGGCTGTTCGTGCTGATAGAGTATTTGTTATTGATGACGGTGATGTTGTTATGGAAGGTGTTCCTAAAGAAATATTCTGTCAGGTTGATAAATTAAAGGGATTTGGTCTTGATGTTCCACAGGTTACAGAGGTTGCTAACATTCTTAATAAAAAAGGTGTGAATATTGCTACTGATATTTTGAATGTTGATGAAATGGTATCTGAAATTTGCCGTATTAAAGGTGTAGAGGCTGATTTATCAGAAATAAAGAGAGATATTCCCCTTGATGTAGATAAACTTAAAAAAGAAGCTGAAAGTACCTTTGATGGAAGCAGTAATTTTGACGGTATACAGATTAAAAATCTTACTCATATATATAATGAAGGTACTGTTTTTGAGAAAAAAGCTCTTGATGATATTAATATATCAGTTAAAAGAGGAGAATTTATAGGTGTTATTGGTCATACTGGTTCAGGAAAATCAACACTTATACAGCATCTTAATGCTATTATGACACCTTCAAGTGGTACTATATATCTTGATGGAAAAGATATATTTGCTGATAAAACTAAACTTAAAGAGATAAGACAAAAAGTTGGTCTTGTATTTCAATATCCGGAACATCAGCTTTTTGAAATGACAATATATAAAGATGTAGCTTTTGGCCCTACAAATATGAAACTTCCAGAAGATGAAATTAAACGTAGAGTTAAATCTGCTCTTGAAACTGTTGGTCTTTCTGAAGAATATTATGAAAAATCTCCTTTTGAACTTTCTGGTGGTCAAAAAAGACGTGTTGCAATAGCCGGTGTACTTGCTATGGAGCCAGAGGTTCTTGTGCTTGATGAGCCAACAGCAGGTCTTGACCCTAAAGGTCGTGATGAAATTCTTGATGCAGTTAAAAAAATGCAAGAAAAACTTGGTATAACTGTTATTCTTGTTTCTCACTCTATGGAAGACGTTGCAAAACTTGTTAGTCGTATTATTGTTATGCATAGAGGTAAATGTGTAATGACAGGTACTCCAAGAGAAGTTTTTGCTCGTGTTGATGAAGTTGAAAAAATGGGACTTGCTGCACCACAAATAAGTTATGTTTTTGAAAAACTTGCTAAAAATATGAATATTGATGTGCCTCTTGATGTTTATACAACTAATGAAGCAGCAGATGTTCTTTACAGAATACTTACTGGAGGTACAAAAATATGATAAGAGATATTACAATAGGACAGTTTTATCCTGTGGACTCTATAATACACAGACTTGATGCAAGAGTAAAAATTATTGCTACATTTATATATATTATTTCGCTTTTTATAATGGATAGTTTTATTGCTTATGCATTTGTAATACTTGCTTTAGCTGCTACTATAAAAGCATCAAAAGTACCTCTTTCATTTATGCTTAGAGGTATAAAAAGTATTTTTATAATTATAATTTTTACAGCATTTTTAAATGTATTTACAACAAGTGAGGGAACTGTACTTTTTAACTGGGGTATTATTACAATAACATCTAAAGGTGTTTATATGGCTGTTTTAATGTGTTTAAGACTTGTACTTCTTATTGTTGGGTCATCTCTTATGACACTTACAACAACACCTATACAGCTTACAGACGGTATTGAATATATACTTAGACCACTTAAAAAAATAGGTGTTCCTTCTCATGAAATTGCTATGATGATGACAATAGCTTTAAGATTTATACCAACTTTGCTTGATGAAACAGATAAAATTATGAAAGCACAACAGGCAAGAGGTGCTGATTTTGATACAGGTAATTTAATTCAAAAAGCAAAAAGCCTTGTACCTATACTTGTTCCGCTTTTTATATCAGCTTTTAGACGTGCTGATGAACTTGCTATGGCTATGGAAGCAAGATGTTATAATGGTGCTGAAAACAGAACAAGAATGAATGTTATGAGATATAGCAAAGGTGATTATAAGGCTTATGTTATTATTGTAATTTATGTTGTACTTAGTTTTGTATTGAGATATATATTTTAAAATATAAAGACCTTGTGAAATATCAAGGTCTTTTTTTTGGAGGGGTATTTTTGAGAAGAAAAGAGCTTTCTTTTATAAATGTGCTTTTATGTGTGCTTGTAATGCTTATACATATATGTTCTTCATCTGTAAATGACCTTGATAAAAGCAGTATTTTTTATATGGGTATATTTGTACCTTGGCGTCTTTCTGCTTTTGTTGTGCAAGGTTTTATACTTTTAAGCAGTATTAAATTTTTTATAGGATTTAAAAATAAACAGCTTGATTATTTTAAATTTATAATTTCGAGAGTAAAAAAAATATTATTGCCTTATATTATAAGTGTAACTATATATTATATTTATTTTATATATAATAATTATTATGCTGAGTTTAATTTATATGAACTTATAAAATCAATACTTTTAGGAAATCTCGTGAGTCATTTTTATTTTGTAGTTATAATATTCCAGTTTTATTTGCTTATGCCTTTATGGATAAAAATGACTAAAAATATAAATAGTTTTATTGCAATTCCTTTTTCAATACTTATTATGATTTTCTGTCATAAATGGTTACCGTCTGTTATAAGCCTTATAAGCCCTGAAACACAATTTATATATAATGATAGACTTTTTACTTCATATTTGGCTTATTGGGTTTGTGGGTGCTATATAGGGGCTAATTATGATAAATTCTTTGAGGGTATACTTAAAAATAAAATTATAATTACAATAATATTTGCAATAATGCTTTTTGCTGATAGTGGATTTAGTTATATTAATTCATTAGGCAATATACAGTTAAATTTTGTTGAAGATATTCATACAATGTATATATTCTCTGCTATACTTTTTACACTTATGTTTTCAAAAATATTTGGTGAAAAAATTATAGATAAATTTACACTTTTAAGAGGTATAGACAGCCTTAGTTTTTATATATATCTTTATCATTGTATATTGGTATATGAGTCAACTCATTATATGTGGCGACATTTTATAACTGATTTATCATTTAGCTTTATATCAAAATTCGTATTAACATATGGTGTTGTTTTTGTTGTTTCTTATATTTATATAAAAATTAAAGAGAGGAGAAAAGCATAATGAATATACTTTTAACTGTTGCATATGACGGAACAAATTATTTTGGCTGGCAAAGACAAAAGGGTGACCCTGTTGTTACTGTTGAACAGAAAATATATGAGGCTTGTAACTCTCTTTTTAGAAAAGAATTTGAAATAACAGGTGCAAGTCGTACAGATAGAGGTGTTCATGCTCTTGGTCAAAGAGTTCTTGTTAATGTTGATACAAATATACCTATTGAAAGAATACCACGTGCTTTAAACTCATTTCTTCCACAGGATATAGTTGTAAATTGTGCAAAAGAAGTTGATTATGATTTCCATCCAAGATATAACTGTGTAAAAAAGACTTATAGATACCGTATATATAATGAAGAATATAAAAATCCACTTGAACGAGCTTATACTGAATTTGTTTATAAACCACTTGATGTTGATAAAATGAAAATTGCAGCAGAATATTTTAAGGGAACTCACGATTTTAAAGGATTTTGTTCTGCTCAAACAGAAGTAAAATCCACAGTTAGAACAATATTTGATATTTCTGTTGAAAAAAATGGAAATGTTGTTGAAATATATGTTACAGGCGATGGATTTTTATATAATATGGTTAGAATTATAGCAGGTACTCTTATATATGTTGGTCTTTCAAAAATTAATCCATTAGATATGGAAGATATAATAAATTCTTGTGATAGAAGTAGAGCAGGAAAAACAGCAGGACCAGAAGGTCTTACTCTTATGAAAATATATTATTAAAATATTGATTTTTATTATAAAATCAATATTTTTATGTTGACAAAGATAATTTGTTATAATATAATATATACCGTTATGTAATGACTTTAGAGCCTTTTGGCTTTAAATATATAAGTATTAATGTGGGACTCAATAAGGCATACATAATATATGTATGGTGGAGATTGTATTTTTCTTTTCCCAAAGAAAATGCAAAGTCAAAGAGTCAATTAAATGTATTAAGGGAGGTAAAAACAATGAGAACAACTTTTATTGCAAAAGCTGCAGAAGTTGAAAGAAAATGGTACGTTGTAGACGCTACTGATAAGACATTAGGACGTCTTGCATCAGAAGTTGCTAAAGTTTTAAGAGGTAAAAATAAAGCAATTTACACACCAAACGTTGACACAGGTGATTATGTAATCATCGTTAATGCTGAAAAAATCGCTGTAACAGGTAAAAAGTTAGACCAGAAAGTTTACACACATCATACAGGTTACATTGGAGGATTAAAAACAATTACTCTTAAAAAACAGCTTGAAAAGAAACCAGAAGAAGTTATCAAACATGCTGTTAAGGGTATGCTTCCAAAGAATGCTCTCGGAAGAAAAATGTTTGGCAAGCTTCATGTATATGCAGGTCCAGACCACAAACATGCAGCTCAGAAACCTGAAGTATTAGAATTAAACTTTTAATTAAACGAGAGGAGGAAGAATAATGGCAGCAGCTAGATACTATGGTACAGGTAGAAGAAAATCATCCGTAGCTAGAGTTTATTTAGTACCAGGCAGCGGAAAAATTACAATAAATAAAAGAGATATTGACGAATATTTCGGTCTTGAAACATTAAAGCTTATCGTTCGTCAGCCACTTGAGCTTACAGAAACAACAGCTAAATTTGACGTTTTAGTAAATGTTTATGGTGGTGGTTTCACAGGTCAGGCAGGTGCTATCAGACACGGTATTTCAAGAGCTTTACTTGAAGCTGATACAGATTACAGACCAGCTTTAAAGAGTGCAGGTTTCCTTACAAGAGACCCAAGAATGAAAGAAAGAAAGAAATATGGTCTCAAAGCAGCGAGACGTGCTCCACAGTTCTCAAAAAGATAATTTTTGGAATTGTTTGGAATTTTATTTCTATCAATTCATACTACTTAAAATTAAAAGGACACTTTATAGTGTCCTTTTTTATATGTAATTTAATTATTTATATTAAATTTATACTTAATATAGAAAAAATAAATAATTGGTGATATACTATTTAATTGGATATAATTATTTTTAATAGTATTTGAAAGAAAAAAAGTGAGAGGTGTATTCATGTTTCAGTCAAGAACTCATACATGTAACGACTTGCGTATAAACAATGTCGGTGAAACAGTTACCATTGTAGGTTGGTACGAAAATTTAAGAAAGGTAAGTAAAACTCTTGGTTTCCTTGTATTAAGAGATTTTTACGGTACTACACAGGTAGTTATTGAAACAGAAGAGATGATGGATAAAATCTCTGATGTAAATTGCGAATCAACACTTTCAATTACAGGTGTTGTAAGAGAACGTTCAAGCAAAAATAATAACATTCCAACAGGTGAAATTGAAGTTGTTCCAACTGATATAACAGTGCTTGGAAAATGTATATATAATGAACTTCCTTTTGAAATTAATCATTCAAAAGATGCTGATGAAAACGCACGTCTTAAATATCGTTATCTTGATTTAAGAAATCCTGCGGTAAAAGATAAAATAATATTAAGAAGTAATGTTGTTGCTGAACTTAGAAGAAGTATGACAGAACAAGGATTTTTAGAAATAACAACTCCTATTCTTACTTGTTCATCTCCTGAAGGTGCTAGAGATTATCTTGTTCCTTCAAGAAATCACCCAGGAAAATTTTATGCTCTTCCACAGGCTCCACAGCAGTTTAAACAACTTCTTATGACTTCTGGTTTTGATAGATATTTCCAGATTGCTCCTTGTTTTAGAGATGAAGACGCTCGTGCTGACCGTTCACCTGGTGAATTTTATCAGCTTGATATGGAAATGGCTTTTGCTACTCAGGAAGATATTTTCAAAGTTCTTGAAGAAGTTCTTCCTCCTATATTTGCAAAATACGGTAAATATAAAAATGGTTCAACTGTACCATTTAGAAGAGTGTCATATAATGATGCTATGGAAATTTACGGTTCAGACAAGCCAGACCTTCGTATAGACCTTGTTTTACAAGATGCAACTGAATGTATGCAAGACTGTGGATTTGGTCCATTTGAAGGTAATGTAATTAAAGCAGTTGTTGTAAGTGACTGTAAAGAAACAAGAAAAGTAATTGATAAAATGTGTGCTGATGTTGAAGTTCAGACAGGTAATAAAGCATATTGGTTTAAAGTTGATGAAAACGGAAACTTTGCTGGTGGTATATCAAAATTCCTTGCTGATAGAAAAGATGCTGTTACAGAGGCACTTGGACTTAAAGCAGGTGATTTTGTTGGACTTGCAGCAGGCAAAAAAGGTGTTGCACAGAAAACAGCAGGTGTATTTAGAAAAATTCTTGGTAATACAGTTGCTGGTCATATGGATAAAGAATGTTATGAATTCTGTTGGGTTGTTGATTTCCCAATGTATGAAATCGGTGAAGAATCAGGTGAACTTGAATTCTGCCACAATCCATTCTCAATGCCACAAGGCGGTATGAAAGACCTTTTAGAAAAAGACCCACTTGATATATATGCATATCAGTATGACCTTGTATGTAACGGTGTTGAACTTTCATCTGGTGCTGTTCGTAATCATGACCCAGAAATAATGGTTAAAGCATTTGAAATGGTTGGTCTTGGAGAAGATGATGTTAAGGCTAAATTCCCAGCTATGTATAATGCATTCTGTTATGGTGCACCACCACATGCAGGTATTGCTCCTGGTGTTGACCGTATGGTAATGCTTATTGCTGGTGAAGAAAGCATAAGAGAAATTATACCATTCCCAATGAATAAATCAGCTCAGGACGTTATGATGGGTGCTCCTGCTGAAGTATCAGAAAAACAGCTTAGTGATGTTCATATTAAAATTGATATAAAGAAAGAAAAATAATTAATATTTTTAATACTGTTGATAACATTTATCAACAGTATTTTTTTATTTAAAATGTTGTTGACATTAAAAATATAGTGTGATAATATCATATCACAAGTTAGTTATAGCTAACAAATAATATTATAGGGAGGAAACAATGAGCGTTGTAATAGTAGGTGGTCACGACCGTATGGTTAGACAATATATGGATATATGCAAAGGTTTTAAATGTAAGGCTAAAGTTTTTACACATATGCCAGCTGATTTTAAAAATAAAATAGGGAGAGCTGACCTTCTTGTACTTTTTACAAATACTGTTTCCCACAAAATGGTTTCAGGAGCTGTACAAGAGGCTAAAAAGAATAATATTCCTATGGTTCATAGTCATAGTAGCAGTTCTTGTGCATTAAAGAAAATTCTTGAAGAATATAAATAATTTTTTGATTAAAAGTTAGAAATAACTAACAAATGGAGGTTGTTATAATGAGTTCACTTGAAAATATGCTTATATTACATTGTGCCCCAACACTTTTGGGTATAAAACAGGCAAATCTTTTTTCATGTCCAATAGAGGATAGTGAAGAACTTTTAAATGAAATAAATACATATAACAATCTTTTAAATTTAAAGGATATTTATTTTAAAGTCCTTTATACATGTAAAAGTAGAATATTTATTCTTGTATATCGTAAAACAAAAATGTTTTCATATATTACCCATAGAAAAGTTGCTTATTTTTTAAAAAGTGAAGGATATAATATACCAAAAGTTATTGATGATATAGATAATACACTTAACTTTTTGGGAAAAAGAATTACAGGGTGTGAAGAATTTCCTCATGAAATAGGCTTTTTCCTTGGATATCCTAAAGAAGACGTTTTTGAATATATAAAAAATAGCGGCAGAAATTATAAATTCTGTGGATACTGGAAAGTTTATGGTGATGAAAAAAAAGCTAAAAAAACTTTTTGGCAGTATCGAAAATGTAAAGAAGTTATGGAAAATAAAAGAAATTCAGGAACATCAGTATTAAATCTTCTTGGTGTTTCTAATATTTAAGGAGGATAATAAAATGTCAAAAATCGCAGTAATTTATTGGAGTGGTACAGGTAATACAGCTGTTATGGCTGATGAAATCGCAAACGGTGCAAAAGAAGCCGGTGCTGATGTTTCAGTATTTTCAGTTGACCAGTTCTCAGGTAGTATAAAAGATTATGACAAAGTAGCTTTCGGTTGCTCTGCTATGGGTGATGAAGTGCTTGAAGAAGCTGAATTTGAACCATTCTTTGAAAGTATAGAAAATAATCTTTCTGGTAAAAAAATTGCTCTTTTCGGTTCATATGGCTGGGGAGATGGTCAATGGATGAGAGATTGGGAAGAAAGAGTAAATGATAAAAATGCAAACCTTTATGATACAGGTCTTATGATTAATGGTATGCCTGATGATGAAGGTAAAGAAACTTGCAAAAACTTTGGAAAAGGTTTTGTTGCATTCTAAAAAATAGCTTTTTTGCCTTAAATGGTATTATATAAAAAATATAAGAAGTTGCGAACATATCCCTCATTACGTTTGCAAGTGATAATTCTATCACAAATAAAAGGGTGTCGATTATATCGACACCCTTTATTCATGTAAATGATTTATTTAATCAACAAATTTTAATAATTTTGTAGAATATAACTTAAAATATGCTATACTATAAAATAGTTTAATTTTATTTTTAATTTGAGGGATATAAATATGATAACACTTATAATACCAGCATATAATGAAAAATTAATAATTGGACATACAATACAAATAGCTGATAAATTTCTTTCAAATACTTTTAAATCATATGAAATTATAATTGTTGATGATGGAAGTACAGATGGTATGAAAGATTTTGTTTTAGATATGAATATGGAAAATGTTAATGTTGTATCATATAGCAAAAACAAAGGTAAAGGATATGCAGTAAGACAAGGTATATTTAAAGCTAAAGGGGATTATATATTTTTTACTGATGCTGACCTTGCATATGGTGTTGATATTATTAAGAAAGCATATTGTAAAATGAAAAAAGAAAATTCTGATGTTGTAATAGGTTCTAGAAAATTATCAAAACAAGGATATAAAAATTATCCTTTTATAAGACTTGTAGCATCAAAAATATTTTCTTTTATAACAGGATTTATTTCTGGTCTGTCATATGATACACAATGTGGTTTTAAAGGATTTAAAAAAGATGTTGCAAACAGTATTTTTAAAAATTGTGTTATAGATAGATTTGCTTTTGATTTTGAAGCTATGCTTATTGCTAAAAGAATGGGATTTAAAATTTCTGAAATAGGTGTTTCTATAATAAATCATAGAGAGTCTAAAGTTAATATTATAAAAGATAGTATAAAAATGCTTAGAGATATAATAACAGTTAGAATTATGACTGAAAAAAGAATAAAGGAGAAATTATAATATGAATTCTATTTCGATAAAAAGACAAAATATTATATTTTACATAATAGCCTTTATTCTTGTTTTTATGAGATTTGTTTATTATGGTTTTGAGTATTTTCCACAGCTTGACGATTATATACAATATTATAGTTACAGACAATTTTTAGGAACAATACCAGAAATAATACAAAAACTTGGGCTTTTGTCTGCAAGACCTCTTGCGGGAATTATGGATATTACTCTTTGGAATTTCTTTTTTAATACAAATATGATTTTTGGTGTTTTTATAATTTCAATACTTTATACAGCATCAGCTTTTATATTAAAAAAAGCATTTTCAAATATATTTACTGTTTCAAATATTTTTCTATTTGTATATCTTTTGTTACCACTTGGTTTTGAAGGAACTTATTGGGTGAGTGCATCTTCAAGAATTGTTGTAGGAATGTTTTTTGCATCTATTGGTATATATTTTTTCTCTGCTTTATGTGAAAAAGGCAGTATTAAGTATATACCTCTTTTTATGATTTTTCAGCTTATATCATTTGGTTTTTATGAACAGGTAATAGTATTTTCAATTACAGCAACATTTCTTATTATGTTATCTTTATTTTTTAAAAAAGGTAAAATAACACTTTTTGCATTTTTAACTTTTGTAAATGTAGGTATATTTGCTTTTGTAACATATTATTTTAAAAGCAGTTCTCTTTATTCTTCAAGAATGGAAATTATGCTTCCTAATAGTGAAGGATATTTTGATGTGTTTATTCCAGAAATTTTAAGCCAATTTAAAGAAGTTATTATTTATGGAAATTTTTATACTATTGTTAAGGGATTTATAAGAGGTATTTCAATAATTTTTCAAGAAAAATCTATTTTGTATTTTGTAATATTAATAATACTTTGTGTTTTTGTTTTTAAACTATCAAAAGATGAAGAACAGAAAGGAAGTATATGGGCTTTTGTATTTGGTATACTTCTTTTTATTGCACCACTTACACCATTTCTTGTAATAGGGAATCCTTGGTTTTCTTTTAGAGGTGCTGTAACATCTTTTGCTGGATTGGGTATTGTTGTTGATACTGTTTTTAATTTGTGCATAAAAAATGTAAAAATAAAAGGTATTGTTACTTCTTTTATTATTTTTATATTCTCTGTTGCAGGAGTTTCAGAAATACATGATTATAGAGAAAATAGTATTAAAGATAAAACTGCTGCAAAGGCTTATATTGAAGCTGTTGAAAATGTTGATAGTAGTTATAGAATAGGTGTTTTAAATCTTAATGAAATTAATATTGAAAATTATAATTATATATTTCATGAACATATTACAGGTGTAACAGGCTCTGATTGGTCATTTTTAGGCTGTTGTCGTTATTTTGCAAAAGAGTTTGATATTCCTACTCCAATACCTCTTTCAGTTGAAAGTTATGTTTATAGACCTTATAACAGTGATATAAATAACATAGAAAATTTTGATATGCTTTTATGGTATGATGGTGAAAAAATGAAAGAGGTTTTTTGGGACAAAATAGGTGAAAAAGAATATGTTATATATAGTGATAATGTATATGGAACTATATATGATGAAAATGGCTATGGTCTTTTCAGATGGGAGTAAATTATAATGGATTTTATAAGAAAATTAATAATACTTTTTGATATTAAAAAGTTTATAAAATTTGGTATGGTTGGCGTTTTAAATACTATTATAGATGTTATAAGCTTTTTTATACTTAATGTTGTTATTGGAATAGGTGGATATATTGCTCAGATTATTTCTTTTATAATAGCAACAATAAATAGTTTTATATGTAATAAATATTGGACTTTTGAAAAGAAAAATCCTGTAAAAAGAGAAGAAATAGGAAAATATATAATTGTAAAATGTGGTTATCTTGCAGTTTCTCTTTTTATGCTTGGTCTTTTTGAAAATCTTTTTAATCTTACACCAATGGTGGCAAAAATCCCAGCTACTTGTATGATGATAGGTTTTAATTATATAGCAGATAAATTCTGGGTATTTAAATGATTTTTTAGGGGGAATTAATAATGAAACTTTTAACATTTGAATATGAGGGTAAAAGAAATGCAGGTATACTTTCAGATGATGAAAAAACAGTTTATAAAATAGCTATTGAAGGAAAAGAATTTGAAGATTTAGGACAAGTTATAGAAAAAATAAATGGCAACATTGAATGTATTAAAAAAAGTGATAGTGTTCCTTTTGAAAATGTTAAAATACTTGCTCCTATACCTTTTCCAAAACAAGATATTATATGCCTTGGTATAAATTATATGGCACATGCTGAAGAGTCTGCAAGATATAAAAAAGAGGCTTTTGGAGGTGATAGACCATTTGCAGTATATTTTTCAAAAAGAGTTAATGAGGCTATTGGTAATGGTGATTATATTGATGGACATTTTGATATTGTAGATAGTCTTGATTATGAAGCGGAACTTGCTGTTATTATAGGTAAAGATGCTAAAAATGTTTCTGAAAAAGATGCTTTTGATTATGTTTTAGGATATACTGTATTAAATGATATAAGTGCAAGAAATCTTCAAACACAGCATAAACAATGGTATTTCGGAAAGAGCCTTGATGGTTTTACACCTATGGGACCATTTATTGTTACTGCTGATGAATTTTCAAATCCTCCGGTTTTAAAAATATGTTCAAGAGTAAATGGAGAAATTAGACAGAATAGTTCAACAGATTTACTTATATTCGGTATTGCTCATGTAATTGAAGAACTTTCAAAGGGTATGACTTTAAAAGCTGGAACTATAATATCAATGGGAACTCCTGCTGGTGTTGGAATGGGATTTGTACCACCAAAATTCCTTAAATCTGGTGATGTTGTTGAATGTGAAATTGAAAATATAGGTTGTATAAAAAATATAGTTAAATAAAATTTATATATATTTTTTGTTAATTTTTTATAATTTATATTTTTTTAAATATATAACAAATATATATATTATATGTTATTATAAAAATAGATTTAATTAAATAAACAAATAAATAAAAAGAGGGGAGAGAGGTCAATGTCAAAGTACAGATGTAGTATATGTGGATATATTTATGATGAGGATTTAGAAGGAAAACCTTTTTCTGATTTAGAAGATTGTCCTGTTTGTCATCAATCTATTGATAAATTTCAAATTTATCAAAAAGAATATGTAGAAAAGTACAACCAAGATAAAAAAATTAATTTAGATTATCCTAAAGAATTTATTAGAAAAGATGAAAATTGTCGTTATATGGCAGAAATTCATCATATGGCTGTAACTGGAAAAAGCATTTCAGCATCTATGGGTACAGAACTTAAAATGCCTAATTGGGACGATATATTAATATTAGGTGCTCAGTTAGACCCTATGCCTCTTGAGGAAAGTGAAGAAGTACAGACAAAGACTGTTATAGGTAAAAATGCTAAAAAACCCCTTATTTTAGAAAATCCTATATATATTTCACATATGTCTTTTGGGGCACTTTCAAAAGAAGCAAAAATTTCTCTTGCAAAAGGTTCTGCTATGGCTAATAGTGCTATGTGTTCTGGAGAAGGTGGTATTATTCCAGAAGAAATGGAAGCTGCTGATAAATATATATTTGAATATGTTGGAAATTTATATAGTGTAAATCCAGAAAATTTAAGGAATGCAGATGCTATTGAAATTAAAATAGGTCAAGGAACAAAACCGGGAATGGGTGGACATTTACCAAAAGAAAAAGTTACCAAAGAAATAAGTCAAATAAGAAATAAACCAATGGGTCAAGATATACTTGCACCATCAAGATTTCCGGGAATAAAAAACAAAGATGATTTGAAAAAATTAATACAACAATTAAGAATGGCTTCAGATGGAAGACCAATAGGTATAAAAATAGCTGCAGGAAGAATTGAAAAAGATTTAGAATTTTGTGTATATGCAGAACCAGATTTTATTACTATTGATGGAAGAGGTGGTGCAACTGGGTCATCTCCTAAGTTTTTAAGGGATTCTTCAAGTGTACCTACTATATATGCATTGTATCGTGCAAGAAAATATTTAGATAGTATTAATTCAGATATAAGTTTAGTAATTACAGGTGGATTAAGAGTATCATCTGATTTTGCAAAAGCTATTGCAATGGGAGCAGATGCTATTGCTGTTGCTTCTGCACCACTTATAGCTATGGCCTGTCAACAATATAAAATTTGTGGAACAGGTATGTGTCCTATGGGTATTGCAACACAAGATGAAGAATTAAGATTACGTCTTAATCAAGATGCAGCAGCTATGAGAGTTGCAAACTTTTTAAATGTTTCTCTTGATGAGTTAAAAATGTTTGCAAGAATTACAGGTCATAATAATATACATGACCTTTCTGTTGATGATTTATGTACTATAAATAGAGAAATAAGTGAGTTTACAAATATTCCTCATGTATAATATTTTAAGGAGAATAGATTTTATGTTAAAAGAAGGAGATTTAATACCTGAATTTTCACTTATAGGTGATGATGGTAATACATATACAAATGAAACAATAAAAGGTAAAAAAACAGTAATTTATTTTTATCCAAGAAGTAATACTCCAGGTTGTACAAAAGAGGCACAATCTTTTCAGAGAGTTTATAATACACTTATAAATAACGGTATAAATGTTATAGGAATAAGCCCTGATAAACAATCTGCTCAAATTAAATTTAAAGAAAAATATGAGCTTCCTTTTGTACTTCTTTCTGATGAAGATAAAAGTGTTGCTGATAAATTCGGTGCATATGGTGAAAAGAAACTTTATGGTAAAGTATCTATGGGTATTATAAGAAGTACTTTTATTGTTGATGAAAATGGTATAATTATAAAAGCATATCCAAAAGTTAAGGCTGCTGAACATGGTGAGGAAATAGCAAAGTTTTTTGAGCTTATTTAAGGAGATATAAGCCTATGTTCAATAAAAAAACAATACTAATTGTAAATATTATTTTTGGTGTTATATTTTTGATATATTGTATAATAGGTGTTTCTTTAAGAGGTATTTATATAGACGGAGAGTTTTTCAAAAAGGATATTATTTCAGAAAATGTTGTAAATTATAGTAAAGAGTTTAAAGGCGAAAATATTTATTATACTATAAAAGATAATAAAAATGGAAGTTTTGATATACAGTATGTAAACAATGGTGAATTAACAGAATATTATTACAATCGTGTTAATAATGTTGAAGTATATAAAAATGGCGAAAAAATATTAAGTACTAATGAAAATGAAAAATTGACAAATGAAAATAGTTTGGAAGCTTTTAATATTATTATTATAGCTAATGAAGAACAAACTTATACTTCTATTACTTTACCTATATTTTTTGTTATTGTAATATTTAATATTATCAATATTATTAATATTATTAATATTAAAGAGCCTTTGTATTTTTTTGAAACAAGAAAGTTTTTATGGGTAAAAGGTGGAGAACCTTCTGAATTTTATATTTTTATAAGGGATTTAGGTTATGTTTTAATACCTGTAATTTCAATATTTTTAATGTTAATTGATATTTTTTATATTATGTAAAAAAAGACCTTGATTATATTTTATAATCAAGGTCTTTTAATTTTATTCGCCTTCTTTAATTACAATACGTGCAGATACTACACCATCAATCTTTTTAAGTTCTTCAATAATATTTTCTGCTTTACCATCAATATTATCTGTATCAATGAGTGTATATGCCCACATACCTTTACTTTTGTTAATCATGTTGTCAATATTAAGGTTTTCTTTAGCAAATACAGCTGATATTGAACCAATCATATTTGGTACGTTTTTATTTGCAATAGAAATTCTTGTTTTTCCTGTGTATGGAATATCACAGTTAGGGAAGTTTACAGAGTTTTTGATAATTCCGTATTTAAGGAAATTAATAATTTCTGAACTTGCCATTTCTGCACAGTTATCCTCACTTTCAGGTGTTGATGCACCAATATGAGGTGTTGTTATTACATTATCAAGACCAACAAGTTCTTTTGTTGGGAAATCTGTTGCATATGCTGAAAGTGTTCCATTTGAAAGAGCCTCAATAACAGCTTCTGTTTCAACAAGTTCACCACGAGCATAATTTAAAAGTCTTGCACCTTTTTTTACTTTTGTGAAAAGTTCTTTATTAAATGTATGTTTTGTTTCATCTGTAAGAGGTACATGTATTGTTATATAATCACTTTTTGATACAAGTTCTTCTATTGAAGTTGCTTTATGTACATGGCTTGAAAGGTTCCAAGCAGCATCTATTGAAAGATATGGGTCATAACCTATAACGTCCATACCAAGTTTATAAGCAACGTTTGCTACAAGCACACCGATTGCACCAAGACCAATTACACCAAGTGTTTTACCTTGTATTTCAGGACCTACAAATTGTTTTTTACCTGCTTCAGTAGCTTTTCCGATACTTCCTTCACAGTCTTTTAATGTTTTTACCCATTCAATACCTTGTGGAATTTTACGTGATGTAAGAAGAAGTCCTGTTATTACAAGTTCTTTAACAGCATTTGCATTTCCACCCGGTGTATTAAATACAACAATACCTCTTTTTGAACATTCATCAACAGGTATATTATTTGTTCCAGCACCAGCTCTACCAATACATTTTACACTTTCAGGTATTTCCATCTGATGCATATCAAAACTTCTTAAAAGTATTCCATCAGGGTTTTCCATTTGGTCTGAAATTTTAAATTCATTTTCAGGGAATTTTTTAAGACCTTTTTGAGATATATTATTAAGTGTTCTTATATTATACATTTCTTAAAACCTCTCTTATCTATTATTGGCTTCAAATTCTTTCATAAATTCTACAAGAGCTTCAACACCTTCGCGTGGCATTGCATTATATATACTTGCTCTCATACCGCCAACTGTTCTATGACCTTTAAGATTTACAAATCCTCTTTCTTTTGCTTCTGCAATAAATTTTGCATTAAGTTCTTCTGTTGGAAGAACAAAAGGAATATTCATAAGTGAACGGTCTTCTTTTACAACTGTTCCTTTGAAAAGTTCTGATGAGTCAAGGAAATCATAAAGTATTTTTGCTTTTTCTTCATTCTTTTTCTGAAGTGCAGCAACACCACCTTGTTCTTTTACCCATTCAAATACAAGTCCTGCAAAATATATTGCATATGTAGGAGGTGTATTATACATTGAACCATTTTTTGCATGTATATCATATTTAAGCATTGTTGGTGTAAAGTCCATAGCATTTCCAAGAAGGTCTTCACGAATAATTACTATTGTAACACCAGCAGGTCCAAGGTTTTTCTGTGCTCCTGCAAATAAAAGTCCAAATTTTGTTATATCAACTTTTTCTGAAAGTATGCTTGATGACATATCTCCTACAAGAGGAACATTTCCTGTATCAGGAAGTTCTGTGTATCTTGTACCATATATTGTATTATTAAGTGTTATATAGAAATAATCAGCTTCAGGGTCAAATGTATTTTTATCAAGTTTTGGTATGTATGAGAATGTTTTATCTTCGCTACTTGCAACAACATTTACTTTTCCATAACGAGAAGCTTCTTCAATAGCTTTTTTTGACCATTGTCCTGTATTAACATAATCAGCTTTGTTATTTTTATTCATAAGATTTAAAGGAATCATGGCAAACTGTGTTGAACCGCCACCCTGGAGGAAAAGAACCTTGTAGTTATCAGGGATTTCCATAAGTTCTCTTAAATCAGCTTCTGCTTTGTTTATTATTTTTTCATAATCTTTGGAACGATGACTCATCTCCATAACGGACATTCCAGTATCACCATATGATACAAATTCTTTTTGAGCTTTTTCAAGTACTTCTAAAGGAAGCATTGAAGGCCCAGCAGAAAAATTATAAACTCTTTTCATTTCCAAACTAACCTCCATTTTTTTGTGATATTTTTAACTAAATCTATAAAGTTAAATACAATTTGCAAACATAAAAATACATTTCAAATATATTTGTAAATTATATACTTATGTACACTTCAAGTCAACTAATTTAAAGGTTTTTTTTATATTTAGGCTTATTGTGTATATTTGCTTAAATAATGTGTTTGTTTTTGGTAAAAAAACAAATGTATATTACAGAAATTAATACAGCTATTATTATTCATAATATAAAAGTATATTTTTATTTCTATTGTTAAAAATAAGATATTTTTTTCACTTTTGTTTTTAATTATAAAACATGATATACTTTAATAAGGGTTTAGGCAATTTAGAAAAAGGAGTATTTATATGAAAGCAGAAAAGTATATTGAAAAATCTTTTGATAATTTTGACACTTTTCTAAAATGGGTTGGAATATCAATTATTATTGGTATAATCGTAGGATTTATAGGTGTTCTTTTCCATTTTGCCATTGAACATGCAACAGAATTTCGTATTGAAAATAGTAAAATTATATTGTTATTACCTTTAGGTGGTGCTTTTATTGCATGGATTTATAAATTTTTAGATATGGAAAATGATAAAGGTACAAACTTTGTTATTTCTGCTGTAAGAGATAATGATACTTTAAAATTTAAAACAGCACCTCTTATATTTATAAGTACAACAATAACACATCTTTTAGGTGGTTCATCTGGTAGAGAAGGTGCAGCATTACAGCTTGGTGGAAGTATAGCATCAAATATAGGTAGAATAATAAAACTTGATGAAAAAGATGAAAGAATAATTACTATGTGTGGTATGAGTGCAGCTTTTTCTGCTCTTTTTGGTACACCTGTAACATCGGTTATATTTTCTATGGAAGTTATAACTGTTGGTGTTATGCATTATTCAGCAATAGTACCTTGTATATTATCAGCTATTATAGGAACAAAAATAGCAATGCTTTGTGGAATTCCTCCAACTGCTTTTGAAATTTCTGTTATACCTGATTTTGGTACATTGGCTGTTACAAATGTTATTATATTATCAATATTATGTGGTGTATTAAGTATAGTTTTTTGTATTACAATGCATAAATCAGCTCATTTATATAAACATTATATACATAATAGTATATTAAGAGGATTTGTTGGAGGTGTTATAGTTGTAATACTTACATATATAGTTGGTACATATGACTATAATGGTGCAGGTATGAATATTATTGAACTTGCACTTAAAGGAGAAGCAAGACCAGAAGCATTTTTAATTAAAATAATATTCACAGCTTTAACATTAGGAGCAGGATTTAGAGGTGGCGAAATTGTACCTTCATTTTTTATTGGTTCAACATTTGGTTGTGTTATAGGTGCTATATTGGGACTTCACCCTTCATTTGCTGCTGCAATAGGTCTTGTAGCTGTTTTTTGTGGTGTTACAAATTGTCCTTTATCATCAATAATATTAAGTATTGAGCTTTTTGGTGGTGATGGTATTGTTTTCTTTACACTTGCTTGTGGTGTAAGTTATATGCTTTCTGGATATTATGGGTTATATAGCGAACAGAAAATAATGTATTCAAAAGTAAAACCTGAATTTATAGACAAAAAAACACATTGATATTAAAAAGGTACATTTTGTACCTTTTTTTGTTTATATACGTATATATTTACGCATAATAAATATAAAAAAGGAGTGGTAGTTTTGGGACATATATATTATAACGGAGATATTATAACTTTAACTGAGTATAAAAATGTTGAATGTGTTTATGAAAAAAATGGTTTTGTGGAATATGTTGGAAGTATTTCTCATGTGAAAGAAATATGTAATGAAAACGATGAATGGGTTGACCTTTGTGGAAAAACTCTTTGTCCTGCTTTTATAGATAGTCATAGCCATATTACTTCACTTGCAAATACATTAAGACTTTGTAATCTTTCAAAGGCAGAATGTTTTGAAGATATAAAAAATATGCTTATAAAATTTAAAAATGAAAGAAATATTTCTGATGATAATTTTATAATTGGATTTGGATATGATAATAATTTTCTTATTGAAAAAAAACACCCTGATAAAAAACTTCTTGATGAAGTAGGTGAAAATCCTGTACTTATAACACATTCTTCAGGTCATATGGGTGTTGTAAATTCAAAAGCACTTAGTATTTTTAATATAACAGAAAATAGTAAAAATCCTGAAGGTGGTATTATAGGAAGATATGAAAATTCAAAAGAGCCTAATGGATACCTTGAAGAAACTGCATTTATAAATATTGCAAAAAATATTCCAGATGCAAATGAAGAAGAAAAAATAAAACTTTTTAAAGAAGCTGAAAAAATATATATTGAAAATGGTATATTGACAGTTCAAGAAGGTTTTGCAAAAGAAAGTGAAGCAAAATTTTTATATGAATTATCAAAAAAAGGTCTTATAGATGTTGATGTTGTAATGTATGCAGATATGAAAGACAACAGTAACATAATAAATGAATATAGTAATATACTTAAAAAGTATGAAAATAATTTAAAACTTGGAGGATATAAAATATTTCTTGATGGTTCTCCACAAGGAAGAACTGCTTTTTTAAGAAAACCATATAAAGACAGTAATGATTATAAAGGATACCCAGTTTATAAAGATGAAGAAGTTGAAAAGTTTTTTGAAAAGGCTTTAAATGAAAATATACAAATACTTGCTCATAGTAATGGTGATGGTGCTAGTGAACAGTTTATTAATTGTTATAAAAAAGCTATTGAAAAAGAAGGAGAAAAACATATAAGACCAGTTCTTGTACATGGTCAGCTTTTAGGTATAGACCAGCTTGATGATATTAAAAAATTAAATATAATACCTTCTTATTTTGTTTCACATGTTTATTATTGGGGTGATATTCATAAAATTAATTTTGGTATTGAAAGAGCAGAAAGAATAAGCCCTATTAATTCCACTATAAAAAAAGATATTTTATTTACTATGCATACTGATACACCTGTTATAATGCCTAATCTTATAGAAGAAATGTGGTGTGCTGTAAATAGAATTACAAAACAGGGAGAAGTTATTGGAGAATGTGAAAGAATTGATGTTTTAAATGCATTAAAAGGTATTACTACTAATGCTGCTTATCAATACTTTGAAGAAAATTCAAAAGGTACAATAGAAAAAGGTAAATTTGCTGATTTTGTTGTTTTAAGTGAAAATCCATTTAATGTTGAAAAAGAAAATATAAAAGATATTTTTGTTATTAAATCTATAAAAAGAGGAAAAGTACTTTTTGACAAAAATATTTAATTATATAATTAATATAAGTTTTACTTATATATTTTATATGATTTTAAATTCTATTTTAATTTAATTTTGTAAATTATTAAATAATATGTGTATAAAATACACAGTATTATTTTAAATATTCATAATTATACGTATTTTTATTAATTTTACTTGAAATATGATGTATATTAATGTATAATACCTTTAATAAATTATTAATTAATGATTTCGGAAATCGAAATGGGAGGAATTTAATTATGAAAAAATATTTAAAATCAATTATAGCTATTGCTGCTATTTCTGTAATGACATTAAGCCTTGCTGCTTGTGGAAGTAATAAAACAACAGAAGAAAATAACAATACAACAACTACTGAAGGAGAAAATACAACAGGAGGAGAAAAAGAAACTCTTGTAGTTGCTACAAATGCAGAGTTCCCTCCATATGAATATTATGAAGGTCAAGACATTGTTGGTATTGACGTTGAAATTATGAAAGCTATCGGAGAAAAACTTGGTATGGAAGTTACTATCGAAGATATGGCTTTTGATTCAATTATTCCTGCTATACAGTCTGGTAAAGCTGATATTGGTGCTGCTGGTATGACTGTAACAGAAGATAGACTTGCAAATGTTGACTTTACAGACACATATTGCCACGCTTCACAGGCTATAATTGTTAATGCTGCAAATGAAGAAATTAAAACAGCTGCTGACCTTGAAGGTAAAACAATAGGTGTACAACTTGGTACAACAGGTGATATGTATGCTGGAGATGTTACAGAAAACGTTGAAAGATATAACAAAGGTTTTGAAGCTGCAATGGCTGTTGCTCAGGGCAAAATTGACGCTGTTGTAATTGATGACCAAGTTGCAAAATCTCTTGCAGAAGGAAATGCAGACCTTAAAGTTCTTGAAGAGCCTTTCACAGAAGAAGATTATGCTATTGCTGTTAGCAAAGATAATACAGAATTAACAGAAAAAATTAATGCTGCTCTTGTAGAACTTAAAGAAGATGGTACAATTCAGTCAATAATTGACAAATATATTACAGAATAATAAAATTTAAAATATAGTCGCCCACCCTTAAGGGTGGGTGATTTTTTCCGTTTAATAAATAAATTAAAAAGGAGGATATAAATGTTAAATACAATATTTCTTAATGCAAGTTTTTTTGATAATGCAGCAACGAAGTTTTATAATGATTTTATTGCAAAAGATAGATGGCTTTTTCTTGCAGATGGACTTGTAAATACACTTAAAATAACAGTTTTTGCTTTACTTATAGGTATTATTATAGGATTTATTGTAGCTGTTGTACGTTCAACACATCAAATGACAGGCAAATTTAAAATACTTAACTTTATATTTGGTATATATCTTACTGTAATAAGAGGTACACCTGTTGTTGTTCAGCTTCTTATTATAAACTTTATTATTTTTGCAAGCTATAATAATAAAATTCTTGCAGGTATACTTTGTTTTGGTATAAATTCTGGTGCTTATGTTGCCGAAATTTTCCGTTCAGGTATTATGTCAATAGATAAAGGGCAGATGGAGGCAGGTCGTAGCCTTGGTTTTAATTATTTCCAAACTATGATTATTGTAATAATGCCACAGGCTGTTAAAAATGTACTTCCTGCTCTTGGTAATGAAATGATTGTACTTGTTAAAGAAACTGCTGTTTCAGGTTATATTGCTATTCAAGACCTTACAAAGGGTGGAGATATTATAAGAAGTCAAACTTATGATGCATTTTTCCCTCTTTTTGGTGTAGCTGCAATATATCTTGTTATAACAATGTTTATGACAGCTTTAATTAAAAAACTTGAAAGGAGATTGAGAAATAGTGACCACTAATAATGTTTTAATAGATGTAAAAAATCTTGAAAAAGCTTTTGGAAACTTTAAAGCCCTTAATAATGTTACAACTGAAATAAAAAAAGGGGAAGTTGTTGTAATAATAGGTCCTTCTGGTTCAGGTAAATCAACATTTTTAAGATGTCTTAATCTTCTTGAAGTACCAACTGGTGGACAAATACTTTTTGATGGTGTTGATATTACAGATAAAAAAACAGATATAAATATGCATAGACAAAGAATGGGTATGGTTTTTCAACATTTTAATCTTTTCCCGCATATGACTATACTTAAAAATATGACTGTTGGTCCTATGAAACTTCAGAAAAAAAGTAAAGAAGAAGCAGAAAAACTTGCTATGGAACTTCTTGAAAAAGTAGGTCTTAAAGATAGAGCAAATTCATATCCTTCAATGCTTTCTGGTGGACAAAAACAAAGAATTGCTATTGTAAGAGCATTATGCATGCAACCGGAAGTTATGCTTTTTGATGAGCCTACAAGTGCCCTTGACCCTGAAATGGTTGGAGAGGTTCTTGAAGTTATGAAAGACCTTGCAAAAAATGATATGACAATGGCTGTTGTTACTCACGAAATGGGATTTGCAAAAGAAGTTGCAACACGTGTTATATTTATGGCTGATGGTAAAATAGTTGAAGAAGGAACTCCAAAAGATATTTTTGAAAATCCTAAAAGTGAAAGACTTAAAGCTTTCCTTGCTAAAGTTCTTTAATTTAATACATATCAAATTTTTAGAGAAACAATTTTGCATTGTTTCTCTTTTTTTGAAACAATATCCATTTTTTTGCGTCTATGTATATAGAAAGGTGGGATATTATGAAAAAATTTATATTGTGTATTATAATGAGTTTTTGTACTTTGTTTTCTTATGTTTCTGCTTTTGGTGACAATCAAAGATATGCTATTAAATTTGAGCCTTTTACATATGAAATTACAAACTCTGTAAAAAATATTAATGGAAGTCTTTATATTAATGCTTATGACTTAGAAAGTATTATTAATTGTGTTGTAACTGATAATGAAAATTTTATATCATTTGATTATAAAAATGAAATATTAAAATTATATAAATCAGAAGGAAAAATTGAAATTTATAATAAAGAAACAGGAAAAACAGATATAAAAACAAATTTGAAAAAAATTGAAATTTGTGACAATTCATATTATATTCCTTTGAGAGATTTCTTTGAAGCTATTGATTTTTCTGTTGGATTTGTATATGAAAATGGTGTAAATTATATACCTATAACAGAGGGGAAAACTGTTTCACAGTATAAAGATGTATATTCACCATTTTTTGCAAAAACTATAAATAGTATATCTAATACTGAAAATAAAATTATTTCACCTTATGGTATTATGACTGTTATGGGACTTATGGCGGAAGGCTCTAATGGTCAAAGTAGAAATGAAATTTTAAATGCTTTAGGATTAAATAATATTACTGATTTTAGAGAATATATGAAAGCATATAATGATTTTCAACTTAAAATGAGTAATTCAAAATATGCAGTTATAAATGTTTTTAATTCTGTTGTTTTAAACAATACTTTCAATAGAAATATAAATGATGATTATAAAAAACAAATTGAAAATAGTTATAACAGTAATATATTATCTATTGATAGTTTTGAAAGTCTTGATAAAATTATTAGTGAAAAAACTAATGGAACTATTATAAATTCAGGATTTTCTGAGAATTTTCAAAATTTTGATACATCTTTTACAAGTACAGTATATGTTGATTTTGATTGGACTGAAAAATTTGATACTAAATATACAAAACAAGGTATATTTAATAATGCTGATGGTACTAAATCAAATGTTATGTTTATGAATAAACTTATGACAACTTCAAAATATTATAAAGATAATAATGTTGAGGCAGTAGTTCTTGATTATATTGAAGAAGCTAATAAATGTGATTATAAAATGGCTATTGTTACATCAACTAAAAATATTACAGCTGAAGATATTAAAAATATAAATAATAATTCAACTGAAAGATATATACAACTTAAAATACCTAAATTCAAAATTGATAACACAGTAGATTTACAAAAAAGTTTGAAAAATATGGGAGTAAATACTATATTTACAGAAAATGCTGATTTTTCAAATGTGACAGATAATAACTTAAATATATCTTCTCTTACACAACATAATATTATTGATTTTAATGAAGAAGGTACAACAGCAAGTTCATTTACAGAAGCAACATATTATAGAGATGTTCCAAATGATATTATTGAAGTTAATATTGATAAACCTTTTACATATTATATATTTGAAGAAACATCAGGACAAATTATATTTGCAGGAAAATATAATAAAGGAATTAATTAATCAAAAAGGGAGATTTTTTAATCTCCCTTTTAATAATATTTTTTATAAATATCTTCTCTACGGTCTGATTTTAATTTGAATGAATTTCTGTAATCAATAGCCTCTTGTGGGTCAATATCGTATATCATAATACATTCTTTTTCTTCTGTTTTTAATAATGCTTTACCTAAAGGATTTATAATATTTGAATGTCCGTTATATGTTAATGTTATATCTTTACCGGTTCGGTTTACTCCAACAATAAAACATTGATTTTCTAATGCTCTTGATTTTAATAATAAATCCCAATGTTCTATTCTTTCAATAGGCCAGTTTGCTATTGTAAAAATTATAATACTTTCTTTTGAGCAAATTTGATAAAGTTCTGGAAATCTTAAATCATAGCATATTGTAGGTGAACACTTTATACCATTTACGGTAAAACTTTCAATACTTTCTCCACCAATATAATATTTCTTTTCAATACCATATGAAAAAGGGTGCATTTTACTATAATTACATATTATTTTTCCTGTATTGTCACATACTATAAATTTATTTAATGCTTTATCATTATATTTTATTGAAACTCCAAATCCTATATGTATATTATATTTTTTAGCTGTTTCTGAAAAAAACTTAATTGTTTCTGAATTTTCAAAATTTTCAGCCATTGTATCTGTATTCATTGTAAAACCTGTAAGGCTCATTTCAGGAAAAATAATAATATCAGATTTTTCTTTTGATGCATTTTTAATCATATCAATACATTTTTCCATATTAGCTTTTTTATTTTTCCATATTATATTTGTTTGTCCTAATGCAATTCTCATAATTATTACCTCCTTTATTTTATAAGTATACGATTTTTATATAGATTAATATATACTTTTTTGATAAAATTAATAAAAATAAAAAGGAGGATAAATTTTTATGAAAATGATTTCGTGGAATGTAAATGGTCTTAGAGCCTGTGTTACAAAAGGTTTTAAAGATTTTTTTAACAGTATAGATGCTGATATTTTTTCAATACAAGAAACTAAACTTCAAGAAGGTCAAATTGATTTTGCTCAAGAAGGATATTTTGCATATTGGAACTATGCAGAAAAGAAAGGTTATTCTGGTGTTGCTGTATTTACAAAAAAAGAGCCTATATCTGTATTTTATGGTATGGGTATAGATGAACATGACCATGAGGGTAGACTTATAACACTTGAATTTGAAGACTTTTATCATATAACTGCCTATGTACCAAATTCACAAGATAAGTTAGCAAGAATTGATTACAGAATGAAGTGGGAAGATGATATTCTTGATTATATGAAAAAACTTGAGGAGAAAAAGCCTGTTATACTTTGTGGTGACCTTAATGTTGCCCATAATGAAATTGACCTTAAAAATCCTAAAACTAATAGAAAAAATGCAGGTTTTTCAGATGAGGAAAGAGGTAAGTTTACAAAACTTATTAATAGTGGTTTTACAGATACATTTAGATATTTTTATCCTGATAAAGAAGGAATTTATTCTTGGTGGAGTTATAGAGCTAATGCAAGAAAAAATAATGCAGGTTGGCGTATAGATTATTTTATAGTATCAGAAAGTCTTAATGATAGACTTGTTGATGCTAAAATATATACTGAAATTATGGGAAGTGACCATTGTCCTGTTGAATTGGAAATTAAGTAAAATAAAAGCAGACTAAATTTTTTAGTCTGCTTTTTATTTTAAAGTTCAGATGTACAGTTTGGACAACGTGTAGCATCAATATGTATATCTGTTTTACAGTATGGGCATACTTTTGTTGTAGGAGTTTTTGGTTTTTCTGTTTCTTTCTTTTTGAATTTTGTTATTATTTTAAGCATTGTAAATATTACCGCTGCCATAATTAAAAAATCTATAACCTGTGATATAAAAAGACCATAGTTTATTGTATCTGTTACAGCTTCTGCTTCTGCTACTGTTGCATATTTGTTTCCGTCAACTGCGTAGAAAAGTCCGCTAAAATCTGCTCCACCTGTAAATATACCAACTATCGGCATTATTATATCATTAACCATTGATGTTACTATTTTACTAAATGCTCCACCTATTATAACACCGACTGCCATATCTAATACATTGCCTTTTGCAATGAATTTCTTAAATTCTGAAAGTGTATTTTTGATTTTCTCCATTTTTCCTCCTGTTACTCTTTATTAATCAATTTTTCTATGATATTATACATAAATACAATTATTATTGTCTATAAATAATTTCTTAAATTTATTTTATATAAATTAAACCTAATTTTAAACTAAATTTAAAAATTTTTGGTGTATAATAATGTTGACGGTATTTTTAATAAATAATATACTAATAATGAATATATAAAGTATAAGCGTTATTAGGAGGTGATTGGTCATGGACGGTAGTGGAAGTAGTTGCGGTGATGATATACCGTTGAATGAGTATATATATTATTTGAATTATGGCGAAGCTGCGTACATGAACGGTCGCTTTTTTATTTGTGCCAATTTTAACATGTCTTTCGCAGTATGACTTTTTGCGGTCTTTTTTCAATTTTTTTATTTGAAAATCATTTCGCCTTAGCATTTCATTATTATGAAATGTTTTTTTGTGTTTAAATAATTTATGTACTCTGTTAAAGGTTTTAATATAAACGGAGGTGGCATAATTGGAAGAAATGGAATTAGTATTTAATGAATATATAAAACTTATGGAGTCTGGAAACTATATAGAGCTTAAAAAGGAGTTAAATGACGAAAATGCTGCAAATTTAGCAGAATTTTTTGAAGAACTTCCTGATGATAGACAGCTTTTTATATTCCGTCTTCTTACAAAGGATAATGCAGCTGATGTATTTTCCTATATGGACTCTGACACTCAGGAGCATATAGTAAAGTCTATCACAGATAATGAGGTTAGAAATATTGTTGATGAACTTTGTATGGACGATACTGTTGACTTTTTAAGTGAAGCTCCTGCAAATCTTGTTACAAAAGTTTTAAGAAATACAGATGAAAATAAAAGAGAACTTATAAATAAATTTCTAAATTATCCTGAAAATTCAGCAGGAAGTATTATGACAATAGAGTTTGTTCAGTTTCATGAACTTATGACAGTTTCAAGGGCTATGGAACAACTTCGAAAAACAGGTGTTGATAAAGAAACTATATATACTTGTTATGTTGTAGATAGCTCAAGAAAACTTCAAGGTGTACTTCCTTTAAGAAGGCTTATACTTGCTGATGATGATACAATAGTAAGAGAACTTATGAATGATGATATTATTTCTGTTGGTACTTTAGATGACCAAGAGTATATTTCTCATCTTTTTAAAAAATATAATCTTATAGCAATGCCTGTTGTTGACCAAGAAAACAGACTTGTGGGAATAATAACCGTAGATGATATTGTGGACGTTATTGAACAGGAAAATACAGAAGATATTGAAAAAATGTCTGCTCTTCTTCCTTCAGATGATGAATATCTTAAAACAAGTATTTTTGCACTTGCTAAAAATCGTATACCATGGCTTTTGGTGCTTATGATTTCTGGTACAATATCTGGTGCTATTATGGGGCTTTATGATGACCTTCTTGCAAGAGTTATTGCTCTTTCAACATTTGTACCTTTACTTATGGGTACTGGTGGAAATGCAGGAAGTCAGGCTTCAACACTTATTATTCGTGGTATGGCACTTGGTGAAATAGAAATGAAAGATATATTAAAAGTAATGTGGAAAGAGTTTAGAGTTGGACTTATAAGTGGTGCTATACTTTCTCTTGTTAATTTTATAAGACTTTCAATAATGGAACCAGACCAGTTTTATGTAAATATTACTGTGTCTATAAGTATGCTTTGTGTTGTTGTTGTTGCTAAATCAATAGGTTGTACATTACCTATATTTGCTAAAAAATGTGGTTTTGACCCTGCAATAATGGCAGGTCCACTTATTACTACAATAGTTGATTCTGTGGCACTTATTATATTCTTTAATATAGCAGGTGTTCTTGTATAAATGTGAGGTGAGTTTTATGGAAGGCTGTGACGGGTGCAGTAGTATTAATATTTTAAAAACAGGATATTGTATATCAGTACCAAAAAGCCTTTTTTAAAACGCAATTAAACCTCTTTTTAAAGGTCTTTTTGGACTGAATAAAAATGAGGTGAAAGACATGGAAAAAACACTTATTAGTAAAAAACTTTTAAAACTCTTTGAAGATAATGATATTGAAAATCTTATTAATGAGTTAAAAGAGTCTAATGCTGTAAATATTGCTGAGTTTCTTGAGGAGCTTTCTCTTGAAAGTCAGCTTTTTGTTTTCAATATTATGGATAATGAAATTTGTGCTGAAGTCCTTATGTATATTGATGAGGATATGTGTCAACAGCTTATTTCTAGTATGTCTGATGAAAAGTTAAAAGGTGTTATAGAAAATATATTTATTGATGATGCTGTTGATATTCTTTCAGAGGCTTCTCCTGAAACTGTAATTAAAATTCTTAAAAACACAGATGAAGGTAGAAGAGAAATTATAAATAAACTTTTGAATTATCCTGAAAATTCAGCAGGTAGTATTATGACTGTGGAATATGTGCAGCTTAATATTAAAAATACTGTTGAAGAAGCTATGAAAATAATAAAAATTACAGGTGAAGATAAAAAAACTCTATATAGTTGTTATGTTACTGATAATAATAATGTATTAAGAGGTGTTGTTTATTTAAAAACACTTATATTTGCTGATAAAAATGATATTATAGAAAATCTTATGATAGAAGATGTTATAAGTGTAAATGTTAATGATGATAGAGAATATGCAGCACAACTTTTTAAAAAATATAATCTTATATCAATGGCTGTAACAGATAATAATAACAATATGTTAGGTATTATAACTGTTGATGATATAGTTGACGTTATTGATGAAGAAAGTACAGAAGATATAGAAAAAATGTCTGCCCTTGTTCCTTCAGAAGATGAGTATTTAAAAACAAGTGTATGGACACTTTCAAAAAATAGAATAATGTGGCTTTTAATTTTAATGGTTTCCGGAACTCTTACAGGAAGTATAATAGGAAAATATGAAGATTTGTTATCATCTGTTGTAATACTTGCTTCTTTTGTTCCTTTACTTATGGATACAGGAGGAAATGCAGGAAGCCAATCATCAACACTTATTATTCGTGGTATGGCACTTGGTGAAATAAGAACACGAGATATTTTTAAAGTAATATGGAAAGAAATAAGAGTTGGTGTAATATGTGGTTTATGTCTTGCTACTGTAAATTTTATAAGACTTATGGTTTTAAGACCAGAAAATTATATTGTTAATTTTACTGTATCATTAAGTATTGTTTGTATTGTTGTTGTTGCAAAAACAGTAGGTAGTATATTGCCTATAATTGCAAAAAAACTTAATATTGACCCTGCAATAATGGCAGGTCCTTTTATATCAACTATCGTTGATGTTATTACTTTACTTATATTCTTTAATTTGGCTAATATATTTATATTTTAATTATAAAACTGCTTATTATTAATAAAATAAGCAGTTTTTTTGTTGAAATAAATTTGTTTTTATTTTAAATAAAATTTTTTAATATATTTAAAATAACATATGTCAATTTACGCTAACGAAAAATTTGAAAGTAAATATATATAATGTTTAAAATAGTACTATAAATTTTAGGAGGGATTATTGTGATACTTACTCTTTTAAATATATGTACTAAAAAAACTGAAATTATACGTGAAAGCATTGAAAGTGCAAAAGAATTTTATATGAGTAGAGCGTCTAATATTAAAAATAGCTTTTATATGAATTTTTTTGAGTTTTCAATAGAAAGTACAGAAGCTGATATGTATGAATATTTTGTTGAAACAGAAAGTGCAAATAATTTTTTTTATAATAATATTTTAATTATGGATAGAGAGCGTGGAAGAAGATTTTTTAAAGTAATGGCGATACACAATACTTTAAAAATTTTGAAAAAAGAAAAAGACAGTATAAATGAAAATATTATTGAAAAATATCTTTTTAGTGTTTTTTTATTTAATGAAGCAGAGAAAAAAGTTTATAAATTACTTAATAAGTGTATTAATGAATATGAACAAGAATTTGAAAAACTTTTTTCTATAACAATAGCTAAATATATTTTTCAAAAAGATAATATTAGCCCCTTTGCATTAGCCTTTGTTGAAAATTTCTGCTATAATTCTTTTAAAGAATTTTATGATTCATTTACTAGATATATTTCTATAAGTCGAAGGCTTGAAAAAGCAGCAGAATAAAAGAGGTGTTATATATGGGACAGGGAACATGGACAAATGAACAATGGCAGGCTATAAATGAGAGAAATGGTGATATTCTTGTGGCAGCAGCAGCAGGCTCAGGAAAAACCGCTGTTTTGGTTGAACGTATTATAAGTCTTATAACAGAAGGTGAAAACCCACTTGATATAGATAGGCTTCTTGTTGTTACTTTTACAAAAGCAGCAGCAGGTGAAATGTGTGAAAGAATAGGTGATGCTATTGTTAAAAAGCTTAATGATGACCCTGAAAATGAACATCTTCAAAAACAGCTTACTTATATAAATCGTGCTGATATAAAAACAATAGATTCATTCTTTTTAAAAATAGTTAAAGAAAATTATAATATTGTTGGTATAGACCCTTCTGTTCGTACTGCTGATAATGCAGAAATAGAACTTTTAAAATCTGAAGTTATGGACGAACTTTTTGAAGAACTTTATGATTCTGAAGATAATGAACAATTTTTAGGTCTTGTTGAAAGTTATGGTGGCGGAACAAAAGATACAGGACTAAGAGATATTATAATGAAAGTATATACATTTTTACAAAGTAACCCTTATCCTAAAAAATGGGCAGAGGAAATATTAAATGAATTTCAAATTGAACCTAATTATACTATTGATGATACAAAATGGGGAAAACTTATAACAGAAAATATAAAATTTGAAACAGAAGGTATACTTAATGATATTAAAGGTGCTTTAAATATTGTAAATTCTCCAAATGGACCAGAAAGTTATAAAGAGGCTATTGAAAATGATTATAATTCTATTTTAGAGTTTTATAAAAATATAGATGAAAGTTTTTATTATTGTTATGATGCATATAAAAATGTTCAGTTCGCAAAGAAAATAGGTACTTACAGAGGTGAATATAAAGATATTGCAGAAATGGTAAAAAAACTTCGTAAAGATGCAAAAGATAGTTTTGATAAACTTGGTGAGAAATATTTTAGTGTTGAACCAAAGTTTTCTCTTTCTCTTATATCTAAAATGGAACCTGTAATAAAAGAACTTATAAGAGTTACAATGCTTTTTACAGAAAAATATAATAAAGAAAAATCAGAAAGAATGATTATGGACTTTAATGATTATGGTCATTTTTGTATTAAAATTCTTCTTGATAAAAATTCAACTATTGATAATCCTATACCTTCAAAAATTGCTAAAGAATTACAAGAAAGATATGACGAAATACTTATTGATGAATATCAAGACAGTAATTTTATACAAGAAATGGTTCTTTCTGCAATATCAAAAAAAGATATAGGGGAAAATAACAGATTTCTTGTTGGAGATGTTAAACAAAGTATATATCGTTTTAGACTTGCAAAGCCTGAAATATTTATGGAAAAATACGAAAAATTCGATACAGAATGTAAAGGTAAAGAAAAACGTATTGACCTTTTTAAAAACTTTAGAAGTAGGGCAAATGTTCTTTATGGTATAAATTTTATATTCCGTCAGCTTATGACTAAAGATTTGGGAGAAATAGTTTATGATGATAGAGCTGCACTTTATGCAGGTGCTAAATTTCCTGAAACTGAAAATAATGTTGGTGGAAATATTGAATTACATGTTATTGAGAAAAAAAATAATGATAATTCATCTGATGATATTTCTGAAATTACAACTGCTGAAACAGAAGCATATTTTACAGCAAAAAGAATAAAAGAGCTTATTGACAGCAATTATATGGTTTTTGATAAGAAAACAAATGATTATAGAAAAGTTGAATATAAAGATATAACAGTACTTTTAAGAAGTAAAAAGAATTGGACTGATGCTTTTTGTGAAGTTTTTGAAAAAGAACTTATACCTGCATATGCAGAGGCGACAACAGGCTATTTTGATACTGTTGAAGTTGAAACAATAATTGATTTTCTTAAAATAATAGATAATCCTTTACAAGATATACCTTTTATTGCTGTTTTAAGGTCACCTGTTTTTAGATTTACAAGTGATGAACTTGTTGATATTAAAATTACTGGTAAAAATGATAGTTTTTATAATTGTGCTGTTAATTATATAAATTCTGAAGAAAAAAATGAGTGTACAGCTAAAAGACTTTCTGAATTTTTTGACATATTAAACTACTTTAGAGATATGGCTGAATATACTTCTGTAAGCGAAATTATAAGAAATATATATATTAAAACAGGCTATTTTGACTATGTTGGTGGAACATATGGAGGAAAAATAAAACAAGCAAATTTAAGACTTCTTATTGAAAAAGCGGAAGAATACGAAAAAAGTAGTTTTAAAGGACTTTTCCATTTTGTACGATATATTGAAAGAGTTCGTAAAAATGATATTGATGCTGGCGAGGCTTCTGTTACAGGTGAAAATGATAATATTGTAAGAATTATGTCTATACATAAAAGTAAAGGTCTTGAATTTCCTGTTGTTTTTGTTGCTGGTATGGGTAAAGGATTTAATAAAACAGATATAAGAGATAGCCTTTTACTTCATCAAGATTTAGGTATAGGCGGAGATTATATAGATTTTGAAAATAGAGTTAAATATTCTAATATAACAAAATTTGTTTTGGCACAGGAAATAGACAGAGAAAATATATCAGAAGAATTAAGGGTACTTTATGTAGCACTTACAAGAGCCAAAGAGAAACTTATACTTATTGGAAGTATTTCTGATATAGCTAAAAAATGTACAAACTATATTACAGATACTTTAGGTGCAAAAGAAACTCTTTCACCTTATAAAATGCTTAAAGCATCAAATTATATGGATTGGGTTATGCCTGCCCTTGTAAGACACAGAGAAGGTGAAAAAATATATAATATTTCTAGTGTTGAAAATATTACATTAAATACAGAATATTATAATGATATTTCAGAATGGGAAATATATTTCCATGATAAAACAGAAATTGAGTATATGATAAAGTCAAATACAGAAGAAGATGATTATAAAATAGATTTTAGAGATTTTGATTATACTAAGGATTATAGTGGATATAAAGATATTATAAGAGAAAAAATGAATTGGATATATCCTAATATTAAAGCTACTGTATTACCTTCAAATATATCTATATCAGAAATTAAAAGAAATACTTATATAAGTGAGTATTCTGAAAATAATATTTTTACTGATGAAAGTGATTTTGAAATACCTAACTTTGGAGAAAATAAGGAAATTTCTAAAAAAGCAAAAGGAACTCTTATACATACTGTTATGGAAAAAATAGATTTTTCAAAAGAATATACAGTTTCAAAAATACAAGAGTTTATAGATAGTCTTGGTGAAAATGGTACATTTGAAAAAGATGAAGTTATGGCTATAAGAAATTATCCTTTTATATATTTCTTTAAGTCTGAAATAGCAAAACGATTAAGAAATAGTAATAAAATATTTAAAGAAACACCATTTACACTTGGGCTTACTCCTTATGAAATATTTAAAGATGATAAATATATAGGAGTAGATGAAAAAATGATGGTTCATGGTATAATTGACTGTTATTTTTATGAAAATGATGAAATAGTTCTTATCGACTATAAAAGTGATAGGGCTAGTATTGATGAAATTGAAAAAAGATATAAAATACAGCTTGAACTTTATAAATTAGCACTTGAAAGAATTACAGGTAAAAAAGTTAAAGAGTGTATTATTTATTCTTTTGAAAATAAATGTGAAATATATATTTAGTTATAAAAAACAACCATAAAATTATGGTTGTTTTTTATTATATTAAAATAAAATTTAATATTGATTTTAATATTATTAAATGTTATATTAATATTATTAAAGGAGTGATGTTATATGAATACAATTCCAGAATGGATAAATAATCTTGAAGATGAAGATTTAGTTTTTATTAAAAAATTTGTATTGGCATCTGGTTCACTTAAAGAAATTGCTGCGGAATATAATGTTACATATCCTACTGTTAGACTTAGACTTGATAAATTAATTCAAAAAATAAAAATGGGTGATGAATATGGAAATGAACCTTATATTGCACTTGTAAAAAGACTTGCTATTGATGATAAAATTGATTTCGATACTGCAAAGTTACTTATATCTGAGTATAAAAAAATAAAATATAAATAATATAAATAAAGGGGGATTTTATATGCAAGCAACATCATCTTTTATCGGTATAGCTTTAATATATGCATTTATAATGTTTATTTGTATACCTGCTGGTTGTTTTTTTGCAGAGTATAAACTTATAAAATTACATTCAAAATGGGCTATATATTTACCTATTATAGTTTTTGCATTTTCTATTATATTTGGTTTGTATACAGTTATAATTTCTGCTGTTATGTTTATAATGTATTATATAAATAATAAAAACAATAAAAATATAAATGATGAAATTGATAAAATGAATAAGCAGGATTTAGGGTAATTTAATAGAAATAAAATCTTTATTTTTAGCTATTTGGCAATACTTGACAGTAATTATGTAGATTGTTATAATTTTATAAAATGTTATATTAGTATAATTTTTTAATATATTTACTCTTTAAGGAAGTGTTATTGTGAAAATGATGAAAATTACAGCATTTTTAATGACTACTGTTTTAGCTTTTGGAGTATTATCTGGTTGTAGTAATAAAAATACAGAAAATACAGTTACAGAAGATGTAAAACCAGTAGAAAAAACAACTATAAACATAGGTGTAATAAAAGGACCAACAGGTATTGGTGCTGTTAAACTTATGGAAGAAGATGAAAATGGTATATCTGAAAATGATTATAATTTCGTTATTGCTTCATCTCCAGATGAACTTAATGGTAAAATTATAAATGGTGAAATTGATATTGCAGCAGTTCCTACAAATGCAGCTGCTGTACTTTATAATAAAACAGAAGGAGAAATAAAACTTTCTGCTCTTAATACTCTTGGTGTTCTTTATATTCTTGAAAAAGGTAATGAGATACAAAGTATAAATGACCTTTCAGGTAAAAAAATAGTTGCTTCCGGAAAAGGTGCTGTTCCTGAATATGCTATAAATTATATACTTGAAAAAAATGGTATTACAGATGTTGAAATAGAATATAAAACAGAACATGCCGAAGCTGTAACAGAACTTGTTTCTGGAAATGCTCAAATAGCACTTGTTCCTGAACCTAATGTTACTGCTGCTCTTTCAAGTGACCCTGAAATAAGAATTGCTCTTGATATTACTGATGAATGGAATAAGGTTTCTGATGGAACTGTTCTTTCAATGGGTAGTATTGTTGCAAGAAATGATTTTATAGAAAATAACAAAGAGGCATTTGATGAATTTCTTGATGAATATGAAGACTCTATTGAATTTGTAAATTCTGATATGGAAAGTGCATCACAGCTTGTTGAAAAATATGGTATTATGCCTAAAGCTGCTGTTGCTCTTAAAGCTATACCTAATTGTAATATAGTTTATATTGATGGTAAAGAAATGAAACAAAGCATAGAAGGTTTTTATAATATTTTATATGGATATGAACCTAAGTCAATAGGAGGAAAACTTCCTGATGAAAATTTCTACTATATTTCAGAATAATAAATTAAAAAAATTTATAATTGCCTTTATATGGCTTTTTATATGGCAATGTATTTATAAAGCTGTTGGAAAGGAGATACTTATAGTATCTCCTTTTAATGTATTATTAAATATTATAAATAAAATAACAGAGTATGATTTTTGGCTAATTTGTTCTCATTCTATTTTTAGAATAATGAAAGGATATTTTTTGGGGGTTATATTTGGTATTATAACAGCTTTTATTTCATATAAAATTAAATTTATACATGATTTTTTATACCCTTTTTTCAGTATATTAAAATCAACACCAGTGGCATCTTTTATAATACTTGCTCTTATTTGGATAAAAACTGATAATGTACCTGCATTTATTGTTTTTATAATGACTTCTCCTGTTGTATGGACTAATATATATGAAGGTCTTTCAAAAACTAGTAATGAGCTTATAGAAGTATCAAAAATTTTTGAGTTTAGTTTTTTAAAAAAATTAAAATATATATATATTCCACAACTTATACCTTATATTTCACCATCTTGTACAGTTGCTTTAGGACTTGCATGGAAATCTGGTATAGCAGCAGAGATTATAAGTTCTCCTAAAATATCAATAGGTTCTGTTATTTATGACAGTAAAGTATATCTTGAAACATTAGAGCTTTTTACATGGACTACTGTTGTTGTTATAATAAGTATAGTTCTTGAAAAAATTATTATATATTTTATAAAAAATATTTTTGAAAGGAAAATAAAATGACAATAGAACTTAAAAGTATATATAAAAGCTATGATAATAAAAGTATTATTTCAAATTTATCATATACTTTTCAATGTGGTAAAAAATATTGTTTTTATGGTCCTTCTGGACAAGGTAAAACAACTCTTTTAAGAATACTTATGGGACTTGAAAGTATTGATAAAGGAAGTATTGTACATAAAAATAATAAAAAGTCTGTTGTATTTCAAGAAGATAGGCTTTTTATGGGTTTTACCGTTATTGAAAATTTAATGGCTGTAAATAATGATTATAAATTTTGTATTAATATAATTGAAAAAATGGGTCTTTTATATGATGAAAATACTATTTGTAAAAATTTAAGCGGTGGTATGAAAAGACGAGTTGCCATAGCTAGGGCATTGGCTTTTAATAGTGATGAATATTATTTTGATGAACCTTTTAAAGGTCTTGATGAAAATACTAAAAATAAAGTTATAGAAACTGTAAATGAGTTTACAAAAGATAAAACTTGCTTTTTTATAACCCATGATATACAAGAGGCTTTTGATATGGATTGTATAATTTTAAGTGTTGAAAATAGTCCTATAAGCTGTTTTGTTGAAAAGAGGTTGAATGTAATTTGAGAAAAAATATATGTTATATGCTTATACTATCTGCGGCTATAATGTGGGGAACTCTTGGAGTATTTACAAAAAATTTAACTGCTATTGGATTTTCTACAACAGAATTACTTTTTGTAAGAGGACTTATAACATTTTTAGTTTGCTTTTTAATATATTTTCCTAAACATAAAGAAAAATTGAAACTTAATAAAATTTCTGATATTAAATATTTTTTTGGTACAGGAATATTAAGTTATTTGTTTTTTAATATGTGTTATATGAATTCCATAATAGAAACAGGCATGAGTGTTGCTGCAATACTTCTTTATACTGCCCCTGCAATAGTTATGATTATTTCTGTTTTTATATTTAATGATAAAATTACTAAAAATAAAATAATTATTGTTTTATTTACTTTTATAGGTTGTTGTATGGTTACAGGTTTGGGAAAAGGAGAAAATATATCATTTAAAGGTATTATATTTGGTTTATGCTCAGGCTTTGGATATGCTTTGTATTCTATATTTGGTAAATGTGCTATGGAAAAGGGATATTCTTCAGCAGCTGTAACAACATATACTTTTTTATTTGTTACTATTGGAATTATACCATTTGTAAATATTCCAAATCTTATTGTTAGAATATATGAAAATGGTGTTGTTTTGGATTTTATATTATCAAGTATTATAACTGGTGTTTTACCTTATATGGCATATACAAAAGGGCTTTATGGTGTTAAAGCTGCTAATGCCTCAATAACTGCTTCTCTTGAGCCTGTTGTGGCTTCTATTCTTGGAATATTAATATTTTCAGAGCCTATATCGTTATTTAAAATAATAGGAATATGTCTTGTTATGGGTAGTGTTTTTGCTACTGCGAAAAATTAGATTTTAAATAATTTTGTGTTGTAAATATACTTAAAACAATATAAAATTATTAATAAATCATAATAGGAGGTAAAAAATTATGGCTACAATAAAGGCGTTTAAAGGTATACGTCCTGCAAAGGAATACGCAAAAGATGTTTCGGCACTTCCATATGACGTTGTTAATAGTGATGAAGCAAGAGAAATGGTAAAGGGAAAACCATATTCATTCCTTCATGTTGATAAAGCTGAAATTGATTTAGACCCAAGTGTTAATATATATGATGATAGTGTTTATGAAAAGGCTAAAGAAAATCTTTATAGTATGATTGATAAAGGTATACTTATAAAAGATACTGATGATTGTCTTTACATATATGAACTTACAATGGCAGGTAGAAAACAAACAGGTCTTGTTGTATGTACTTCAATAGATGAGTATATTGATGGAACTATTAAAAAACATGAACTTACAAGAGAAGATAAAGAACAAGACAGAATTCGTCATGTTGATACTCTCAATGCTAATACAGGACCTATATTCCTTGCTTATAAATATAATGATAAAATTAATAATATTATAGAAAATTGGAAAAATGAACATTCTCCTGAATATGATTTTGTTACTGATGAAGGTACTAATCAGAGAGTTTGGGTTATTAATGATAATGCAACAATAGAAAAACTTACTTCTCTTTTTGATAAAGTAAGTAATCTTTATATTGCTGATGGTCATCACAGAAATGCTTCTGCTGTTAAAGTTGGACTTAAAAGAAGAAATGAAAATCCTAATTATACAGGTAAAGAAGAATTTAACTATTATCTTTCTGTACTTTTTCCAGATAGCCAGTTAGCTATACTTGATTATAACAGAGTTATAAAAGATTTTAATGGACTTTCAAAAGAAGAATTTATTCAAAAACTTTCTGAAAAATTTGAAATTAAAAAAGAAAATGGAATGTTTAAACCTTCTGAAATTCATACTTTTGGTTTTTATACAGATAAAGAATGGTATAGTATGAAAGCTAAAAAAGAAATTATAAAAAATGATGTTATAGAAAGTCTTGATGTTTCTATACTTCAAAATAATGTTCTTGTGCCTATACTTGAAATAGATGATATAAGAACAAGCAAAAGAATTGATTTTGTTGGTGGTATAAGAGGTCTTTCTGAACTTGAAAAACGTGTTGATAGTGGAGAAATGATTGGGGCTTTTGCTATGTATCCTACATCAATGGCTGAACTTATGGCTGTTGCTGATGAAAATAAAATAATGCCTCCAAAATCAACTTGGTTTGAACCAAAATTACAAAGTGGTCTTTTTATTCATACACTTGATTAATATAAAAAAGCTGTATCTTGAGATACAGCTTTTCACGTTTTGTGTAAAATTGTAATATTATATATTTTTACACTTACATATAAAGCAAATATATTATGAAAGTCATAACTAAATCCTTTACAGATTAACGATAAAAGTATATTATATTTATTGAAAATTACGTTTAATATTTTATGAAAGGACGAAGTTTAATGGAAATAAGAACTAGATTTGCACCAAGCCCAACAGGTTATATGCATATCGGAAATTTAAGAACTGCTCTTTATGAATTCCTTATAGCTAAGTCACAGGGTGGTAAATTTATACTTAGAATAGAGGATACAGACCAAGAACGTTATGTTGAAGGTGCTACTGAAATTATCTACAATACTTTAAAAATGACAGGACTTACACATGATGAAGGTCCAGACATTGGCGGAGATTATGGCCCTTATGTTCAGAGCGAAAGAATGGGAATGTATCTTGAATATGCTCTTCAGCTTGTTGAAAAAGGAGAAGCATATTACTGTTTCTGTACTAAAGAAAGACTTGAAAGCCTTAAAGTAAGCAATAAAGAAGGTACTGCTTTTGCTAAATATGACCGTCACTGTCTTTCTCTTTCAAAAGAAGAAATACAGAAAAACCTTGATGCAGGTATGCCTTATGTTATTCGTCAGAAAATGCCTACTGAAGGAACAACAACATTCTCTGATGTAGTTTATGGTGATATAACTGTTGAAAATTCTGAGCTTGATGACCAAATACTTATAAAAGCTGATGGTTTCCCAACATATAACTTTGCTAATGTTGTTGATGACCACCTTATGGAAATTACACATGTTGTAAGAGGTAGTGAATATCTTTCATCTACTCCTAAATATAACCTTTTATATAAGGCTTTTGGTTGGACTGCTCCAGAATATGTTCATCTTCCACCAGTAATGAGAGATGCTCATCATAAACTTTCAAAACGTCATGGAGATAAGTCATTTGAAGACCTTGTAAGAGAAGGATACCTTGTTGAAGCTATTGTAAATTATATTGCTCTTTTAGGTTGGAGCCCTTCTGATAATCAAGAAATATTCTCTCTTGAAGAACTTAAAGAGAAATTTACAATTTCAGGTTTAAGTAAATCACCTTCTATTTTTGATATTAAAAAACTTACATGGATGAATAGTGAATATATCAAAAATATGGAATTTGAAAAATATTTTGAATTAGTTAAACCACGTCTTGAAGAAGCTGTTAAAACAAAAACTCTTGATATTAGAAAAATTGCAGCACTCCTTCAGAAAAGACTTGAAACATTAAATGATATACCACGTCTTGTGGATTTCTTTGATACTCTTCCAAAGTATGGAACAGAACTTTATGTTCATAAAAAAATGAAAACAACAGAAGAAATAGCTCTTACTGCTCTTAAAGCTGTTGTTCCTGTTATTGAAAGCATTGATGATTGGAATGAAGAAGTAATTCATGATAAACTTATGGCACTTGTAACAGAACTTGGTATGAAAAATGGACAGGTTTTATGGCCAGTAAGAACTGCTCTTTCAGGTGAACCAACTTCACCAGGTGGAGCTATTGAACTTGCAGATATTCTTGGTAAAGAAGAAACTTTAAGAAGAATTGCTGTTGGTATTGAAAAACTTTCTTAAATAAAAAACAGGCAAAAGCCTGTTTTTTATTATATTTATGCATATAAAATAAGTTTTTATAAAATTTTATTGTTAAAGTTTTAATAAAAAAACATTGACAAATTGAAATTTAGTATTATAATGAACTTGTAATTAAATAACGAATTAATCTTCAGGGCAGGGTGAAATTCCCGATTGGCGGTAAAGTCCGCGAGCATTTTTATGCAGGATTTGGTGAAATTCCAAAACCAACAGTTATAGTCTGGATGGAAGAAGAGTGACATATTTTATATGTATTTTTTTGCATGTATTTTTATGATTGATATTGCCCTGAGAAAATGTTTTTCTCAGGTTTTTTATTTTTTTAGACATATTAATTCATGACTTTTATTTGTATTATACAATTTTTATATACATATGAATATTTTTTGCCCTAAGAATTTTTTTCTTAGGGCTTTTTTATTTAAAAAACGGAGGTGTTTATATTGGATTATATGAAAAGAGCTATTGAACTTGCAAAACTTGGAGAAGGAGCTGTAAATCCTAATCCACTTGTAGGTGCAGTAATAGTTAAAAATGGAAAAATAATAGGAGAAGGTTATCACAAATATTTTGGTGGAAATCACGCAGAAGTTGAAGCTATAAATAATGCTACTGAAAGCGTTTGTGGTGCAGATATTTATGTGACTTTAGAACCTTGTTCTCATTATGGTAAAACACCTCCTTGTGCTTTGAAAATTGTTGAATGTAAATTTAAAAATGTCTTTATTGGTTCTAAAGACCCAAACCCTCTTGTAAGTGGTAAAGGTATAAAAATTATTGAAGATGCTGGAATAAATGTTTATACAGGGATATGTGAAAAAGAATGTAATAAACTTAATGAAGTATTTTTTAAATATATAAAAACAAAAAAGCCTTTTGTAGTAATGAAAACAGGAACTACTCTTGATGGTAAAATATCAACAGTAACAGGAGAGTCAAAGTGGATTACAAATGAAAAATCAAGAGAATATGTTCAAAAACTCAGAAATAGTCTTTTGGGAATAATGGTGGGTGTGAATACTGTTATAAAAGATAATCCAAGACTTACAACAAGAATTGAAGGCGGAAGAAATCCTATAAGAATAATTGCTGATAGTACTCTTAGAACACCTGAAAATGCCAATGTTCTTGATGTGTCACAAGGAAGATGTATTATAGCAGTATCCCAAAAGGCAGATGCTTCAAAATGTGAAAGATTTAAACAAAAAGGCGTTGAAATAGTAGTAGCAGGTGATGAAAAAGTAGACCTTAAAAAACTTATGGAAATACTTGGTGGTATGGGTATAGACGGAATACTTCTTGAAGGTGGTGGAGAACTTAATTTCTCAATGCTTAAAGAAGGTCTTGTCGATAAAGTTATAACTATAATTGCACCAAAAATATTTGGTGGTAAATTGGCTAAAACATCTGTTATGGGTGAAGGTATTGAAAATATAAATGATGCATTTAATTTAAAAGATATAACTGTTGATAATATTGAAAATGATATTGTTATAACAGGTTATGTGGAAAAGAGGTGATAACTTTTGTTTACAGGAATTGTTGAAGAAACAGGAGTTGTTAAAGGTGTAATAGGTGGGGAATGTGGCAGTATTAGAATAAAGGCATATAAAATACTTGAAGATATGAACATAGGTGATAGTATTGCTGTAAATGGTGTATGTCTTACTGTAACTGAATTTAGTAATAATGAGTTTACTGCTGATGTTATGGCAGAAACTATGAGAAAAACCAATTTAGGTAAACTTACTATGGGTGATAGTGTAAATCTTGAAAGAGCAATGAAAGCTAATGGAAGATTTGGTGGTCATATAGTAAGTGGTCATATTGATGGGGTTGGTGTAATAGAAAATTTCAAACAAGAAAAAAATGCTGTTTGGATTACTGTTTCAGCTTCCCAAGATATTCTTAAATATATAGTACATAAAGGCTCTATTACCATTGATGGAGTTAGTCTTACAGTTGCTTATATTGATAATAAAGTGTTTAAAGTTTCTCTTATACCTCATACTGGTAAAGAAACTATACTACTTAAAAAGAAAGTAGGAAGCCTTGTTAATTTGGAAAATGATATTATTTCAAAATATGTTGAAAAACTTATTAAACCTGAAAGTAATGAAAAAGAAAATAAAGGTTCTTTAAGTATGGAATTTTTATATAAATGCGGATTTTAAGGAGATGATTAAATGTTTGAATTTAATACTATTGAAGAAGCTCTTGAAGATTTAAAAGCAGGTAAAATGATACTTTGTACTGATGACCCTGACAGAGAAAATGAAGGTGACCTTATATGTGCCGGTGAATTTGCTACTGGTGAAAATATAAATTTTATGGCAAAGTATGCAAAAGGTCTTATATGTATGCCTGTAAGTAAAAAAGAGGCTGACAGATTAGGTCTTTATCCTATGGTTGCTAAAAATACAGATAATCATGAAACAGCTTTTACAGTTTCAATAGACCATGTTGATACAACAACAGGTATTTCAGCTTATGAAAGGTCTTTAACTATAATGAAAGCAACAGAAGATAGTGCAAAACCTGAAGATTTCAGAAAACCAGGTCATATGTTTCCTCTTATAGCAAAAGACAATGGTGTACTTGAAAGAAATGGTCATACAGAAGGTACTGTTGACCTTATGAAACTTGCAGGACTTAAAGAAATCGGTGTTTGTTGTGAGATTATGGCTGACAATGGCGAAATGATGAGAACAAGTGAACTTATTGAGTTTGCAAAAGAACATAATCTTAAGTTTATAACAATTAAAGATTTACAAGAATATAGAAGAAAACATGAAAAAATAATGGAAAGAGTTGTTTCTGCTAAACTTCCTACAAAATATGGTAACTTTAATATATATGGTTATCAGAATAAAAGAAATGGTGAACATCATATAGCACTTGTAATGGGTGATGTTTCAAATAATGAGCCTGTTCTTGTAAGAGTACATTCAGAGTGTCTTACAGGTGATGCATTAGGTTCTGCAAAATGTGACTGTGGTGACCAATATGATGCAGCTATGAAACAAATTGCTAAAGAAGGTAGAGGAGTACTTGTATATTTAAGACAGGAAGGTAGAGGAATAGGGCTTATAAATAAACTTAAAGCATATTCTTTACAAGATAAAGGTATGGATACTGTTGAAGCAAATATAGCTCTTGGTTTTCCAGCAGATTTAAGAGATTATACTGTTGGTGCTCAAATATTACAAGATTTAGGTGTTAATAAATTAAGACTTCTTACTAATAATCCACAAAAAATATATGACCTTGAAGTTTTTGGTCTTGAAATAATAGAAAGAGTTCCTATTGAAACTGAACATAAGCCAGAATGTGAGTTTTATATGGAAACAAAAAAACATAAAATGGGACATATACTTGAAACTTTTAAATAAAATGGAGGTAATTTTATTATGAATATTATAGAAGGAAAACTTATATCAAAAGAAGCTAAAATAGGAATTATTGTATCAAGATTTAATGAATTTATAGGAAGTAAACTTCTTTCAGGTGCAATAGATTGTCTTAAAAGACATGATATAGAAGATGATAATATAACTGTTGCATGGGTTCCGGGAGCATTTGAAATACCACTTATTGCAAAGAAAATGGCTATGACAAAAAAATATGATGCTATTATATGTCTTGGTGCAGTAATAAGAGGTTCTACAAGTCATTATGATTATGTATGTGCTGAAGTTTCAAAAGGTATTGCTTCAGTAAGTCTTGAAACAGGAATACCTGTAATGTTTGGAGTTCTTACAACTGATACAATAGAACAGGCTATTGAAAGAGCAGGAACAAAAGCAGGTAATAAAGGCTATGATTGTGCAGCTTCTGCAATAGAAATGATTAATGTAATAAAAAATATATAATTTGTTATTAAAAGAGATATATTTATATATCTCTTTTAATTTTATATAAAAATAGTTGATATATAATATGAAAATATATTGAATTTATGAAATGATTAATTCGTAAAATAACAAATATTTGTGCTAAATGCTATAAAAATGTTATAAAATATAACACTTATTATGAATATATAAAAATATACATATATTTTAGGTAATATTGTGACTGTGTAATGTAATAATTATAGTTTATAATAAGTTTATATATTTGTGCATTTATAATATAATCACAAACAATATAATAAGAAAGGGAGGATTTATTATGGAAAGTATGGTTTATATTGCACCAATTATGGCAATAATCGCTCTTGTATTTGCTTTTGCTTTAGCTGCAAAAGTAAGTAAAATGGACGAAGGTACTGACAGAATGAAAGAAATTGCATTATCAATTCGTGAAGGTGCAAATGCATTCCTTACAGCAGAATATAAAATACTTGTTATATTCGCTATTATTTTATTTATTCTTATAGCTTTTGGTATTAATATTGTTACTGCTGTAAGTTTTATTGTAGGTGCTATATTCTCTACACTTGCAGGGTATTTTGGAATGAGTGTTGCAACAAAAGCTAATGTAAGAACTGCAAATGCTGCAAGAATTGGTGGTATGAATAAAGCTCTTTCAATAGCATTTTCAGGCGGTGCCGTTATGGGTATGTCTGTTGTTGGGCTTGGACTTCTTGGAGTAAGTGCTGTTTATATCATAACAGGAAATGTTAATGTTCTTTCAGGTTTTAGCCTTGGTGCTTCATCAATAGCTTTATTTGGTCGTGTTGGTGGCGGTATTTATACAAAAGCTGCTGACGTAGGTGCAGACCTTGTTGGAAAAGTTGAAGCTGGTATTCCAGAAGATGACCCAAGAAACCCTGCCGTTATTGCTGATAACGTAGGTGATAATGTTGGTGACGTTGCTGGTATGGGTGCTGACCTTTTTGAGTCATATGTAGGTTCAATAGTTTCTGCAATAACTCTTGGAGTTATAAATTTTTCTGGTTCTGAAGGAATTGTTTTCCCTCTTGTACTTTCAGCTATTGGTATACTTTCAGCTATTATAGGAACTTTCTTTGTAAAAGGTGATGAAAAATCTAATCCTCATAAGGCTCTTAAAACAGGTACTTATGTTGCAAGTATAATTGTTGTAATAGCTTCTATTGTATTAAGCAATATGCTTTTTGGTACATTTAATTATGCTATATCAATTATTGCAGGTCTTATTGTTGGTATAGTAATAGGTATAATTACTGAAATTTATACATCAGGTGATTATAAATCAGTTCAAAAAATTGCTGACCAATCTGAAACAGGTCCTGCAACAACAATTATAAGTGGTCTTTCAGTAGGTATGGAATCAACTGCATTTCCTGTAATACTTATATGTATTGGTATATTTGTTGCATATTTATTTGGTGGACTTTATGGTATAGCTCTTGCAGCTGTTGGAATGCTTTCAACAACAGGAATTACTGTTGCTGTTGATGCATATGGTCCTATTGCTGATAACGCTGGTGGTATAGCTGAAATGAGTGGTCTTGAACATTCTGTAAGAGAAATTACTGATAAACTTGATGCTGTTGGAAATACAACTGCTGCTATTGGTAAAGGTTTTGCTATTGGTTCTGCGGCTCTTACAGCTCTTGCTCTTTTTGTTTCATATGCACAGGCTGTTAATCTTAATCAAATAGATATTCTTAATTATAGAGTTATTATTGGTCTTTTTATAGGCGGAATGTTACCTTTCCTTTTCTCTGCTTTTACAATGCAATCTGTTGGTAAAGCAGCTTTCCAAATGATTGAAGAGGTAAGACGTCAGTTTAGAACAATACCAGGAATAATGGAAGGAACAGCTAAACCAGATTATAAAAGTTGTGTTGCTATTTCAACAACAGCAGCTTTAAAAGAAATGCTTGTACCAGGTATTATGGCTGTTGTTGCTCCACTTATTATTGGAATACTTCTTGGAACAGCAGCTTTAGGTGGACTTCTTGCAGGTTCTCTTGTTACAGGTGTTCTTATGGCAATATTTATGTCAAATGCTGGTGGTGCTTGGGATAATGCTAAAAAATATATAGAAGAAGGAAACCATGGTGGAAAAGGTAGTGATGCTCATAAAGCAGCTGTTGTTGGGGATACTGTTGGTGACCCATTTAAAGATACATCAGGTCCTTCAATAAATATTCTTATTAAACTTATGACAGTTGTTGCTCTTGTTTTTGCACCATTATTTATTACAATAGGTAGTATACTTTAAAAGTTTAAACCATAGTTTCAGTATGGCTGAAACTATGGTTTTTTTATTAAGGAGGTTTTTAATTTGAGTATTATAGAAGAATATGAACTTTTTGAACTTAAAAAATTAATTGATAATATTATTAATGTTGTTGATTGTAGTGAAAATAATAATACACCAGAATTTTATAATATTATAAAACGTATGGGTAGAAATATTGATATGTGTATACAAAGCGGTGATGAGTATATATATGAACTTATGGATATTGTAAAATCAGATTGGGAAAATGCTAATATGGATAATATAAATATATCAAAATATCATATATGGCAAGATGACTATGATAAAAGAATTATGATTAATAATGAATTTAAAAATATAATTGAAGATATAAATGACATTATATATGGTTGAAAACCTCTGTGTTAAAACAGAGGTTTATTTTTTTATATTAAAATATTTTATACAATAATATAAGAGGTGGATTATATGAAGAATAAAATAAAAGAAATAGAGATAATTGGTAAATTTGAGTATATTTCAGAAAGTGAATTTGATAAATTTTTTGATGAATTTATAGGAATTATTGAAAATAAAGGTTGGTATTTGGGAGGTGGATATACTTTTAACAAAGAATATATTGATTTTTCCATATGTGTTGTTGTACCATTTAATATATCTTTAAAAGATGTTAAAATGATATTTACAAATCATATTAGAAAGTATAAATATAATTTTAACGGAAATTTTAGATAATATAAATAATATTAGGTTGGTGTATAAATATATGGATAATAATATTAAATATGTGTTGTTTGACCTTGATGGTACTCTTATTGATACTGCTGAAGGTATAAGAAATTCTTTTATATACGCTTTTAATAAAATGGGTATTGAAATTCCTTCTGAAAGTGAAATAAAAGGTTTTATGGGACCTCCATTAGAACAAAGTTTTAGTTCTTTAGGACTTAGTGGTGATGATATTGTAAAAGCTGTTAGTTTTTTTAGAGAAAATTATAAAGCAACAGGTATTTATGAATGTAAAGTATTTGAGGGCATTGAATATACTTTGAAAAAAATTAAAGAAGCAGGAAAGATTATTATTGTAACAACTTCAAAAGTACAATATCTTGCAGAAAAAGTTATTAAAGATAATAATATTTCTAAATATTTTGACTTTATATGTGGTAGTGATATATCATGTAGTAGAGATAGCAAAACAAAAGTAATAGAATATGCTTTTGATGTTGCTAAAATTAAAAATAAGTGTGAGGCTATTATAATAGGTGATACAAAATATGATATAAAAGGGGCAAAAGATACAGGGATAAAGTCAATAGGTGCTTTTTATGGTTATGGTGAAAAAAGTGATTTGGAAAAAGCAGATTTTACTGTTGATACTCCCTATAATATTTTAGATATAATATTATAAGGTGATGAGTTTATGTTTGGAGAAAAACTAAAAACAAATATTGATACTGATTTTTTAAAAATAATTGCGATAATAAGTATGTTTATAGACCATATTGGAATGGTATTTTTCCCACAATATTATATATTTAGATGGATTGGAAGAATTGCTTTTCCTATATTCTGTTATTGTATGACTGTTGGAGTTTTATATACAAATAATGTTAAAAGCTATATTTTAAGGCTTGTTATATTTGCTTTTATATCACAGCCCTTTTATTTATTAGCTTTTTATTATAATAATATTTTAGGAAATATATTTAAACTAAATATATTTTTTACATTAATTTTAAGCTTTATTGGTATATGGTCTTTTAAGGAAAAAAAAGTAATATTATTTATTGTTATTAATTTGCTTTTAATTACAGGATATTTTGATTATGGTAATTTAGGACTTATTTTTATGCTTGTGTTTTATATATTTAGAAATAAGCCTATTTGGGGAATGTTTTTATATGTAATTATACATATTCCATATTTTATAGTTGGTAACTTTCAATTTGGAGTAGGTGTACAAGCTTTTGCAATATTTGCTTTGCCATTAATATATATAAAAACAAATACTGGTATAAGACTTCCTAAAATGTTTTTTTATATTTTTTATCCAGCACATTTACTTTTAATATTTATTTTAAGAATTATAATAGGAATATAAAAACCCTGTTTTTTAAAACAGGGTTTTTATTATTATAAATTTGAAATATATTTTTTGTTTTCTTCAACAAGTTTTGAAATATATTCTTTTGAAGGTCCACCAATTACATTTCTTGCTTCAACACATTTTTCAACTTTTATTGCATCATATACACTTTCGTCAAATACAGGTGATATTTTTCTGTATTCTTCTATTGAAAGGTCATCAAGATTTGTATTGTTGTTTATACAGTAAAGTACAAGTTGACCTATTATTGCATGAGCATCACGGAATGGTACTCCGTTTTTAACAAGCCAGTCTGCCGCATCTGTGGCATTTGTAAATCCACCTTTTGTTGCGTTTAACATATTATCTTTGTTTACTGTCATTGTATCAATCATTGCTGTAAATACAGGAAGACACATTTTTAATGTATCTATTGCAGCAAATACACCTTCTTTATCTTCTTGCATATCTTTGTTATATGCAAGAGGAAGCCCTTTCATTGTTGTTAAAAGTCCCATAAGATAACCATAAACACGTCCTGTTTTTCCTCTTATAAGTTCTGCCATATCAGGATTTTTTTTCTGTGGCATTATACTTGAGCCTGTTGAATAGCTGTCATCAAGTTCTATAAACTTAAATTCGTGACTGCTCCAAAGTATTATTTCTTCACAGAAACGACTTAAATGCATCATTATTATTGAAAGAGCAGATAAAAGTTCTATACAAAAATCTCTGTCGCTTACTCCGTCCATACTGTTTAATGTAACAGAGTCAAAGCCAAGAGCTTCCATTACATTATATCTATCAAGATTATATGTTGTTGTTGCTAATGCTCCGGAACCTAAAGGAAGTACGTTTGTACGTTTATATGTATCAGAAAGTCTGTCATAATCACGTTTAAACATTTCAATATATGCTGTTACATGATGAGCTAATGTTACAGGTTGTGCTCTTTGTAAATGTGTATAACCTGGCATTATTGTATCCATATTTTTTTCTGCTGTATTGTTAAGTACAGTCATAAGCTCTTTTAAAAGCTCTTGTATATTTTTAATTTCTTTTTTTACATACATACGAATATCAAGAGCTACTTGGTCGTTACGGCTTCTTCCAGTATGAAGTCTTTTTCCAACATCTCCAATACGACTTATAAGTATTGTTTCGATATTCATATGAATATCTTCTGCTTTTTCATCAAACTCAACTTTTCCTTCTTCTATATCAGAAAGTATTTCTTTTAATGTTTTTTGTATAAGTTTTGCATCTTCAGCAGGGATTGTTCCTTGTTTTCCTAACATTCCTGCATGAGCAATACTTCCTTCTATATCTTCTTTATACATTCTTTGGTCAAATGATATTGATGAATGAAAATGGTCTACAAAACTATCAGTTGATTTTGTAAATCGTCCACCCCAAAGTTTCATTATATTTTTCCTCCCTATACAAATTAGGACTGCATCGGAATTTCCTTTGCAGTCCGTTTTTATTGATAATTATAAAAATTATTTGTTTTCGTTTGCTTGTTTCATCATAGCACGAACTTTTAATGGAAGTCCGAAAAGATTAATAAATCCGTCAGCATCTTTATGGTTGTAAAGTTCACCTGTTGTAAAGCTTGCGATTGATTCATTATATAATGAATATGGGCTTTCTGAACCAGCAGGAATGATGTTTCCTTTGTAAAGTTTTAATTTAACTTTACCTGTTACAACTTCATTTACGCTGTCAAAGTATGCTGATAATGCTTCACGAAGTGGTGTATACCATTCTCCGCTGTATACAAGCTCTGTAAATTTGTTGCTTGCAATTTCATTAAAGCTCTGTGTCTGTTTGTCAAGGCAAAGATATTCAAGTTCTCTATGTGCATAGTAGAGTATTGAACCGCCTGGTGTTTCATATACACCACGAGATTTCATACCAACAACACGGTTTTCACATATATCCTGTATACCTACACCGTTTTCTCCACCAACTTTATTAAGGTATGTAAGAAGTTCAACAGGAGCCATTTCTTTTCCGTCTACTTTTACAGGAATACCTTTTTCAAATTCGATTTCAACATATGTTGGTGTATCAGGAGCTTTTTCAGGAGATACTCCAAGCTGTAAAATATGTTCATAGTTTGGTTCGTTTGCTGGGTCTTCAAGTTCAAGACCTTCATGGCTTAAATGCCAAATGTTACGGTCACGGCTGTAACTGTCACCTTTTTTAACAGGAGCTTCAATTCCTCTTTCTTCAAGATATGCAACTTCTGCTTCACGACTGTCCATTTTCCATGTATCAAGTCTCCATGGAGCTATGATTTTAAGGTCTGGAGCAAGTGCTTTTATTGTAAGTTCGAAACGAACCTGGTCATTTCCTTTACCTGTTGCACCATGACAAATTGCTGTTGCTCCTTCTTTACGAGCAATTTCAACAAGACGTTTTGCAATTATAGGTCTTGCCATAGATGTTCCTAAAAGGTATTTTCCTTCATATACAGCATGTGCTTTTACACAAGGATAAATAGCATCTGTTATAAATTCTTCTGTTAAATCTTCTATGTAAAGTTTACTTGCACCTGTTTTTAATGCTCTTTCTTCAAGACCGTCTGTTTCTTTTCCCTGTCCAACATTACCACATACAGCAATAACTTCTGCATCATTGTAGTTTTCTTTTAACCAAGGAATAATAACTGTTGTATCAAGTCCACCTGAATAGGCAAGTACGATTTTTTCTTTCATATATATTTCCCCCTAATTTTATATTTTTGCAATTGACAAATAATAACAATAGTATTAAAACTAATATATACTTAATTACAAATAAAATGTTATTTAGTTTTATGTGAATTATTATACACCATTTTTTTCATATTTCAATAACTTTTTAAAAATAATTGCATATTATTTAAAATTTGTGTATAATTATGAAATAAACATAAATATATAAATATGAATTGGGGGAAATAACTATGATTAAAGCAGGCGTTGTTGGTGCTACTGGATATGCTGGTAGTGAACTTTTAAGAATACTTATGCAGCACCCTGAAGTTGAAGTAAAAACTCTTACAGCAAAAAGCTATGTAGGTCAAAAATATAATGAAATATATGAAAATTATAGAGATATAAACGAAAGTGTTTGTGAGGAAATGGATATTTATAAACTTGCAGATGAATGTGATGTTATATTTATGGCACTTCCTCATGGTGTTGCTGCTAAAGTTGTTGATGAAGAAATACTTTCAAAAACAAAAGTAATCGACTTTGGTGCAGATTTCCGTATAAAAGATGCTGATGTTTATGAAAAATGGTATGGTGTTGAACATACAGGTAGAGAACTTCTTAAAAAAGCTGTTTATGGTCTTTGTGAAGTAAACAGAGATGATATTAAAAAAGCAAATCTTATTGCAAATCCTGGTTGTTATACAACTTGTTCAATACTTTCTTTAAGACCTCTTTTAGCTGAAGGTGTTATAGATGAAGATAGTATTATTATAGATGCAAAATCTGGTGTTACTGGAGCAGGTAGAGGACTTGCTACAACAAGCCTTTACTGTGAAGTAAATGAAACTATAAAAGCATATAAAATTGCTTCTCATAGACATACTCCTGAAATTGAAGAACAACTTGGATATGCTTGTGGTAAAAATATTAATCTTATATTTACTCCACACCTTACTCCTATGAATAGAGGTATACTTGCTACTTGCTATGCAAAATTAAAAGGAAATTATACTTATGATGATATTAAAAAAATATATGAAAAGTACTATGGCAATGAATATTTCATAAGACTTACAAAAGAAGGCGTTTTCCCAGAAACAAGATGGGTTAAAGGTTCTAATTTCCTTGATATTGGATTTAAAATTGATGAAAGAACAGGAAGAATAATTGTTATAGGTGCTATTGATAACCTTGTTAAAGGTGCAGCTGGTCAAGCTGTTCAAAATATGAATATTCTTTTCGGTCTTCCTGAAAATACAGGACTTCAACTTGTTCCTGTATTCCCTGCATAATAAAAGGAGGAAAACAAATGAATATTGTTGATGGAGGAATAACTGCCCCGAGAGGCTTTATGGCAACAGGAAGCCATATAGGTATTAAAAGAGTTAAAAAAGATATTTCTATTGTTACTACTGATACACCTGCTGTTTGTGCAGGCTGTTTTACTCAAAGTGTTGTAAGAGCAGCTCATATTATTTGGGACGAAAATATAGTTAAAAATAATAAAAAAGTAAGAGGTATTATAACTGTAAGTGGAAATGCTAATGCTTGTACAGGTGAACAGGGTATTCGTGATAATGAGAAAATGGCAGAAGTTTTTGCTAAAGAAATAGGTGCAGATAAATATGAAATTATTACTGCCGCAACAGGTATTATTGGTCTTGAAATGCCTATGGATACTATAATTAAAGGTATTAAAAATACTGTTCCTCATATTTCAAAAAGTCGTGATGATGCTAAAAAAGCTGCGAGCGGTATAATTACAACTGATACTTTTATTAAAGAAATTGCCGTTGAAATTAATATAGCAGGAAAAGTTGTAAGAATTGGTGGAATGGCAAAGGGTTCTGGTATGATACACCCTAATATGGCAACTGTACTTTCTTTTATAACAACTGATATAAATATTACTCAAGAGCTTTTACAAAAAGCATTAGATTATTCAATAAAAGAAACTTATAATATGATAAGTGTTGACGGAGCAACAAGTACTAATGATATGGCTGTTGTTATTGCTAATGGAAAAGCAGAAAATACTATTATAGATGAAGAAAATGAATTTTTTGAATTATTTAAAGAAACTCTTTATCAAATTCATTTAAAATTTGCAAAAGATATTGTTCATGATGGCGAAGGTGCTTCTAAATTTATGGAGGCTGCTGTTATAAATGCTAAATCAGAGGAAGATGCTAAAATTTTAGCTAAAAGCATAGTTACAAATGACCTTGTAAAAACTGCTCTTTATGGAGAAGATGCAAACTGGGGTCGTGTTGCTGCTGCTATGGGAGGCTCTGGAGCATATTTTAATCCTGATAAACTTAATATATATTTTGCAAGTGAAAAAGGCTGCGTTCTTATGATGCAAAATGGAAGACCTATACAATTTGATGAAAATTATGCATCAGAAGTTTTAGGAGAAAGAGATATAAAAATAGTTGCTGAACTTTGTGATGGTGAATATACTGCAAAGGCTTGGGGCTGTGATTTGGGACATGAATATGTAAGAATAAATGGAGAGTATCGTTCAAGAACATAATTATAACCACCTTTTATATTTATATAAAGGGTGGTATTTTTTTAATATTTATACAATTAGCATATTGTAAAAAGTTATTAGTTGTATAAATATACATATGTTATGTAAAAATATAAAAAAATAACTAATATTTTTATTAATATTTGTAAAATTTTAGTCTATACAAAATAATAAAAAAAGGTTTATAATCTCTTTATTAATAATATACAGTAATATACATTGTTTTGGTATAAATAATCAATGGAGGTTATAGATATGAAAATTATAGATGGAGGAGTTACAGCACCTGAAGGCTTTAAGGCTACTGGTAATGCTGTTGGTATAAAAAAAGGTGTTAAAGACCTTGCTCTTATTTCTAGTGATGTTCCTGCTGTTTGTGCAGGTGCTTTTACAACAAATGTTGTTAAAGCTACATCTGTTTTAAGAAATATTGAAATAGTTAAAAATAAAAAAAATAAAATAAGCGGTGTTGCTGTAAATAGTGGAAATGCTAACGCTTGTACAGGTGAACTTGGTGTACAGGGGAATTTACAAATGGCAGAAAAATTTGCAGAACTTTTAAATGTTCCTGCTGATACTGTTCTTACTGCTTCAACAGGTGTTATTGGTGCAACTTTCCCTATTGATACTATTAAAAAAGGTATTGATGACACTTTCCCTATACTTGGATATAGTAGAGAAGATGCACATGTTGCTGCACAAGCTATTATGACAACAGATACATATTCTAAAGAAGTTGCTGTTGAAATAGAAATTGGTGGAAAAACAGTTAAAATCGGCGGAATGGCAAAGGGTTCTGGTATGATACACCCTAATATGGCAACTATGCTTGGTTTTATAACAACTGATATTAATATAACACAAGAACTTCTTGATAAAGCTCTTATGGTTACTATTCCAAAAACATTTAATATGGTAAGTGTTGATGGTGATACAAGTACAAATGACACAGTTATTGTACTTGCAAATGGTATGGCGGAAAATGATATTATTGACACTGAAAACGAAGATTATAAAGTGTTTGCTGATGCTCTTTACTATATAAATGAAAAACTTGCTAAAGAACTTGTTCGTGATGGTGAGGGTGCAACAAAATTTATTGAAATAAATGTTGATGGTGCAAAAACTGAAGAAGATGCAAAAGTTATTGCAAAATCTGTTGTTACTTCAAGCCTTGTAAAAGCTGCTATGTTTGGAGAAGATGCAAACTGGGGACGTGTACTTTGTGCTATGGGGTATTCTGGAATAGATTTTGATACTAAAAAAGTTGATATTGTATATAGAAGTGAAAAAGGTACTATTGACCTTATGACTCAAGGAACACCTATTGTTTTTGACGAGGATAAAGCTAAAGAAATACTTAAAGAAAAAGAAATATATGTTGATATAAAAATAGCTGAAGGCGAGGCAAAAGCAACTGCATGGGGTTGTGATTTAAGCTATGATTATGTAAAAATCAATGGTGACTATCGTTCATAAAATGAATTAAATTTGGGGGAATTTAATTATGATAAATAAAAATAGCACAATGAAAAATTATATAGAAAAAGCAGAGGTTCTTATAGAGGCTCTTCCTTATATACAAAAGTTTTACGGAAAAACTGTTGTAATAAAATATGGCGGAAGTGCCCTTATAAACCCTGAGATAAAAGAAACATTAATTAAGGATATTGCACTTATGAAACTTGTAGGTATGAAGCCTGTTATAGTTCATGGTGGTGGTCCTGATATAAATGCTTTTCTTAAAAAAATGGATATTAAATCTGAATTTATAAACGGACTTCGTGTTACAGATGAAGAAACAATGCAGATTGTTGAAATGGTTCTTGCAGGAAAACTTAATAAATCAATCGTTACAGATATTGAACTTCAAGGTGTTAAGTCTGTTGGTATCAGCGGAAAAGATGGCGGAATTTTAAAAGCTGAAAAAATACAAAAAGATAGTGTTGATTATGGCTGTGTAGGTGATGTTAAAGAGGTTGATACATCTCTTATAGAGTCACTTATAAATAATGATTTTATACCTGTTATTGCTCCTATCGGAAAAGATGATAAAGGTGTTACATATAATATAAATGCTGATTATGCTGCTGTTGCAATAGCAGGTGCTTTAAAAGCAGAAAAACTTGTTTTTCTTACAGATGTTGAAGGTGTTATGAGAGATATTCATGACCCTAATTCTATTATGAGCTTTATAAAAGCAGATAAAGTTCAAGGACTTATAGATGATGGAACAATATCTGGTGGTATGATACCTAAAGTACAATGTTGTATGGCAGGTGTTGAAGCAGGTGTTGAAAATGTTCATATACTTGATGGTCGTGTTGAACATTGTTTATTACTTGAAATATTTACTCAAAAAGGTATTGGAACTATGATTTCAAAATAAGGAGGTGTTTTATAATGTCAGAAAAAATGGATAAACTTGTTAAATTAGGTTCTGATGTTGTAATGAATACATATACTCGTTATCCTGTGGCTCTTGACCATGGTGATGGTGCTTATATGTGGGATATAGATGGAAAAAAATATGTTGATTTTGTTGGTGGTATTGCTGTAAACTCACTTGGTTGTAATAATGAAAAACTTGTTAAAAAAATAAGTGAACAGGCTGCTAAACTTATACATTGTTCAAATCTTTATTATACAGAACCACAAATTCAACTTGCTAATATGCTTGTACAAAATAGTGATTTTGATAAAGTATTTTTCTGTAATAGTGGTGCAGAGGCTAATGAAGCAGCTTTAAAACTTTGTCGTAAATATGCTAAACTTAAAAATAAAAAGGGAAGCGACATTATAACAATGATTAAAAGTTTCCACGGAAGAACTTATGGAGCTGTTACTGCAACAGGACAAGACAAATATCATAAAGGTCTTGACCCACTTCTTCCAGGTATAAAATATGCTGAGTATAATAATATTGAGTCTTTAAAATCTGTTGTTGATGAAAATACTTGTGCAATTATGATGGAAGTTATACAGGGTGAGGGCGGTATAATACCTGCTGAAAAAGAATATCTTCAGGCAGTTAGAAAACTTTGTGATGAAAATGATATACTTCTTGTTTTTGATGAAGTTCAAACTGGTGTAGGACGTTCTGGAGAACTTTTTGCATATCAAGTTTATGGAGTTGCTCCTGATATTGCTACTCTTGCAAAAGGGCTTGCTGGTGGTGTTCCTATTGGTGCTATGCTTGCTACTGATAATGCTGCACAAGGATTTAATCCAGGTGACCATGCTTCTACATTTGGCGGAAATTCACTTGCGACAGCAGCAGGAACTGTTGTAATAGATGAAATCATGAATAATGGTATTCTTGAAAATGTAAAAAAACAAGGTGCTTATCTTACACAAAAACTTAATGAACTTAAAAATAAATATGAAATAATTAAAAATGTTCGTGGAATGGGACTTATGCAAGGTATACAGATTACTGTTCCAGTTGGAGAAGTTGTTAAAAAATGTATAGAAAATGGACTTCTTGTTGTTGGTGCTGGAAGTGATGTTGTTCGTTTTGTACCACCACTTATTATTTCAGAAAAAGAAATTGACGAAGCTATTGAAATATTAGATAATGTTTTAAAACAATTTTAAATATAAAAAAGGTTGTAAAAATATGTATACAACCTTTTTTTATATTTTAATATATTGAAATACTTTTACTAAAGATGTATACTTAAAAATGTATAGTTATATATTTTTATATGTTGAAAAGGGTGTTTTTATGGAATTAAAAGATTTAGCTGTTATTTTAGATATGGATTTAATAAGTTCAGTAGAAAGATTTGGAAATAATGAAATGATATTTAAAAAATTTCTTAAAAAATTTTCTGAAGATAAGACATATGGTATTTTGTGTGAGGCTATTGAAAATAAAGATTATGAAAACATTGAAAAAAGTGCACATACCCTTAAAGGTATTTCCGCAAACTTAGGTTTAACAAATTTACAAGAATGTAGTAACGAAATTGTATGGGCTGTTAGAAATAAGGAATTTGATAATATATATAGTTTATTCGATAATTTAAAAAATAATTATGATATAATTATTAAAAATTTATCTGAATTAGATTGATTTATAAAAATGAGGTGTAGGTTTTGAGTTCTAAAAATAAAATTCTAGTTGTTGATGACAGTCAATTAAACAGATTTGTTATAAGTGAAATATTTAGATATGACTATACTATTATAGAAGCTGAAAATGGTAAAGAAGCTTTAGATATTATAAAAAAATATAATCAAGATATGGTTGCTGTTTTTCTTGATGTATTAATGCCTGTTATGAATGGTATTGAAGTTATGGAAGAAATGAATAAATTAGGATTTGTAAAAACAATACCTGTTTTTTTTATTACAGCTGATGATTCAAAAGACATGATGAAAAAAGGTTATGACCTTGGGGTAGTTGATATTATAAGAAAACCTATAACTCCATATTTTGTAAAAAGACGTATTAATAATATTATAGAACTTTATAGTGCTAGAGAACGTTTAATGGAAGTAGTTAAAATACAGGAAAAAGAAATTGTAAACAAATGTGAAGAAATTGCAAATCTTAACTATTCTATTATAGAAACTTTATCAACAGCAATAGAATTTCGTGATTGTGAGTCAGGTGAGCATGTACATAGAATACATGATATAACCGCTTTTATATTAAATAAAATAAATGGAAAAATAAAAAATGCTAATTTTAGTGAAGAAACTATTGAGGAAATAGCAACAGCATCTATTATGCATGATGTTGGGAAAATAGCAATACCAGATGCTATATTAAATAAACCTGGAAAACTTACAAAAGAAGAATATGATTTAATGAAACAACACACAATAAAAGGTTGTAAACTTCTTGAAAGAATTCCTCAATATAGAACACATTCTCTCTATATGTATGCTTATGATATATGTAGACACCATCATGAAAGATGGGATGGAAAAGGTTATCCAGATGGTCTTAGAGGTAACCAAATTTCTATATGGGCACAAGTAGTATCATTAGCTGATGTTTATGATGCACTCACTGCTGAAAGAGTGTATAAAAAAGCATTTGACCATGAAAAAGCTATTGATATGATTATTAAAGGAGAATGTGGTGTATTTAATCCTGAAATTATAGAACTTATGAAATCATTTGAAAAAGAAATGAAAGAAAAATTTATTAAGAAAAAACAAAATCCGTCAATTTGCAATTGACGGATTTATAATATTATTCTTTGTCTGCTCCTATAAGTTTTATATCATATTCATTCATTATTTTAAATTTACCTAAAGGTATATTATTATCTAATTCCAGATTACCTATTTTTACACGTTTAAGATATATAACTTTTTTTCCAATAGCCTCAAACATTCTTTTTACTTGATGAAATTTTCCTTCTGAAATTGTTAATAAACTTTCTGATATTTCACCATTATTTTTTATTTCAATAATAGCAGGTTTACAAGTATAACCATCATCTATTGTTATACCATTTTTAAAACGTATTATATCTTCATTTGTAATTTCGCCACCTTGTGATTTTACTAAATATGTCTTATTAACATGTTTTTTTGGTGAAAGCATATTATGTGCAAATTTACCATTGTTTGTAATAATTAAAAAGCCCTCTGTGTCTTTATCAAGTCTGCCAGCAACAAAAAGGTCTTTTTTTCTGTATTCGTTGCTTATAAGGTCAAAAACAGTCTTTTCTTTGCTATCTGTATTTGCACTTACATATCCAGAAGGTTTATTCATCATTATATAAATATATTTTTCGTATTCTACTTTTTTTCCACAACAATAAATCTTATCATCTGTATCTATATACATATCACCACTTTTTATAATTTCACCATTTACAGTTATTTTTTTCTTTTTTATATATTCTTTTATTTCTTTTCTGCTTCCAAAGCCCATATTTGAAATAAATTTATCAATTCTCATTTTTTCGCCCATAAAAATCTCCTTTAAAAAAGGAAGTCAAAAGACTTCCTTAAAAATTAAAATATATTGTTTTCACTTTTAGGATTTTTGACTATAAAATCTCCAACTTGTGTTCCATGTTCTTTTGCTCTGTTTTTGGCAAATTCTTTTCCTTCATCGTCCCAACAACAAGGTGAAAGTTTTCCACAATCCTCTGTAAGACCACAACAATAAACTTCTTTATGACATATAGTTTCATCATCACAGCAAGGTTCATCATTTCTACACTCAAAACCATTTTCTCCACAACAAGGTTCAGTTCTTCCACATATAACTCTGTCTTCAAATGATTTACCATTGCAGTTTTTACAACTGTCACAGTCGTTACAATAGTCACCACCACAAGCAGATTGCATTTTTTCCATAAAATCAGAATTTTCTTCAGCTGATTTAAGCATTTCTTCAATAGTTTTTAAATATGCTTCTTGTGTTAAGTTTAAATCAGGTTCCATAGCTTCTTCATTATCATCAAAATTTTCATTTAATAAATTAAATAACTCCATTTCATCTGATAATGATTTTTTTCTGCTATTTTCATATTCTTTAAATTCTTTTTCAAGTTCTTGTTTTTGTTCTTCTTCTCTTTTTTGAAATTCTTCAAAAGCTTTTCTTTTTCTTTCTTTATATGCAGATATTTCATCTTTTATATCCATAGCTTTATCTGTAATGTCATTTACTTTTCTTTTTATAACAGGTTCGGCTTCTTTTGCTCTTTCATTTATATTTTTTGCTAATGTTGTTAATGCTTCTCCTGCTTTGTCAATCATAATTCCAATATGATTTATTGTATCATCGTTTTTTGAAGGCTGTGAAAGGGCTACTATAAGTCTTTCTGCTTCATCTGCATTTATAATGCCTTTTTCAAGCATTCTAAGTACTGCCATTCTTTCTTCATTCATTAAAATCATCTCCTTAATAGATGTTATATTTTAAAATCTTCTGGTCTGTCTGTTCTTATACCAAAATTATGAAGAATAATTTCAACTATTCTTTCAGATGCATGACCATCACCAAATGGGTTTTTAGCCTGTGCCATTTTTTTATATTCTTCTTCATTTGTAAGAAGTGTTTCTGTCATATCAAAAATAGTATCTTCATTTACACCTGCAAGTTTGAGTGTTCCTGCTTCTATACCTTCTGGTCTTTCTGTAACATTTCTTAAAACAAGTACTGGTTTACCCATTGAAGGAACTTCTTCTTGAAGTCCGCCACTATCTGTAAGAACAAGATATGAACGGCTCATAAGGTTATGCATATCTTTAAGGTCAAGAGGGTCTAAAAGATGTATTCTGTTGTTATTTCCAAGAATATCAAATACAACATCTCTTACAGCAGGATTTTTATGAACTGCATATACAACTTCAACATCTTCATATTTTTCAACAATTCTTTTAACTGCTTTACAAATATTTTTTAAAGGTTCTCCAAGGTTTTCACGTCTATGAGCAGTCATAGCAATAACTTTTTTGTTTTTAAAGTCTATATTATTAAGCTCATCAACTGTGAATTTATAGTTTTCTTCAATAGTTGTTTTTAATGCATCTATTACTGTGTTACCTGTTATATATATATCTTTTTCAGGAACATTTTCAAGTAAAAGATGTTCTTTTGCAAGTTTTGTTGGTGATAAATGAATATCTGTAAGACCACCTGTAAGTTTTCTGTTCATTTCTTCTGGGAATGGTTGATATTTATCATATGTTCTTAAACCTGCTTCAACATGTCCTACTTTTATTTGATTATAATAAGCAGCTAATGCTCCAGCAAATGTTGTTGTTGTATCACCATGAACAAGTACAAGGTCTGGTTTTGCTTCTGCCATAACATCACTAAGACCTTCCAATGCTCTTGTTGTAATGCCTGCAAGTGTTTGTCTTTGACGCATTATATTTAAGTCATAATCTGGTTTAAGGTCAAAAATTTCAAGAACTTGGTCAAGCATTTCTCTATGTTGTGCTGTAACACAAACTATACTTTCAATATGTTCATTTTTCATAAGCTCTTTAACAAGAGGAGCCATTTTTATAGCTTCAGGTCGTGTTCCAAAAACACTCATAACCTTAATTTTTTTCATATAACACACCTCATAAATAAGTATTTTATTATTTTTATTTAATCATATATTGATAAAAAAGTCAAAGATGATATAAAAAAAGACTTCAATACAAATTGAAGTCTTTTTTTATTGAATTATAAATTGTTTATTGTTTCCATTATGTAGTCTGCCATTTGTGCAGATGTTGCACCATCTGAACGACCTGTTGTATAAACTTTCTTTTCAACATTTGTACAAATATCAAGAGCTTTTTCAAGTTTATCAGCTTCTTCTTGATAACCGATATGTGAAAGAAGCATAACAGATGCACGAATAATGCTACAAGGGTCTGCATATATATCTCTACCTTCTTTAACCATACGAGGTGCTGAACCATGTATTGCTTCAAACATAGCATATTTTTTACCTATATTTGCACTTCCAGCTGTACCTACGCCACCTTGAAATTCTGCTGCTTCGTCTGTAATAATATCTCCATAAAGGTTAGGGAGAACAACAACCTGAAATTCTTGACGACGTTTTTCATCAACAAGTTTAGCTGTCATAATATCAATATACCAGTCATCAGCTGAAATGTTAGGATATTCTTTAGCTATTTCATAGAATATTTTTAAGAATTTACCGTCAGTTGCTTTTATAATATTTGCTTTTGTAACAGCTGTAACTCTTGTTCTGTTGTTCTTTCTTGCATATTCAAAAGCTGCTCTTATAATTCTTTCTGTACCTTCTGTTGTTGCAACTGTAAAGTCAATAGAAATATCATCATCAACAGCAAAACCTTTACTTCCAAGTGTATAAGCACCTTCTGTATTTTCTCTATAAAATACCCAGTCAATGCCTTGTTCTGGTACTTTTACTGGTCTAACATTTGCAAAAAGGTCAAGTTCTTTTCTCATTGCAACATTTGCACTTTCAATATTTGGCCATGGGTCGCCTGCTCTTGGTGTAGTAGTAGGTCCTTTAAGTATAACATCACAAGCCTTGATTTCTTCAAGTACATCATCTGGTATTGCTTTCATAGCTTCAACACGTTTTTCTATTGTAAGTCCTGTAATTTCTCTTATTTCAACTTTTCCTTTTTCTATTTCTGATTTAAGAAGAAATTCCATAATTCTTTCTGCTTGTTTTGTAATTGCAGGTCCAATTCCATCACCACCAGCAACACCAATTATTATTTTATCTTTTTTGCTGTAATCAACAAACTCTTTTTGAGCTTTCATTCTTTCAACTCTTTCGAGCTGTTCTTCAATAAGTTTTGCAAATTTTTCTTTTGCTTCTGTAATTTTATCCATGATATGAAAATCCTCCTTATTTGTCTTCATCTATTACTTTCATTGCATCAAGTGTAACTCTTTCAAGTTCACTATCAGTAATTACTGTTACACGTCCGTCATTATACTGTTCATTAACCCAGTTATATACTATATCAACAACTCTATCTTTCTTTGAAACTGCTGCTTCTCCTGTAAGGTGGAAATAGCTGTTTATCCAATGTGCTATTCCACTTGTTCCAGAAGTATTTGAAATAGCTATTCTTACTGGTCGTCTTAAAAGTTTTTCTGTATCAAATATATTGTAAATTTCTTCGTTTTTGAGAAGACCGTCAGCATGTATTCCTGCTCTTGTAACATTAAAGTTTTTACCTACAAATGGTGTCATTGGTGGAATAACATAGCCAAGTTCTTTTTCATAATATTCTGCAATTTCAGTAATAACTGTTGTATCCATTCCATCAAGTGTACCTTTAAGCTGAGCATATTCCATAACCATAGCTTCTAAAGGTGTGTTTCCTGTTCTTTCACCAATTCCAAGAAGTGAACAGTTTATACCACTTGCTCCGTAAAGCCATGCATATGTTGCATTATTAACAGCTCTGTAAAAATCATTATGTCCATGCCATTCAAGACATTCTGAAGGTACTTTTGCATGATTATTAAGACCATACATAATACCTTGTACACTTCTTGGAAGCATTGTACCCGGATATGTAACTCCATATCCTAATGTATCACAAGCTCTTATTTTTACTGGTACTCCTGTTTCTTTGCTAAGTTCCATAAGAGCAGATGCAAAAGGTACAACAAAACCATAAAAATCAGCTCTTGTAATATCTTCAAAATGACATCTTGGTATTACACCTGTTTCTATACATTCACGAACAACTGCTATGTAATGGTCAAGTGCTTGATGTCTTGTCATATGCATTTTATGGAAAATATGATAGTCAGAACAGCTTACAAGTATACCTGTTTCTTTAAGACCTATTTCTTTAACAAGTTCAAAATCTTTTTTTGAAGCTCTTATCCAGCTTGTAATTTCAGGAAATTCATATCCTTTTTCAAGACATTTATAAACAGCTTCTTGGTCTTTTCTTGTGTATAAAAAGAATTCACTCATTTTTATAATGCCTTTTGGCCCTGAAAGTTTATGTATAAGGTCATAAAGATATGTCATTTGTCCTACTGTATAAGGTTCTCTTGATTGTTGACCATCTCTGAATGTTGTATCTGTTATCCATATTTTTTCAGGCACATTCATTGGTACAACTCTGTGATTGAATACAACTTTAGGTACTTCATCATAAGGGAAAAAATCTCTATAAAGATTAGGTTCATTAACATCAATAAGTGGGAATTCCTGTTGTGTATTCTCAAGAAGATTACTTTTATTACTATAAGCAAACATAACTTCTACTCCTTCCGAAACTATATTATAAAAATTCATTAAGAATTAATAATATACATTAAAAATACAATTTTGTATTTGATAGAAAAACAAACTTCTTTATAATAATGTATATTTTACACTTTTATAGTGTTTAAAGTCAATAATATGTATATAAATTTATAATTATTCATAAATATAAATTATCGACAAAAATACATATGTTTTTTGACAATATTGTATTTATATAAATAAAATATATAAATACTAATATAAATATATGTTTTATGTATACAACATTAGTGTATTTTTAATAAAAAAATAAAAAAACGAGTAATTTAATATTACTCGTTTTTTAAACTAGAAAAATTAATTTTTTTTGAACCTTTATATTCAGTATAAGGTTTTCCTTGGACTTGAACAAGAATTTTTTCAGGATACCTAAAAGCTGTAAGTTTTCCACCATATACACAGCCTGTATCAATATCTATTGTATTATTTATCATTTTTGCTTCTAAAACAGCTGTATGACCATATACAATAAGTGGTTTTCCTGAATATTCTTTTGCCCAATCGTTTCTTATAGGTTTTCCGTTCTCGTCAAATTCTCCTGTAACATCTCCATAAAGACATCTTGTTTTTATACCTCTGTTGAAATGTCCTATATCTTCTTCTTTAATACAACCATGTACAACTATAAGGTTTTTGTTATCAAGCATAATATAATGACTTCTTCCTTCATAACATTTAATAAATCTGTCTTTGAAACTTTCTTTTTCATTATCTGAAAGTTTATTATACTCTGATACTGTTTTTTCTATACCATGAGAGAGTTTAACTTTGTTACCTATAAGATATCTGTAAAGTTTAAAACAGTGATTGCCATAAACCCACATTCCTCCGCCATAATTAACTTGATTTATCCAAAAATCAATACATTCTATGTTTTTATCACCTTTATCAGCTATATCACCAACAGATACAAGCCTTCTGTCTTCTGGGTGGAAATAGGCTTTTCCTCTTTTTACATATCCTAGTTTATGTATAAGCTCTATAAGCTCATCATAACAACCATGTATATCTCCTATTATGTCAAAACGATTATGTTTAAGGTTTATGGTTTTATAATCCTGCATGTATTTTCTAATCATTAATAACCTCCAATACTAAAATATACATTAGGATTTTATATTAACCTAAATTCACATTATACTGAATTATTTTAACATAACAATTTGAATTAGTAAATTAACAATAAACTCCTTATACATAAAATATAAGCATTATTAATATAATTTTAAATATAAAACTTTAAGGAAGTGTTTTTTTGTGAGAATAGAAAAATGGAACTCTATACCAGAACAGTTTAAAAATGAAAATACTGATGTTTGTGAAAATGAATGTTTTGAAGATGTTAGCTGTAATAATAATCAAATAGACCTATGCCATAATAACAATAATGAATGTAATATTATTTTACCTATTTTAATACTTCTTATTATAAACAGATATAATTGTATGTAATATTTATTTATGATATACTTAATAAAAAATGGGAGAAGTACAATGGATAATAATATTTTTGTAAATGTTTTAAACGCTATTAATAAATTATGCTCTGAAGGTAAAGAAACTGATACTTCTGAAATTTCAAATGAAATAGGGAATTTATCATCAAGAGAAGTTTTTGATGTTATAACAGAGCTTGATGACAAAAATTTTGTTATAGCTGTTTTAATTGAAATGTGCTGTGATGAAGATTATATAATAAAAGGAATTACAGAAGAGGGCATAAAATTTTTAAAAAGTATAGATATATAAATTTTAACTGACATGTCTTTTGATGTGTCAGTTTATTTTTTGTAATAAAAAATACGGGATATTTCCCGTATTAATTAATATATTTCTTTTATCCAATATCCCCAATTTTTATCTTTTTTTATAAACTCTCTAAATCCCATTTGAGATGCTTTTAATTTGTAATCTTTATCATAAAAATCAGGTATTCCTATATAATATGTATTTTTTTTCTTGTTTCTGCCTATTATAATATGTTTGTATTTTTTGCAACAATATAATATAAAAGGATTTTTTGAATATAATATAATATTTTCTGGAAGAAGTATATGTTCATCAAAATCACACATTACCCATTCAATATTAGAGTGGGGGAGAGTTATGTTTTTATTTTCTTCAAATACATTATCAATATTGTTATCATTTATAATATTATATTCAATATTTGAATTTTTTGGAGTTTCTGATATCTCATAAATTTTATCTATATTATCATTTTTATCACTATTATTAATATTTTCAATGTTATTTGTTTTATTATTATTTATTTTTTTAATATCTTCTTTTGTAAATATTCCTGCATTTTCTAAAAGTTCCATTTCTTCTTTAAACCTTTTTGTTATACTTGAAAACATATCTGATGCAGGTATTGAAAATATATCGTCAAAAATATCATTTTTTGAGGGTTTTTCAAGTACTGCTTCTGTTGAAGATATTGTTTTTTCTGTGAAATTTGTTTTTTCAGCAGCTTGTATTGTATTTTGTGAGTTTTCTGTAATTTCTTTATAGTCTGATAAATCTATTATTGTATCATTTTGTTGTTCTGATTTATCATATATTGTAAATCGGCTTTTCCAGTTGATTTTTGTATCTGTATATCCACATAATGGTGAAATTATAATATTACTTTCATTTTTATTTTCACATATAACAGCAAATACATTTATTTCATCTATTGTTTTTTTTGTATCTATAAAATTGTCAAGGTCAAATTCTCTTTTATACTCAAAAAATCCTGTACTATCTGGTGTTATATCACATATATATATTCCTTCTGATTTTGATTTTGATACAGATATTCCATATAGTTTATATATATTTGTTTTAGGTTGTTTTAGGTCTTTTAAAGAAATACGAAGTATTCCTTTGTTATTTTTTATTTCTATTGTACAACTTCCGGAAGTAGGGCGTTCACCTAAAGAAAAACCATGTGTATCTTGTTTTAATGATACTAAAATTTTGTCATATTTTCTGTTGTACATACCTAATCCTCCTTTATATATCGTTATCATTAATATATGAATGTTATATTATAAAAATGCAAAAAAATAGATAATACAAAAGTATTATCTATTTATGTAGTCATATATGCTATCTGTAATTTTTCCAAAATCATTTAATGTTAAGGCTTCTCCACGTACTTTTTCATCAAGACCAACTGATTTTATTATTTCTGTCAGGTCTTCTTTTGGTATATTAAAGCCTCCTTGATTATAAAGACTATTCATAAGAGTTTTTCGTCTTTGTCCAAAAGCACATTTTACGATTTTAAAGAAAAGTTCTTCATCTTTTACTTCTATTCTTGGTTTGTCAAGAAGTTTTAATGTTATTACTGCTGAAGCAACTTTTGGTCGTGGCATAAAGCAACTTGGTTGTACTATTATATCTATTGATGCATCACAATAGTATTGTACTGCTACTGAAAGTGCTCCATATTCCTTATTTTTTGGACCAGCTTGCATTCTTTCCGCAACTTCTTTTTGTACCATTACTGTTATACTTTTTACATTAAGTTTTTTCTCTAAAAGTTCCATTATTATTGGGGTTGTAATATAATATGGAAGATTTGCAACAACTTTTACTGGTTTTCCACCATTTTTTTCTTCTATAAGAGAGTTAATATCTACTTTTAATATATCATTATTTATTATTTCTATATTATCATAATCACTTAATGTATCTTTTAGTATTGGTATAAGATTATTATCTATTTCAACTGATAATACACCTTTTGCATTTTCTGCTAATACTTGTGTAAGACTGCCTATTCCAGGACCTACTTCAAGTATAAAATCATCTTTTGTTACTCCTGCAGAAAGTACTATGTTATCAAGTACATTTGAGTCAATGAGAAAGTTTTGTCCAAAATTCTTTTTGAAATAAAATCCATATTTTTCTATTATTTCTTTTGTTCTTTTAGGTGTGGAAATTCTTTCTGACATTTTTTCCTCCTATTTTTATCCTATCCCTATGGCGTTTAAAAGTCCAAATGAAAGTATTGATACTATTATTCCAGCACATAATACACCAGCTGCTATTACTGGAAGTGTTTTTTTAGGGTCCATTTTTAACATACTTGCTATTAATGCTCCCATCCATGCACCTGTACCCGGAAGTGGTACCGCTACAAAAAGAAATACCCCCCAATAGGCATATTTTCTTATACTTTCACTTTTGCTTTCAGCTTTATTTTCACACCATATAACTATTTTTTTCATTGGTGTTTTCTTTAATACCTTAAATATAAACTGTATAAAGTATAATATAAATGGTATTGGTATCATATTTCCTATAAAGGCAATTATGAATGTTGGAAGAAATTCAAGACCAAGTGCATAGCCTGCAATTATTCCTCCTCTTAGTTCAAGTATGGGCATTAAAGATACTATAAGTACTATAATCTCTTTTGAAACAAGTCCGCCCAAATTTTCAACAAAAAAGTTTACAAGGGTTTCTGCCATTTTTTAACCTCCAAGGTATTAATATCTTAAACATATTATCATCACTATAAAAATATGTCAAAGGTAAAATATAAAAAAAGGTGCAGTTTTTTTACTGCACCTAAAATATTTGTATTAATATACTTCATATGCTGATTTTATAAGATTTTCTGGAACTTCAATTCCTATACTGTCAGCAAATGTTTTGTTTACATATATTTTTGTTTCTTCTGTAAATTCAACAGGCATATTAGCTGGATTTTCACCTTCAAGTATACGTATTGCCATTTTTCCTGCTTGTTTTCCAGAGTCATAATAATCAAATGATGATGTTGCAACAGCACCTTGTTCTACCATTACAGCTGCACCAGTTACAATAGGAAGTTTATTTTCAACACATACAGATGATATTGTTGGCATTGCTGATGCCATTGTATTATCAACAGGTATATATAATCCATCTACTTTTCCAGCAAGTGATGATATTGCTTGAAGTACATCATTTGAATTTGTAACAGTTGTTATAACAGGCTCTATGCCTTTTGATTTAAGGTATTCAATAGCTTTATTTACTTGTACTTCTGAATTTACTTCGTTTGTACAATATGAAATACCTATACTTTTTGCATCAGGAACAAGTTGAAGAAGTATATCAATTTGTTCTTCAACAGGTGCCATATCGCTAATACCTGTAATATTTCCACCCGGATTTTCTGGATTTTCAACAAGTCCTGCACTTACCATATCTGTTATTGAAGCTCCTATAATAGGAATTTCACTTGTTTCTGAAGCTACTGCTTGTGCCGCAGGAGTTGCTATTGCTATTATTAAATCAGAATTATCATTTACAAATTTACTACTTATTGTTTTAAGATTTGATTGGTCACCTTGACCATTTTGATAGTCTATTTCTATGTTTATACCATCTTCATATCCATTAGCTTTTAATTCATCAACAATACCTTTATATATGTCATCAAGTGATTGGTGTTCAACATATTGAACTACTCCTATTTTAAACACGTCTTCAGTAGTAACTTTTTCGCTAGCAGCATTAGCTGAACAACCTGCAAATACTGCCGCAGCAAGACCTAAAATACATAAATTCTGAAATTTGTTTTTCATAAAAAATCTCTCCTTTTCTCATCTCATCTTTAATTTTTTTCTCGTCTAATCTATATCATATTATCCCTGTGGATAATATCGATATTTAGTTTTGATTATAAATATAAAAAATATATTTGTCAATAAAATAATTCTATTTATTAATTTTTTTTACAATATTTTCAACTTCTGTAACACTATCGCACATAAGAGCTTTTTTTGCATCTCTTTTTGCATCTTCATAATTTATTGAATTTATAAATTTTCTTATTGGCAATATATTTGTAGGATTGATACTGAAAATATTTATTCCAAGTCCCATATAAATATATATATTTTCTTTATGTGTCGCAAGTTCTCCATATATATAACACAATTTTCCACAGCTTTTTGCAGTATCATTTACAGAGCTAATTATTTTTAAAAGTGATGGTTCCAGACTTTTAAATCTATGTGCAACAACAGGATTAAGTCTATCTACTGCAAGTACATATTGTGTAAGAGAGTTTGCACTTATTGCTATAAAATCAACATATTTTATAAGTGCAGATACCATTATTGCGGCAGAAGGTACTTCTATTACAATGCCTGTTTCTATATTTTCATTAAATGGTATATTTTCTTTTCTAAGTTCTTCTTTTGCCTGATTTAATATTTCTAATGCTCCTTTTATATCTTCTACATTAGATATTAATGGGTAAAGTATTTTTACATTTCCATAGGCTGAAGCCCTAAGTATTGCTCTTGTTTGTGTTAGAAGTATATCTGGGCGTGACAATGATATTCTTATAGCTCTATAACCTAAAAATGGATTTTTTTCAGGTTCTAAATTTAAACTTGTAAGACTTTTATCATTACCTGTATCCATTGTTCGTATTATAAAAATATTATTGTTATTTCTTTCAGCTATAAGTTTATATGTATCGAACTGAAAATCTTCTTCTGGTAATTTATCATAGTCAGTATAAAGAAAATCTGTTCTAAAAAGTCCTATACCATCTGCTCCTACTTCTCTGTATCTTGCTGATGTATTAACATCTATTACATTACTAAAAAGTTTTATTTCTTTACCATCTTTTGTTATTGTAGGCATATGTGCAAATTCTCTTATATATTCTTTTTCTTTAACATGATTTTCAAGACGGGCTAATACATTGATTTTATCCATTGAATTTAATTGTGCGTTTACTATGCCTTTTTCCCCGTCTATAAATATTATATCTCCATCATTTATTTTATCTAATACATCAGTACAAGATATTATACAAGGAATTTCCATATCTACTGAAAGTAAAACTGTATGGCTTTTTGTAGTTCCTTTTTTTAATACAACACCTTTTACATGGTCATGGTCTGCTAATCTCATTATATTTGTTGGTATATCATTTGCTATTAATATAACATCTTTTTCTATATGTGATATATCAGGATAATTTAATCCTGAAAGAAGATACATAAGTCTTTTTCCGACTTCTATAATATCAGGAATTCTTTTTTCTATATTTTCATTACCTAATGTTTTTATAAATTCTACTTGCTTTCTAATTGCTCTACATACAGCAGATACCGCAGCATATTCATATTCTATAAATTCATATGCCCATTCTTCTAATATTCTATTATTTAAAAGATATTTTTGTACAATAAGATATTTTGCGTCTTCTGCACGATTTTCTGATGTTAATTTCTGTATTTTTGTTTCAAGTATTGATTTTAATAATTCTATTGCTGATTTTAGTTTTTCTTCTTCATCGACTTTTTCGTCAAATGTAATCATAAGATTTTCGGAAAATTCTTCTACTATATCAATTTTCATTGCGGTAGCAAGTGCACAACCTTTTGATGCGGGTACTCCTTTTAATGAAATCATAATTTTAAACCCTCCGTAAACACGTTTTTTTTAATTATATCATAAATATAATTAAATTTTAAACTTTACATGTATAACTTTGCCAAGTATTCGTACATTATCTCTGTCTTTTTCTGTAAAAATCATAGGTAAATATTCTGAGTTTTCTGCTTGTAAAATTAATATATTATCTTTTTTTATTATACGTTTTATAGATATATTTTCATCATTTGTTATTACAACGGCAATATCTCCACTTTCTACATCATCTTGTTTCCTTACAAATACTAAATCACCATCATATATTCTAGCATTTATCATACTATTACCTTTTACTTTTAAATAAAAATATTCATATGATGAAATAACTTCTGTTCGACTTACATATTCATATCCACTTATATTTTCAACAGCAAGTATTGGTGTACCTGCATGAACTTCTCCTATAATAGGAACTTTTATTGTTTCTTTAAATGATATATCAGCATCTATATATCCGCAAGAAATCATTAAATCTGTATATGAAATTTTATTACTTGATATTGACTTTAGAAGTTCGGGAGAAGGCGGTCTTTCTAGTTTTAAATTTATATACTTTGATAGATATGTTCTGTTAAATCCTGTTTTTTCTGCAAATTCAACTGTTGTAGTACCTTCCATTAAAATTTCAAGTTGTTTTTTGAATGTATTTTTATCAAACATTTTTATCACCTCTTTTATTAATAATAGTTTAATTATATACGTGAAAAAAATCAACATAATATTTTGTCGTTTGAAAATAATTGACACAAATATACAGTAGGTGTATTATATAAAAAAACGAACATATGTTTGTTTAACATTTAGGGGGGATTTTTTATGGAAAATAATTATGCAGATTACAAAAAATATATTGAAGATGTTCTTAAAAGTGAAAAGGGTATTGTGAAAAAAAGGTTGTTAAAATGGGGTGCAGCTTTAAATATGTGTGAAATGAAACAAGAGGAAATTCAAAAGATAAAAAGAATGAAAGACAGTAGCATTAAAATATTTTCAAAATTTGATAATGAATTTGATAATAAAAAAATTGTGGATAGCTATGAAAAAGAAATTAAAAATATAACAGATTATATTGAAAATATTATGGAAGATAAAAGAATTATGGATACATATATAAATGAACTTATGCCTATTGAACAAGAGTTTTTATATCTTAAATATAGAAAAGGTTATGACTTTAATTATGTTGCTTTAAAAATGAATGTTAGTCGTTCTCAAGTTTTTAGAATAAAAGATTTGGCTATTGATAATCTTATTTTAATTATAAAAAAATATGAAAATGAAATTTTTTAAAGTTGGGACTTTTTTGGACTTTCATTTATTTATTATATAAATCAGAAAGGGGGTGAATATTTTTGAAAGGAGGTTTTTCGGAAAAAAAACGTATTTTCGATACTGTTCTTTTACAAACAGGTGATTTTTATAAAGCAGTTGAGGCTTCAGGATATAAAGAAAGTTATGCTAAAAGATTTTTGAATGATGAAAATGTCAAAAAAATTATCGAAGAACATAAATCCGTAAATAAAGCCTCTGATGATATGTCAGTTGTGAATGGTGTCGCTGAAAATGAAGAGATACTTAAATTTCTTACAAATGTTATGAGAGGAGATAATAACAATAGTTCTTTTGAAGGCTCTATTCGTGAAAGAATGAGAGCTGCTGAACTTCTTAGTAAGAGAAAACAGTTTTTTGATGATAGTCAGAATGAGAGTATTAATGTTCTTATTATTGATGACATAAAGTGAGGTGGATTTTATAGAAGAAAGAAAAACTAAACTTTCTGATGTTATAAGTAAAAGTTTTTATGATATTCATAAGGATATTTTAAAATGCAATCATACTCATTACTGGCTTAAAGGTGGTAGAGGTAGCACAAAATCATCTTTTATATCAATAGAAATTATTTTTGGTATGATGACTGATAAAAATGCTAATGCTGTTGCTCTTAGAAAAGTTGGAGTAAATATTAAAGATAGTATTTTTGAACAGCTTAGATGGGCTATTGATATTTTAGGAGTTTCTGAAAAGTGGGAAATTAAAGTTTCTGTACCAGAAATAATACTTAAAGATACAGGGCAAAAAATTATTTTTAGAGGTGGGGATAATCCTAAAAAAATAAAATCAACAAAATTTCTTAAAGGATATCCAAAATTTATTTGGTACGAAGAAGTTGATGAATTTTTAGGTATTGATGAAATAAGAAATATAAATCAATCACTTATGAGAGGTGGAGAAAAATTTATTGTTTTTTATTCATATAATCCGCCTAAAAATCAAAGATGTTGGATTAATAATGAAATTATTGAAAAAAGAGATGACAAAATTGTTCATCATAGTACTTATATTGATGTTCCTAAAAATTGGCTTGGTAAACAGTTTTTTGCTGAGGCTGAACATATTAAAAATACAAAACCTGATGTTTATGAACATGAGTATCTTGGTAAAGTCACAGGAACTGGTGGAGAAGTTTTTAATAATATATCTATTAGAGAAATTTGTGATGATGAAATAAAAAATTTTGACAGAATTCATAGAGGGCTTGACTGGGGATATGCTTGTGACCCTTTACATTATACTGTTAACCATTATGACAGAATGAGAAAACGTCTTTATATATTTTATGAAATACATAAAAGTGGTCTTACAAATATACAAGCAGCAAAACTTATAAATAATGAAAATATAGGAAGAAAATCTGTTGTTTGTGATAGTGCTGAACCTAAATCTATTGATGAAATTCGTGAATTTGGAGTTAGGGCAGAGGCTGCTAAAAAAGGTCCTGACTCTGTTGAATTTGGTATAAAGTGGCTTCAATCTCTTGATGAAATAATAATTGACCCTGTTAGATGTCCATTTACTGCAAAAGAATTTTTGGGGTATGAATTTGAAAAAGATAATTTCGGCGGATTTAAAGCTAAATATCCTGATTATGATAACCATTCTATTGATGCTGTAAGATATTCGCTTGAAAGTGAAATGAGAAAAGTAACAGTAAGATAAAAATATTTTGAAAGGGGGGATTTATTTTGTATGTTTCTGATATGGATATTATAAAAGCAAAACTTGAGGCAGAAGGTAGGCTTAATGATGGTGAAATATTAAGAGAAATAATTATTGATGATGAAAATAGCATTTATAAAAAGAAAATGTTTGAAGGTGAAAAATATTATAGATGTGCTCATGATATTTTGGGACATAATTTTAATCAACGTCCTTTTGCTGAAACTAAAATAAATGATGAAGGTTTTGAAACAGAAGGTATTGTTAATTTTAAAAATCCTAATAGGAGTAATAATAGATGTGTTAATCCTTTTCATAGAGTTTTAGTCGACCAAAAAGCCTCTTATGTTGCTGGTAGAGAACCTACTATTACTGTTAGAAAAGGTAATAATAGTGACGAGTTTGAAAAAAGACTTTCTATTTTTACTGATGATTATTTTAATCAAATTGTTTATGACATGATTGTTGGAGCATCAAATAAAGGTGTTGAGTATTTACATATATATTATAACAAAAATGGTGAACTTAAATATTGTATTGTACCTGCTGAGGAAATCATAGCTGTTTATGATAATGACAATGAAAATGAAATAGTTGAAATTATAAGATATTACTATATACGTGTTTTTGATAAAGGATATGAAAGAATTGTTAAAAAAGCTGAATGGTGGACTTCAGATTGTGTTTCATATTATATAGAGGACAACAGCGGTGTTTTTATACCTGAAAGTAGTGATAGTATTAATGTTCCTCATTGGTATATATATGAAGATAATCATAAATATGGTGAAAGTTGGGGAAAAGTTCCTTTTGTTGAAATGAAAAACAATAGCAGAGGTACTACTGACCTTGAACTTATAAAAAGTCTTTGTGATGCTTATGACCTTGTTTTAAGTGAAGGTACAAATAACCTTATTGACCTTGTAGAACTTTATTGGGTTATTGAAGGTTATGAAGGTGAAACTGCTTCAGCAATAGCTAAAAAACTTCAAATTAATAAAGCTGTTCATATTAGTGATACTAGTGGGAAAGTTGAAGCTAAACAAGTTGATATTCCTGTTCAAGGAAGAATTGATTGGTTGAAACTTCTTAAAAGAGATATTTTTCAATTTGGTATGGGGGTTGATACTGATACTGAAAAACTTGGTAATGCTCCTAGTGGTGTGTCACTTAAATTTCAATATTCTATGTTTAATTTAAAAGTAAATGGTGTTATTCCAAGGCTTAAAAGAGCTTTAAAAGAGTTTTTATGGTTTGTTGCTGATGATTATTTTGCTGATGATATTTTTGATATGGGACTTGTGGATATTAATATAAATCTTAATTCTATAACTGATGATAAAGAAACTATGGAAATACTTTCAATGTCTAAAGGTATTGTTAGTGAAAAAACTCTTTTAGGTAAACACCCTTTTATTGATGATGTAAATAGTGAAATTTTTAATATTGATGAAGAAAGGAAAAATGGTATTTATTATGAGTGATGATAAAATGACAAAAATTATTGAGGCTATTACTGAATTAGGTATTGATGAAGATTTAGCTACTGAAATACTTGGTATTTTTATTGATACATTAGGATATAACATTGATGAATATAACGAAAATATTAAAACAGAAAACCAAAATCTTAAAACAGAAAATGAAAAATTATCAAAGAAAATAAAGAAGGTTGCTGCTGAAGGAATTATGAAAAGTAAAAAATGTCGTAATGTAAAAGCACTTTCTGCTCTTGTTGATATTGATGGTATTGATGTTGATGATGATGGAAATGTTACTGGCATTGATATTGAAAAACTTATGGAAGAATATCCTTACCTTTTTGAAAAAGAAAAAAGCAGAAGATATGGAAAGGGCTTTGAAAAAAGCGGTAAAACTGAAAGTAGTATAGAGAAAAATTTTAAAAATGGACTTTTAAGAAGATAAATTTAAGGAGGTAATTATTTATGGCAATTAATACTATTGAATATGCAAAGGTTTTTACTGATGCACTTGATGCACAGCTTGTTGAGGGGTCTACAAGCGGCTGGATGGAAGCTAATGCTGGACAAGTAAAATATCAGGGTGGTAATGAAATTAAAATACCTAAAATTACTTTAAATGGTATGGGTGATTATGATAGAGATGCAGGTTTTACTCAGGGGGCTGTAACTCTTACTTATGAAACAAGAACACTTTCTCAGGATAGAGGTAGAACTTTCCAAATTGATGCTGCCGATGTTGATGAAACTAATTTTGCTCTTGTTGCAGGAAATATTATGGGAGAATTTCAGCGTACAAAAGTTATTCCTGAAATTGATGCTTATAGATATAGTTCTCTTGCTAAAATAGCACAGGATAATGAAAGAACAGGGACTTATACTCCTGCTTCTGAAACAATATTTGCTGAACTTCTTAAAGATATTACTGCTATAAGAGATGTTGTTGGTGATGGTAGGGAAATTATTGTTACTATGTCTGCTATTACTGCAAATATGCTTGATATGGCTAAGGGTGGAAGTAATATTATTGAAAGTGGTGAGTTTAAACAGGGTAATGCTACTTTAAAAGTTAGAAGTATTGATGGTTGCCCTATTATACGTGTTCCTTCTTTAAGACTTAAAACAGAATATGATTTTCTTGATGGTGTTACTGGAGGAGAAGAAGAAGGCGGTTTTAAAACAACAGAAGGTTCTAAAGGTATTAACTGGATTATTGCTGTAAGAGATGTTCCTGTTGCTGTTTCAAAAACTGATGTTACAAGAATTTTTGACCCTATGACTAATCAGAAGGCTAATGCTTGGAAAATTGATTATAGAAAATATCATGATATTTGGGTTATGGATAATGCATTAGAAGGTTTATGGGTATCTTTAGAACCATAATTTTGAGGTGGTTTTATGGGTGATACTTTTGAAGAAAGATTTTTGGAGTTTTTAAGTATTATTAATATTACTGATGATGATTATAGAAAAAATATAGCTGATTTTGCTTTTAAAAGAAGTGAAGAATATATAAAGTCGTTTTGTAATATTGACAATTTGCCAAAAGAACTTTTTGGTGTACATAAAAATATTGCTATTGATTTTTTTAATTCTATTGAAAACAGTATTACTGAAAAAGGTCATATTAAAAGTATAAAAGAAGGTCTTGTTACAATGGAATTTTTTGAAAAAGGTTTTGGCAGTAATGAGATTTTAAACTCTGTTGAAAAGTATATTTGTGAGATAACACATTTTAGAAAGATGAGGTGGTAAATATGGCTTTTTCTGAAATATTTTGTGAATATGTTAAAAAGTTTTTTAATTTTAAATGCAATATATATACAGAAGAAAAAAGTGTTAATGAATATGGAGAAAGTGTTTTTTCTAAAATACTTAAATATTCTGATATTCCCTGTCGCATTAATTGGGACGGGGAAGAGCTTTTTTCTGATAATGGAGTATATAAAAATGAATATACTGTTTCTTTTATATTGCCTTCTGATGTGTTTACTGAAAAAGGTGATTTTATTGAAGTTTTTTATAACAATGAAAAAAGAATGTTTTATGCTTCGGGAGAAATGGTTTCTTATATGACACATAATGAAATTAAAGCCGTTAGAAGGGAGGAGGTTTTTTGATAGAGGAAATAAGAAAAGGTATTATATCAAAATTAAAAGAACTTTTTGATATTGATATTTATAGTAATGATGTTGTTTTGAAAAATCAAAATCCTTTCTTTATGGTGAAAATTATTAAGTCTGAAAGAATTCCTATGCTTGGAAATAGATTTAGGCTTTCTGTTACTGCTGAAATTTTGTTTTTTAATAATAGAGATGAAAGTAGTATTAATGAAGCTGATAATATTATAGGAAATAATATGGTTTTTATTGATGTTTTGGATAGAAAGATTATGAGAGATAGTATATCAATGGATATTCAAGATAATAAAAGAAAATATACAATTTCCTATACTGTTTCTTGTGAAGAAGTTGATGATTGTCCTTTTATGGAAAGTATTTCTACAAAGGAGGCTGTAAAAATTGAATTATGATTTGAAATATAGTAAAGATGAATTTTTGAAAAGTAAAAAATTTGGTGTTTCAAAAGATGTTATTTCTGCTTGTCTTTTAGATGATAAAAGTTATACAAAAAATGAGGCTATTAAAATTATAAATGATTATCTTAAAAATAATGTTTGAAAGGGGTTGTTTTTATGGCATTAGGTGGAGGAAGTTTTGTTGTGCAAAATAAAGTTCTTCCAGGAGCATATATTAATTTCGTTTCTAAACCAACAGCTATGGGGGGAATTGGTGAACGTGGAGTTGTTACTATTCCTTTAAGTCTTGATTGGGGTAGTAATGAAATTTTTACTGTTGAGTCTTCTGAATTTATGACTAAGGCAAAAAGTATTTTTGGTTATGATTATACTCATGAAAAATTATTAAGCCTTAGAGAACTTTTTTATGGAGCAAAAACAGCTATTATATATAGATTAAATGGAAGTGGTAGCAAGGCAACTGTAACAGTTGGTTCATTAGTTGCTACTGCAAAGTACTCAGGTATTAGAGGAAATGATATAAGTATTATTGTTAGAGAAAATATTGACGATGAAAGTTATTTTGATGTTATTACTGTTGTTGACGGTAGTTATTATGATACTCAAACAGTTTCTAAAATTGAAGAACTTTTATCTAATGATTTTGTAGTATTTTCAGGTGAAGGTGCTTTTGAGTCTACTGCTGGTGCTAATCTTACAGGTGGTACAAATAGCGATGTAAACGGAGAAAGTTATTCACAGTTTATTTCTGTTATTGAAGCATATGATTTTAATATTCTTGTTTATGATGGTGATGATGATATTACTAAAAAACTTTTTGTTTCATTTACTAAGAGAATGAGAGATGAAGAAGGCGTTAAGTTTGTAACAGTTATGCATAATTATAGTAGTGCTGACCATGAGGGGGTTATATCTGTTAAAAATGAAACAGAAGAAGGAAAAACTAATCTTGTTTATTGGGTTGGTGGTAAAGAAGCTTCTGCTAATGTTAATGAGAGTCTTACAAATACTTCTTATGATGGTGAACTTAATATTAAAACTAAATATACAAAAAGTGAATTTGAAAAGGCTATTGAGAGTGGCGAGCTTGTTTTTTATGATGACGGAGAAAATGTAAGAGTTTTAAGAGATATAAATACATTTACTAATTTTTCATCAGAAAAAAATAGTAGTTTTTCTTCTAATAGAATTATGAGAGTTCTTGATGCAATAGGAAATGATGTTGCAAGAATATTTAGTGAATATTATCTTGGAAAACAGAGTAATAACAAAAATGGAAGAAATCTTTTTAAAACCGAACTTATAAGCTATCATGAACAGCTTATGGCTATTGGTGCAATAGAGGATTTTACTGCTGATGATGTTACAGTAAGTCAAGGAACTGAAAAAACTGATGTTGTTGTTTATCTTTCTGTTATGCCTGTGGATTCTATGGAAAAACTTTATATGAAAGTTGAAATAGTTTAATTGTTGGAGGTGTAATATATGGCTATATTAAATGCAAAAGATACTATAAACGGTACTCAAGGAACTTGTTTTGCTGTTATTGATAATACTAGAACAGAACTTATGCAAGTTAAAAATATTACTGCTACTGTTGAAAAAAAGAAAACAGAAATTCCTATACTTGGTATTACAGGTAAACAACATAAAGCTGGTGGTTGGAAGGGTACTGGTAAAATGACCGCCTATTATGTAAGTAGTATGTTTAGAAAAATGATGCTTGATTATATAAAAACTGGTAAGGATACATATTTTGAACTTATGGTTACAAATGAAGACCCTACAAGTGGCACAGGTACTCAAACTGTTGTGCTTAAAGGTGTAAATATAGATACTGTTGTTTTTACTAAACTTGATGTTGAAAAAGAAGCACTTGATGAAGAAATGGAATTTACATTTAATGATGTTGATATTCTTGATACATTTAATGAACTTTAATTTAATAGGGAGGGAATATGTATAGATTTTACTTTAAATGCGGGACTGACAGTGTTATGCTTCCTGCAAGTCCCTCATATTTTAAAATTAAAATAGGAAGTAGAAATAAAAAAGCTGAAGTTATTAAACTTGGTGAAATTGGAATTATTAAAACTGCTTCATTAAGAGAAATGGAATTTGAATTTATACTTTCGAGAAATGGTTTTTGGGAAGGTGGATATACAACATATGACCCTTTGCGTTACCTTAATAAATTTAGAGATTTTAAAAATAGCGGAAATCCTATTACTTTTATAGTTATACGTATGCTTCCAGACGGAAATAGAAGTTTTGATACTAATATTGTGGCTACTATTGAAGATTATACTGTTACTGAAAATGCAGGAGATTGTGGTGATTTTACTGTTAATATGGTTCTTAGAGAGTATGTTCCATATAAATCAAGTAAAATTCAGATTAATGAAACTGGACAAGTTTCTGAAAGCGATAATATAAGAGAAAGTAAAGCTATTTCTGATACTTATACTGTTAAAGAGGGTGATTCTCTTTGGAAAATTGCTAAAACACAACTTAATGATGGAAGTAAGTTTCAATATATTGCAGAAATTAATGGTATTAAAAATCCAAATGTTATATATCCAGGTATGGTTATTAAACTTGGGGGGTGATTTATAATTATTCGTATTATTATTGATAATAATGGTAGTGTTTTTGATGTTACTAACATACTTTATGATGAGGTTACACTTACTGAATATATAAATGGTAGTGCAGGTATACTTGTTTTTAATGTTATAAGAGATGGTGTTGTAAATTTTGTTGAGGGTAATAAAGTTATATTATATGTTGATGATGTTATGCGTTTTTGTGGTTTTGTATCGGATAAAAAAAGAAGTGGTGAACAAATTATAACTGTTACTGCTTATAATCAGATTTTTTATCTTTCTAGAAATCGTGATACATATATATATTCAGGTAAAACAGCTACTCAAGTTATAAATACAATATGTAATGATTATGAACTTCAAATAGGTAATATTTATGATACAGGTGTTATTATTGAAGCAAGAATTGAGGAAGGAAAAACTTTACTTGATATTATAGAAGCTGCTCTTGAAAGAACAAGAGAAATAAGTGGTGTTGAATATTGTTTTTATGATGATTGTGGAAAATTATATTTAAAACCTTTAAGTTATATGAAACTTACAACAGTATTTTCTGATGAAAATAATATTGAAGATTTTTCATATGAAACAAGTATTTCTCAAAATACATATAATGCAATAAAAATTTTTAAAAAAGAACGTAGCGAAAATGCTCATTTGGCTTATGAAACTAAAAATGATGATAATATTAAAAAATGGGGACGACTTCAATATTATGAAAAAGTTGATAAAGATATGAACCAAGCACAAATAGAGGCTTTGTGTCAAGGTATTTTTAATAAAAATGGAGATGTAACAAAAAAACTTAAAATAGTTGCATATACTGATGATTTTTCAATACGTGGTGGAAGTTCTGTATTTATTGATATGAAAGATTTTTCTGAAATTGGTATAACTGATTTTAAAGTAGTTGAAAAATCTCAACATATATTTAATGATAATGAGCATAAAGTCAAATTAGATATAAGAGTATAGGAGGTGTTTGACTTGAGCGATATGAAATCTTTTATTATGGATAATGCTTTTAAAATTAAAAATAAAGAGATTTTTGTAAGTGATAGATTTAAAAATGAAAATGGTGAAACTGAAAAATGGATTATAGCACCTATTACCGAAAAAGAAAACGAAGATATAAAACGTTCTGCCGGTTTTTTTGAGGGTAGTGGAAAAGATAATATAGAAAAATATATATGCAGATTATGTGCAAAATGTGTTAAATATCCTAATCTTAATGATGTTACATTACAAGAAAGCTATGGTGTTTTTGGTAGTGAAGCTCTTTTAAAAACTATGCTTTATGCTGGTGAATATGCATGTCTTGTTAAAGAAGTAAGAGAAATTAATGGGTTTGATAAAAAATTTGATGATATAAAAAAAGAAGCAAAAAACTGATTTTGGAGGGCAAAGAGGGCACATATGCTTTCCTTGCCCTCCGTAATTTTGGAATTACTCCTAAAAACCTTTTTGAAATGGGAAGAAATGAAAGAGCATTTATTTTTGCTTCCTGTGATGTTTTAAATGAATTTAAAGGTGGTGAGTAATATTTTAGATTATTTTAATTATTTTTATGATATTTTTGAAAAATATTATGATTGGTATGATGATATTTTATATTCACAAAGTTTTTTAAAATATAATATTGAAGATTTTTATAATACATATAATCAAAATGAAAATAATGAGTATTATGAATATATTAAAAATAATGATGATAAATATTATTTTTACAATAATTTGTTTGATTATAATTATTTTAATAATATCTATAAAAGTTTTTTAGAAAATAATATATTTAATGATAGCTATAAAAATACTTTTTATGGAAATCAATATAAAAATTTTTATGATAAATATGAAAATATTAAAAATTATAGTTTTAATGATTATATTAATTATTATTCTGAATTTTATAAAAATTTATATACTAATAATCAAAATAGCTTTTTTAATAATGAAAAAAGTTTTGATAATATAAATATAAAAAATTATATTGAAAATAAAAAAAATAATTTTAATAGTTATAACTATGAAAATTATAGTGATGAAAATTTTTATAATGATTATAAAACAACAAAAAATTTTTATGAAAAAAATAATATTTATAATAATGCTGATTATGATAGTATATTTGATGCTTTGGAAGAAAGACTTTGTAGAGAATATAATTGTTCATCTAGTCTATTTAACTAGGAGGTTTTAATGGCAGTTATTGATATTATTAAAAAAATAGCATATGATACCTCAAAAAATATAATACCTGATGTTGTTGTGTTTGGTGAAGTTATATCTGTTTCTCCTATTGTTATAAAAATTGATAATGGAATTAATATTACAGAAGAATTTATTTATATTACTAATAATGTTATAAACCATAATGTTGTTGTTAATGTTGAAACTCATGGGGAATGTAGTGGAAATACTGAAAATAGTCTTAAAAATGGCGATAGTGTTATACTTATAAAATGTTTTGGTGGTCAAAAATTTGCACTTATAGGACGTTGTATATAGGGGGTGTTATATGATACCTGAAAGTAGTGGTGTTAATTTTAATGAAATATATTCAAAAGCAGATTTGGTTTCAAAAACTTATGCTATTGATTTTGATAAAAATAGAATTGTTGGAGAAAGAGATGGACTTTCTGCTTTAAAAGATACTGTTTTTAAAATTCTTAATACTGAAAGATATATATATGATATTTATGATTGGAATTATGGTGTTGAATTTTCTGATATTATAGGTATGGACAGAAAATTAGCTGTAACTGAAATAGAACTTCGTATTAAAGATGCCCTTTCTGTTGATAAAAGAATTGAAAGTGTTTCTGATTTTATATTTGTTGAAAATAAAAACAGTATAGAAGTTACTTTTACAGTAAAAAGTGTGTTAGGAGATTTTGATATAAGAAAAGAGGTGAGTATTTGATGTATGAAACATATGAAGAACTTGTTGAAAAGAAACTTGGAATGATTGATGGGAATATAGATAAAAGACAAGGAAGTATAATATTTGATGCAATAGCCCCTAATGCAGCAGAAACAGCAAAAATGTATACAGACCTTTTAATGCTTGAAGAAAGAAGCTATGGTGATACTGCAACTGGTATTGATTTAACAAGAAGAGTTGCTGAAAGAGGTATTATTAGAAAAAGTGCAATAAAAGCTGTTTTAAAAGCTGAATTTTATGATAAAGATGCAAATTATTTTGATGTTTCAATAGGTGATAGATTTGCATATGAGGATATTTACTATACTGTAATTTCAAGAGTTTCAAAAGGTATATTTCTTATTGAGTGTGAAAAAAGCGGTAAAATAGGAAATTATTATTCTGGTGAGATTATGCCTGTTGGATTTATAGAAGGACTTACACAAGCTGTTATAACAGAAATATATTCTGATGGTGAAGATGAAGAAGATGATGAAACATTAAGAAAAAGATATATGGAAAGTTTTAATAGTGAGGCTTTTGGTGGTAATATATCTGATTATAAAAAAAAGGTTAAATCTATAAATGTTGTTGGTGGTGTAAAAGTATATCCTATTTATTATGGTGGTGGTACAGTAAGAATAGTTTTTACTGACCGTGATAATAATGTGCCTAAATCTTCTGAAATTGAAACAGTACAAAAAGAAGTTGACCCAGATAAAAATGGTATGGGTAATGGTATAGCTCCTATTGGTCATATTGTTACTGTTGAAGGTGCTAGGGGAGAAAATATAAATATATCAATGAAAATATCATATCAAGAAGGTTTTTCATTTGAGGATATACAAGAGGAATTAAAATCATCTATTGAGGAATATTTTTTAAGTTTAAGAAGTACTTGGGACACAAATGATGATTTGGTTGTAAGAATAAGTTATATTGAGTCAAGAGCACTTCAAATTTCAGGAATTTTAGATATAACAGATACAGCTATTAATGGTATGAAACAAAATATTGTTGTTTCTGATGATGCTGTTCCTGTTCTTGGTGAAATTTCGGAGGTGGTTTAATTGATTATAGAACATTTACCATATTTTATGCAAGAAATAGAGGAGTTTAAAAAACTATTTTATATAGAAGAAAATATTTTTTCTGATGTTAAAAAAGCCTATGAAAAATATGAAAATAATCTTTGGATTGAAACTGCTGATGAATATGGTATTGCAAGACGTGAAAAGCTTTTAGGAATTGTTAAACCACAAGGGGACATAGAAGAAAGAAGAAAAGTTGTACTTTCTGAATGGTCAACAGTATTACCTTTTAATTATAAATCTCTTAATGATTGGCTTTTAAGATACCTTGGAGAACATAATTATACTATTAATATTGATTTTGAAAATTATATTGTAAATATATTATTAAGCCTTTCTGTAAAAGAGTATAAATCATATTTACAAAAAACTCTTAGAGAAAAAATACCTGCAAATATGATTATTGAAATTGATATTGATTATAATAGATATAGAGATTTTAAAAAATTTACATATGGTCAGCTTAAAGAAATGAATATAACACTTGGTGAAATGAAAAGTAGCGTTTTGGCATAAAAAAAGAGGTTTTTTAAAACCTCTTTTTTACATTTCTTCAAGATATTTTGAAAATCCTATATCTTCAAGTTTTTCAGCCTTTTTTTCTACCATTTTTTCAAGGTCATTTTTATATTTAGAAATATTTTCATGAATTTTTTCATCAAATGAACCTATCATTTGTGCAGCTAATATTCCTGCATTTTGTGCACCATTTATAGCTACTGTTGCAACAGGAATTCCTGGTGGCATTTGTACTATTGAATAAAGTGAGTCTACACCGCTTAATGCTTTTGTTTTAACAGGTACACCTATAACAGGAACTGTTGTAAGTGCTGCTGTCATTCCCGGAAGATGTGCTGCTCCGCCAGCACCTGCAATTATTACTTTTATTCCTCTTTCATGTGCTTTTTTTGCATATTCATACATTCTGTCTGGTGTTCTATGAGCTGAAATTACTGTAAGTTCATATGAAACATCAAGTTTATCAAGAATTTTTGCAGCTTCGCTCATAACAGGAAGGTCAGAGTCGCTACCCATTATTATACCTACTTGTGGAGCCATTATATCACCTCTTAAAAATATAAATTTTTATTAAATTGTATCATATATATTTGGTATTTTAAAGTTTTTGTTGATAAAACAAATGTTTTATGTTAAAGTAGTTATATTGGAGTTTAATGCTTGAATGCATTTTTAAATTTTTTAGGAGGTGCAAAGATGAGTACAGTTGGAATTGTTTTATCTGTTATATTAGGTATATTAAGCCTTTTTTTAACAATAATTATAACATTACAGTCAGACCGTTCTGCTGGTCTTGGTGCTGTAAGTAATTCTGCTAACAATGGTTCATACTGGAGTAAAAATAAAGCAAGCTCTATGGAAGGAGCTCTTGAAAGATATACAAAAATCGGAGGAGCTTTATTTTTAATAATAGCTTTACTTATTAATTTCTTTGCGTAATATTTTGCCCTGACTTTTTTTAAAGTCAGGGTATTTTTTTTACCTTTTATATTAAACTTTTATTTTATGGTTATTAAATATTTTTTGTTGTATAATATAAATATATTATGACAGTTAATTTTAGCGAAAGAGGTGAAATATTATGGAAGAAAATATTAATTTATTTGAAGAAAGAAAAGAAAAAATAGCTGATTATATTTCAAGTAATGAATATTTACCTATGAAACGTAATGAAATTGCAATTATGCTTAGTGTACCTTCTGATGAAAGAATGTTTTTTGAAGATATTATTAATGAACTTATAGAAGAAGGTAGGGCTATTGAAACAAAAAAAGGAAAAATAATGAGTCCTAAATCTCTTAACTATTTTACAGGAACATTTACAAGTCATGCAAGAGGCTTTGGTTTTGTTACTGTTGAAGGTGAACCAAATGACATATTTATATCTGCTGATAGTGTAAATGGTGCTATGCATAAAGATACTGTTATGTGTAGAATTACAAAACGTGCAGACCATGGAAAACGTGTAGAAGGAGAAGTTATAAAAATAATAAAAAGAGGAATGACACAAATTGTAGGTGTTTTTGAAAAAGGAAAAGGCTTTGGTTTTGTTATTCCAGATGATAAAAAGTTTGCTAATGATATATTTATATCAAAAGATAATACAAAAGGTGCTGTTACAGGACATAAAGTTGTTGTGGAAATTACAAAATTTCCAGAAGGTAGAAGAAATCCAGAAGGAAAAGTTGTTGAAATACTTGGGCATATAAATGACCCTGGTGTTGATATTCTTTCTATAATAAGACAGTATGATTTACCTGTGGATTTTCCTAAGGAAGTATATGACTATATAGAAAATATTGAAAGCGAAATTTCATCTGATGAAATTGAAGGCAGAGAAGACTTAAGAAATATAAAAACAGTTACAATTGATGGTGAAGATGCAAAAGACCTTGACGATGCTGTTTCGATAGAAGTTCTTGAAAATGGTAATTATAGACTTGGTGTTCATATTGCCGATGTTTCTCATTATGTGAAAGAAAATAGTCCTCTTGATAAAGAAGCTTATAAAAGAGGTACAAGTGTTTATTTAGTTGATAGAGTTATTCCTATGATACCTCATAAACTTTCAAATGGTATATGCTCACTTAATCCTGATGAAGACAGACTTACATTAAGCTGTATTATGGAAATAGACAGAAAAGGTAATGTTGTAGACCATAGAATAGTTGAGTCTGTAATTCATTCTGATAGAAGAATGACATATACTGTTGTAAATAAAATAATAGAAGAAAAAGACGAAGAATTAAGAAAAGAATATTCTGACTTTGTTGAATTCTTTGATGATATGGAAAATTTAAGACAGATACTTTTTGCTAAACGTAAAAAAAGAGGTTCTGTAAACTTTGATTTCCCAGAGGCAAAAATAATTCTTGATGAAGAAGGAAATCCTATTGACATAAAACCTTATGAAAGAAATAGTGCTACAAATCTTATTGAGGAATTTATGCTTGTATGTAATGAAACTGTTGCTGAAGATTATTTCTGGCAGCAAGTACCTTTTATTTTCAGAAATCATGAAACTCCTGATGATGAAAAAATACAGAAACTTGAAGAATTTTTAAGAAACTTTGGTTATAGAATAAAGGGAAGTGGAAAAGATGAACTTCACCCTAAATCTATACAAAAAATAATATCTGATGTTGAAGGCAAACCGGAAGAACACATAATAAGCAGAGTTGTTCTTCGTAGTATGAAACAAGCAAGATATATGGCAGAAAATATAGGTCATTTTGGTCTTGCTGCAAAATATTACTGTCACTTTACATCACCTATAAGACGTTATCCTGACCTTGAAATACACAGAATAATAAAAGAAAATTTAAAAGGTGGACTTACACCAAAAAGAGAAAGAAGTCTTAATAAAAAAATGCCTGATATTGCAAAACAATGTTCCGTTAGAGAAAGAGTTGCAGAAGAAGCAGAAAGAGAAACTGATAAACTTAAAATGGTACAGTTTATGGAAGATAAAATAGGCTGTGTATATGAAGGTGTTATATCTGGTGTCACAAGTTGGGGAATATATGTTGAACTTCCTAATACAGTTGAAGGTATGGTTTCTGTAAATTATATTGATGATGATTTTTATATTTTTGATGACAGAAATATGCGACTTGTTGGAGAGAGAACTCAAAAAACATATGCTCTTGGACAAAAAGTATTTGTACAGGTGTTTAAAGTAGATAGAGAACTTAGAAATATTGATTTTGTATTTGCTGATGAGCCTGATGTTATAGATGTAATGTAATTTTGGAGGTATAATTTATGGAAATTAAAAAAATTGGGGTTATGGGTATGGGAGCAATAGGTGCTGTTTATGCCAAAGAACTTTTAAGAACATATAAAGATGATTTTTATGCTGTTGCAGAAGGTGCAAGAGGTGAAAAACTTAAAAATAATGGTATAAAAGTAAATGGTGATGTTATATTCCCTAATGTTTTATCAACTAAAAACCCTGAAACAAGACTTGACTTTATTATTATAGCACTTAAAAATTATCAGCTTGAAGAAAGTTTTGATGAAATAAGAAATGTTATACATGATAATACAATTATACTTCCATTATTAAATGGTGTTACTGCAACAGAAAGATTAAAAGAAGCATTTCCTAATAATGAAGTTTTAAGAGGTCTTGTATATATTACAGCAGAAAGAAATAATGAAGGTATTTACAGTTCAAATAAAGGGCTTATAAAATTTGGTGATAAAGATAATACTATATTATCAGAAAGTGTTAAGGCTGTTAAATCTGTATTTGATAAATCTGAAATACCTTATGAAATACCAGAAGATATGATAAGTGCTCAATGGAGAAAATGGATTATAAATATAGGTTCAAATCAAGTTTCTGGTATTGTTGGGAATGGTTATGGAAAATTCCTTGAAATAGATGAACTTCATGAAATACTTGTTAAAGCTATGATGGAAGTTGTTGAAGTTGCAAAGGCTGTTGGTGTGTATTTACCAGAGTCCGATGTTTATGATTATGATGAAAGACTTAAAAAATCAGAACCAGAATTAAAAACTTCAACATTACAAGATATAGAAAATAAAAGAAAAACAGAAATTGAATATTTTGCAGGTGACCTTATAAAAATTGCTAAAAAAGCAGGTGTAAGTGTTCCTGTAAATGAAACTTTATATTGTCTTATAAAATCTATTGAGAAAATGTATCTTTAATATTTGTTTCGGGCGGAAATCCGCCCGAAATATGTAATTATATTGTAATATTAAGCTGTTGATTTTTTTTAATATTATGCTATAATAAATAAACGTTAAGTATTTTAAGGAGGTGATATGCATGGCAAAAGAAAAAGGAAGTAGACTTATTGCTCAAAATAAAAAAGCTTATCATGATTATTTTATAGAAGATACTTATCAAGCAGGTATTTCCCTTGCTGGTACTGAAGTAAAATCTTTGAGAATGGGAAAATGCAGTCTTAAAGAAAGTTTTATTAAAATTGAAAATAGAGAAGCTTTTATTTATAATATGCATATCAGCCCATATGAACAGGGTAATATATTTAATAAAGACCCACTTCGTACAAGAAAACTTTTACTTCATAAAAGTGAGATAAATAAAATACTTGGTGAAATTACTATTGCAGGATATACTGTTGTACCTTTAAAAGTATACTTTGATAGAAGTCTTGTAAAGGTTGATATTGGTATTGCAAAAGGTAAAAAACTTTATGACAAGCGTCAAACCATAGCTAAAAACGACCAACGTCGTGAAGCTGAAAAGGAATTTAAAATTCGTAACCTTACAGTATAATTTTAAAAAAAATATTATACTGCATTTAGGGGATGCAATGGTTTCGACGGGGGTTTTGTAAACGAGAATAGCCATCCGCACTTGGTAACTGCGTCAAAATGCCTAAAATTTTTAAAAAGAAACGACAAAGATTATTCTTTAATGGCAGCCTAAGCTGCTGCCCGTTGGCCTTCGATTGCTCACAGTTGAAGTCACCAGCGTCGACCTTGTGAGGCACTTTTTCTCCTAAGCTTTGCGGAGAAAAAAGAAACATGAAGCTACTAAGGATAAAAGCCTGTTGTTCGGCGTTTATCCGAGGGAATGTTAAAAGAGCAACTGTGATGGGAGAAGTTTTTGTGGAGAGGCCTTCGGACAGGAGTTCGATTCTCCTCATCTCCATTCAAAAAGCCTTGAATTTTCAAGGCTTTTTATTTTTTGTGTTGCATATTATGTTGCATAATTGTTTCAAAGAATGTATCTATTTGAGTGTCAACACTTTCTCTATAATCTGAAAATGTATGTTGATATACAGATTTCATAACTGCGTCAGTCTTCCACCCACCACGTTCCATAGCGTATTTATCGGGTATACGTAATTGAGCCATTACAGACGCATTTATATGTCTTAAATCGTGGAAAGTCATATGTGGTAAATTATTTTTTTCTAAAAGTCTTTTAAACCTCATATAAATAGCATGACCACTTAATGTAACAAGCCTATCTTCATTTGGATTTGTTTTATCAATAAGGCTTTGTATATATTTTGGAATTTTTAATTTTCTTATTCTATAAAAAGCCTTTGCTTGTTCCTTCAATACAGGTTGATTATCTACATCAACAATAACTTCTTTCACAGATATATAACCGTCAGAAATGGATTTTGATTTAGTCAATCCACGTATTTCAGACATTGAAAAGCTAAGCCACATAGCAAGTAGAACAGGAAGTTCAATATCTGTATTTTTTACCACATCAAATATAATATCGGGTGGCAACAATTCTTTTATTTTATTTTCTTTTTTTGGCAATTTTACATCAATAATAATAGAAGGGTGGTATTTTTTTAATACCGTAGATATTAGACCAAAAGCATTATTTACAGTTTTTGCTGATAATGTTTTGTCAGAATTTTTATATTTTTTTGACGGACGATTAATTTCATTGTTTATACTATTTTGTAGCATTTCAGAAGTTATATTTTTTAATGGTATATTCATTAAATCAAGAAAATAATTTCTTTTAATTTTCTTATAGCTTGCAATAGATGTTTTTGAAAGTGCTGGAGTGGAAAGAGCTATATATGCATCAATGGCTTCACCTAAAGTCATATTTTTAGGCTTTTTTTGTTTATTTTTATTTAATGCAAATTCGGCTGCTAAAAATTCACTTTCTTTTTTAGTATCAGCTGTAAAACTTTCATAAATTCGCTTTTCTTTACCGTCAACTATTTCTTTATGACTATAAACAAGTGTACGCCATTGACCACTTGGTAATTTTTTTGCAGTAGCCATAACAGTCACCTCATATTTATATTTAAAATCTCCCTACTTTAGTAGATAGGGAGATTTGCTTAATTAAATCCATTAATACTTTCTTTTCTATGCATTAATTAAAGTTGAACTGGACCATTTCCAACTTCGAATATAGATGTACTATCTTTTGGAAGTTCAGTTAAGAATTGTTGCCAACCTATAGATGCACCAACTATTTCAAAAACAAGTTGTTTTTCTGTATCTTCAAAATTATATGTAATAATTAAAAAGTTTTTTTCGGGTTCTTTTTTCTTTTTTGTTCCTACGCCACTCATACCACCAATAATAGCACCCAATGGACCAAGGAGTAAACCACCAACAACAGCACGTCCAACAACACTTTTATTTGCTTCTGTTATCTGTTGTTCTGTAAGTTTTCTAGCATCTTTGATTCTGTTAAGTGGCAATTCGGCTACTTTATTTTTATCTAATGCACTTTTTATAATTAACTTTTCTAATTTTTTATTAATTGTAACATCTACAACTTCTTTTGGAATAGTAAATAAGTTTGGTATACCATCTATATAAGAAAATCGTACCTCCCTATTACCTTCTTTATCTTTGCTTGAAAATTTAAAAAATCCCATAAAATAACCTCCAATAAAATAGATTTAAAGTTTACCCATAAGTTCAACATTTCTTGTTAATTTACTTAATTTACATTGAATCCAAGTTCGTTAAGACTTTCTTTTATTTGTTTAAGATTTTCTTGTGTACCATTATCTTCAATTTTTTCAGCACCACGATATACATATTTTACAACTTGATATGCGTCTGTCCCTAAATCTTCGTAAGGAAGTTCATCATCTTTACAACCTATATCAAGATAACAGCCATAATACATAGTCTTTTCCATTGTTTCATTATCAACAAAATAATTAGGATAGTTGTCTACTAAGAATTTTACAGCTTCATCTCTTTTTTCTTCAGAAAGACCATTTGTTTCAATTTCATCTTTTGCTTGATAGTAGATATAATCAACCATTTCACTTGTATTAGGTTCGGGAACAGTTTCTTCTTTTTCTGCTTCCTCATTTTCTGATTGTGCAGTTTCATTTTCTGTGGTTTCAGTTTGCACAGTCTCATTTTGTGTCTGTGTTTCAGAATTATTTTGATTGGTGTTACTATCTGATGAATTACAAGCTGTTAATGATAAAGCTAAAATAAAAGGTACAATTAATAATCTTTTTTTCATAATTTATACACTCCTTAAATTTATTTTTTATTTTTCTTTAAGCTTTTTTCCTTTTTATATCTTCTGAAGCTGATGATGTTTTCACCATTCTTTCGGCTTCAAGCTCAAGACGATAGGCTTCGAGTTCTTTTTCTATTGCACTATCAATTATATTTTCTCTAGTATTTGAGTTATCAGAAATATTAAAAATTTGCCCGTTTTCTTTTTCGTATTCAGAGATACATTTTTCGATAAGATATTCAATTTGCATTGCTATTGAACGTTTGTTTTGTTCTGATATAAATTTTATTTTTTCAAAGTTTTTTGGTTGCATACGCATTGTAAAAGCTCTTTTATCTGTTGCCATAAATTTCACTCCTTTGAAAATGGTTTCTTAGTGATTTCATTATTGCATATTTTTGAAAATAAAACAATATTGCTTATTGACATCACTTTGAATATATGTTATATTTCTTTCGAAGTGATATCACTTAGAAATGCAAAAAAAGGGGGGTGGAAAATATCTATGGCTAATATTATGACTGTAAGAGCACCCGAAGACTTACAGAAAATATTAAAAGATATAGCACAAAAAAAAGGAATGCCGAGAAATTCTCTTGTGTTACAAATATTATGGGAATGGGCTGAAAAAAATGTTGAATAAGGAGGGGTTTAAAATGACTTTTGAATTAATTATGTCTTTTATAACTTGCTTTTATTTAGGACTTTTAACAATGGAGGAACATATGGAAACAAAGGCAAGAAAAGAAAAGATTAAAAAAATGAAAAATAAAAGCTCCCAAGGGAACCGCCATTCCCAAAAGGAGCAAATACAAAAATAAACGTAAGGTTATTATAACACAGAATTTTTAAAAAATAAATAGAGATTTTAAGGAGAGATTGAGTTGAAAATAAATAAAAAAGTAGTAAACATATCAAAAATTATAAAATCAAAACAAATGCTTTACGGAATTTCTATGGAAGAATTAGCCATAGCGAGCAGAGTTTCAACATCAACACTTTACTACCATTTAAGACACCCTGACCAGTTAAGGCTAGGAGAATTAATAGCAATTTCAAAAAAGTTACATACACCAATAAGCGAGCTTGTTGGAGAAATACAATAAAGGAGATTTTTAAAAATGGGTTACAGAGCAAGAAGAAACAGAAAAAGAAAAAAAATAGAAGGAGTATCAGAAAAAACTCTTAATTTGGCAAAGGAATGTTTAAAGAAAAAAGAAGTTACACAAGAACAAAAAGAATGTATAGATATTATGATTAAAGATTTAAGGCAGTTATCAAAGATTTTTTCTGATACTTGTTGTGACCTTATAGGTTTTTTTCAAGGGTTTAAATAAATTTTATCAATAGAAAGATTACAATTTAAGTTTAATGAACACAAATTGAATATTGCAGGAGGTATAGGGCATTGAATTATATCTTGGAAATTAAAGCATTTTACGATTGGCTTGAAGTAAATCAACTGTCTACCGCTGGCATTGTTTTATGGCACGCATTAATGCACATAGCAAATAAAACAGGGTGGCAGGATAATTTTACAGTAGCTATTGCGGTGCTTGAAATTAAGACAGGTTTACAAAAGAAAGCCATAATTAATGCCAGAAATAATTTAAAACAAGCAGGTCTTATAGATTTTACAAGTAGAACAGGAAATAAGTCTGCTGTATATAAAATGAATTCTTTTGTGGTTCTTAAAGAAACACAAACAGAACCACAAAAGGGAACACAAACAGGGACACAGACAGAGCCACAGAAAGGGACTATTAATAAACAAGACGAAATTAAACAAAACGATAATAAAAAGAAAAATAATAAAAAAGAAAAAGAACTTTCGCCTTTTGAACAAGCTCTTGTTGATTTTAAAGACCATAGAAAGGCACTTAAAAAGCCTTTAACTGAATACGGTTTAAAATTGATTGTAAGTAAACTTGAAAAACTTGAACCTGTATCTGTTGAAAATAGAATTAAGATACTTGAACAGTCTATGCTTAACGGTTGGACAGGTGTTTTTCCACTAAAGAAGGAGGTTTTAAACTATGGATATACAGGAGAAAATGACCAAAATCAAACAAATGGACAGGAATATGGAAACATCGGACAGACTTACTAAGTTGTTACAAGAAAGCTGTGACCTAACAAATAGCAGAGTTAAGAATTTATTAAATGACGGTTATAACTGTGAAAAGTGTTGTAACAGAGGTTGGACAGCACAAGTAATAAACGGTTATGAAGTTGCTGTTGAGTGTGAGTGTGTTCCTGTAAGAAATAGTATTTTAAGAGCACAAAAAAGTGGTCTTTCAGCTGTATTTAAAAAATATTCACTTGATAATTACAAGGTGTCAAGTGAATGGCAAGGCAAAATTAAAAAGTCTGCTTATGAGTTTTTGGAAAATAAAAAAGGCTGGTTTTTTATAGCAGGTCAAAGCGGAGCAGGCAAAACTCATATATGTACTGGCATTTGTAGAGAGCTTATAAAAGCAGGTTATAGAGTTAAATATATGCTTTGGCTTGATGAAATTTATAAAATCAAAAAGTTTGATGAAGAAGCCGAAAACTTAAAAGAAACACTTAAAAATATTGAAGTATTATACATTGATGACTTGTTTAAAACCGATAAAAATGAAGTTCCTTCAAGTGCTGATGTACGAATTGCTATGGAAATATTAAATTTTAGATACATAAACAATAAAATGACAATTATTTCAACAGAGAAAAATATCACAGAGATATTTAATATTGATGTGGCTGTTGGTGGAAGAATTGCAGAAATGAGCAAAGAAAATATTATAAATATCAAAAATGAAAAAGAAAAGAATTACAGACTTAATTTTGTGTAGGAGGTAGCAAGAAATGAAAAATTTAGAAGCATACAGAATTTTTTGCAATATAAATAACAGTAAAGAATGTAATTCTAAAAAAATAGAAGCTATAAAATATATTACTGAATTTGGAATGGTGTACAACACAATAACAAAACAGGAATATGTTAATGTAATAGATTGGCTCATGTCAAATTATAATTTTGAAGTAGATAACAGAGAAGGAGAGTAAAATGAGAGAAATTTTATTTAGAGGTAAGATATTTGAAAAAGACCAATGGGTATATGGAAAATTAATTAATGGACAAGGTGAAAAAGAAACATATTATATATTACCTGAATATGAAACAGACTTTTATGCTGTAAAAGTTGAACCTGAAACAATAGGGCAATATACAGGAAAAGTAGACGCAGACGGAAAAAGAATTTTTGAAGGTGATATATTAAAGATTATGTTATACGGTAAAAATTTAAAGGTTGTTTGGTGGAAATGGCTCTGTGGCTTTGGATTGAATGATAAAGATGAAAATGCTCTTTTATTTATGAATGAAGTTCATAGTAATGCTGTTGTTGTAGCAGGAAATATATATGATAATCCTGAATTAATGGAGGAATAAAAAATGAAATTAGAAGAAGCAACAAAAGAAGATTTAATATATTGGATAGTATCAAATGGCTTAGAACCTGATGAGGAAGACTTTACAGAAGCAATAAAGCAATATAGAGAAGCAATTTATAATGAAAAAATGGCAGAGCTAAAACAAGCATATAATATGGCAAAGGATATAATTGACAAACATAACTTGACTGATAAGGAGCTTTTGTCTTGGCAAGGTTATTTACATCTTTTAAAAAATAGAATGGAAATAGCTGAAATTGAATTTAAAGAGTTTAAATAGGTATTAAATAAACAAGAAAATAATTTTGAATTAGTGGAGTAATGAAAAATGAAATTAGAAGAAGCAACAAAGGAAGAATTAATATATTGGATAAAACAACATAATTTTAAATTAAGGGAAGAATTAAAGAATTTTGAAAGTGATATATTATTTTATAAAATTGAAAGAAATTTAGCAGAACAAGAAAAATTACATAAAATGTATAGAGAAACTGTTGCTAAGTATAATGAACTTGTAAAACCTTTTGAGGGAGTTCCAATAGGAGATGTTCCACAAGATATTTTGGATAAAGCTATTCAATTACAAGAAAAAATGAGTAATATAAATAAAAAGTCACAGAAAAAAGAAAAAGAATGGAGGAAATATAATAAAAGACAAGATGAAATATTACAAATTTAATTTTTAATAAAATAAAGAGGTATTAAATGGACGAGAAGACACTAAGACAGTATGTAAATCTTAAAAAAGAAACAGAAGATATTAAAAAAAGGATTTTTCGCCTTAAAAATGAAGTAATCAAAATGAGAAATGACGGTATTATATCAGCTGATACAAATACATATATTGAAAAGCAGGTTTTAAGAGCTGAATATATAGACAGGCTTACAGAACTTGAAAAGAAACTTATTAAAAAAACAGTTGAAATTGAAAATTATATAAGTGAAATTTCTGACAGTTTTATAAGACAGATTATAAGATATAAATATGTAGACGGTATGAGCTGGGAGAGAACAGCAAGGAAAATGGGAGGGTGCAGTACAAGTGGAAGTCTTAGAATGATGATTAAAAGATATTTAAAAAAAGAAAGTGTTAATTAAAAAGCCGTTTTAAACGGCTTTTTTTATTAAAAAAAATAAGTTGTTAAAAATGTTCGCTTTATTTATGGTATATTCCCACTTGAGTGAGATACGACTCATTCAATGGTATTAATTGCCATAGAAACTCCTTAATTATTTTTCTAGGGGGCTTTTTGCCCCCTTCACATTAAAAGGTAGGTGATAGAAATAAATAGTGTAAGCCCTATAAAATCAAGGGAAAAGGTAAGAGAAATATGTAAGTATTTAAAACTTACCAATGAAAGAAACTTCATTCTTTTTATGCTTGGAATTTATAGTGGTCTTAGAGTATCTGACATACTTAGGCTAAAAGCTAAAGATGTTACAGGTAAAAGCCATTTTATATTAAAAGAAGGCAAAACTGGCAAAACTCAAAAACTTATAATCTGTGATGAGCTTAAAAAAGAATTGAAATGGTATTGTAAAAATATGATGCCAGATGATTACCTTATACCTTCAAGGGTAACAAATGAAGGTAGAAAAAAGCCTATAACAAGACAAAGAGCATTTCAAATATTAAAAGAAGTTGCAATTACGTTTGAAGAAGATAATATTGCTTGCCATTCTATGAGAAAAACTTTCGGCTATCACTACTACAAAAATACAGGAGATATTGCCACATTACAAAGAATATTCAATCATTCATCACCACGAGAAACCCTTATTTATATAGGAGTAGAGCAAATTGAAAAAGATAATGCTATGAAAAAATTTAAGTATTAATAAGTTAACTTTTACTTATTGAGCATATATAAAATTCAACTTTTAACAACTTAAAAAACAGCTTAAATAAAGGCTTTAAGCGTTAGAAGTATAATTGACAGAATAGGTATTATGTAAAAGTTAAAAAGGCAACAGAAGGGAAAATATACAGTATTATACAAGGTTTTATTTAAGCTATATATTTTATTGATTTATTTCAAACCTTTAAAAATCAATAGAAATACATATATAAGAAAGTGTAAAAAAGACTGTATAAAAATACAAAGGGGTGAAATAGAGTTTGACAGATAAAAAGAAAAGATTTGTTGAAGAATACTTAATTGACCTTAATCAGACACAATCAGCCATACGTGCTGGATATTCTCCTTTGTCTGCAAAAGATACAGCAACAAGACTTATGAAGGATAAAGAAGTTAAAAAGGCTATTGCACAGGCTATGGCAAAAAGAAGTATAAGAACAGGTGTAAGTCAAGACAGAGTCCTTGAAGAGCTTGCAAAGATTGCTTTTGTAAATCCTTCTGACTTATTAGACTTTCAAAATGGTGGACTTTTAAAAACAGCAACAAGAGAAGATACAGCCTGTATATCATCTGTAAAAATAAAAGAATATTGCGGAGAAAATGGAAGTGGTTCTGAAAAGGAAATAGGTATGCATAACAAATTAAAAGCCTTGGAGCTTTTAGGAAAACACTTAGGAATGTTTGATGATAGGTTAAGAGATATAGACAATACAATAAATATCAATATAAACGGTGATTTTGATGAATGTTGATTTAAACATCAATAATACATATAAGACTTATATTGGAAGTTATAAAAACAGAGTTGAAGTTTATTATGGCGGTGCAGGTAGTGGGAAAAGCGTATTTATAGCACAAAAAATAATATTAAAGGCACTTAAAGGAAAAAGAAAAATATTAGTAGTTAGAAAGGTAAAAACAACTTTAAGGGATAGTTGCTTTTCTCTTATTAAATCAATAATTAGTGATATAGGAATACTTAAGCGTTGTAAAGTTAATGAAACTAACTTAACTATTAATTTACCCAATGGCTCAATTTTATTATTTAAAGGTATAGATGACAGCGAAAAAATAAAATCAATAACAGATATTACTGATATATGGATTGAGGAAGCAACAGAGCTTAATTTTAATGACTATACACAGCTTGATTTAAGATTAAGAGCAAATTCACCCAACTTACAAATAATATTAAGTTTCAATCCTATAAGTAAAGCTAATTGGTGTTACCTAAATTTTTTTAAGGAAAATAAAAACAATGCTTTTATACTTCATACTACATATAAAGATAATAAATTTTTACCTGATAGCTATATTGAAACATTAAACAATATGAAAAAAACAAACTTTGCTTATTACTGTATATATGCACTTGGAGAGTTTGCGTCACTTGATAAGAGAGTATATACAAATGTTGAGTTTATTGACTTTGATATAAATGAACTTATAAAAGAAAAGCGTTTCATTACAATAGCAGGTCTTGACTTTGGTTTTGTAAATGATACAACAGCTTTTATTGTGGCTTTGGTAGATACAAATAATAAGGAATTGTATGTAATAGATGAATACGGTGACACAGGTCTTGTTAATGAGGAAATAGCAAATATTATAGTTGCTAAAGGTTATGGGAAAAACATAATAATTGCAGATAGTGCAGAGAAAAAGAGCATTGAAGAAATTAAAAGAGCAGGAGTCAGAAAAATAAAAGCCTGTGAAAAAGGTCAAGACAGCATTAATTATGGCATACAAAAATTACAGAATTATAAAATATATGTCCCTTCAAAATGCCCTAAAACAAAAACAGAATTTGAAAATTATACGTGGCAGAAAGACAAAAACACAAATGAATATATTAATAAGCCCATAGATACATTTAATCATTTTATGGACGCTTTAAGGTATGCAATACAGATTGTAGACAAAAGAAAAGGTATGGGGCAAATAGACAAAACACTTTTTGGCTTATAAGGGGGTGAAGTGGTGTATTACATTGGTGATTATAAAAGTATAAATTATTCTGACGCTGATTATTACATAAAAGCATTTGTAAGTAGTGAACTTAGCAGATTAAAAAGTCTTGATGATTACTATAAAACAAAAAATCCAAAAATAAGAATGAGAACTTTTGATGATAAATCTAAGCCTAACAACAAACTTTTACACTCTTTCGCTGATTATATAGTAACAACAAATACAGCAGTTTTTCTTGGTTCTCCTGTAACTTATTCAAGTGATACAAGCGATATTACAGAGTATTTAAACATACTTAATACAGCTGATGAAGAAGGAGAAAATATAAAAATAGCCACAGCCTGTGCAGAATATGGCTATGGAATACAGCTTTTATATTTGGATAGAGAGGGAGTATTAAAGTTTCATACTTTCGATAATAAAGAAGTTGTTCTCATTTATTCAAACAGTATTGAAAAAAATCTTATATATGCTATTAGGTTTTGGACAGTTACAACAGTAGATAATATTCAAACTAATTATGTTGAAATTTATAGTAAAGAAAGTATAAGAAAATATAAAAATGGCTCTTTGATTGAAGAAACAGCAAATATATTTACTGATATTCCTATTGTGGTATATGAAAATAACGATATTAGACGTGGTGATTTTGAGAATATTGTAAGTCTTATTGACGCTTACGACTATTTGGAAAGTGACACAATAAACGAGCAAGACTATTTTAATAATGCTTATTTATTTTTTAATACAGATTATGTTGACACAGAAGATATTAAAAAAATGAAAGAAAGTAGAGTTTTTTATGGTGAAAACTTAAATCCACAATTCATATTAAAACAAAGCTCTAACAATGAAGAAATAAAAAACAGAATTGTTTCTGATATTCATAAACTTAGCTTTACACCTGATATGAGTGATAATAACTTTGCTAATAATGTAAGTGGTGTTGCTATGAGATATAAACTTTTAGGAACTCTTAATAATATTTCAAATAAACAGCGTAAGTTTAAAAAATCTATAAGACAAAGAAATAAATGTACTGGTCAAGCTTTTTTGCTACAATTTGTTCGAAAAAATATTTAACCAAATCTAACTTCCATTGGTGTTAAATA
>CALWGF010000003.1 GCA_944379995.1 uncultured Clostridia bacterium
GGGAATTTTTTTGCATTATCACTCCGCTAAAGCTTGTACTGACCACCGGCCTAGCCGGAGGTTTTATTGATAAACAACAATAAACGGTACTAAAAAAGTACCGTTTATAATTATTGATTAATCATTTTTTTCATAATGTCTTTCAAGGTCAATAGATTTAAGGTCAAACACTCTTATAGCGTCAAGACTATTTTCTTCTTTTGAAAGTTTTCCGTATTTATCAACTTGTCCAAGGTCTTTTGGTCCATGTGAAAGTGAAGCTGCTCCACCAATACAGCCACCTTTACAAGCCATACCCTCTATAAAATTAAATGGAAGTTTTCCTAGTGAAGCAACTTTTAATGTTTTAACACATTCTGCAAGCCCGTCACATTTTGTAGGTTTAAAATCAGCTTCAATTCCTTCAAGTTTAATTACTTGAGTAACAGCATCTGTTACACCACCACTTCTTGCAAATATTCTTCCATAATATGAAGCATTATCAAGAGCAACTTCGTCACATTCTTTAAGATTAATTTCCATAGCATCAAATATAGCTTGAAGTTCCTCAAATGTCATTGTATACTCAACAGCATCTTTTATATCTTCCATTTTTATTTCCATTTTCTTCGCTGTACAAGGTCCAACAAAAACAACCTTTGCATCTGGGTCAGTTGATTTTATAATTCTTGCAATAGCAACCATAGGAGATACTGTTCCGGAAACATGACTCATAAGGTCAGGATACTGTTTCTTTATGTAGTTAACAAAAGCAGGACAGCAAGATGTTGTCATCCATTTTCTTTCGTCTACTGTTTCTGCAAACTCATGAGCTTCGTGATATGAAACTATATCTGCACCAAGGGCAGCTTCTACTGCATGATAAAATCCTATTTTTTCTATACCAGCAATAACTTGTTCAATTTTTACATCTGTAAACTGGCTTGAAATAGCTGGTGCAACAACAGCATATACTTTATATTTTGTATTATTTTCTGAGTCTTTTATAAGTTTCATTATATCAAGAACATATGATTTATCAACTATTGCACCAAAAGGACAGTTATAAACACAAGCACCACAAGATACACATTTTGTATCATCAATATGAGCTTTTCTATTTTCGTCCATACTTATTGCATTAATAGCACAAGAACGTATACATGGTCTTTGAACTTCACTTATCGCATTAAATGGACAAACAGCTTTACATCTTCCACATTCAATACATTTATTTTGGTCGATATATGCTCTTTGGTTCATAATAATAATAGCATCTTTAGGACAGTTTTCATGACATTTGTGTCCAAGGCAACCTCTACAAGCCTCTGTTACAACAAATCTATCAATAGGACATTCGTCACAGGCTTCCGGAAGAATTTGTATTACATTATCTCCCTTAAGAGGTTCCATTGTAAGTTTTGCTCTTTCCTGTATAATATGTCTTTCTTTATATATACAGCAACGAGTCATAGGTTTTGGACCTGGAATAAGAGTTTCAGAAATATCATTAAGACTTTCAAGAGTATTTGTTAAAGTATTACTTAAAAATCTTTTTACAAGTTCTTTATTAACCATATATTTTATATATTGAACATTACTTTCAAATTTACGCATAATTTACCCCTTTTAAATTATTATTTATGTATATTTTATATTGACTTCTTTACCCATTTTTTCAATTAAATCAGCTAATTTTTTAATCTGATTTATTTTAAAATTAAATCCCATAGGGAAACTTTCTGCTTGATGTGCTGGGTTTATAGCCTGTCCGACCCATAAATTAAGCTTATCACAATCTTCTATAAGAAGTCTTGCAAGCATTGCTGCTGCATTTCTCTCTTGTAACTTAGGAAGTATCCTAGGCATTTCCATAGTATTGTTATATGAAGTTATAAGCTCTATTGCTTTATTTATTGTTATAACACCTTCTGTAACAAGTTCTATTCTAGGCAGTATTGCAACAGGCGGAACAGTTGATGTCATTGTAGAAACATCTATTTCTATTTCACAACCAAGCATTCTTGCCATTATATTAGCTGTTGTTCCTCCACAAACAACAACTTTTCCTTCAGCTGCAAGTATTTCATTTACAACAGAAAAATCTTCTTCTGGATTTTTTGGCGGTCCTGTAAAAAGGTTTATTGTATTTTGTTTTCTTATTTTTACAGCAAGTACCGTTGTATCATCTCCAGCTTCGCCTTCATAATATGTATTACATTGATTTAATACATATCTTATTGTAGCCTTTGTTGAAACATTATTTTTAGATATTTCTTTAAGATAATTTTCAACATTTTCTCTTTGCCAACCAAGATTAAGACTTTTTCCAACACCAGCATGTACAACACCATCACTTACAGCTACTATCATACTTTCTTCATCAATGGTAAAATTACTTTCATAAATTATTTTATCATTTATTACTCTTTTAACCTTATGAATTTCTTTACTTTCACCATTTTTAATAAGAAATATTGAAGGATTATCAAACTCGGCTGCATAAACATTTCCATCATTATAAACCTTTATAATTGTAAATGTAGAATATGCAAGTTTTCTTTCAGAACATACAGGCAATGTATGAACTATTGTATCTATTGTATCCTCAAGACTTGCACCCTCTTTAAGCATTGTTGCAGCTATTTTAGATGTTAACGTAGCAAGTATATTTGCTTTTACACCACTTCCCAAACCGTCAGACAAAACAAGTATTTTACTATCTGGTAAATTTACTTGTTCAACATGGTCACCACAAAGTTCCTCATTATGCTTTATAATACTGTTATAGGCTGTATCAATAAAAAACAAAATTAATCACCCTCTTTTATAACAACATCTCTAAGTTTTGTAAGAGCAACTTTTGTTTCAGCAGTAGTTTCGCCCATAAGACTTGCTATAAGCTGTGCAACTCTCATCTGCTTTTCTATAACCTCATTTGTTGTCTTTACAGTTTGCTTTTTAAGAAGTGCCATTTCAGCTTTTCGTTTTTCATCTTGAGTTATATCCTGCATTGTTATAAGTATTTCGTTTTGCTCTTTTATGTATATAATATTTTGAAGTACAACTTTATCATAATTTTCAAGTTTAACTTTTTTACTTATTATGTCATTTTCATCTTTAATACACTTTAAAATATTATCAGCAGGAATAATATCTTCAATACTCTTTCCTACTATTTCATTTGCAGATACTCCAAATACTTTTTCAGCAGCAGGATTAAAATTAACAACTTTAAGATGTCTATTAAGTACAATTATCACATTTCTAGAATTAAAGAATATTGTACCATTAATATTTTCTGCCTTTATACGCATATAAGGCATACACATATCTGTTGTTGACATACCCTCATAAACAGCTTGTGCTTTTTTTCTACAACTATCATATCCACAAGCACCACAATCAAGTTCATCTGCTTTTGAATATTTACCCATTCTTTTTAATATTTTTATTATTTCTTCATCAGGTGCTTTTTCACGTATTACAGGATTTGGTTTATAATCAGCTTTTAAATCTATTTTACTCCAGTCAATATTGCTTTTATTTATATTCCAACCTTTTTTAGCAAAAAATCTCATTTTCTGTTTACGTAAAAATAAATTATCAAAGTCACTAGGCATAAACGGACCATTTATACAAGACTCATAACAAGCAGAAATACCTATATACGCACGTCTTATAGAGCCATTTTCAATAGACTCAAATAAATTTTTAACATGGTCTAATCCATTTACTTTTAACATATCATATCCATTTTTTTCTATAACTTCTTGAAGTCCTACCCACATATCACCTGATATTGAATAATTATCACCACAACTATTAGGAGTTATATCTGGTACAGACGGTTCCATAGTATCCATATCTATAAAACTATGTTTAAACATTCTCATAATTTCAACAAATGTAATATGAGCATTTACAGGTGCATCATCTAAAAACGGATACGTAAGAGCTTTTTTACTCATACATGGTCCTATATATACTGTATATGCATCTGGTTCTTGTTGTTTTATAGCCTTTCCGACTGCTTCAATAGGAATTACAACAGGCATAAGATACTTTGTAAGTTTTGGATAATATTTTTCTATAAACATATTAACAGAAGGACAACTGCTGTTTATAATATATTTAACATCTGGATTATTCTCAATATATTTAGTATATTCTTTTATACAAGCCTCTGCTCCTACACCTATTTCACATATTTTACTAAATCCAAGTTTTTTTAATGCAGATATAAATTTTTCTGGTTCATCAAAAACACCTATATATGAAGGGTCAATACAAGCAACAACATTTATTCCTGACTTTATTTTATCCTTAACAATAGAAATATCATTATCCATATTTCTTGCATGTTTTGGACAAGTGACAAAACATTGACCACAAGCAATACATTTTTCTTCATCAATAACAGCTATATTATTATCAAACCTTATAGCCTTAACAGGACAACTTCTTACACATTTATAACAATTTTTACAATGCTCTGCTGTGAAATTAAATAATTTCATCAGCACACCTTCTTCCTCACAATACTATTAAAGAATTCCTCTGCTGTTTCTGGCTGTACAGAATAAATTTTTTCATCAAATCTTACAGAAACAGCACCTACACAATTTCCAAGACAAAAACTTGCTTTTACATCTACTTTTTCAGTCATATCATTTTCAGATATAAGTTTTTCAAAAATCTTTATTATGTCATAAGAGCCTTTTAAATGACATGCACTTCCAATACAAACATTAATAACCATAATTTATTTTCTCTCCTTTTGTACTTATTGATAATGACACATATAATCACACCAATTACAATATATCTATGCATCTATATCAAATTTATATAAAATTAATAATAGATACTTATAATTAGCATACAACATTTTTAAATATTTTTCTATATTATAATTTATTTTTTTACATTATAATTCTAATTCAATAATAAATACAATTTATGACCTATAAAATTATAAGTTTTGCACAATAAACATTTTACAAATAATATATTGTATTCAAAATACTTTAATACTCAATTTAAAACACAATATAAATATGTTTTTATACAATAAATAAAATAATTATTTTTTCTTGAAAACATAGTATTTTTAGTGTACACTCAACAGAGCAACTATATTTTATAAGGAGTTTTGAAATGAGTATTTTAAATGTAACAAATTTAAGTCATGGATTTGGTGATAGAGCTATTTTTAATAATGTATCATTTCGTCTTTTAAAAGGCGAACATGTTGGATTTATAGGTGCAAATGGCGAAGGTAAATCTACATTTATGAATATTGTAACAGGTAAACTTCAACCTGATGAGGGAAAAATAGAATGGGCAAAAAATGTACGTGTAGGTTATCTTGACCAGCATACAGTTCTTGAAAAAGGTATGACTATAAGAGATGTTCTTAAATCTGCTTTTTCATACCTTTTTGATATGGAAGCAAGTATGAATGAAATGTATGGAAAAATGGGTGATGCTACTCCTGAGGAGCTTGAAACTCTTATGGAAGAAACAGGCACAATACAAGATTTACTTGACTCTCACGATTTTTATATTATAGATGCAAAAGTTGATGAAGTTGGTCGTGCCCTTGGTCTTGAAGATATTGGTTTTGATAAAGATGTTACAGAGCTTAGTGGTGGGCAAAGAACAAAAGTACTTTTGGGAAAACTTCTTCTTGAAAAGCCTGATATACTTCTTTTAGACGAGCCTACAAACTATCTTGATGTTCAGCATATAGAATGGCTTAAAAGATACCTTATTGATTATGAAAACGCTTTTATACTTATATCTCATGATATACCATTCCTTAATAGTGTTATAAATCTTATATATCATGTTGAAAATCAAGAAATAAATAGGTATGTTGGAGATTATGATAAATTCCAAGAAATATATGCAATGAAAAAAGCACAGCTTGAAGCAGCATATAAAAGACAGCAGCAAGAAATTGATGAACTTAAAGATTTTGTTGCAAGAAATAAAGCAAGAGTTTCAACAAGAAATATGGCTATGTCAAGACAGAAAAAACTTGATAAAATGGAAATAATAGAACTTGCAAAAGAAAAACCAAAGCCAGAATTTAACTTCAAAGAAGCAAGAGCTTCAAGTAGATATATATTTAAAACAGAAGACCTTGTAATAGGATATGATGAACCACTTTCAAAACCATTAAATCTTGAAATGGAAAGAGGACAGAAAATAGTTCTTACAGGTGCAAATGGTATTGGTAAAACAACACTTTTAAAAAGTATATTAGGGCTTATACCACCTCTTTCAGGAAAAGTTGAACTTGGCGACTATTTAAGTATAGGATATTTTGAACAAGAAAAGAAATATGAAAATAATATAAGCTGTATAGATGAAATATGGGCAGAGTTTCCTTCATTTAATCAGTATGAAGTTCGTTCTGCTCTTGCAAAATGTGGACTTACTACAAAACATATTGAAAGTATGGTAAAAGTATTAAGTGGTGGAGAACAAGCAAAAGTACGACTTTGTAAACTTATAAATAGAGAAAGTAACATACTTCTTTTAGACGAGCCTACAAACCATCTTGATGTTGATGCAAAAGATGAACTTAAAAGAGCTTTAAAAGCATATAAAGGAAGTATACTTCTTATATGTCATGAACCTGAATTTTATGACGGTCTTGCAACAGATGTATGGAATTGTGAAACTTGGACAACAAAACATATTTAAAAATTATAAAAATAAAAACCACAGAATAATCTGTGGTTTTTTTATTTTTATTTATCTTCTTTTTTACCAAAACCGAATAATGATTTTTTAGGTTTTTCTTCAACAACAGGCTCAGCCTCTTTGTTTGAAAGATTTGGTTCTCTAACAAGAGCAACTTCCTGTTTAAGTACAGGTATACGAATACCTTTATTTGTACCAAATTCAATAACAAAACATTCAGCTGTTATATCAGCTACTGTTCCAAACATACCATTATTTAATAAAACTGGGTCACCAACTTTAATTACTGAACGCATAGCTTCTGCTTCTGCTTCTCTTTTCTTTTGTGGTTTTACAGAAAATAAATAGAAAACACCAAAAATAACAACACAATATATAACAACAACCATAACAGGATTTGAGAAAAATCCACCTGCTGCTTGTGCTGTATTTTCTGCTGCTCCACTTGTAGAAGCTCCACTTCCAACTACGGAACTTGTTGCATTAAGTAAACACATAAAATTACTCATTAATATTCTCTCCTTTTCAATTTATTATTCTTTGAATAATAAAGCATAGTAAATAAATTATATTAAAATCGTTTACAATAGTCAAACATATTTTAGCATATTTAATTATTTACTATTTTCCTTAAAGCCTTCAAGTTTAGCTTTTTTATATTCAACAAACCTATCTTGTTCTATTGCTTCTCTTATTTCTTCCATCATTGTATTGAAGAAATGAAGATTATGCATAACACAAAGACGCATAGCAAGCATTTCTTTTGCTTTGAAAAGATGACGAATATAAGCTTTTGTATATCTTTGACAAGTTGGACATGTACATGTTTCATCAATAGGTGTATCATCAAGCTCATATTTTGCATTCATAAGATTAAGTTTGCCTTTATTAGTATATACGTTAGCATGTCGACCATTTCTTGCTGGAAGAACACAATCGAAGAAGTCAACACCTCTTTCAACTGCTTCAAGTATATTTTCCGGTGTACCTACACCCATAAGATATGTAGGTTTATTCTGTGGAAGATATGGCACAACTTCTTCAAGTATATGATACATTTCTTCATGTGTTTCACCAACGGCAAGACCACCAATAGCATATCCATCTAAATCCATTTCTGATATAACTTTTGCATGTTCAATTCTTATATCAGAATATATAGCACCTTGGTTTATACCAAAAAGCATCTGTTTTTTATTTATTGTATCATCAAGGCTGTTAAGTCTTTGTATTTCAGCTTTTGAACGAGCAAGCCATCTTGTTGTTCTTGCAACAGATTGTTCAACATAATTTCTTTCAGCAGGTATTCCAATACATTCATCAAAAGCCATAGCTATTGTTGAAGCAAGATTTGACTGTATTCTCATACTTTCTTCTGGTCCCATAAATATTTTTCTTCCATCTATATGGGAATTAAAATATACACCCTCTTCTGTTATTTTTCTTAAAGAAGTAAGTGAAAAAACCTGAAATCCACCAGAATCAGTAAGTATAGGTTTATCCCAAACCATAAATTTATGAAGACCACCAAGTTTTTTTACAACTTCATCTCCTGGTCTTAAATGAAGATGATATGTGTTTGAAAGTTCAACTTGACATTTGATTTTTTCTAAATCTTCAGTTGAAAGTGCTCCTTTTATGGCTGCAAGAGTTCCAACATTCATAAAAACAGGTGTCTGTATTACACCATGAGGAGTATGGAACTCACCTCTTTTTGCTCTACCACATGTTTTTAATAATTTGTACATTAATACTCTCCATTCTTTAAATATAATCACTCAATCAATAAATACTATACATTTAAACATTATTTTTTTCAAGTATAATAATTATGTGTATGAAAAATCAACTTTTTTTGATATAATAATTGCAAATAAAATAAGTAATGGAGAAATTTTATGGAAAAAATAAATCTTATAGCAACAACAACATTTGGGCTTGAAGCCGTTGTTAAAAGAGAACTTATATCTCTTGGTTTTGATGACATAAAGGCATCTGACGGAAAAGTTGAATTTACAGGTGATGAAAGTACAATAGTTAAAGCTAATATGTGGCTTCGTTGTGCTGGACGTGTTTGGATAAAAATGGGTGAATTTAAGGCAGTTACTTTTGATGAACTTTTTGAAAAAACAAAGGCTCTTCCTTGGGGTGACTGGATACCTGTTGACGGAAAATTCACTGTTGTAGGTAAATCAGTAAAATCAACGCTTTTCAGCGTTTCAGACTGTCAGGCAATAGTTAAAAAAGCTGTTGTTGAAAAACTTAAACAAAAATATAAAGTTGACTGGTTTGATGAAACAGGAGCAGAATATAAAATACAAGTTGCAATACTTAAAGATATGGTTACTCTTGCAATAGATACATCTGGTTCAAGTCTTCACAAAAGAGGTTATCGTGCCGATGCTATGACAGCACCTCTAAAAGAGTCACTTGCTGCTGCAATGGTACAATTAAGCTATTGGAGAAAAGACAGAATACTTCTTGACCCATTCTGTGGTTCTGGAACAATTCCTATTGAAGCTGCTCTTATAGGAAGAAATATAGCACCTGGTTTAAACAGAAAATTTGCTTCCGAAGAATGGGAAAGAATTGACCCTGCTCTTTGGAAACAAGCAAGAATTGACGCATATAAAGCAATAGATTATGACACAGAACTTAAAATTTATGGAACTGACATTGACCCTGAAGCAATAGAAGTAGCAAAAGAAAATGCTATAAAAGCTGGTGTTGATGACTGTATAACATTCGAAGTAAAACCTTGTGAAGAAACAACACTTATGGGAGATTATGGTGTGCTTATAACAAATCCACCATATGGCGAACGTCTTGGAGAACTTAAAGAAGTAGAAAATATTTACAGAGCATTAGGAAGAATAATGGCTGAAAATACAACTTGGTCAACATATCTTATAACTTCTATGGAATATTTTGAAAAACTTTTCGGAAGAAAAGCTGATGCAAAAAGAAAACTTTTTAATGGTAGAATTAAAACAGATTACTACCAGTTCTATGGTCCAAGACCACCTAAAAAAAATTAATATTATTTTCAAAAAGAGGTCTAATTATATAATAAGACCTCTTTTTTAATTACATTGCACAAAAATCAGTCTTATTTTTTATAAAATTATTACAATTAATTTTATTTTATATTTTCGTTAAATATACCTACTTTATATCCAGTTTTTGTATTTTAGAAATATAGTTTTAACATTATTTATGTTAACTTTATTAAAAAATTAGCATTTTTATGTTTATATTTTTCAATTTATGTTTAATAATATACAACTCTTTTATTTATTTTTTAACTAATAATTAATTATCAAATCAAAAATTATAACAAAAACCCTTTTCTTTTTATTTTTTTATGATATAATAATCATTGTAAAGAACAAAGCTTACTAATTAAAATTTATATATAAAAATATATAAAGGAGGATTGATTATGATTAAGAAAATCAATATAAAAGGCTTAGATGATATAAAAGCTATAAATCAGGCAGCTTCCGATTGTAATTATGATGTATGGCTTCATAGTAAGTCAACAATGGTTGATGCAAAATCAATACTCGGATTACTTACTCTTGATTTTAATGAACAGATTGATTTAGTAGTTGAAGACGGTGTTAATTCAAAACACTTATTTAACAAATTATCAGATTATATAGCAAAATAATTAAATTAACAAAAACCTTCTTATAATAAAATTTTAATTTAATAACATTCCTACAACCTAAAAAGGTGTTCCTATATGGAACACCTTTTTACTTTATCTTGTTTTAAGATAGCCTTTTTCAACTGCTAAATCAAGTATAGCTGTTAAAATTTCTGAAAACTCTTTTGGACCATCAAATACAACTTTATTTCTTTTTTCGACTTGGTCACGATATATGCCATGTTCTTTCCATGCTCTGCCCTCTGTACCATAATTAAGCATTATAGGCTGTATTCTATCAAGCATAGCAGCAAATTTAGCTTCTTTTGTTTCTACTTTTTCAAATTCTTCCCATAAACTTTTATATTCATCATACTGGTCTTTAGGTAAAAGCCCATATATTTTTTCTGCTGCTTTTTTCTCTCTTTCTTCTTTATCCATATTAGCTTCTACATCATAACAATATGTATCACCTGCATATATTTCAACTAAATCATGCATAAGTACCATTTTAATAGTTTTTAATACATCTACATCATCTCCAACATATTCAGAAAGTACAAAAGCCATTATTGCCAAATGCCAAGAATGTTCTGCATCATTTTCAGTTCTCTCACAATTTGAAACATATGTCTGGCGGAATATATTTTTTGCCTTGTCTATTTCATATATAAATTCTAATTGTTTTTTAATTCTTTCTTTCATAATATCACGCTCTTTTCCATTCCATTTTATATTCATATTCATTTGTATTTTTATCAAAACTTTTTTCTTTAATATAAAAATCATTTTTAATATAAAAATTTAAAGCTTTTTGATTTTTTTCATAAACATTAAGTTCAAGTGTATCATAAATATTTTTTAAATATTTAATAAGTTCTGTTCCTATTCCTTTTCCCCTAAAAATATCATCTGTAAATATACCAGCAATATATCCACAATCAACACCTACAAATGATTTTACAATATTGTCTTCATAATAAATATATACTTCTGAATTTAATATGCATTTTTTTACAAATTCAAAATTATCATACCAATATTTTTTATTTATGAAATTATGAACATAAATATTTGATTTAAGCCATATATTCATAATATCATCAATATTTATAATATTAAAATCAGCTTTTTTAATCATAAATATTCACCTGTTTTAAACAAAAAGCTGACACCATAAAAGATATCAGCTTAAAATTATTAAAGTTTATATTCTTTTCTTCCAATATCTGTGCGGAAATGTTTTTTATCAAAGTCTACAATTTCAACACCTTCATAGGCTGTTTTTATAGCTTCGTTAATATTATCACCTATACCTGTAATTCCTAAAACACGTCCACCATTTGTAACAAGTTTTCCGTCTTTTTCTGCTGTACCTGCATGGAATACAACTATATTATTATATTTTTTAATTTCATCAAGCCCTTTTATCTCAAAGCCTTTTTCATATTCAACAGGGTATCCGCCACTTGCAAGAACAACACATACAGCAGCATTATCATACCATTCTATATTCATATCAGCAAGTTTTCCATCAACACAAGCCTCCATAATTTCAAGAAGGTCTGTTTTAAGTCTTGGAAGAACAACTTGTGTTTCAGGGTCACCAAAACGTGCATTATATTCTATAACTTTCATACCATCTTTTGTAAGCATAAGTCCAAAATAAAGTATACCAACAAAAGGACGTCCTTCTTTTGCCATAGCATCAACAGTAGGCTGGAATATTGTTTTCATACATTCTTCATTCATTTCTTCTGTATAGAAAACACTTGGTGAGAATGTACCCATACCACCTGTATTAAGTCCTTTGTCTCCGTCTAAAGCTCTTTTATGGTCTTGAGCACTTACCATAGGCACAACTGTTTTACCGTCACAGAATGAAAGCACAGAAACTTCTGGACCTTGTAAAAACTCTTCTATTACAACTGCATTTCCAGCAGAACCGAATTTTTTATCAAGCATTATTTCCTTAAGTCCTTCTTCTGCTTCTTCTCTTGTCATACAGATTAAAACACCTTTTCCAAGAGCAAGACCATCTGCTTTTATAACAATAGGCATTTCTTGACTATCAAGATATTTTTTAGCTTCTTCATAATCTGTAAATGACTCATATTTAGCAGTAGGTATTCCATATTTTTTCATAAGGTCTTTAGAAAAAGCCTTACTACCTTCAATTATAGCAGCATTTTTTCTTGGACCGAAAACTCTTAAACCTTCTTTTTCAAATGCATCAACAACACCACCAACAAGAGGGTCGTCCATACCTATTATTGTAAAATCTATATTTTCTTTTTTTGCAAAATCAACAAGTTTATCAAATTCCATAGCACCAATAGGAACACACTCAGCATCAAGTCCTATTCCTGCATTACCTGGTGCACAATATATTTTTTCAATATTAGCATTTTTTTTAAGTGACCAAACAATGGCATGTTCACGTCCGCCGCTTCCTACTACAAGAACTTTCATATATTAAATCCTCCTTACATTATTACCAACAATTTCAATTTTTCCTTCTGCAAAAAGTCTTATTGCCTCAGGGAATATCTCCCATTCAGCCTCTTCCATAACTCTTTTTTGAAGACTTTCAGGAGTATCATCATCATTTATATAAACCGCTTTTTGAAGTATTATAGGACCTGCATCTGTTTCTTCTGTAACAAAATGAACAGTTGCTCCTGTAACTTTAACTCCTTTTTCAAGAGCAGCTTCATGTACTTTTAAGCCATAGAACCCATTTCCACAGAAAGAAGGTATTAAAGAAGGGTGAATATTAATTATTTTATTTCTGAAAGCATTTATAAAGTCAGGACCAATAACAACCATAAATCCTGCCATTATAACAAGACCTACTCCCCTACTTTCAAAATGTTCAATAAGTGCTTTTTCGTAAAGAGAACTGTTTTCAAAGTCCTTTTTTCTTATGCATACTCCTTCTATGTTATGCTTTTTAGCTCTTTCAAGAGCATAAGCATTCGGATTACTGCTTATAAGAGTAACTATTTGGGCATTTTTTATATAACCACTTTCAATACTATCAACTATTGCCTGAAAATTTGTGCCTCCACCTGAAACAAGAACTCCTATTTTAAGCATATTTCTACCTCTTTTTCATTTGATGTTATTTTACCTATAACATAAGCTTTATCATTCATACCTTCAACAATTTCCATAACTTTTGAAACATTTTCAGGAGCAACAACAAGAACCATACCAATACCCATATTAAAAGTATTGTACATACTCATTCTTTCAACTTCACCAAGTTCCTGCATAAGCTCGAAAACAGGAAGAACAGGCCATGTTCCTTCTTCAATTGTAGCACATAAATTTTTATTTTTTGGAATACATCTTGGAATATTTTCAATAAATCCTCCACCTGTAATATTGCTTATACCTTTGATTTCAACATTTTTTACAAGTTCGAGAATTTCTTTAACGTAGATTTTAGTAGGTTTAAGAAGTGCTTCTCCGAGAGTTTCTCCGAGTTTTTCATTATATTCTTTACAGCTTTCCTCTGTAATATTAAATATTTTTCTTACAAGTGAGTAACCATTACTATGTATACCACTTGATGGAAGTCCGATAATAACATCGCCTTCTTTGATATTTTCACCAGTAATCATATTTTTTTTGTCAACAATACCAACAGCAAATCCTGCCATATCATATTCATCTTCTGGATAGAAACCTGGCATTTCCGCAGTTTCCCCACCAATAAGAGCACAACCAGATTGACGGCAGCCTTCAGCAACACCGCTTACAATATCAGCTATTTTTTCTGGAGTATTTTTTCCACATGCAATATAATCAAGGAAAAAGAGTGGTTCTGCACCATTACAAATTATATCATTAACACACATAGCAACACAGTCTATACCTACTGTATTATGCTTGTCCTGTACAAAAGCAAGTTTGAGTTTTGTACCTACACCATCTGTACCAGATATAAGAACAGGTTCTTCCATTTTCATCTGTGCTAAAGAGAACAGACCTCCGAAACCTCCTATATCACTTAAAACCTCTTTTCTAAAAGTGCTTTTTACATGTTCACCCATAAGTTTTACTGATTTGTATCCAGCTTCAACATCAACACCTGCATCTTTGTAATTAAGACCCATTTTTTATATCCTCCTTGTATGTGTTGTTTTATTACAATATGTATAAAAAAAGCAAAACAGACCTCTTTCGAAATCTGTTTTTAACTTTGATTACTGATTGGATTTTCCAATTTTCTATAATATATTTTTAACATAGAGCCTAAAAAAAGTCAATAAAAATGCCATATATAGACCTACTTCGTCAGTCCATATAAAAATTTTTATTATAATATATTTTTTTAGGTTATATTTTTACATATGTGTAATTTTTTCAAAAATATTTTCATTTTCTTTTATTTTTAATTCATTTCCAATAACACATATACTGCCATTTTCAATAATTTTATTAAATAATTCTTTATATTTTACAATATTTTCAATATTTGCTGAAAGTATTTCTTCTCTTTCTTTCTGTCTAAACTCATTTGAAACGTTGCACATATAAGCAGCAAATGACATATCTGCTCTTTCTGACATAGATTTTGGTCTATCATAGCTATTTATTGTCCCTATAATATACTTTTTCATTTCTCTCTCATCTACATCAAAATTTTCTATAAATTTACCTATATTATCAAAAGCATAAAGCGTTTCTTTAACATTAGGGTCTCTATAAGAATATAAGTATATATTACCATTTCTAAGTATTTGACAACTGCTACCATATGCCCCACCCTGTATTCTTACAACATTCCATAAATACTCTAAATTTATAATATTTTTAAGTACACTCATATATCCGGAATATTCATAACCTAATTTTTTATAATTAAATGCCTTACTATCATAAACAACTTTACCATTTGTTATTATAGCTTCGCTATTTATTGAATAATCAAAATCAGGTTTTAATTTTTCGTATGTATTATCAGATAATTTTTCAGTGAATTTATCAAAACAGTTTATGAATTTATCAACATATTTTTCTTCTGTTTCTAATGCACCAATAACATTTTCTTTATTGAATATATACTTATATGTTTCATATATATTTTTTACTATTTCATCAAATTCACATTCCATTCTTTTTTCAATATCACAAAGAAATTCATAATATGCCATACCTGATGTTTTATCATTATAAGCAGAGTTTTCAGAAAAATGAGAAAGTGATTTTATGCTTGAAATAATATGTGTACTATTTAATATTTTATCTTCCATATCAAGTTTTTCAGATTTTATAATATTTCTAAAATCATCTTTATTTTCAAATACAGTATTAAATATTATTTCTTCAAATATCTCAAACATTTTTTCTGTATTTTCTTCAAGTACTTTACCATTTAAAGAAATCGTTGGGGTATAATCATTATCTGAACGACTAAAAATATCAAAACTTAAAGAAACATCACCTGTATACATATTTATTTCTGTTGGAAGTCTTTTAAAATCGTACTTTTTAGTACCCATTCTTCCCATAAGACTTGCTATAAGCCCACCATAACTTATAAGATGAGTTGGGACACTTCTGGTATCAAATGCTATTTGTGTATATAATATTCCATTTGTATTATATGGTGTAAATACTACTTTACTTTGTTTTGTTTCTATTAATTTATTATTTATTTTTTCAGCTTCTTTTGCAATTTGGTCTATACTAATAACAGGTATTGTTTCTAAATCCTCTTTTGTTTCAATTTTGTTTTGATATTCTCTTAAAGATTTATTTTCTTCTATTATATTGTTTATGTCTTCTTTAGACATACTATTAAGAATATTTTGGAGTTTTTGTTCTATTTCTTTATCAGCTTTAAGCTGTTTACCTGCCTCCGGTAATAAAACGACCATTGATTTATGATTATTATTAATAAGACATTCTTTTATAACACTTTCAAGATAGCCTTCTTCAGATAACTCACGTATTTTTTGTATATAACTTCTACTTTCAACAATTTCAAAATTATCAAAACCGTGAAGCCAACTTTTTAATATTTTAAGACCATAGGCAAGCCCTTTTGGTTTGTATCCATAATTTTCTTCTCGTGCGTGAAAATCAAAAACATTTATACTTGATTTTAAAATATCTTTATCAATACCATCTTTTACTATTCTTTCAAGTTCGCTATTTATTATATTTTTAAACTCATCTTTTTTTGTAACATCACAGTTCTTACCTATAATACTTAAAACTGTTTGATATGTTGATGAGTCATACCAACTTTCAACGTCTTCTGCAATTCCACTATCTATAATTTTTCTTTTTATTGTAGAGCCTTCTGTTTCAAAAAGAATATATGAAAGTATGTTTATAGCAGTCATATGAATTGGGTCATTTGATTTTCCTGTTACTATATTATATGCAAAGTATGTACCTTCATCATCAGACTGAGCGGAATAAGTTTCTGAAAAATTATTTTCTTCATTAAAAGTATCACATTCAATATTATTATCAATATCAATTTTATTATATTTTGAAAGATATTCTTCATCAATTTTTTTAAGATATTTTTCTATATCCATATCACCATAAAGGTATATATATGAATTTGAAGGGTGATAATATTTTCTATGAAAATCTAAAAATTCATCATATGTTAAGTCAGTTATATATTCAGGGTCACCACCTGACTCATATTTATATGCTGAATTTTTAAAAAGACTTTTTGATATTACATTTGAAAGTATTCTTTCAGGGTCAGAAAAAGCCCCCTTCATTTCGTTATATACTACGCCTGTATATTTTAATCTGGTATTATCTTCATTTAATTCATAATGCCAACCCTCTTGAAGAAAAATCTCTTTTCTTTCGTATATAAGAGTATTAAATACTGCATCAAGATATACATTCATAAGATTTTCAAAATCATATATATTTGTGCTTCCTATTGGATAAACAGTTTTATCTGCATATGTAAGTGCATTCAAATATGTATTAAGAGAACCTTTTGCTAATTCATTAAATGGGTCTTTAACAGGGTATTTTTTTGAACCACAAAGTACAGAATGTTCCATTATATGGGCTGTACCTTTATGATTTTCAGGTGGTGTTTTAAATGTTATAAAAAAAACTCTATTTTTATCATTATTTAACATATATATTAACCTACTACCGCTTTTTTTGTGGTAGAATAAATATATACAAGAATTTATATCTTTGATATTTTGAATTTTTTGAAGTTCAAATCCATAGTATATATTGCCTTTTTCAAAATTTAACATTACATCATTCCTTACTTTTTTTAAATTTATTATACTAAATTATAACCTTTTTCAACATCTATTTCAAAGCTAAAAATTTTTAAAAAAAGTATTGACAAATAATCTTTTCTAATTTATAATCATTATCAGATAACAACAATTTAATTTTATTGAATTATCAAATATATATTTTAGGGAGGAAATTAATTATGAAAAAATTTGTTTGTTCAGTTTGTGGTTATGTACATGAAGGAGATAGCGCTCCAGAAAAATGTCCAGTTTGTGGCGTAGGTGCTGATAAATTCAAAGAACAGGCTGGAGAATTAACATGGGCTGCTGAACACGTTGTAGGTGTTGCTCAGGGTTCAAGCGAAGATATTATGGCTGACTTAAGAGCTAACTTTGAAGGTGAATGTACAGAAGTTGGTATGTACCTTGCTATGGCTCGTGTAGCTCACAGAGAAGGATACCCAGAAGTAGGTTTATACTATGAAAAAGCTGCTTGGGAAGAAGCAGAACATGCTGCTAAATTCGCTGAATTATTAGGAGAAGTTATCACAGATTCTACAAAGAAAAATCTTGAACTTCGTATTGCTGCTGAAAACGGTGCAACAGAAGGTAAATTTGACCTTGCTAAGAGAGCAAAAGCTGCTAACCTTGACGCTATCCATGACACAGTTCACGAAATGGCTAGAGACGAAGCTAGACATGGTAAAGCATTTGCTGGTCTTTACAACAGATACTTCAAATAATTTATTAAAAACCATATAACTTTTAATAAAAGGGATTGCATAATTATATGCAATCCCCTTTTTTATATCAAAGTAACATATTTGTCCTATTTTCCATAGTATATATTAAAAATATATTTTCGGAGGGAAACATGGGTATAACTACATCAAATAAAAAAATTAGTAAATCTGAAATTTTATGTGATGAAATATTAAAAGTTTCAATAGGTCTTCTACTTCTCCTAATATAATTTCAAATCCATCAGATATAATTCTTATACTTGATAAATCTGGAAGTATGCAAGAACCTGCTTTTGAAAGTCTTAAAATTGCCGCAAAAGCATTTATTGATGTTATTAAAAATGCTACAAATAATACTTTAACAAACACTATAAATTCTGGTAGTCGCATTGGAATTGTAAGTTTTTCTAATAATGCTACTTTAGATGCACCACTCTCAGACTCTGTTTTGAATTTAAAAGCTACAATAGATAAACTTACTTCTGGAGGATTAACAAATCATGCCGAAGCATTTCAAAAAGCAATAGAAAGCTTTGATGCTTTATCCACAAATAATAAAATTATACTAATGTTTACAGATGGAAAAACAACATTAGGAAATTCACCAATTGATGTAACAAATCAAGCAAAAGCTAATGGAATAACTATTTATTGTATAGGTCTTTCTGGTGGTGACAGAATTGATGAAAAAACATTAAATTCTTTGGCTTCTGCTCATTATGATACACATGTTGCAATTACACCACTTGTAACAGAACTTGAAAATTTATTTACTGAACTAGCTGAAAATATAACTAAAACAGGAGCTACAAATATTTCAATTAATGAAGTTATAAATTCTGATTTTATTATTACAGAAATTCTTACACCTTCAAAAGGTGTTGTAAAAATGACAAATATAAATACTCTTACTTGGGATATTGAAGAACTTGGTGTAACAGCAGATGAAGGTGCTTTATTAGAATTTTTTATTAAAAACATTTCAAATACAACAGGAACAAAAAAAATAAGTGCTTCAAGTAGTTATACAGATAATGAAAAAAATATTGTGTTGTTTGACAACCCATCAGTTTTTGTAAATTGCAATCCTATTATAAAACCTGAAAATTGCCCTACTCCAAAAGATTTAAAATTTGAAAGTTGTCAGGATTTTATATCTATTGATATGGGTGATATTTCAATAAATTCCGTTGGTAGAATAGCAGAAATTGATGTAACAATAAAAAATGTTTGTCCTAATAAAAGAGTTGCTCTTGCAGTTATTTTAACTGAAACTGACGATAAAGGAAATGAATATCAAAGAGGTATGAAAGCTCTTACAATACCTGCACATAATTACCCAAGCTGTAAAGATATTATTATAAAATGTATTAAATTCGTTCTTCCTGAAGACCTTAATACTAATGGAAATAAAAACTCTTTATGTTCTGAAAGAAATTTAAAGGTAAGTTTTATTTCTAATTATATTGATACAGACTATAAATGCTGTAAGTAATCTGTAAAAATTGTATAATACTTCTTGTTTTAATAGCCTATACTATTTTATATAGGCTATTAAATAATACATATGTCTTTGTAATACAGTATACAGTTTAAAAAAATAACAAGTTTCATTTCACTATGTATAAAAAATTATATATTTATAATTTTTTTTTGTTTATGATTATAATTTTTTCTTTTGTAATTTATATCCATTGATTGACTATTTTATTTCTTATATAATTTTTACGAGGTGATAATAATATGGGAAGTATGAGAGGAATTTATAACTCTGTAACAGATATACGTAGACAAGTATTTACTGAAATAGCACGACTTGCATATGAAGGTGGTAACTATGCTGAAAAAATAGAAGCATTACCATATAAAATTCTTCCAGGAGAACGTGCAAAATATCGTGATTCAATATTCTTAGAAAGAGCAATAACAGGAGAACGTCTTCGTCTTGGAATAGGTCTTCCTTTAAGAAGAATGGACGAGCATGCTCCTCTTAGTACAGGAATTGAAGAAAGTGCAATAGCAGAAAAATATTATGATGACCCACTTATAAACATAATAAAATTTGCTTGTAATGCCTGCCCTGAAAAGAAAATAGAAGTAACATCAACATGTCAAGGTTGTCTTGCTCACCCTTGTGTTGAGGTTTGTCCTAAAGATGCAATACATATTGTAAACGGAAAATCTCTTATAGACCAAGATAAATGTATTAAATGTGGTAGATGTGTAGATGTATGTCCTTATCATGCTATTAATAAACTTGAAAGACCTTGTGCTTTAAGCTGTGGTATGGACGCTATAAAATCAGACGAACTTGGAAGAGCTGAAATTGATTATGACAAATGTGTATCTTGTGGTATGTGTCTTGTAAACTGTCCATTTGGTGCTATTGTAGATAAAGGACAGATTTTCCAAACAATTCATGCAATGAAATCTGGTAAAGAAGTAATAGCTGCTGTTGCTCCTGCTTTTGTTGGTCAGTTTGGACCTACTGTTACACCAGAAAAAGTTAAATCTGCATTAAAAGAACTTGGCTTTGCAGATGTTGTTGAAGTTGCAATAGGTGCTGACCTTTGTACTGTTGAAGAAGCTGAAGACTTCCTTAAAAAAGTACCTAATGAACAACCATTTATGGCAACAAGCTGTTGTCCTGCATGGTCAGTAATGGCTAAAAAACTTTTCCCACAGTTTAAACCATATATTTCAATGGCATTAACTCCTATGGTACTTACAGGACGTCTTATTAAAAAACAAAAACCTGATGCAAAAGTTGTATTTATCGGACCTTGTGCTGCTAAAAAACTTGAAGCAAGCAGAAAGAGTGTAAGAAGTGATGTTGATTTTGTATTAACATTTGAAGAAGTAATGGGTATGTTTGAAGCAAAAGGAATTGACCTTCCTAATGTAGTTGCTGATACACCATTTAATGAAGGTACTGCAAATGGTCGTGGATTTGCTGTAAGTGGTGGTGTTGCAAATGCTGTTAAAGAATGTATACAGAAAAAATATCCTGATAAAGAAGTTCTTATTGAGTCAGCAGAAGGCTTAAAGAACTGTAAAACAATGCTTATGATGGCTAAAGCAGGAAAACGTGATGGATACCTTCTTGAAGGTATGGCTTGTCCTGGCGGTTGTGTTGCTGGTGCAGGAACACTTCAAGCTGTTATGAAATCAACAACTCTTGTTAAAAAATACACTTCAGAAGCAGAAAAGAAACTTGCTCTTGAAAGCGATTATTTAGATAATCTTCATATTTTAACAGAAGAAGAATAATAAAAACATTAAAAGAAGTTGTAAATAAAATTTACAACTTCTTTTTTTATTTATATTATAGCCTCAGCAAGTCGTATAATAAGACTATCTGCAAATCTATAAAACTCAAGGTATCTCATAGTGTTTTCATCAAATTTACAAGCTTCCTGTATTATTTTTTTTGCTTCCTCAATAGTCAAATAACCATCTCCCAATTCCATATTAAAATATTTTAGAATTCCCTTTGAAATAGCTTTTGAACAAGTATATCTATATAACATACTTTTTAAAAGTTGGGCTTCTTTTTTGTTAGTCATAAAACCACATTCAATAAGAACAGATGGCATTTTAGTAGAATTAAGAACATATAAATCAGAAGATGTTTTTATTCCCCTATCCTTTAATTTTGTTGCTTTTACACATTCTTTCTGAATATACTCAGCTAGTTTTAAAGAATTTTTAGATTGAAAAGAATATATAAATGTTTCAAAACCGTTTGCATCATTCCACCAACTACCAAAAGCATTTGCATGGACACTAACAAATATATCTGCCTTTTGGTCATTTGCTCTTTTAACTCTAGTAGTAAGTGAAGTGTCCGTTTTCTCTGGTGCTGTATATATTACATTTATACCTCTTTTTTCAAGAATTTTTCCTGTAACATTAACAACAAAATCATTAAATTCATTTTCTCTCATAAAACTTCCATCTTCAAATAAAGGAGTTCTTTTTCCAGAAGTATTATTTCCATGACCGTCATCTAAAGCAATTTTTATTAATGACATAGTCATCTCCCCTTAAAAATATATTATCTGCAACCACAGCCACAGTTGTTGCAACCATTGCAACTATTACTGTCATCATTTTGTGCTGATTCTCTACCCTGTGCATAACCTTCTTCAAAACCATATCTTTTTCCTGCTCTGAAACCTGCGTCATATGCTTCTCTTAATCTGTTATCTGAATTGTTATTACAACCACAGTTATTACATCTACATGACATATTTCATTACCTCCTTGTCCTTTTCTTTACTATAATATATGTTGATTTTAAAAAACTGTTACTGAAATGTATTTTTTTTATTTAAAAGAAAATAATAATTTTGAGGTGATAATAATGAATAATAATAAAAATGCAAATGACCTTTTAAGTTCTTCAGAAGAAGCAAAAAATATTTATATATCATCAGATGAAAAAGATATGGGAAATATTATGCTTAATTCTGATAGTATAAAATGTGTTGAAGATATGAAAAAATTCAAGAAAAAATTATAAAAAATATGTGGCATATCTTTAAAATAAAAGATATGTCACATTTCTTAATTTATAATCCATTGACATAAAAAAATTAATTTGATAAAATACATAGGGTAACAGATGTTCGGTCTGTTTTTATATAATGATTGTATTAGGAGGTCTATATAAAAATAGCTTCCTTTTTTTTGCTATAATTATAAATATATTAAGTAGGTGTTTATTCATGTCTGAAAAAAACATAAATTCTTCATACAATAACGAAAGTATTACATCTTTAAAAGGTGCTGACAGAGTACGTCTTCGCCCTTCTGTAATATTTGGTTCTGATAGTATAGAAGGCTGTCAACATTCTGTTTTTGAAATACTTTCAAACTCAATAGATGAGGCTCGTGAAGGATTTGGAAATAAAATAGATATAAAAGTTTTTAAAGATAATTCAATTTCAATAAAAGATTATGGTCGTGGAATTCCTGTTGATTATAATCAAAAAGAAGAAAGATTTAACTGGGAACTTGTATTTTGTGAGCTTTATGCTGGTGGTAAATACAGTAATAACAGTGGTGAAAACTACGAATTTAGCCTTGGACTTAACGGACTTGGTACTTGTGCAACACAATATTCTTCTGAATATATGGACGTTATTGTATTTCGTGATGGATATAAATATGAACTTCATTTTGAAAAAGGCGAAAATATAGGTGGTCTTACAAAAACTAAAACAAGTCAAAAAGAAACTGGTACAGAAATAATATGGCGTCCCGACAAAGAAGTTTTTACTGATATAAATATACCAATTTCATATTTTAAAGATATATTGAAAAAACAAGCTATTGTAAATGCAGGTCTTACATTTGAACTTTATGATGAAAATACAGATGAAACAAGTATATTTGTATATGAAAATGGTATAAAAGACTATATATCCGAAATAAATAATGACAAAGGTTTTACAGATATACAATACTATGAAACTGAAACTTCTGGTCGTGACAGAGAAGATAAACCAGAATATAAATTAAAATTTCAAACAGCTTTCTGTTTTAATAACGACTCAAACCTTATTGAGTACTATCACAATTCAAGTTTTCTTGAATATGGTGGTTCACCGGATAAAGCTGTAAAAACAGCATTTGTTTTTGCAATAGACAAATACATCAAAAACAATGGTCTTTATAAAAAAGATGAAAAGAAAATTACATTTTCTGATATAGAAGATAGTCTTATACTTGTTATAAATTCATTTTCAACAATGACAAGCTATGAAAATCAGACAAAAAAATCTATAACAAATAAATTTATACAAGATGCTATGTCTGATTATTTTAAACATCAGTTAGAAGTATATTTTATAGAAAATAAAATTGAAGCTGATAAAATAGCTAATCAAGTTCTTGCTAACAAAAGAAGTCGTGAAACAGCAGAAAAAACAAGAGTAAGTATAAGAAAGAAACTTACAGGAAATATAGATATAAATAATAGAGTTGAAAAGTTTGTAAATTGTCGTTCTAAAGATGTTACAAAAAGAGAAATTTATATTGTTGAGGGTGATTCTGCTCTTGGCTCTTGTAAGTTAGGAAGAAATGCAGAATTTCAAGCAATAATGCCTGTTAGAGGTAAAATACTTAACTGTCTTAAAGCTGACTATAACAAAATATTTGCAAATAGTATTATAACAGACCTTTTAAAAGTTTTAGGCTGTGGTGTAGAAATAAAATCAAAACATAATTCAGACCTTAATTCATTTGATATTACACAGCTTAAATGGGATAAAGTAATAATATGTACTGATGCTGACGTTGACGGTTTCCAAATAAGAACTCTTATACTTACAATGCTTTATCGCCTTGTACCTTCTCTTATAAAAGAGAAAAAAGTATATATTGCTGAGTCTCCTCTTTATGAAATTACAGCAGGTAAAAATACATTTTTTGCATATTCTGATAACGAAAAAACACAAATTTTATCAAAAATAAAAGGAAAGTATAAAATACAACGTTCAAAAGGACTTGGCGAAAATCAGCCAGAAATGATGTGGGAAACAACAATGAACCCTAAAACACGTCGTCTTATACTTGTTACTCCTGATACTGTTGAAAAAACACAGGAAAAATTTGAACTTCTTTTAGGTGAAAACCTTAAGGGCAGAAAAGAATATATAGAAGAATATGGTCATTTATATATTGATTTAAGTGATATAAGCTAATAGAAAGGAGGTTTTTAACTATGGCTAAGAAAAAAATTGATGATGATTTTCAATCAGTAAATATTATAGAACAAAAAATTACAGATACTCTTGAATTAAACTATATGCCATATGCTATGAGTGTAATAGTATCAAGAGCAATTCCAGAAATCGACGGATTTAAGCCTTCTCATAGAAAATTACTTTACAGTATGTATAAATCCGGACTTCTTACAGGTGATAGAAAAAAATCATCTGCTGTTGTTGGTGACACTATGAAACTTAATCCACATGGTGATGCTGCAATATATGAAACAATGGTACGTCTTACAGAAGGAAACGGAGCTCTTTTACACCCTTTTATTGACTCAAAAGGAAACTTTGGTAAACAATATTCTAGAGATATGGCATATGCTGCTGCAAGATATACAGAAGTAAAACTTTCTCCAATATGTAACGAAGTATTTGCTGATATTGATAAAAATACAGTTGAATTTGTAGACAACTTTGATGCTTCAGAAAAAGAACCTGTATTACTCCCTACTACATTTCCAAATATACTTATAAACCCAAATCAAGGTATTGCAGTAGGTATGGCAAGTTCAATATGTAGTTTTAATTTAAAAGAAGTATGTGATACAACTATTGCATACATAAAAAATGAAAATTGTGATATTACAGAAACACTTCTTGCACCTGACTTTTCAACAGGTGGAGAAATAATATATTCTGAAAATGATATTAAAAATATTTATGAAACAGGACGAGGAAGTTTTAAAATTCGTTCAAAATATAGATATGATGCAAAAAATAGTTGTATTGAAGTTTATGAAATTCCTTATACAACAAATATAGAGTCTATTATTGATAAAATAATACAGCTTATAAAAGCAGGAAAAATAAGAGATATTACAGATATAAGAGATGAAACAGACCTTAACGGTCTTAAAATTGCAATAGATATAAAGAAAAGTGCAAAGCCTGATGTACTTATGCAAAAACTTTTTTCTCTTACACCTTTACAAGACTCTTTTAGCTGTAACTTTAATCTTCTTATAAAAGGTCACCCTATGACATTGGGAATAAAACCTATTTTAAGAGAATGGGTACTTTTTAGAATGGACTCTATAAGAAATCAAATTGCTTTTGATATTAAAAAGAAAAGCGATAAAAAACATCTTCTTGAAGGTCTTTCAAAAATACTTATGGATATTGATAAGGCTATTTCTATAATAAGAAATACAGAACTTGAAAATGATGTTGTGCCTAATCTTATGACAGGATTTAATATTGATAAAATTCAAGCTGAATATATTGCAGAAATAAAACTTAGAAATATAAATAAAGAATATATACTTAAAAGAATACAGGAACTTGATACATTAAATTCTGATATAATAGAACTTGAAAATACATTAAACAGCGAAAAGAAAATCAAAAATATAATATGTCAGCAGTTAAAAAGAGTTTCTAAAAAATATGGAAAAGATAGAGTTTCAACAATTATAAAAGCAGATGAAATACAAACAATATCAACAGATGATTTTATAGAAGATTATGGTGTTAGACTTTTCCTTACAAGAGAAAATTATTTCAAAAAAATATCTCTTATTTCACTTCGTTCATCTGGGGAACAGAAATTAAAAGAAGGCGACGAAATAATTCAGGAAGTAGAAACAACAAATAAATCAGAAATTTTACTTTTCTCTGATAAATGTAATGTATATAAATTAAAAACAAATGATATTTCTGATGGAAAAGCAAGTACTCTTGGTGAATATTTGAATAACCTTTTAGGTCTTGATGATGATGAAAGAATACTTTATATGATACCTATATATGAATATACAGGATTTATGATTTTTATATATGAGTCTGGAAAAGCAAGCAGAATTCCTCTTTCAGCATATGCAACAAAAACAAATCGTAAAAAACTTATAAATGCATATTCTTCAAAATCTCCTGTTGTCTATATGGAAAAATTTGATGAAGAAAGCGATATATTTATATTAAGAGATAAAGACAAAGCATTAATAGTAAATACAGCTCTTATACCAGAGTCTGCAACAAAAAATGCAACAGGTATTCAAATTTACACATTAAAGAAAAACAGCAAAATTTCATTTGCTACAAATGCAAATAATTTTGAAAGTGATAATAAAACATATTATAAAACAGCTTCTATTCCTTCAACAGGTCATACATTAAAAGAAAACGATGTTTTAAATAATGAATTTTTAAAATAATAAAAAACCTCCAATATTGGAGGTTTTTTTGTTATTAGCAAAGATAATCATACCATTCCCATTCTGTTTCCATAATATCTTCAGCACTTAAAGATGAAGGTTCCTCTACAAGTTCAAATTCAATCTGAAATTCATGGTATCTTTCCCCTTCTATTGTGGCAATACCTGTAATAATGTAATTTTTGCCTTCTCCTTCAATATACTCACCTTCAAGTATAAGTTCGTCCTCTTCTATTTCAAATACATTAATACCCTTTTTTTTCTGTTCATCTGTAAATTCAATACGCATTTTTTACACCTCTTTTTAAAAATATTTTTATTTCTATAAAAATATGATATACTATTACAGTAAAAAAGTAAATATTGGAGGCTATTATGAATTACATAGTTCTTGATTTGGAATTTAATCAGCCCTTTAGCTTTAAAACAGGAAAATCATATGAATTAAATCCTGAATGTCCTTTTGAAATAATACAAATAGGTGCAGTAAAATTAAATAATAATTTTGAATTTATAGAAAAATTCAATTATATGATAAAACCGGAATTCTATAAAAGAATTCACCCTTATGTTGAGAAAATAACAGGTATTACAGAAAAAGATTTAGAAAATAAATGTTATTTTAAAGAAGCCTTTAATGCTTTTTTAAAATTTATAGGTAATGAAGATAGTGTTTTATGTACTTGGGGTATTGATGATATAAAATCTCTTTATAGAAACATACTTGTACATAATATAGATACTGAACTTATAACAAATAAATATATTAATGTACAATCATATGCAACTAAATATCTTAATTATGAAGCAGGAAAAACGATAGGTCTTAAAAATGCAGTTACAGAACTTAATATAGAAATCGAAAGCAAATTTCATGATGCATTAAATGATGCTGATTATACTGCAAAAATATTTAAAATCGTAAAACCTAATAAAATTTCTTTTGATACTTTCAATATAATGGATTTAATACGTAAAAAATCTGATAAACGTATAATAAATAATAAGGCTCTTATTGACCATTTTACAAAAGAACTTGGCAGAGAATTAACTTGTGAAGAAGAAAAAATAATAAAAAAAGCATATAAACTAGGTAGAAATCAAGTATACGATTCTATATATATAAAAAAAGCAAAGTCTAAAAAGAAAAATAAATAAGCATCTGTTTTTATACAGATGCTTATTTTTATATACTATATTTAAGTATTAATGTTTCAACTGCTATTTCTTCATCAATAATACCTGTTTTTATACTTGTATCAATTTCTATACATTCCTCAAGAGCTTTTTTTAATCCTTTTACTGTAAAGTTTTTTGATTGTGCAAGACATTCACGAACAACAAAGTCCCTTATACCTACCATTGTACCTATACTTTTCATGTCCTCACCTGCATTATAAAGTATCATACATTGTAATATAAGTCTAAACTGACGTACAACCATATAAAGTATCATTGCAGGATATTCTTTCATCATAATAAGATTTTTATATATTGTAAGAGCTTTTTCCGGTTTTCTTCTTCCTATTGCACCAACAAGGTCAAATATTTTTGTTTCAAGTGATTTTGTACATATATCATCAATATCTTTAACAGTTACTTCTTCATTTTCCTTTTTGTATGACTCAAGTTTTTCAAGTTCTCTTGAAAGATTTTCAAGTTCTCCACCTGCACTTCTAATAAGATATGAAGCAGTAGCCCTTGATATTAATATTTTATATTTTTTTAAACTTTTTATTATCCAATCAATAATTTCTTTTTCTTCTGGTGTTTTAAATTCACATATATAACCTATTTTTGAAAATGTTTTATATATTTTTTTTCTTTTATCAATTTCATCTTCAGAAAATATAACACATACAGTATCAGGAAGATTTTTTATATATTCTTCAATAGCATTAATATCTGTATTACCACTTTTTTCGTTGTCGTCTTCATCATCTGATTTTTTATTACCTTTAAAATATCCACTATTTCTAACTATAAGTAATTTTTTATCACTAAAAAAAGGCATTGTTTCACAAAAATCTGATATTTTTTCAAAACTTACATTCTTATCTTCAATACACATATAATTCATCATTTCAAAAGCAGGGTCAATAATTGCTTTTTTTAATCTTTCTTCATATGCCTTTTTTAAGAAATTTTCTGTTCCGTAAAAAAGATAACATTTCTTTATATCATTAGATTTTATCTGTTTCTGTATCTCTTTCATATGATTACTCCGTTTCGATTGCAGGTATTATTTTATAATAATCTTTATGTAAATTTATTGTTATATCTTTATTAACTGATGTATTATAATATTTTATTGCATATTTATCAAGTATATTTTTAATCTTATTGGAAATATCTTCTTTTGAAGATGAAATTGCATATTCAACATCTATATTTTTTACAAAATTTTCAGTAAATGAGTTATCATTACCATTATTTTGTATTTTAATAATATCAGCTTTAATATTGTTATTTGACAAAATTATATTTTCATCTTGCTCATTTATATTTCCTGTAAAAAGTATACTATTATTTCTATCATTAAGTTTAATTACAATAGAACCATGTATTTCATTGCCATCATAAATATGACTTTCAGTAATAGGATATAAAATTTCAAAATTTATATTTTCATTTATATTTATAATATCTGATGATGACATTTTATATAATGGTATATTTCTTTCATTTATACTTTCAATAAGACGTGTATATAATCCTGTTTTTGCAAAATTATAATCTGACATAACAACAGCACTAACATCAAAGTTTTCTATTAGTTCTATTGCACCTTTACAATTTTTCTCTAATGTATTTGATATAAAAAGTATATCAACATTTTTAATACGTTTATATTCAAGATAAGGTATAACATTATTAACAGCTGTATTACTCCCAAAATCCATAAAATGACCACCGCCATCTATAACAGCAGTAAAGCCATCATATGTATTATATACAGCAGCATCACCCTCTCCTACATCTATAAAAGTAACAGTATTTTTCTTTAAAATATAATCCATATTAATAGAAATACAAAAGAGTATTGAAAATATTATAGCTATATATTTAAAATATTTTGTTTTTATAAACATATATGATATTGTTATTGCTATGTAAAATAATAATACCGAAATAATATCTATACTTCCTATTTTAATATACATATAATTTGATTTTTCTGTTATAGCTGCAAGTTTTTCTGTAAAATTTATAAGTACAAATACAGCACCACTAAAAAATATACCAACAGATATATTTATAAATGATAATGCTACTGCTATCATTCCCAATATTACAATAAAACCTGCTATTGGTATAATAACAATATTTAATATTATACCTGCAACAGAAACACCATAAAAATAATAAATACATAAAGGTACAGTCATAATATAAGCACCCATTGACACAAATAAAACTGACTTAACTATTTTATTAATATTGTCAAATTTATTGGAAAGTTCTATTCCTGCACCTACTCCTGTTATTGCTAAAAATGAAAGCTGAAAACCAATACTATATAAACTCTTTGGAGATACCAAAAGTATAATCAAAGCAGCTATTCCAACAGAATTAAGTAAATCACTTTCTTCTCTTATTACATTTCCAAAAAGTATTATAATTGTCATAATACAGGCACGTACAACAGAAGGCGTACAGCCACAGAAAACTGTAAACAATATTATAAAAGGTATTGTTATAATAGAAGCTGTTCTTTTTCTTAATTTCATAATTTTATAAAAAATAAAGTATATAAATCCTGAAACAACAGACATATGCAAACCTGAAACAGCCAATATATGACTTATACCAGCTTTTTCAAAAATATCAGTATAATAATCATCAATATAATTCTTTTCGCCAGTAATCATAGCTTTTAATATTCCACCTTCTCTTATAGGTAACATATTATCTATTTTACTGTTTATAATCTCTCTAAACACAACTAAATAATAATTAAAATCTTTTATAACATCATAAGATATAATTTCTAATGTATCAGCATATACTTTATACTCTATTCCTTCATAATACATATAATTACTTTCAGAAAACATACCAGAAAAATTAGAATTTTCTCCCTTTTCAAGAACCCCATATACCTTTATTTTCATACCATGTGTTATATCAGTAATTTTATCATATACAACAGATATATTCATAGAACTTTCATCCATAATTTTATCATCATATATTTTATTTGCATTTAACTCAATAATTGTATATCCATTTTCTGATACATATATACTTTTAACAATTCCCTCAATATGTACTTCTGTTTCATTTTCGCAAAAACTTTCACAATTTAATGATATAGGCTTTTTATCATATGTAGCAAAACAAAATCCTATTACACTTATAATAGTAAATATAAAAAATATTTTTAATTTATTAAATTTCATAAATACTGCTTCAGATATTAATACAAGAATAAAAGACAGGACAATACCTGATTTTTCATTCAGATAATGCCCTGCCAAAAGTCCTAATATATAATAAATTGCAGCATAAATTATAGGTCTTTTCATAATCAATCACCATATGTTAAATCTGCTTCAAATAGTGTACTAAAATCAATATGTCCTTTAAAATTCTGTTGTTTCTCCCCTTCAATTAAAAATTGTACTTTTTTAATATTTTCAAGTTCAGTAAGAGAATTAACAATAGAATATATTGTAAACCATTCACCAGTAGAACCACCTGTATGTTTTGTTACAAAATCACTACTAAGGTCTACATAGCATATGCCATCTGTTGTTTCTGTTTTTATACTTCTAAGTTTTGTTTCAGAAGGAACAGTTGCATAATTGCCTTCTACTTTAGGACCTTTTATAAGCTCCTCTATTATATATTTTTCAAGAGGTTCATTTGGATTTACTTCTATTTGTCTTTCTTCAATATTAAATGCAGTAGCATCTTTATTTGCAAAATATAATTTTACTGTTTTATAATTTTTAGGTTCTGGAGATATACTAGGAGTTGTTATATAATCTTCAGAACTCATAAGACCAATAGGCTCTCCTTCAGAATTTTTTATTTCAAAACCTTCTACTGTAATTCTAACATAATCTATAAAATCAAGACCTGATAGTGTATTTACTATGGCTGCTCTAACCATAAGCTCCTCACCATATGATAAATCATTATATTCTGAAGATACATCAACTGTTATAACATTCTTATCAATATTTACACTTTTAAATTCAACTTCTTCTGGTATAATGCCAACAAGTGCCTCATCTCTTGGACCTAGTTTTAATTCTTCAAGTACAGATATAACTATATCTTCATTTGTTTCGCCTTTTATTTCATGTCTTTCACTTTTCATAAGCGATGTTTTTACTTCTTTAAAATATACATCTATACCAACATCTATCATATCATTTTTATTAGTTATATAACGTACTCCAAAAAAGCAACCTATAAATAATAATACAATAAATATACTTAATACAATATTTCTAAACATTTTTTTGGTCAATGGAAAACACCCCCTGACTTTTATACAGTTTCTGTTGTTTTAACATTATGTCTTAAAGGAATTCTAACTACAAATGTTGTACCTTCATTTTCTTTACTTGTAACTTTAATACTTCCATTATGCATAAGAACTGTTGAATGAGTTATTGAAAGTCCTAATCCTGTACCACCTGTTTCTCTGTCACGAGTTTTATCAACACGATAAAATCTATTAAATATTTTACCAAGTTCTTCTTCAGCAATTCCTATACCAGTATCTACAACTTTAAAAAATGCATTTTGATGGTCACAATCTACATATACAGTTACTGTTCCTCCATTATCTGTATATTTTATACCGTTCTCAATAAGATTAGATATAGCAAGAGTAAATTTTGTTACATCAACCTCTGCTACAACTTCTTTATCAGCTATAAGCTCAAGATAAATATCTTTTGCCAATGCAAGAGGAGAAAGTCTTTTTACTATTTCTTTACAAAGTTTAACCATATCTGTTGATTGATATTTTATAGGAATTTCTCTTTGGTCAAGTTTAACAAGTGTAAGCAAATCATTTATTATTTCTGTCATTCTATCTACTTCAGAATTAATATCTTGTAAAAATTCCACATACATTTCTTTTGGTACTTCCTCTTGAAGAAGTATTGACTCACTTAAAACTTTTATAGAACTTAAAGGAGTTTTAAGTTCATGGGATACATTAGAAACAAAAGTTTGTCTTGTACTTTCCACTTGTTCAAGTTTATCTGCCATATTATTACAGGCTTCTGCAAGGTCAGATATTTCATTATGACTTCTTTTATTAACTATTACTCTTTGGTCAAGATGACCTTCAGACATTTTTTTAATTACAGCAAGCATATTTTTAAGAGGCTCTGTTGTTATTTGCGACATAAAAAACATTATAATTCCTGATATTATAACAACACCACAAAGAAGTATTATAACTTGTTTTTGAATATCACCTATTGTATCAAATATGTCTGATGCTGAGTCTGATATAAGTACTGCTCCTATTTGTTTTGAATTATCATCAACTATTGTAACTGCTGCATATATAACTTCTCCAGCTTGTTCTCTTGCAATATCTTTATTATCAAGTGACTCTACAACCTCAGGAAGTACAACAGTTTTACCTATAATAGTTTTATTAGAGTCATTTACAACTGTTCCTTTTGAGTCTAATACAACAATTCTATATCCACCTTGACGACTTGTTTCTTGAATATCATAATCAAAAAGTTCTTTTTTGCTTTCGTCAAAAAGATAATTCATAACTGTTATATGACCTGATATAACATTAGCTTGACTAAGCATTTCTTTTTTTCTTTCTTCTATATAATATTTATCCATTGTTCGAAATATTGTACTTGTAAAAAATAAAAGTGGAACAAAACCTATAAATATATAAGTAGCTAAAAGAGTCCATCTAAGACTTTTGAATGGTTTTTTACCTTTAGTTAAAATAATAACCAACTCCCCATTTTGTGAATATATACTTTGGCTCACTTGGTTTTTCTTCAATTTTTTCTCTAAGCCTTCTTACATGAACATCAACAGTTCTTACATCTCCCGGATAATCATAACCCCATACAGTATCAAGAAGATTTTCTCTACTATATACTTTTCCCGGATTTTCCATAAAAAGTTCAAGAAGGTCAAATTCTTTTGCTGTAAGGTTAGTTTCTTTACCATCTATAAATACACGTCTGCTTTCATATTCAAGCTCAAGACCTCTTATTTTAAGAGTTTTTGCGGTTTCTTTAACAGGTACTGTTTTTTTGATACTTCTTCTTAATATAGCCTTTATTCTTGCTTTAAGTTCCAATATATTAAAAGGCTTTGTTATATAATCGTCTGCACCATATTCAAGTCCCATAATTTTGTCCATATCTTCACCTTTAGCAGTAACCATTATTATAGGTACTTGTGAAAATTCTCTTGTTTGCTGACAAACATCAAGACCGTCCATTTTTGGTAACATAACATCTAATACAATAAGGTCAAAGTCCCCTTCTTTTATAAGATTAAGAGCTTCTTCACCATCATAGGCAGAAGTCACTTCCATTCCATCTTGTTCAAGGGAAAACTTTATGCCTTTTACAATAAGTTTTTCATCATCTACAACTAAAATTTTATAAGCCATTTTTACCTCCTAGTTATTCTAAAGTAATAAAATCTTTTATTTTTTCAAAAGTTTTATCACCTACACCATAAACATTTTTTATTTCCTCAATATTTTTAAATCCACCATTGCTTTCTCTATACTCAATAATTCTATCCGATAAAGCATCTCCTATACTTGGAAGAACCATAATTTCTTCTTTTGTAGCAGTATTTATATTTATACCATTTGAAAGAACAACATCTTCGGCTGTTTCGCTATCATTTGGCACATTTCTTTCTTGTATAGCTTCACTATAAATTATACATATTTCTCCGGAATTCTCAATTACAAAATTCTGACCATTAAATAATGGCATATCTAAATATTCATAAGAAACATTAACATTTTCCAAAAGTCCTCCTGCTTTATGTATAAGCTCTTTAAGAGTTTCATTATTACTCATATTATATACATTAGGATTATGTACACTTCCACTTATCTCAACATATATATTATCTTCATAATTAGATTTTAATTCTTCATTAGAACTAATATTATTATCAAATAAAACAGCCCCAAAATTATTATTTATATAATCTTTATACCATATTCCCGAAAAAAGTATTAATATACAAATATATATAATTTTAATATTATTTCTTAAGAAAATATTAAATTTCAAAATTTAACCACTTCCACTCATAAAAAAGTTTTTATTTTTGAGAAAATCTGATATAATAGATAATTGTATTAAATCATTTAAAATATATTTTTAAGGAGAAAAAAATGAGAACAGCTTTTTTAAAACTTTTCATTTTATTATATATTTTTTCTGCTAATATTTCCACAGTTTATGCAGAAAAAAATACCAATTTGTCATCTATTGAAAATACAGCCGAAAAAACTTCTCTTATAGACGAAAATGCTTCTCTTAATATTATAGGTGAAAGTGCCATACTTATGGACGCTTCAACAGGCGAAATACTCTATGAAAAAAACATGCATGAACAACTTTATCCTGCTAGTATTACAAAACTTATGACTGTACTTTTAGCATTTGAATATGGAAAACTTGATGAAACTGTTACATTCTCCGAAGATGCTATTTTTGGTATAGAAAGAAATAGCAGTCATATAGCACTTGATGTTGGTGAACAAATAACTCTTGAACAATGTCTTTATGCAATACTTTTACAATCTGCTAATGAAGCATCTTTAGGTGTTGCAGAACATATAGGTGGTTCAAAAGAAGGTTTTGCCAAAATGATGAATGATAGAGCAAAAGAGCTTGGTTGTAAAAATACAAACTTTGTAAATCCTAATGGACTTCATGATGATAATCACTATACATCATCTTATGACATGGCTCTTATTGCTAAAGAAGTATTAAAATATGATAAATTCAAAGAAATAATATCTACATTAAAATATGAAATACCTCCAACAAACAAACAACCAGAAACAAGATATTTATATGCACAACATCAAATGATAAAACCACCTTCAATATATGTTTATGAAGGCTGCGAAGGCGGTAAAACAGGCTTTACAAATCAAGCCCTCAATACTTTAGTAACATATGCAAAAAGAGATAATACAGAGCTTATAGCTGTTGTTTTAAAAGATACAGGTGCAAATACTTATGTTGATACTAAAACACTTTTTGATTATGGTTTTGAAAACTATGAAACATTAACTGCATTTTCATCTGATGAATTTAAAACAAGTGAAAATATAACTCAAACATATAAAAAAGATTTTATTGACTTAGGTATGCTTGATATAACAGCTAAAAACAATGTATATGCAACTGTTAAAAAGTCTGAAAACAAACCAGAGTATACACAAAAATTAAATATAAATAAAGAAAATCTTATTCCTACAATTAATGAAGGTGACTCTGTTGGTACATTAGATATATATAATGGTGATACTTTAGTAGGTTCTTCTACACTTATAGCAACAAAAACTATTGAAGCAATACCAGAAGCAGAACTTGAGGCACAATATAAAGAAAAAGTAAAAAATATTATATTTTATGTATTAAAAATTGTAGTAATTATAGCATTGATTATATTAATAATATTTATTATAAACCAAAAGAATAAAGAACGAATTAGATTAATAACTAGACGTAAAAACAGACAAAAAAAATATAATATGAACAGAAGAAGAACTATAAAATAATAAAAAACCGGATTTATAAATCCGGTTTTTTATTTAGGATTTCAAGTGCTTTTTTATATTTTTCTATTCTTTTAATATCTTTTTCAGATATATTATTAAGTCGTGTAATATCACTATTATGAATAATATCCTCTTTTTTTACTGCACATGCAATGTCATTACATTTAATTTTATTAATATACTCCATATAATCATCATTTTTATTACGAGTAAGATATATAAGTGCTTCTATTATATCTTCTGGTATACCCTCTTTTATTAAATCATCAAATGTTAATTCGGTATCCTCAACAACATCATGTAAAAGTGCTGCAACCGTTGTTTTTTCATCTTCCATTTTTTCAGCAATACATAATGGGTGTATTATATAAGGAACACCACCTTTATCATATTTATCCTTATGAGCATTATAAGCTATATTCATAGCCTTTTTAGTTAAATTTGTATATATCATTTTGTAATTTCAACTTCTTTTGCAGAAACAAATTCTATAAGTTTTTCTGGATTTATTATTATCTGTTGCCCTCTTACACCAGCACTTACAGCTATTTCATCAAATAATATAGCTGTTTCATCTATATATGTAGTATATTTCTTTTTCATACCAATAGGAGAACAACCACCTCTTATATATCCTGTAAGCCCAAGAATTTCTTTTACATGTATCATTTCAACTTTTTTATTTCCAGAAACTTGTGCTGCTTTTTTAAGGTCAAGTTCACAATCTACCGGTATACAAAAAACATTTATACCATTTTTATCACCTCTTGTAACAAGTGTTTTAAAAACTTGTTCTGGGTTCATACCTATTTCTTCTGCTGCATGATTACCTGAAAGATTATTTTCATCATAATCATATTCTTTTATAGTATAACTTATTCCTTCTGTGTCAAGCATTCTCATAGCATTTGTTTTTGTCATAAATATATTTCTCCTTTACAATAAAAGTATGAAAATAAAAAAACAGACCTATGGTAAAACCATAAGTCTGCAAAATTCTTAATTATAAATTAAGCATTCATTCCGTTTACAAGTCTAGCAAGTGTTGATTTCTTTCTAGCTGCAGCGTTTTTGTGGAAAATTCCTTTTGTATATGCTCTATCGATAGCTGAAATTGCACCAACTAATGCTGCTGCTGCTTCTTCTTTGTTTCCAGCGTTAACAGCTACAACAACTTTTTTAATAGCTGTTTTTGTCTGAGATTTAATCATTCTATTTCTTAATGTCTTTTTGCTGATGACTTTAATTCTTTTTTTTGCAGATTTGATATTTGCCACGTTAGTGTTCCTCCTAAAAATTGTTTTTTTAAATTTACTTTTTTTGTTTTTTTAAATAGATATTGGGGAATATCGCTTTTAAAAAAATATTAACCACCATTCTTCGACACGGTTGGGCTTATATTGCCCTGTGGTTAAACCAACATAATATATTTTACTTCATAGAACCAAATAAGTCAATGAATATATTAAAAAAATTATGTATAAAATAAATTTAAAAATGAGCTATTTTTATAATATACTATACATTTTTTGGAGGAATACTATGGAAAAGGATTTACACAATATAAATATATATTCAGGAATACGAACAGATTTAGCAATAGAAGCCAGAGAAACAATTAGTGATGAAGAAATAGATGGTGTAAAAATAAATACAGAAAATGAAAATGATTGCATAATAACCCATGTTCAAATATTAAATGAAAATGGTAGTGAAATACTCGGAAAGCCAATAGGAAACTATATAACAATAGAATGTGAAAAAATGCGTGAAAATGATATTGAAAGTCATGAATATATAATAGAAAAAACTTCTCTATGTATAAAAAAGCTTATGGATATAAACAAAATAAAGTCATCAAATACACTTATAGTGGGCTTAGGAAACAGATATGTTACACCTGATGCATTAGGACCTAAAACTATTTCAAAAGTACTTGTAACACGTCATATTATGGATACAATATCACAAGATATAAACGGTCAAGTAAGTACAGTGTGTGCTATTTCTCCCGGAGTAATGGGTATTACTGGTATAGAAACAGGAGATATAATAAAAGGTATTACAGAACAAATAAATCCAGATTTAATTATAGCTATTGATGCCCTTGCTGCAAGAAAATTTTCAAGAATAAATGCAACTATACAAATGTCAGATATAGGTATAACTCCCGGTGCTGGTATAGGCAACAAAAGAATGGCTCTTAATACTGAAACTTTAGGAATTCCTGTAATAGGTATAGGTGTACCTACTGTTGTTGATGCTGCAACTCTTGTAAATGATACTTTAGATAGAATACTAGATGATATGATAGCATCTGCAAAAAAAGGTACAGAAATTTATAAAATGCTTGAAAATCTTGACTCTGATGAAAAATATCAGCTTATAACAGAAATACTTACACCATATGCAGGAAATATGTTTGTTACACCAAAAGAAGTTGATGCTGTTATTGATAGATTAGCAAATATAATAGGAAATTCAATAAATATATCTTTGCATAAAGGTATTACAATAGATGATATAAATAAGTATAAATATTAATATATTAAAATAAAAAATATAGAGGCATTTATACTATAAAAATTATCTGCCTCTATATTTCAAAAAAATTATTTAAGATTTCTTTTTATTTCTTTTTTCATCATAAAGACTGTCATCTGCTCTAGCCATTATTTCCTCAAAATACTCTCCTTCTTTAATTGATGTTTTACCTACGGAAATACTTGTCCAAGCTATTTCATGTTTTTTTGCATCATTAATATTTCTTTTTAATCTTTGTACAAAATCTGTTGCATCTTCTTCTGTTTCAAATCCACCACAAAGAATTATAAACTCATCTCCCCCCATACGACATAAAATATCTGTTGAACGTATGGTAGATTGTAATATATTAGAAATTCTTTGAAGTACATGATTTCCAGTTACATGCCCATATACATCATTTATCTGTTTAAATTTATCAATATCAATAATAAATAACCATGAATTTTTTTCATTCCATCTTTCATAATATAGCTTGAACGTCCTAAAATTAATTAAATTAGTTAAACTATCTCTTTCAGCTAACATTTTTAATTCTTCTATTTTCTCTTGAGATTGCTTTACTTGTTCAGAAAGAGTTTTTGGATAATATTCTCCGTCCATTTGTTCAATATTAGGTATAGATTGATGTATATGTACTATTTTCCAACCGTTTTCTTTTCTTTTATATATAATAGAAAAACGACTATCCATATCAATTATAACATTCTTATCTTCGCTTTCCCAAAAAATATGTATATTTCCATAAACAAAACACTCATTTAATCCAATTTCTTTTTGTTCACACCAAAAATCTTTAAACTTAAATTTTATGTTTTTACGTTCCTCAAATTCTTCATATACAGCATTTCTAAACTCAAAAATATTTTTATAAAATTCATGTTTTCCTGTACCAATAATTATACAATCTTCATCTAAAATATTATTAATAGCCTGAAAACTTTGATATTCTTCAAAATTAAAATAGATATTCCATAACTCTTCTGTTAATTTACATAAATTATCCATTCTATCATTCATATATTAACCCTTTCAAATATATATAAATATAATTTATTATTTAATAAATAGTATTATATCATAACACAACATAATGTTCTATACTATTTTACCAAAATATTTTCGAATATAATAATTTATTTAAACAATAAATACATGTTAATTATATTATATTCCATAAAATAAAAAAATTAACACAAAAAAATATGCTACACTAAGTTATTTATACAAAGTATAGCATATCTTATTTATTTCACTATATATAAAAATTATATTATTATATAAATTTAATTAGTGAAAAATACACATATTACAATTAAAGTTATTTATATTTAAAAAGTTAATATTAAATTAATTAGTGTCTAAAATGACGCATTCCTGTAAATACCATTGCAATTCCAGCTTCATCACAGGCATCTATTGAAGCTTGGTCTTTTATTGAGCCACCTGGCTGAATTATAGCTGTAATACCAGCTTTTGCACATTCTTCAACACAATCTGGGAATGGGAAAAATGCATCAGAAGCAAGTGCAGCACCTTTTACAGTATCTGCTCCAAGGTGGTCTATACCATGCTCAATAGCTTGTTTACAAGCCCAAATTCTATTTACCTGTCCTGGTCCAATACCAACAGACTGTTTATCTTTTCCTATTGCTATACCGTTTGATTTTGTATATTTAACCATTTTCCAAGCAAAAAGGAGGTCTTCCATTTCTTTTTCTGTTGGTTTTCTCTTTGTAACAACTTTAAGTTCATTTTCATTAAGAAGTTCATTATCAATATCTTGTACAAGTATACCACCTGATACTTTTTTAATATCTATTGAACCTTTTGGCTGTTTTTTATCAATACCTTCAAGAGTTAAAAGTCTAATATTCTTTTTCTGTTCAAGAATTTCAAGAGCCTCTTTTGTAAATGAAGGTGCAAGAACTATTTCAACAAATATTTTATTAATTTCTTCTGCTGTTGCTTTATCAATTTCTCTATTAGCAACTATAATTCCGCCAAAAATAGATACTGGGTCTGAATTATATGCTTTTACATATGCTTCATAAATAGTTTCTGCACTTGCAACACCACAAGGATTTGAATGTTTACAAGCAACTATTGTAGGCTCTGTATATTCTTTAAGAAGTTCTAAAGCACCATTTGTATCGTTTATATTATTAAATGAAAGTTCTTTACCATGAAGCTGTACAGCACTTGTAAGCATACCTTCACCTGCTCCAACTTCTTTATAAAAAGCAGCTTTCTGATGAGGATTTTCACCATAACGCATTTCTTGAACTTTTTCATATGTAAGGCTTATTGTATCTGGGAATTGTTCAATTCCTGCTGCCTTTTTCATATATTCAGCTATAAGACTGTCATAGTGTGATGTGTGCATAAATACTTTTGCTGAAAGATAGAATTTTGTATCAACAGAAATATCTCCTGTTTCTTTAATTTCAGCTATTATTTTTTCATAATCTTTAGGGTCAATAACAACAGCAACATCTTGATAATTTTTAGCTGCTGCTCTAATCATTGTTGGACCACCAATATCAATATTTTCAATAGCTTCTTCTCTTGTAACATTTGGTTTTAATATAGTCTGTTTAAAAGGATAAAGATTTACAACAACCATATCAATAGTATCTATACCAAGGTCAGCAAGCTGTTTCATATGTTCTTCATTTCCTCTTATTGCAAGAACACCTGCATGTATTGAAGGGTGTAAAGTTTTTACTCTACCGTCAAGACATTCTGGAAAACCTGTAACATCTGAAATACCTATAACTTTCAAACCTGCATCTTCAAGAGCTTTATGAGTTCCACCTGTTGAAATTATTTCATAACCTAAGTTTGTAAGCTCTTTTGCAAAATCAATAATACCTGTTTTGTCTGATACACTAATTAATGCACGTTTCACTTTTTTTCCTCCTTTATAAAAAAACAAAGACCACCTGAGCAAAATTATGTTAAAAAAACAAATTGCCCAGGCGGTCGGCTTTAAAAGTACTGCACTCCCATGTAGTTAATCTACTTCCGCCAGTCATGCAGTCAAATTTTTTATTAAGTTAATTACAAATATATATTATAGCCTATTTATAATTAAGTCAAGAAAAATAATAAAAATTTATACTATTCTTTGTCTTACAACCTCATACATAAGTATTCCTGCTGCCATAGAAGCATTTAGCGACTCTGCTTGTCCCAAAATAGGAAGCTTTGTAAGTTCATCACACAAACTTACTGCTTTTTGTGAAAGTCCTCTAGCTTCATTACCTATCATAAATGCTGTACCTTTTTTCAAATCAAAATCATAAGGATATTTTTCACCTTTAAGATGTGCAGCATATATAGATATACCATTATCTTTTAAAAGTTTAACTGTACTTTCCAAATCACAATTTTGATAAATATCAACATGGAATATTGCTCCCATAGTTGAACGAAGAACTTTTGGATTATAAAGGTCAACGCTTCCTTTTGTAAGAAAAATACCACAAGCTCCTGCTGCATCTGCTGTTCTTATTATTGTACCAAGATTTCCGGGGTCGTTTAATTCTTCAGCTATTATATAAAATCCATTTTTGGGGTTATTAGGAATTATTTCTTCCGGATTTATATTTTGTTTTTTACATACAGCAAGTATACCTTGAGGATTTTCAGTATCACAACAAAGTTTAAATATATTATCACTTAATACAAAAACATTTCCCTTTTTCTGAATATCAGATATATCATGACTTTTTTCATAGCTTTCAGAAACAGCAAACATATCAATAAAATTATTATTTGGTATTTCATTAACAAATCTTTCTCCTTCTACAACAAAAAGACCTGTTTTATCTCTATCCTTTTTATTTTTAAGTAATTCTATTTTCTTAACTATTTTATTTTGTCTGCTTTCTATCAAAAAATCACCTTATACTTTCCATAAAATCTTGTATTACTCTATTCTCTCCAAGAACAATTACTATATCATCTTCCTTAAATACATATGTTGCAGAAGGTGTTACATCTACCTTTTCATTATGTTTTATAGCTACAATATTAAGAGCATATTTTGCACGAACTTCACAGCCAGCAATAGTTTTTCCAATCCACTCTTTCATAGGTGGCACTTCTGCTATACCAAATTCATCGGAAAGTTCTATAAATTCAAAGAAATTTCCATAAAGAAGGCTGTTTGCAACTCTTACACCCATTTCTCTTTCTGGGAATATAACTCTATCAGCTCCTATTTTTTTAAGTACTTTTTTAGAACGTGCATCAGTAGCTTTTGTAACAACATATTTTACGCCTGCTTCTTTAGCTATTAAAGTAGACATAATACTTGCTTCAAGGCTACTACCAATAGCTATTACAGCAACATCAAAATTTCCTATACCAAGAGATTTTAAAGCTATTTCATCAGTAACATCTGCTTTTACTGCATGTGTAACAAATTCAAGTGCATTTTGTACTGTTTCTGGATTATTATCAACAGCAAGTACTTCACAACCATTTTCTGCAAGAGTTTTTGCAACACTCATACCAAATCTACCAAGACCTAAAACTATAAACTGATTATTTAATTTCATAAGTATCCTCCAAAATTAACCTACCATTACACTTTCTTCAGGATATTGAACATGTTCAACATAACTATTTTGTTTTCTTGCAAGACCTATAATTATAGATATAGGCCCAATTCTACCCATAAACATAGCAACAGATATTATAATCTTTCCTATTGTTGATAAATAAGGCGTAATACCTGTTGTTATACCAACTGTACCGAGAGCAGAAGCTGTTTCAAAAAGTAAGTCTATAAATTCATATTCAATAGCCATACCTTTTTCTGTTATTGTAAGTAACATTGTAACACCTATAACAGCTGTTAAACTTATAAGAAATACTGAAAGTGCTTTTTGTATTAAACCAAATGGAATTTTTCTACCCCAAATATTAGTTGTTATACTTCCTCTGGCAACAGACATAACAGTTATAATAAGTATAGCCATTGTTGTTGTTTTGATACCACCTGCTGTACCTGCTGGTGAACCACCTATAAACATAAGAAGTATGCTTAAAAATTTTGATGCATATGTCATACCTGATTGAGATATAGAATAAAATCCAGCTGTTCTTAATGTTACAGACTGCATAAATGATGCTGTTATTTTTCCTGTCATTCCAAGGTTTCCTAAAGTTTCAGGGTTTCCATATTCAAATATAAATACAAAAATTGCACCACCTAATATAAGAATAGGTGTAAATAAAAGTACTACTTTACTATGGAGTGATAACTTTGATAATGTTGACTTAAAGTTTAATCTATTTTTAAATTTAAGTCTAATAACTTTAATCATATCAATCCAAACAGTAAAACCTAAACCACCTATTACTATAAGGCTCATTATTATAACATTAATATAAACATCAGAAACATATGGTGCAAGGCTTGTTGGACCTATTATATCAAAACCAGCATTACAAAATGCTGATATAGAATGGAAACAGCCCATAGCCACACCTTTTAAAAATCCAAAATCACTTACAAAATGAATAGATAATAATAAAGCACCAACACTTTCAACAATCAATGTACATTTTAGTATGTTTTTTACTAACTTTACCATTCCTGCCATAGTATCTTGATTAAGTGACTCTTGTATAACCATTCTTTCTTTTAATGTTATTTTTCTTTTTCTCATTATAAAGAACATAGTAATAACAGTCATAAAACCTAAACCGCCAATTTGTATAAGGCATATTATTACAATTTTACCAAATATAGTCCAATGGCTTAATGTATCAACAACTACAAGACCTGTTACACAAACCGCAGAAGTAGCCGTAAAAAGTGCATTAACAATACCTATACTTTCACCATCATTACTTGCTATTGGAAGGTTTAAAAGAAATGTTCCAATACATATAACAGCAAAAAATCCTAGTATTACAATTCTTGTAGGGTTAAGCCTATGGTAATTTTTTCTTTTGTCAATATTCTCCATACCACCTATCTCCATCTTTTTTAAAATTTATATATTCGAAAAAATTATAACACAAATATATATTAAAGCAATAGAAATATATAAAAAAAGACGGAAAAACCGTCTTTAAATTTTAATTAATATTATTTGACTTTTTATTTCTCATATATAATATAGCTATTCCAACAAATATCAATACAGCAGATAAAAGCTGTGAAACGGCTATTCCTGTATGTCCAAGTATAAGCTGGTCAGTTCTTAAACCTTCTATCCAAACTCTTCCTATGGCATATCCAAGTATATATAAGCCAAAAATTTGACCATCAAATTTTTTATTTCTTTTTAAAATCATAAGTATTATAAAAACACCTAAATTCCATAAAGACTCATACAAGAATGTAGGTTGCACCTGTATATAATCAACACCGTTTACAGTTACAATATTATTAATAACACTTTGAGGTATATTGCTAACTTGGTCTTTCATATATCTCATAGCAAAAAGACCGTCTGTATAACCTCCAAAAGCCTCTCTGTTAAAAAAGTTTCCCCATCTACCTATAATCTGTCCAAGTAATAAACTAGGTGCTGCTGTGTCGGCAAAAAGCCAAAAATTTAACTTTTTCTTTTTTGTAAATAAAAAAGCTGTTATAACTCCACCTATTATACCACCATAAATAGCAAGACCACCATTTCTTATTGCAAATACTTCTGAAATATGTTGACTGTAATAATCCCATGAAAATATTACATAATAAAGCCTTGCACATATAACACATACTACTATTGCAATCATAGTAAAGTCAATATAATCATCTGGCTTTTGATTTGTTCTTTTAGCTTCATAAATTGCTAATAATAAAGCTAACATTATGCCAGAACCTATTATAACACCATACCAATAAACATTAATACCAAAAATATTAAATGCAACATTACTTAATTTATCAATTTCTATTCCCAAATTCGGAAACCATATTTCAGGCATTTCCCCCATTTTTTAACTCCTCCTATTCTTTCGGTTTTACAACTGAAAGAACCATATCTTTGCTAAAAAATCCTTTAGTTATTATATCTTTTATATAGTCAATATCTATTTCCATAAGGCTATCATAAGCATCTATAATATCCGTATTTTTAGTTGCAAATTCTATTTGTGCCATTACTTCAGCATCAATAGAATTAAGCCCTCTTATAAATCTTGAACAATGTTTTTTCTTTATTCTATCAAATACAGCAGACATAATACCTTCTTTTTTCGCCTTTTCAAATTCATATATTATATATTCCGCAACATCTTCAGCAAAAAGACATTGACCTGTAATAACTAAAAATGCAAATTCTTTTCCAGAAATAAAATCCATTCCCAATGGTTCTTTCAATATACCTTTTTCATACATTTTTTTATAAAAATTAGAACTTTCACCAAAAAGTATATCACTTAAAATTTTAATAGCAAAAGATTTTTTTATATCACTTTTAAAAAAATATTTAGGAAGTTTATAACCTATATTGAAAAAACTTTCTTTTATATCCATTTTCGCTTCAATATATTTTTCAATTATATTACTTTCTTCATTTTTATATATTACTGAACATTCATTTTTGTTATTAAAATCGGAAAATTCATTTTTTATAAATTCAAATATATCATTTTCGTTAAAATTCCCAGCACATACTAAAGCCATATTACTAGGAACATAGAAAGAATTATAACATTTATAAAGCATTTTTTCATCTATTTTTTCTACACTTTCACAATTTCCTGCTATTTTATTTTTTATAGGGTGATTATTATACATTATATTAAGCATATTATAATAACAACACCAATCAGGATTATCTTCATACATAGTTATTTCTTGTTTTATTATATCTTTTTCAGAATTTACATTTTCATTTGTAAAGTATGGTTTTTTTACCATATAAATAAGGGTTTTTAAATTTTCTTTTAAATTATCATTACAGGTAAAATAATATACAGTTTTACCAAAGTCAGTAAAAGCATTTGCCTCTGCATTTTGTTTTGCAAAAAGAGAAAAAACATCTCCCTCCGGTTTTGCAAAAAGTTTATGTTCTATAAAATGTGCTGTTCCTAAATTTGAATTATATATTTCATCATCAATTTTGAAAGATATATCATTAGCACCATAAAAAACAACTATGGCACATTCATTTGATATATAGTCTTTTTTAGGAATTAAATAGCATTTCATACCATTTTCAAGAGTGTATATACTTATACTTTCTTTAAGCACTTCATTTTTTTTAGAAACAGGTATCATTTTACTACCTCCTCTTTATCTGATGAAATAAAATATATTGTATCAAGTTTTACTTTTTCTATAATAGACAAAACATCATCTTTTTTACATTTTTCAATAGCACTAATATAATCTTCAATTGTAATATTTTTTTCTATTAATATATTGTTAAGAATGTTGTCACATACAGAAGGCATACTGTCTTCAATATCTTTATACATTTTTATAATATTACTTTTTGCATTTTCAAATACATCATCTGATATTTCATTTTTAATATTTTTTATTGTTTCTTTTATAATATTTAATGTTTTGGAGTATTCATTTTTATCTATACCAGCCTGAACAATAATTACTCCTTTAAATTTATAAACATATGAATTTATATAATAACAAAGACCTTCTTTTTCTCTTGCATTTAAAAATAACAATGAATTAGGGCTTCCCCCAAGTATTTCATTGAATATAATAAGTGGTATATACTCATCATCACCAAGACATATACCTGTTTTAAACCCTACACAAAGTTTACCTTGTTTTATATCTGCATTTTCAAAAACTTCTTTTTCATCATTATAAAATTCTTCATATTCACATTTATTTTTATAATCTCTATAAAGTATATCTGTAAAATTATATCTAATATAATCCTTAACATCTTCTACATTTATATTTCCTGATATTATAAATTCAAAAATACCATTTTCCATTATATATTTATAGTATTCAAAAAGCTCCTCAGAGGTTATATTTGAAACTACATCATAATCACCTTTTGAATTTATACCAAAACCCTTTTTATCATACATTTCTTCTATACATCTATCTACAACATACTCACTTAATTTATCTCGTTTTGTTTTTATTTCATTTAAAAGTCTTCTTTTTTCCCTTTCAAACATATTTTTATCAAAAGCGTTTTTACATACAAAAGGATTATAAAGTACACTTTTTATAAATTCCAAAGGCTCTTTTAAACTACTTTCTTTTATACATAAGACTTCCATAAAAAATAATATAATATGTTCATCACCTTTTTTTATTACAGAAACATCATAAACAGCACCATTCATATCTTCAAGTTTCTCTGTAAAATCTTGTTTTGTTTTATAATCATTTGATGATACAGAAAAAACTTTAGCAAGTAATGCATTTTTAGAAGCATCATAAAAGTCAGGTTTTGTTCTTATAGCAATACTTATTATAGCTGTTTTAAATTTATCACTTTTAAAAATCTGGGCAGTATTTTTCATATTACACCTCTCAAAAAAATTATATATTGTTATAATGCCCTTTTGATTTTAAAAAATACAAAAAGCCTTCAGATACTAAGTATCTAAAGGCTTAAATTTATATATATTTTTATTTATTATTCATTTACATAGTTATCAAAGTAACCCTGTACAAGTATAATAGGAGTTCCTTTATCACCACTACCACTTGTAAGGTCACAAAGTGAACCTATAAGGTCTGTAAGTCTTCTTGGTGTTGTACCCTGTGATGCCATATTTCCTTTAAGGTCTGAGTCTTTTTTGATAATAGCTTCTGAAATAGCTTTTTTAAGTTCTTCACCTTTAAGGTTAGCAAAATCATTATCAGCAAGGTATTTAAGTTTAAGTTCGTTTGGAGTACCTTCAAGACCGTCTGTATATCCTGGAGAAACAACAGGGTCAGCAAGTTCCCAAATTTTTCCTACTGGGTCTTTAAATGCACCGTCACCATATACCATAACTTCCATATGTTTTCCTGTTTTTTCAAGAAGTTCTTTCTGTATTTTTTCAACAAGAGCTTTACAATCTCTTGGGAATAATTTAACGGCATCTTCTGTTGATTTATTTGAACCTAAAAGTCCATATTGGTCATTATAACCACTTCCGTCAACTGAAGCTGTCATTATTTCGTCCATACCATAAACGATTTTTGCTCCTGCTTTTTTAAGAAGTCTTTTTGTTCTAGCTCTTGTATGTATATCACAGTTAAGAACGCAGTCTGTATAGTCAAGTATTGCTGTTGGATTATTTGCAAATACAACTTCAACTTCTGCTCCACATTCTTTTATAAGTGATGAATAATATTCAATATAATCAACACCTGTAAATACGTGTACTGGATTTCCGAATTTTTCTCTGAAATCAGCTTCTGTTAATATATCTGTCCAAGGATTTACACCTTTTTCGTCAAGTAAATCATAATCAATAAAGTGATTTCCAACTTCGTCAGAAGGATAACTGAACATAAGAACTATTTTTTTAGCTCCTTTTGCAATACCTCTAAGACAAATTGCAAATCTGTTTCTACTTAAAATTGGGAAGATAACACCGATTGTATTATCACCATATTTAGCTTTAACATCTTTTGCAATAGCATCAACTGAAGCATAATTTCCTTGTGCTCTTGCTACGATTGATTCTGTAATTGCAACAACATCTCTGTCATTAAGTTCAATATTTTCTGATTTTGAAGCTTCAAGAACTGTATCAACTACGATAGATGCAATATCATCACCTTCATGAATAATTGGTGCTCTTAATCCTCTGGAAACTGTTCCTACCATTCTTCCCATAACCGATTTCTCCTTTTAAAATAAATTATTTATACCCAATATTTGCCCGATTTTTGGTATATTACTATTATAATGTATTAAAATTCATAAGTAAACTACATTTTACTTACACTTTATATAAGTAAAACTTATGTTTTTATTGTTTAATTTGTAAAAATAAAATTTATAATTTAAAAAAACATATATGTAAAAAGGCTAATTATAGCTAAAAATGCAATATTATACAATGTAAATTTTTTAATATACAACCCGTTATTACTGTATTCACTTTGAGTATAAATTTTAAATGATATAAGGCTTGCTAATGATGCTACAAGTGTTCCAAGACCACCAATATTAACACCCTGTAAAAGTGCTTTTGAATTATCTGTAAATCCAGAAAGCATAAGAGATGCAGGAACATTACTTATAATCTGAGAAAGTATTATTGATGATATTAATTCTCTACCTGTTATTAAACTATTAACTGTATTTTTTACTATTTCTATTCTTCCCATATTACCAACAAATATAAAGAAAAATATAAAAGTTATAAGTAAATTAAAATCAATTTCTTTTATAATGCTTCTATCATAAATAATAAAACCTAAAAGAACTATTACAAACATTATTTTATAATTTACAATATTAAAAACCGTTAAAAGACATATAATAAAAAATACTATATATACTACTAAAGCTCTATTATTAACAGATACATCACTTTTACTATTATATTCTATTTTTTCACCTTTACAAAAAGCCATTACTGCAAATATAATAACAAAACTTAAAATACTTATTGGTATTACAATAGAAAAAAATTCTGATATATCCATATTATAATAAGAATACAAATATAAATTTTGAGGATTTCCAACAGGTGTTGCCATACTTCCAAGATTTGCAGCTATTGTTTGCATTACCACTACAAATATAACTCTATCTTTATACTTTTCACCAAGTACAGCTATTGTTAATGGAACAAATGTTATAAGTGCAACATCATTTGTTATAAACATAGCAGAAAAAAAGCAAAGCATAACAAGTATAATGGATATATGTTTTATATCTTTTGCCTTTGATATCATAAAAGAGGACATTTTATCAAAAAATCCTGCTTTTTTAATACCTGCAACAACACCCATAAGACAAAAAAGAAGTGTAATAACTTTTAAATCAATATATTCTATATACTTAATATCTGGCATAATAAAAAACATAGAAATAATAGCCAATATTCCCGAACAACAAAGAACTGTTTCTTTTTTAAAAAATTCAATTATACTGTTCAAAATTATTCCTCCAATATAAACGCATAAAAATTCCAACAGAACAAGTCTGTTGGAATTTATTAAAATAATATTTAATTATTCGCCTTTCATAGCTGTCATAAGTTTTGGTATAAGCTGTTTCTTTCTTGAAACAACGCTTTCAAGTATAACTTCTCTATTTTCAGGCTGTTTCTTAAATGCTTTTTCAATATATGAAGGTGCATCATCACCTATCATAATAAGAAGTGTTGATTCTTCAATTATATTTGTAAGCATAAAGAACATCATATCAACACCCTGTGTTGCAAATGTTTTTTCCATATATTCGAAAAGTTTTGGTTTAATAACATCAAATACTTTTGAATTCATTGAGCTTATCTGACCTACACCAAATGTTAAGCTATCAGCTGTAAATTTCTTATAATCTTGATAGAATATTTCTTCTGGTGATTTTTCTGCAAGATTACTTCCTGCATCAAACATTTCTTCAGCAAATGAAACTATATCAATTCCTGCTATTTCAGCAAGTCTTTCAGCAGCAGCTTTATCAACAGCAGTACATGTTGGTGAACGGAACATAAGTGTATCAGAAATAATAGCTGAGCAAAGAAGACCTGCTATTTTTGGCTCTATATCAACACAATTTTCACCATACATAAGATATACTATTGTTGCTGTACAACCAACAGGCTGATTTCTAAAATATACAGGTGACATTGTTTCAATGCTTCCAATTCTATGATGGTCAATAATTTCAAGTATTTCTGCATTATCAATGCCATCTACTGCCTGTGATTTTTCATTATGATCAACAAGTATAAGTTTTCTTTTATCAAGGTCAAGAAGTGACCTTCTTGAAATCATACCATAGTATTTTCCTTCATTATCTATAACAGGGAAATCTCTATGTCTTATTTTACCCATAATCTGCTTAACTTCTTCTGTAAAATCATCAGTTTTAAAAGTTATAAGATTTTCTGTTTTCATAAAGTAACGTATAGGTGTACTTTGATTTATAAGTCTTGCTGCTGTATAAGTATCGTGAGAAGTTGTTATTATACGGCAACCTCTATCTTCTGCAAGTTTTATAATTGTATGAGTAACAGGAGAACCTGTACAAATTACAAGACAACTTGCTCCACTTTCTATTGCACAAAGCTGATTGTCATATCTGTTTCCAAGTATTACAATATCACCTTTTTCAACATAAGTTTCAAGAAGGTCTGGGTTTGCTGCTGCAATAAGAATTTTTCCTTCTTCAACTACACCTTCAATACCACCTACAACCATTTCACCTTCAAGTGTTTCAACCATATTTTTATATGTTGTTTTTGAGTTTGCAAGTATTGAATTATCATATATATCCATGTTGGCAGTTGCAAGGTCTTTAATAGAAATAATACCAACAAGTTCATCAATATCATTTGTTACAGGAAGTGTTGATACACCAAGGTCCCTCATAAGGTTCCAAGCTTTTTTAATTGAATTTTCACTATCAACACCCGGTGTTTTTCTCATATTTATATCTTTAACCTGATTTCCAGCATCTGTAACATATTCAGGAATATCAACATTAAATCTTTTTAAAACATATTTTGTTTCGCTGTTTACTTGTCCTGCACGACAAGCCACAAAATCCTTTTCAGGATTTATTTTGTTTTTAAGATTTGCATATGAAATAGCTGAACATATTGAGTCAGTATCAGGATTTTTATGTCCTATAACCATTATGCTATCTTTTTTCATAATAAAAATCCTCCTTCTTTATTACTCTTTTTATCTTTTAAAGTATACATTAAATACATATAGTTTATCAATGTAATTTACAAAAAAATATAAACATCATCATATTTTATTACATATACTTTATTTTTTTAATATTTATAGTGATATTTTACTATATTATTTTGAAGCAATAAGTTTTTTAAGAGCATATTCCATACGACTTACTGTAAGTTCATACATATCAACTTCTTTTGAAATCATTCTTATTGTATCATAACCGTATGTGTGTATCCATCTACTTTCTAATATAGGATTAAGCCATATTACATTTTGGTATTTTTTCTTGAATTTTCTTATCCATTCAATGCCTGGTTCTTCATTAAATACACCATAATAGAAATTTCCACCAACACTTAAAAGTTCTGTTGGTGACATAGCTGCATCACCTACAAATATAACTTTATAATCTTTATTAAGATTTCTTAAAACCCAATTAGTTTCAACACTTTTGTCATATATACATTCAGGAGTTGTATAAAGTTGGTCATATATACAGTTATGAAAATAATATATTTTAAGGTCTTTAAAATGGTTTGATTTACTTACTGCTTGAAAAAGTGCACTACACATTTGGCTATATCTATGCATAGAACCACCAGAGTCGAATAAAACAATAAGTTTTACTGTATTTTGTCTTGGTCTATCAAAAACAAGTTTGAGTCTACCTGCATTATCACAAGTTTTCTGTATAGTTTTTTCAACATCAAGTTCAGTTTTTGGTCCATCAACACGACTTGAGAACTGTCTGAGGCGTCTAAAAGCCACTTGAAGCTGACGTGTATCAAGTATATTGTCTTCTCTAAAATCTTTATAATTATGCTCTCCAGCCATTTGTAAAGCTGAGCGAAGTCGTCCTTCGCCACCACCAACTCTTATACCTTTTGGACTGTAACCAGAATGTCCCATAGTAGAACCGCCACCTGTACCAATCCAATATATACCACCATCATGTCTTTCTTTTTGTTCTTCAAGACGCTCTCTTAAAAGTCTTTGAAGGTCCTCAAGTGTAAGATTTCCATTTCTTAAATCAGCAGCCAATTTATCAAAATCCTCTGCCATTTCTTTAGGGTTTTCAAGAAAATCATATATTTCTTGTGGTATTTGGTCAAATTTCTTTATATCTTTAAAGTAATCAGCAAAAGCAGTATCAAACTTATCAAATTCACTTTCACTTCTTACAACTATTGAACGGCAAACATAATAAAATTCTGTAAGACTTGATTTACAAAGGTTCTTTTTAAGAGCCTCCATAACAGTAAGCCACTCATTAACAGATACATCAAGACCTGTTTCTCTAAGTTTATAAAAAAAGTCTATAAACATAAAAATACCGCCTTTCTTACCATCTTGGACGGACAAAACCTCTTTCTTTAGCTTTTTCAACAGCCTCAAGGTCTTCATTCTTTTTAAGAAGTACTCCTGCAAAAGGAACTGTTTCTTTTATTGTATCAGGGTCAATTCCACTTATTGCAAGTGCCTGTATCCAGTCAATAACTTCTGATGTACTTGGTTTTTTCTGAACATCTCTTACATCTCTTATAAGATAGAATGCTTCAAGTACTTTTTCAAGAAGATATTCATCTATATTATTAAAATGCACCTTAATAATTTCTGCCATCATTTCTGCATTAGGAAATTCTATATAATGGAAAATACATCTTCTTAAAAATGCATCTGGAAGTTCTTTTTCTGCATTTGATGTTATAATTACAATAGGTCTTACTTTTGCTTTTATAGTTTCTTTTGTTTCTGGAATATAAAATTCCATTTTATCAAGTTCCCATAAAAGGTCATTAGGGAATTCAAGGTCTGCTTTATCTATTTCATCAATAAGAAGTACAACTTGTTCATCACTATTAAAAGCTTCTCCAAGTTTTCCAAGTTTAATATATTTTTTAATATCATTTACGCCTTCAGTACCAAACTGGCTATCATATAATCTTTGTACAGTATCATATACATAAAGTCCGTCTTGTGCTTTTGTTGTTGATTTTATATTCCATATTATAAGTTTTTTACCAAGTGCTTTTGATATAGCATCAGCAAGCATAGTTTTTCCTGTTCCTGGTTCACCTTTTATTAAAAGAGGTTTTTCAAGTGCCATAGATATATTAACACTTCTCATAAGGTCATCTGAAACTACATATTCATTACTTCCGTTAAAGTTATTCATTTTAAATCTCCCTTCACAAAATCAAGATGTTTCTAAGTTTATCATATAAATTATATTTTTGTCTATTATATAAATAAAAAAACGGTATAAAATATATACCGTTTATTTATTAAAAATTATTTATTTTCTTGTTGAATTTCATTATGATAAAGTTTTATCTGTCTATTTTCATTAAGCACAACCTGAGCTATATTAAGAGAATGGTCTGAAATTCTTTCAAGGTTTGTAAGAATATCTAAGAAATATATTCCCGGTTCAGCACTACATTCATTTGATGCAAGACGCTGAATATGTGCTATTCTTAATTTACTTCTTAATTCGTCAACAATATCTTCTTCTCTTACAACATTTCTTGCTGCTTCAACATCAAAGTTTTCAAAAGCTTTTATGGCTTCTGCAAAGCTTGTAAAACTATGTTTAACTATTTCTTTAAGTTCTGTCATAGCAGTATTTGAGAATGTTGTTTTTGACTCATACATTTCAGATGCTATTTCTGCAATATTTTCGCAATGGTCACCAATTCTTTCAATATCATCTACAAGATGAAGAAGTGATGTAGCAGTAGTATTTTCAATATCACTTATAGGTTTACTACAAATTTTAACTACATATTGATTTATACCATCACAAATATTATCAATTTTTTCTTCTCTTTTCATTACCTTTTCTATTTCATCAGGATTTTTTGTATATAAACAATTTACAGAAGCATCAAGGTTTTTAAGAGCGATATTACCCATTCTTATAACCTCTTTAACTGCAAGCTGTACAGCAACGCTAGGTGTTTCAAGAACTCTGTCGTCAAGGTGTATAATAACTTTTTCTTCTTCTGTTTCTTTAACTTTATTAAGCTTTTTAGCAAGATATATAATACCATTACTAAATGGGAAAAGAAGTACTGTTGTAGCAACGTTAAATGATGTATGAACAATACTTATCTGTGTTATTGTTATAAGCTCTTCTCCAAGAGCAGGATTTATCATTTTAAAGTATATAATAGATAATATACTAAATATAACTGTACCTATAATATTGAAAAGAAGGTGCATATAAGCAGCACTCTTAGCATTTCTACTTGCACCAATACTTGAAAGCATAGCTGTTATACAAGTACCTATATTTTGTCCCATAATTACATATACAGCAGCGTTAAAAGGAACAAGTCCTGCAACTGCAAGTGTTTGTAATATACCAACTGAAGCTGATGAACTCTGAATTATAGCAGTAACAACTGCACCAGCAAGAACACCAAGAAGTGGATTTGCACCAAGTGTTATAAATGCTGTTCTGAATATTTCAGAATCTCTTAATGGTTTTACAGCACCTGACATCATATCAATTCCTATAAAAAGAATACCAAATCCTATAAGTATAGAAGCAATTTCTTTCTGTTTATTTTTCTTAGCTGTTATAAGTGCAACAACACCAATCATTACAACGATAGGTGCCATTGTAGACGGACTTAAAAACTCTGCCCATTCAACACTTGATACAAGCCAACCTGTTACAGTAGTACCAATATTAGCACCCATAATAACACTCATAGCTTGCATAAGGTTCATAAGCCCTGCATTAACAAAACCAACAACCATTACTGTTGTAGCAGAAGAGCTCTGTATTATAGCTGTTACAAAAGCACCTAAAAGAACTCCCATAAGCTTATTTTTAGTAAGAACCTCAAGCATTTTTTTCATTTTTGAACCGGCAGCATTTTGAAGCCCCTGTGCCATAATCTGCATACCGTAAATGAAAAGAGCTAAACCTCCTACAAAGGGAAATAAAATATCCGTTAACATGTATTTGTCCTCCTCAAAATATTCCTTTTATTGATTATCCCCCACAATTCAACAACAATACCATAACATTATCAAAACACAAATTCAACATTTTTAACATAGATTTAACAGACTTTGTGAATATAAACAAAGTAAATTACAATATTGTACAAATTATTCGTAATAAATTAATTTTAAAAAATGTTTATAAATTAATATATATTGTATTTTTTATCATCATATAAAACTATATAAAAATACTCTTTCTTATAATTATACCCTATATAAAAAAAATGTATATCATTGTAAATAGAAATTTACTTTATATAATTTAAAAAAAATGTTATACTGTTCTTACAAAACTAAATCTAAGGAGGTTTTTTTAATGAGTTCAAAAATCAGAATTGGTATTGCAGGATATGGTAACATCGGTAGAGGTGTTGAACTTGCAATAAAACAAAATCCAGATACAGAGCTTGTTGCTGTATTAACAAGACGTAATCCTGAAACTGTAAAAACTCTTACAGAAGGTGTAAAAGTTGTTCATGTTGATGATGCAGCATCTATGAAAGATGATATTGATGTAATGATTCTCTGCGGAGGTTCTGCAACAGACCTTCCTGTTATGGGACCACAGTTTGCAGAAATGTTTAATACAATAGATAGTTTTGATACACATGCTAAAATTCCTGAATATTTTGAAGCTGTTGATGCAGCTGCTAAAAAAGGAAATAATGTATCTATTATATCAGTAGGTTGGGACCCTGGTATGTTCTCAATCAATAGACTTTATTCAGAAGCAATACTTCCAGAAGGAAGCCATTACACATTCTGGGGAAAAGGTATTAGTCAGGGACATTCAGACGCTATAAGACGTGTTGAAGGTGTTCAAGACGGAAAACAGTATACTATTCCTTCTGAAAAAGCTATGGCTGCTGCAAAAAGCGGTTCAGAACCAAATCTTACAACAAGAGAAAAACATACTCGTGAATGTTTTGTAGTTGCAAAAGAAGGTGCTGATAAAGCTGCTATCGAAAAAACAATTAAAGAAATGCCTAACTATTTCTCAGATTATGACACAACAGTTAATTTCATTTCACAGGAAGAACTTAACGAAAAACACAGCAAAATGCCTCATGGTGGATTTGTAATCAGAAGTGGTAAAACAGGTAATGGTGAAAACCATCATGTAATAGAATACTCATTAAAACTTGATTCAAACCCAGAATTTACATCAAGTGTTCTTGTTGCTTATGCAAGAGCGGCATATAGACTTGCTAAAAACGGTGACTGTGGTGCAAAATCAGTATTTGATATAGCTCCAGCTCTTCTTTCTCCAAAATCAGCAGAAGAATTAAGAAAAGAATTACTTTAATAAAAATTAAAGGTACAGATTAAAAATCTGTACCTTTTTTATGTAAATAATATTAATATAGTTGTCATAGCTATAAGACTACAAACTATACATATTGAATTTATAACTCCTGCTAATGAATAATCTCCACCTAACCTTTGACAATATATAGGTGCTATACTAAGTATTGGCGAAAAAACAGCCATAGTAATTATTGTTTTTATATCTTTACTAAATGGCAATATAAAAAATATTATACAAGCAAAAACAATAGAGCCTATATATCTTATAAAAATTATTTTAAATATCTTCTTTGCATTTTCAAAGTCAATATTTATTTCAAATATAATACCTATTAAAAACATAGCAAGAAATGTATTTGCATTACCAAATAATTTAATTATACTATAAGCTGAATTTGGAAGATAAATGCCTATTGATGTTATTATAAACATAATTATATATGTCATAAATGACGGAGAAGATGTAAGAATTTTTAAAAAGTTAGAAAGTGAAAATTTACTGTTTTTATTAACTATTGCTGAAACAACAGCAAATGATATACCTAAACACATCATACCATTTCCCATATCAAAAAGACAAAGTGCCGCTAATGTTGTAGATGGAAAAAATGCTTGTGCAAAAGGAATTGTAAAATTACCTATATTATAACTTGATGAATTTATCATATAAAATACTTTATCCATTGAACTTTTTCGTTTAGAAACAATAAATCCAACAAAAAGCATTATAATATTTGTTACTATACCTAAAAATATCATACTTATAAGAGTACTATTTATTACTACTCCTTGAAAACCCGAAGCCAAAGCTGCTGGAAGTGTAATATTCATTATTATTTTAGAAATAACTTTACTTTCTGATAATGTTATAATACCTCTTTTTTTAAATAAATATCCTGCAATAATAATTATTATAAAACCTAATGCCCTTGTTAATATTTCTGTCAATTATATTTCCCCCCATAATTACAAAAAAGAGGCTGTCATTTAAGACAACCTCTTTTTTTATTTAATTAGTTTAATTTGCTTTTAGCTGTTTCTGCTAATTTAGCGAAAGCTGCTGTATCATTTACAGCAAGGTCAGCAAGCATCTTTCTGTTGATTGTGATGTCTGCTAATTTTAATCCGTGCATTAATTTGCTGTAAGAAATGTTGTTCATTCTAGCAGCTGCATTAATTCTTGTTATCCAAAGGCTTCTATATTCTCTCTTTGTCTGTTTTCTACCAGCAAATGCATAAGCCATAGCTTTCATTACAGACTGTTTTGCAACTCTGTACTGTTTGCTTCTTGCACCACGGTAACCTTTAGCTAATTTTAAAACTTTTTTATGTCTTTTTCTAGCGTTTAACGCTCCTTTAACTCTTGCCATTTCAAAAATCCTCCTTGTATACTATCCCCGAAAAAATTATGCGTAAGGTAATAATTTTTTCTTAACGCTGTTAGAAACTGTTTTATCAACTAATGTAGCTTTTCTTAATTTTCTTTTTCTCTTTGTTGTTTTCTTTCCGAGAATATGCTGTGTATTGGATTTATTTCTTTTAATTTTACCTGTTCCAGTAACTTTATAACGTTTTGCAGCAGCTTTTTTTGTTTTTAATTTAGGCATAATGTATATCCTCCTTAGATTATCTTATTTAGAACTTTTAGGAGCAAGGAACATAACGAGGCTCTTTGCTTCCATTTTTGGTGGTTTATCAACTATTCCATACTCTGAAATGTCTTTAGCAAAATCTTCAAGAATAATAGTAGCAGTTTTTGAATGTCCTATTTCACGACCTCTAAAACGGATACTAACTTTTACCTTATCTCCATTTTTCAAGAATTCAATAGCTTTTTTAACCTTAACCTGTACATCGTGTGTGTCGATACTTGGAGACAAACGCAATTCCTTAACATCAACAGTTTTCTGTTTTTTTCTTGCTTCCTTCTCTTTTTTCGCCTGGTCAAATTTATATTTTCCGTAATCCATAATACGACATACCGGCGGTTTAGCAGTTGGTGCAATTTTAACAAGGTCTAATTTTCTTTCATCAGCAATTTTCTGTGCTTCTCTTGATGAAACTATACCAAGCTGATTTCCTTCCTCATCGATAAGTCTTACTTCTTTGTCTCTAATTTGCTCATTGATCATTAATTCTGTAATAGCCGAGCACCTCCCCAAAATAATATAACAATAAAAAAAGTGAATAGAAGTCTATCCACCTGAAAATACATCATAAAACACAGCACAAAAGTACTGTTTTTAAACTACGTATTAACCCAAACACCTATGTATTTAAGGTGAGAAGTGGATACTTCTTCTTTATTACTTGAAGAATTATAGCACAACAATATATTTATGTCAATAATATTTTCACATTTAATAAATATATTTTTTAATGTTAATTTAATATTTATACTTTAAAATAAAATTACAAAAAACACAGAGGAGGTATAAAACATGAAAAAATTATCATTAAAATCAATTTCAGCTATTATAGCAGCTATAATTATACTATTTTTAATTATGAGTTCTATTTGTATTATGGTTTTTAGAATAGACAGTACAGAAGCAAGAAATAAAGCTCTTGAACAATCTGGAGGCGGAGAAATTATAAGTGAACAGATTGAAAGTGAAGATTTATTTTTAAATGAATATAGTTATATAATAATCAACGGCGATAATTGGTATGATATAGAAATTAATGGATTTGGTCAAATTAAAGAATTTAAACAAGGTACAGGAAACTACCCATTATATAAAGATTAATAAAAAAGGTTAAAGACTTAAAAGTCTTTAACCTTTTTTATTATAATTAGTTATTTTCTCTTGTTTTGATTTCTTCTTTAACTCTTGCAATAACATCTTCAAGGTCAAACTGTCCTTCTTCACCATTTGCTCTTGAACGAAGTGAAACTTTTCCTGCTTCTTTATCTTTTTCACCAACAACGATAATATAAGGTACTCTTTCGTTTCTTGCTTCTCTGATTTTGTATCCGATTTTTTCAGCTCTGTTATCAGTTTCAACTCTGATACCTTCTGCATCAAGTCTGTCTGCAACAGATTTTGCATAATCTTCAAATTTTTCAGATATAGGAAGAACTTTAACCTGAACAGGTGAAAGCCATGTTGGGAACTGTCCTGCAAAGTGTTCAATTAATATACCTATAAATCTTTCTATTGAACCAAAGCAAACTCTGTGAATCATAACAGGTCTTTTCTTTGTTCCGTCTGCTGCTGTATATTCAAGGTCAAATCTTTCTGGCATCTGCATGTCAAGCTGTATTGTACCACACTGCCATGTTCTTCCAAGAGAGTCTTCAAGGTGGAAGTCAATTTTTGGTCCATAGAATGCACCATCACCTTCATTTACAACATATTCAATGCCATTTTCATTAAGAGCATCTCTAAGACCATTTGTAGCTATTTCCCAAGCTTCATCAGAACCCATACTATCTTCTGGTCTTGTTGAAAGTTCTATATGATATTTGAAACCAAAAAGGCTATAAACGCTGTCAATAAGTTTAATTACACCACTTATTTCATCTTTAATCTGTTCTTCTGTCATAAATATATGAGCATCGTCCTGATTGAAGCAACGAACACGCATAAGACCATGTAAAGCACCTGATTTTTCGTGTCTGTGTACAAGACCGATTTCACCAACTCTTAATGGAAGGTCTCTATATGAATGCATATTCTGTTTGTATACAAGCATACCACCTGGACAGTTCATAGGTTTAATAGCAAAGTCCTGTTCATCAATTATTGTTGTATACATATTATCTTTATAGTGGTCCCAGTGACCGCTTGTTTCCCAAAGCTGTCTACTTAATATAATAGGTGTTGAAACTTCAACATAACCTGCTTTTTTATGAATTTCTCTCCAGAAATCAAGAAGAGTATTTTTAACAACCATACCTTTTGGAAGGAAGAATGGGAAACCAGGACCTTCATCAAGGAGTGCAAAAAGTTGTAATTCTTTTCCAAGTTTTCTATGGTCACGTTTTTTAGCTTCTTCAATCATATTAAGATATGCATCAAGGTCAGCTGCTTTTGTATAAGCTGTACCATAAATTCTTGAAAGCATTTTGTTCTTTTCATTACCTCTCCAATAAGCACCTGCAACAGATGTAAGTTTAAATGCTTTTACAGGTTTTGTACTCATAAGGTGTGGACCTGCACAAAGGTCAACGTATTCACCTTGTTTATAGAATGAAATAACAGCATCTTCTGGAAGGTCATTTATAAGTTCAACTTTATATGGTTCTTCTCTTTCTTCCATATATTTTATAGCTTCTGCTCTTGGAAGTTCAAATTTTTCAAGTGGAAGATTTTCTTTAACAATAGCTTTCATTTCTTTTTCAATAGCTGTAAGTTCTTCTGGTGTAAATGGTGTAGGTCTATCAAAGTCATAATAGAAACCTTCAGCAATAGCAGGTCCTATTGCAAGTTTTGTTTCTGGGTAAAGTCTTTTTATAGCCTGAGCCATAATATGAGATGCTGTATGACGGAAAGCTCTTTTTCCTTCTTCATCGTCAAATGTACAAATACTTACTTCTGCATCTTTATCTACAACAAAACGAAGGTCTTGTGTTTCACCATCAACTATTCCACAACAAGCATTTCTTGCAAGTCCTTCGCTTATACTTTTTGCAATATCAAGTACGGAAATTGCATTTTCATATTCTTTTACAACTCCGTCTTTAAGTGTTACCTTAATCATTATTATATCTCCTTTCAAATTAAAAAAATTTCCAATAAAAAAACTCCCATACCTTAATATAAAAATAAAAAGGGACGAGAGTATTATATTCCCGCGGTTCCACCCTAATTGTAAAAACCACTTAATTAAAAACTTTAACGCAGTTATACGGACTTTTTTAAAGTCACTCCGAGGTGGTATTCGAACTATCGTAAATAGGAATACTCACACCAATTTTAATAATAAAACTGTATTCCCTCTCTGAAAGATACTTGACAGCCTACTGTCCTCATCAATGTATTAACAATATATATCAATGACGTTATTATATCACATAGAAAAAAGCTGTCAAGGAGTTTTTCAAATTATAAACAAAACTTTTACAAAAAGCCTATGTTTAATTTAAAATATGACTTTTACCATTTTTTAAAATATGATATATTATTATTTGTGTTTTAAAAGGAGGTAAAATAATATGGTTATATTAATAATAATGGCAATAGGCATTTTTATTGGATATAAATATTTCAATGAAAAATATTCAGGTTTAAATGGTAAAATACAAATATTATGTACTGCCCTTCTTATATTTTCAATGGGTGTTTCTTTAGGAAGTCGTCCGGAATTTTTTTCTGAACTTGCAACACTTGGATTTGAAAGTGTAATTTTTTCTCTTATTCCTATAATTTGTTCAATTTTTCCTGTATATTTTCTTACAAAAAAATTTCTTGATAAAAAAAAGGAGGCTAAAAAATGATTATAATAGCATTAATAAGCCTTGTTGCTGGTGTATTATGTGGTCAATTTATATTTGATACAAATACAATAAATATATTTTCAAATGTATCAGACTATGCATTATATATTCTTATGTTTGCAGTAGGAATAAGTGTAGGAACAAATAAACAAGTATTTAGAAAATTAAAAGAATATCATATAAAAATTGTAATTATACCATTTGGTATTATAGTAGGTTCAATAGTAGGCGGATTTATATGTAGTATTTTATTAAAAAAACCATTAAACGAAAGTCTTTCAATAGCTTCTGGTCTTGGTTGGTATAGTCTTTCTGGAGTTCTTCTTACAAATCTTGGAGGAGCACAACTTGGTACATTGGCTTTTTTAAGTAATATAATGAGGGAACTTTTTTCATTTTTATCAATACCATTTGTAGCAAAACACTTTAATAAATATACAGCAATAGCCCCTGCTGCTGCCACAAGCGAAGATACAACACTTCCTATGATTATGAAATATACAAGTGCTGATGTGGCTGTTATGGCTGTAATAAATGGTGTTATATGTTCCGCATTTGTACCTGTACTTATAAATTTCTTTTTCAATTTATTTTAAATCTAAAAACACTCTGAATAATATAAAATATTTATATTCAGAGTGTTTTTTTCTACTTTATTTTGTCTTTATTTTCTTCAAGATATTTTTTAAAACCTTTTCTTTGTTCAGAAGCAATTGTAATTGAAATTATATACATAACTGCATAAATAATTAAACATATAAATATACTACCAATATTTTTTTCATTTATTCCACTTAAAAAAATTATAAGACCTATAAATGCAGGTATACATGAACCACATAAAAATATTAACCAAATAATATATTTTAATGGTTCCTCTTTTCGCCACTTCTCAAAATATTCTTTTTTTAATTCTTTTACTGTCATATAAAAACATCTCCTTTAAAAATTTTCTCTCTTTAACTTTTCTTTAAGTTTATCAGCCTTCTCAACACTTTTTGCAATCAATATAATCTTATCTTTATTTTTTTCCGAAAGTTTATTAAAAATAACTTTCATATTCTCTCTTTTATTTAATGACATTATACCCCTCCATTTACTTTTTATTGATATTATATATAAATAATACATCAATTAATGATTAAAATCAATCGTTATATGATAAAATTATTGACTTTTTTATCATAGATTGATATTATTTCTTTGGAGGTGTCAAACATGAATAATAGAATTAGAGAAGTAAGAAAAATTCTTTCTCTAAGTCAAAAAGATTTTGCAGAAAAAATAGGTTTGAAGCAAAATGCTATAAGTTATATGGAAAAAGAAGGCTCAACTGTTACAGAACAGAATATAAAAAATATATGTCATGTATTTAGTGTAAATGAAGAATGGCTTAGAACTGGATACGGAAATATATTTTTAGAAGAAACAAAGAAAAGTAAAGAGTTTTTTGAAATTTTTGATAAATTATCTCCTATTCTTCAAGACTATTTAATTAAATCATCACAAGAATTACTTGAAGCACAATATAAACTTGAAAAACAATAAAAAAGCTGTCTATATAAGGCAGCTTTTTTATTGTATGTAATTAGTTTTAAATATATAGAATGTAATCTAGAAATTTATTTTTTAACTATTCTATTTATTTTATAAAAACATTTTAATAAAATTGACAGATATTTTTTATAAATACTTTAAATTGACATTATATAATTTTCTTATAAAGAAATGGGGGAGTTTTTATGTCGATTTTAAAAATAATAATATCTATATTTTTATTTCTTTTACTAAACAAACATGTATATAGATTTATATTTAAAAGAAAAAAATTAAAATCTTTTATAAAAATTATTATATATACATTTATATTTGCTATATTTTTAAACTTTTCAAATATAACAAATAATATTTCAATTCCAAATTTAAAAAAAGCAACACTTCCTAAAGGTTTTGTATATTATAATCAAACAGATGATGCTTGGGGTAATGAGTATTATGGAACAAGTGATTTAATTAAAGATGCAGGCTGTGGACCTACTGTAACAGCAATGATTGTATCAACTCTTACAGATACAAAAATCAATCCTAAAGAAATGGCTGACTGGTCTTATAATAATGGATATTATTCTTCTGGCTCTGGCAGTTATCATACACTTATAGGTGACTCTCTTAATAACTTTGGACTTTCATACACTACTACAAATGATATATATGATGTAAAAACAGCTTTACAAGAAGGAAAATATGTAGTTGCTCTTATGGGTAATGGACATTTTACATCAAGCGGACATTTTATAATTCTTTGTAGTATTGATAATTCAGAAAAAGTTACTGTTGCAGACCCAAACAGTATTAAAAATACAGAAAAACTATGGGATTTTAATATAATAACATCAGAAACAAAATATAGTTCTACAATAAACGGTTCATACTGGATTATAGATAAAAATTAAAAAAGCTGTCAAATGACAGCTTTTTTATATATGTATTATTAGTTTCTAAAATTCTTTGTTGCATTTTTAAATTTATCATGAACTGCAACCATAGCTGCATCAACATCAGCTTCATCAATAAGAACAGAAATTTTTATTTCTGATGTTGAAATCATACTAATATTAACACCTGCATCAAAAAGTGCTTCAAACATAAGGCTTGCAACTCCTGGATTTGTAGCCATACCTGCACCTACAACTGAAAGTTTTGCAACATTATCTCTATGAGTAATTTCTTTAAATCCAAGTCTTTCTTTATTAGCTTCAAGTACATCTAATGCAAGCTGTAAATCTGATTTTGAAACTGTAAATGAAATATCTTTTGAATTATCACGACCAATTGACTGAAGTATAATATCTACACTGATTTTTTCTTTTGCAAGTAATGAGAATATAGAGAAAGCCTTTCCTGGAACGTCCTCAATTCCTATAACTGATATTCTTGATACATCTTTATCTGAAGCTACACCGCTAATAAGCATTTTTTCCACTTTTGTTTCCTCCTTAACTAATGTTCCCTCTGCTCTTGTAAGACTTGAGCGTACAACTAAATTAACATTGTATTTTTTAGCAAGTTCAACTGAACGATTATGAAGAACTTTAGCACCTAAAGATGCAAGTTCAAGCATTTCATCATAGCTGATTTCTTCAAGTTTTTCAGCTGATTTTACAACTCGTGGGTCTGCTGTATATACACCATCAACGTCTGTATATATTTCACATATATCAGCATTAAGTTTTGCTGCAAGAGCAACAGCTGATGTATCAGAGCCACCTCTACCAAGAGTTGTTACATCATCATATTTGTTGATACCCTGAAAACCTGTAATAATAACAATGTTTTTCTTTTCGAGTTCAAGGTGAATTCTTTCTGTGCTTATTGTTTTAATTCTGGCATTGCTGTAATTTGAATTTGTGTCAATTCCAACCTGAAAAGCATTAAGAGAAATAGCATTTCTTCCAAGTGCATTTATAGCCATAGCCATAAGTGCAACAGACTGCTGCTCTCCTGTTGAAAGAAGCATGTCCATTTCTCTTCTTGAGGCATTAGGATTGATTTCTGCTGCTTTTTCTATAAGTTCATCAGTAGTGTCGCCCTGTGCTGATAATACAACAACTACATCATTTCCTTTGTCATATGCTTCAATAATTCTTTTTGCAACATTGAAAATTCTTTCTGCATTTGCTACGGAACTACCACCGTATTTCTGTACTATTAACAATTTAATATCCCCCCGTTTATTCTGAAATAATAACTGCACCATCTGTATCCGGTTCTAAGAGAGTTAACTCCCACTCATGAGGCATAGAATTTAGATATGCAGACATTTTATGTTCAAACTCTTCGGCTTTATCTTCTGTAAGAACAGCCATAAGTGTAGAACCAGCACCGCTTAAATATGCACCAACAGCACCATAACCTTTTGAAGCCTTAAATATACGGTTCATTTCTGGTATAAGCTGTTTTCTGTATGGCTGATGAAGTTTATCGTCCATAGCCATTCTTAAATTATCTATATTACCAGTCATCATTGATGCTACAAGAAGCCCTGTTCTTGATGAATTAAATATTGCATCTTGTCTTGATATTTCATCAGGAAGAACACCTCTTGAAGCTGATGTTGATATAGGAAAATCTGGCACCATAATAGCAAATCTGAGTTTTTCAGGTACATCAACTTTAACATATCTCATTTCATTTGTATCAAGAGCACCCACAACCATTCCTCCAAGTAAAGCAGGGTTTGAGTTATCTGGGTGTCCTTCTATTTTAGCTGCTATTTGAGCCAAATCATCTTTTGTATAATTACAGCCTGAAAGATGATTTGCTGCCATAAGTCCGGCAACAATACAAGCTGCACTACTGCCAAGTCCCCTTGTTACAGGTATATAATCTTCCTGTATAAGTCTTATACCTGGCATAACTTTGCCTATTTCTGCATAAAAGTCAACCATTGTTCTATAAATAAGGTTTGTTTTATCAGCAGGAATATTTATAAGTTGTTTTCTTCTTACTTCTATTTCAACGCCTTTTTCTATTTCTTCAAACCAAAGATGATTATAAAGCTTTAACGCAATACCTATGCTATCAAAGCCTGAACCCATATTGGCAGAAGTAGCAGGCACTCTTATATGCATCATAATTATTTGTCCATGCGGATTATACTTCTTACTTCCGCAGCCTTTCTTAATATTTCTATTTTTTCACTAAGACTTCCTTCTGTTTCTTTTCCTGTTAAAACAGCAATTTCATCTTCATAACCAATATCAACAAATTCACAGCCCTCAAAAAGAACTTTTGACTCTGTTTTTATTGTTTTTAAATCACCTGACATACGTATAAAACCATAAACAGGAACATCTTTAAGTTCTAATATATCAAGTTCTTCGTCTTCCCAGTCTATATGTACATTTTCACCCATATGTTTTATAGCATCAATAACATCTGATACAACAGCACTTGCAGTAGGAAGACTTCCTGCACCACTTCCATAATACATTGTATCACCAAGCATATTACCTTTAACAAATATAGCATTAAATACACCATCAACAGTTGAAAGTGGGTGATTTTTCTTAAGCATAATAGGTGCAACCATTGCTGAAATACCATTTTCAAGTCTTTTACTTGTACCAACAAGCTTTATTTCACAATCAAGTTCTTTTGCATATTCAAAATCTCTTTTTGTTATTTTTGTTATACCTTCTGTATGTATTTTTTCAAAATTAGCAGTCTTACCAAATGCAAGAGATGAAAGTATAGCTATTTTTCTACAAGCATCATGCCCTTCAATATCAGCAGTTGGGTCTTTTTCAGCATATCCAAGATCTTGAGCTTTTTTAAGAACATCTTCAAAATTTCTGCCCTTTTTAGACATTTTTGTAAGTATAAAGTTAGTTGTACCATTTAATATACCTGTAATTTCAAGTATTTTATCAGCTGTAAGACATTCATTTAAAGGTCTTATAATAGGTATTCCACCACCAACACTTGCTTCAAAAAAGAAATTTACATTTTTATCTCTTGCAATCTGTATAAGTTCTGGTCCATGTGCTGCCACAAGAGCTTTATTTGATGTTGCAACACTTTTACCTTTTAAAAGAGCTGATTTAACAAAAGTATAGGCAGGTTCAACACCACCCATAACTTCAACAACAACTTTTACACTTTCATCATCTAATATATCATCAATATTATGAGTAAGGACTTTTTCAACAGGCATACCCGGAAATTCTCTTAAATCAAGAACATATTTAATATTTATTTCTTCGCCTGCTTTTTTATTTACAATATCTTTATTTTTTGTTATAACTTCAAAGACTCCAGAACCTACTGTTCCATATCCCATTATAGCTATATTTATCATATGCATTTTCACTCCCTGGCAATTATTTTAAATTTCTGAACGCCATGTATAGACTCTATTTTCTTAACAAATGTACTCATATCACCTTTCATATCATTTGTTTCAATAGTTATAGTAACGTTTGCAATACCGTTTATAGGTATTGTTTGGTTTATAGTAAGAATATTTGCACCTGCATCAGCTATGCTGTTTAATATAGATGATAAAAGACCTGTTGTATCATCAAGATTTACAGATATAGTAACAGTTTTTCCTCTTGTATTTTCGTATAAAGGATAAACTGCATCTCTATATTTATAAAAAGCACTTCTGCTTATTCCAACTTTAGCAACTGCATCTTGAACAGTTTTTTCTTTACCACTTTCAAGAAGATTTTTTACTTCCATAACTTTCAAAAAAATCTCTGGTAGTACACTTTTATCTACAATAAAAAAATTTTTATCTTCTCTCATAAACGCCTCTCCTGTTTTTCTAACATAAACATTTGTAGTCACATCAAGGAATATAACACATATTATTACTAAATTCAAGTATTAATTATAAAATACTTAAATTTTTTATATTTATATATCATTTTTATTATTTATATTGAAAATTCATTAAATGTATTTATATATTCATTGCAAATATCAATTATTTTTTGTTTATTATCTTTTGAAAATTCATCATATACACCTACAACATAAGCACCGGATTTTTTAGCCCCTTCTACTGCATGTAAAGAATCTTCAAATACAACACATTTTTTAATATCTTCACCAAGTTTTTTTGCTGTTTCAATATATATATCAGGAAATGTCTTATTAACACCTATTTCATCTGAAAACATAAAAGCATCAAAATATTCATATATATTATTTCTTTTTAAAACTGCAAAACACATATCTTTTATACAAGAAGTTGCAATACCCATTTTTATATTTTTTTGTTTAGCTTTTTTAATAAACTCAAAAACATGCTCTTTCAAATTTATATTATTAGCATATTCATCATAAGCCAAATTATAAAGCTCATTCATTATTTCATTTGTAGACATTTCAATATTGTATCTTGATTTTATATATTCAACACCTTCAGTAAATGTAAGAGAGCTTATTTTTTTATTATATTCCTCGTCAGGTATAATACCAAATTTACCAAGAAAATTTTTATCAGCATTAACCCACACATTCATAGAGTCTATTAAAGTACCGTCAAGGTCAAATATAAATGCCATTATATATTTCTCCTATATCTAAATTTTAATGTTTTTTATTATTTTATCAACAATAGCATAAAAATCAAGTTTATTACTAAATTTAACAACAATAAAAATATATTATTGCTTTTTATTGATAAATTTTTAAAATCTGATAAAATTAATTTAATATTTATAAGGAGCATAACTATAATGATAAAAAAAATAGAGCTGACAGAAAAAATGAATGAAATAACACAAATTTTCTCAGAAAATTTTGATGAAATATATACATTTATGGAAAAAAGTACAAAAGAAGATATATTAAATCTTGCCCCTACTCTTTTCAGAAAATGGTATTATGGAACTATTGTTGAAAACACAATACTTTCACCAGCAAATATAATAAGTGTATCTGATACAGTTGAAAATTTAAAAGACTCTGTTTTTACAATTAATCTTTCTATTGATAAAACAAAAAGAGGTAAAAATAAATTTATATATGAAGGTGTTATTTATACAATAGAAAATCACCCTTTAATAGACGATTTAAAAACTGTTGCTAAAATGTGTTTACCTGATGCCCCAACAACAGAAAATGGAATTGTAACAAAAGAGTATGCCTTAGAAATATCAAAAAATATTTCTATTAAAGACCCTTTTTATGCTGAATATCTTTTTTGTCTTTTAAACAGATTTGGTCTTTTAAATAAACTTGTTTCAATACATTCTTATAGAGTACAACTTTCTAATTCTGCTGACTCTTTCTTTAAAAAAGATAATGAAACACTTTTACATATTATAATAGATGAAAGCATAAAAATATGTTCTGAGAAAATATCAAAACTCTTTGAAGCAATAAATTCTAATGTATCATTTGAAACAATATATAAACTTCTTCAAAGCCCTATTTCGGCAGATGATATTTTCGAAAAAATATATTCATCAATAGGTATTAATATAGAAAAAATATGGCAAGCATCAGAAAATAATACTTTAACACCTTATGATACAGCTATACTTTCATCTACATTCTATATAGGTATTATAATTGATAAATATTTTATGACAGTATTTAGTAGTTATTTAAAAATAACAGAGCCATTTTATTCAAGTGGTATGGATTTTAAAAACTCTATAAATTCTCTTGCTGAAATATTAACATTAAAAAAAGATACAGGTCTTGAAGTTTTTTCACCTTGCTCCTATTATAAAATAACTTCTATTGGTAAAAAACTTATATATGGTTATTCTGATAACAAAAAATTTATGCCTGATATGCCTAAAAAGTTGAAATTTGAAGATATAGTTGAGGCTGTACTTTTTGAACATAATCAACTTAAACTTGTAAAAGCAAAAGAAATAGAAGAGGCAAAAAAAATTAATATTTATGAATTTAATATATACTATAACAATAATAAAACATTATGGAAAACTATTGAAGTTGTAGATACTTTTACTCTTGAAGATTTTGGAAGTGAAATATGTATATGTTTTGCTTTTGAAAATATTTTTGATTATAGTTTTATAATAAAAGACAGTAATAACTTCCCTGTTGAATATATATCAACATTTTCAAAAAGACCTTCACTTAATAAAACAGAAAAATATAAACTTTCAGATATAAATATAAATATAGGTGATGTATTTACATTTAATCCTACAAAAGAGAAAGAACTTACACTTAATATAAAATGTATTGGAATAAATAAGAAAAATAGTAATATTGTTTATCCAAGAATAAAAGCTCAAAGTATAAATATTACAAAAGAAGAAGAAGATATGGAACTTATCTAATATTAGAAAAGAGGTAATACAAAATGAATAATCTTATGCATCAGCATGGTGGAGATTTAGACGCAATAGAAAAACTTTATGGTATACCTAAAGACGAAATATGGGATTTTAGTGGAAATATAAATCCTCTTGGATTTCCTGAAAGTGTAAAAAAAGCTATTGCTCAAAATGTTGATATAGTAACAAAATATCCTGATAAAAGATATACAGCTTTAAAAGAAAGTATAGGTATTTATACAGGTGCAAATCCTAAACATATAGTTGTTGGAAATGGTTCAACAGAACTTATCTCTACTTTCATAAAAACAGCAAATGCAAGAGAAACTATAATTATAGGTCCTGCCTATTCTGAATATGAAAGAGAGGCTTCTATTTGTGGAAGTGATTTCAGGTATTTTCCTTTAAAAGAAGAAGAAAATTTCGAAATAAATATTACAAATCTTATTAATGAGCTTACAGAAAAAGTGGGTATGCTTATAATATGCAATCCAAACAATCCAACAGGAACAGCTATTACAACTATACAAATGAGAAAAATACTTTCACATTGCAAAAAAAATAATACATTTGTAATGGTTGATGAAACATATATTGAGTTTAGTGATAATATAGATGAAATATGCACTATTCCTCTTGTAGAAGAATTTGATAATGTTTTTGTAATTAGAGGTATATCAAAATTTTTTGCTGCCCCTGGAATACGTCTTGGGTATGGCATATGCAGTAATGAAAAATTTCTTAATACACTTATATCAGTTCAAGACCCTTGGTCTGTAAATGTTTTTGCTGCTTTTGCAGGAGAAAGACTTTTTAAAGATACAGAATTTATATCAAAATCAAAAAAACTTATATCTGATGAAAGAAAAAAAGCATTTGCCGAACTTTCAAATTGGAAAAATATAAAATCATATAATTCATGTTCAAATTTTATATTGCTTAAACTTATGACAGACAAAATAAATTCTGCTGAAATATTTGACATACTTATAAAACAAAAAATGCTTATAAGAGATGCCGAAAGTTTTACATTTTTAGATAATTCATATTTAAGATTTTGCATACTTAATCCAGAACAGAATGAAAAACTCTTATCAGAACTAAAAAAAATAGTTGAATAATTAATAAAGCTATCCATAAGGATAGCTTTTATTGTTTTATAAGTCTTTTCCATTCATTCCAAAATGCTATATAACCATTTCTTTCAAATTCATATTCAGGTAATATTTTTTCAGAACATTGATTATAAAACTTTTCAACACTTTCTGCAAAATTAATTACTTCTTTTTTATATTCATAAAAATTTATATTATGACTTTCACCCTTTTCTGTTTTTATAATAATATAATCATCATTATGTATAACTTCATAATCTATACCATTATCACAGCCACTTATATATACATTTTCTAAACTTTCATCAGCAAACATACTATGACCACAACAAGGCAGCATTTGCTCACCTGTATTTGTTATATAATGGTCTTTTTCTAATGTTTCAAGCATACGCAAAGCAGAAGCACTTACACAACAAGAATAGCTTAATATTTCTTCTTCTATTCTTACAGATATATCACCATGCAAACATAAATCTTCTTTATTATCTTTTTCACCATTTATCCAATAAAAATCAAATGTAGTTATCTCAAAATCTTTTATATATTCTATATCTTTAAATAATTTATCAGTTTTTTCTCTGTCATAATCAAGTATATATTCATTATACTTTTTATATAAATGGTAAAGAATTTCTTTATTTTCAGATATAATATCAAGCCCTCTATCATCATACGTATTTAAAACAATATTATTTAATGTATCAATAAAATAAACATAATAACATAAATATTGACAGCCTCCAAAATCTGTTTTAGCAATTTCAGTTATGGCATTATAATAGTCTATTTTAGTACTATCCAAATTCCAAATAAGCTGTTTTCTTTTTAAAATTTCATCATCTTCTAAAACAACTTTATCTGAAACTATTTCATCAGGCTCATTAATTTTTAATACATCACATATTTCCTTTATTATTTCAACATATTCATTATCATTATATATAATATCTATTCTTAAAATATCAAATGTATTTTCTAAGTTTTTAAATATACTATATGCTTTATTTGCATTATTTTTTATAAATTCAGGGTTTACAATACTTTCTTCATCATCAAACTTTAAAAAATGTTCAATGTCCTCATCTTCTGATATACCAAAACGCAAACTGACATCACAATTATAAAAAAGAGGATTTTCAAAGTCTTTAATTCCTATTTTATTAAGAGTATTTTTAATTTTATCACTTAAATTCATACTGCACCTCCTACTATAATTCATTTTATCAACAACATATATAAATAACCATTAATATTTTCTTAAATAAAAAAGGTATGGAATAAAATTCCATACCTCTAAATTATTATTTTTTCATCTGTGCAAGTCTTTCTTCAACTTGTACAAGAATACCTTTATATTTTTCGCCTTTTGCTTTTTCCTCATCAATAACTTTTTGAGGTGCTTTTGCAACAAAGCCTTGATTGCTGAGTTTTTTCTCTACTCTTTCAATCTCTTTAATCATTTTTTCTTTTTCTTTTTCAAGTCTTTCAATTTCTTTTGCAATGTCAACAAGTTCTGCAAATGGCATATAAATTACAGCATTTGGAATAACAGTTGAAACAGCATCGTCTTCAATACCTGTTTTATCAGTCTGAACTGTTACATCACTTGCATATGCAAGAGTTTTAAAGAATACTTTTGATTTTTCAAATATTTCTCTTGTATTTTCATCAGAAGATACAACAAAAATTTGTGCTTTCTTTGAAGGAACAACATTCATTTCTGCACGAATATTTCTTATATTTCTTACTGCTTCTTTAACAAGGTCAATTTCTTCTTCATTTGTTTTAAAGTTCCATTCATCTTTAAATACTGGCCAATCAGAAATCATAATACTTTCTTCTTCTGACTGTATATGAGTAAATATTTCTTCTGTGATAAATGGCATATATGGGTGAAGGAGTTTAAGAGCATTTATAAGAACAGTTTTAAGTGTCCAAAGGGCAGCATCTCTTGTTTCATCTTCTTTATTGTAAAGACGAGGTTTAACCATTTCAATATACCAGTCACAATATTCGTCCCAAAGGAAATCATGTATTTTCTGAACAGCAAGTCCAAGTTCATAGCTTTCCATATTTTCTGTAACTTCTTTTGCAAGAGTATTTACTTTTGAAATAATCCATTTATCTGCTGATGTAAGTTTAATATCTTCAACATTATATTTTTTATCTTCAAGGTTCATAAGAACAAATCTTGATGCATTCCATAATTTATTTGCAAAGTTACGGCTTGCGTCAAGTCTTTCCCAATAAAATCTCATATCATTTCCAGGAGCATTACCTGTTATAAGCATAAGTCTTAATGGGTCAGCACCATATTTTTCAATAACTTGAAGTGGGTCAATACCATTTCCTAAAGATTTTGAGAATTTACGTCCTTGGTCATCTCTTATAAGACCGTGTATAAATACATCTTTAAATGGAATTTCTCCCATTTGTTCAATACCTGAGAATACCATTCTAACAACCCAGAAGAATATAATATCATAAGCAGTTACAAGAACACTTGTAGGATAGAACTGTTTAAGTTCTTCTGTGTTTTCTGGCCAACCTAATGTTGAGAATGGCCATAAAGCTGATGAGAACCATGTATCAAGTGTATCTTCATCTTGTTTAAAGTTTGAAGAACCACATTTTGAACATTTTTCTGGAGCTGTTTTAGCAACTTCAATATGTCCACATTCTTGACAATAGTATGCAGGAATTCTATGTCCCCACCAAAGCTGTCTTGAAATACACCAATCACGAATATTTTCAAGCCAATGGAGATATATTTTTCCAAAACGGTCAGGTATAAAACGAAGGTCATCTTTTTTATATGCTTCTATTGCAGGTCTTGCAAGTTCTTCCATTTTTACGAACCATTGTAATTTAATTAAAGGTTCAACAACTTCATTACAACGTTCATGAACACCTACTGCATGAGTAATATCTTCAATTTTTATAAGGTAGCCTTCTTGTTTAAGTCTTTCAACAATAAGTTTTCTTGCTTCAAGTCTATCAAGCCCTTTATATTCTCCTGCATTATCATTGAGAGTGCCATCATCATTCATTATATTTATTCTTGGAAGGTCATGACGAAGTCCAACTTCAAAGTCATTAGGGTCATGAGCTGGTGTAATTTTAACAACACCTGTACCAAATTCTCTATCAACATAACTATCAGCAACAACTGGAATTTCTTTATTAACAATAGGAAGTATAACAGATTTTCCTATATATTTTTGGTATCTTTCATCATCTGGGTGAACAGCAACAGCAGTATCCCCAAGCATTGTTTCAGGTCTTGTTGTAGCAATTTCCATAAAATCATCTGTTCCAGCAACAGGGTATTTAATATGCCAGAAATGACCTGCTTTATCAATATGGTTTACCTCAGCATCAGAAATAGTTGTCTGACATTTTGGACACCAGTTTATTATTTTTTCACCTCTATATATAAGACCTTTATCATAAAGTCTTGTAAATACCTCAAGAACAGCTTCTGAACAGCCTTCGTCCATTGTAAATCTTACTCTATCCCAGTCACATGAGCTACCCATTTTTCTAAGCTGATTAAGTATAATTCCGCCGTATTCTTCTTTCCAAGCCCAAGCTCTTTCAAGGAAGCCTTCACGACCAACATCTTCTTTTGTAAGACCTTCATCAAGCATTTTTTGTACAACTTTAACTTCTGTTGAAATACTTGCATGGTCAATACCCGGTATCCAAAGAGCATTATAACCTGACATACGTTTCCAACGAATAAGTATATCCTGTATAGTATTATCAAGAGCATGTCCCATATGAAGTTGACCTGTAATATTTGGTGGTGGCATAACTATTGTATATGGTTTTTTGCTTTTGTCTACTTCTGTATGAAAATATTTTTTTGCTAACCATTCACTGTAAAGTCTATCCTCTACAATAGAAGGGTCATATGTTTTTGCTAATTCTTTTATCATTTTTATCCTCCTAAAAATTTTTATTAACGATAAAATAGTACCAAATAAAAAAGAGCCTTCGTCTAAAAAGGACGAAAGCTCGCGGTACCACCTTTATTCCTGCAAACAGGCTCTTAAAAGTATTTAACGGAACAACCCGGCTGTATCTACTGAAAAATTTCAATACAGAAACTCACAGGCTACCTTCAACATAACATATCCCGAAAGGTCTTACAGTCAATGAACCTTTCTCCCTGAGGGCTGTATATGCATACTCCTCCTGCTCACAGTTTTTATCATAATCATAATTGATTTTAGTTTAGCATTATGATTTTGTCAATACTAAAATTATATAACCTTTACAAAAAACTTTCTTGTACGAGGACCATCAAACTCTGTAAAATATATTCCTTGCCATGTACCTATTTTCAATTCACCATTTTCTATAATTACAGTTTGATTTGAACCCATAAATGATGCTTTAATATGTGCAGATGAATTACCTTCAAAATGTCTATATTCTTTATCTTCTGGAACAATTTTTGAAATTTCCATAAGCATATCTTTTACAACATCAGGGTCAGCATTTTCATTTATTGTAATACCTGCTGTTGTATGTGGTACAAATATAACACAAATACCTGAATTTACTTTACTTTCCATTACGGCTTCTTTAACCTTATTTGTAATGTTTATAAATTCATTAACTTTTGTTGTTTTTAATGAAAATTCAAATAACATAAATATCACTCACTTTCATTATTCATCAGTTTTACAGTATCTTGATATATTTAAAAGTATTCCAACGGAAGCCATTGTTAATAACAGAGATGTACCACCATAGCTTATAAAAGGTAAAGGCTGACCTGTATTAGGTATCGTATTTGTAACAACAGCAATATTTACAAGTGCCTGAAAGCCTATCATTGTTGTTATACCAACTGCTACAAGACAATTAAACATATCTGGTGAATTTAAAGCTATTTTTATACCTCTCCATATAAGTATAGCAAAAAGGCTTATTATTACAATAGCACCTACAAGACCCAATTCTTCACATATAATGGCAAATATAATATCTGTATATGCTTCTGGTATAAAAGTTTTCTGTCTACTTTGCCCAAGACCAAGACCAAAAACACCACCACTAGCAACAGCATAAAGCCCTTGTACAATCTGATAACCACTACCTAACATATCAGAAAATGGGTCAAGCCAAGTTTTTATACGACTAAAACGATATGCAAACTGTGGCAAAGTTACTGCTACAACTCCGCCTATTCCAGCTATAACTCCACCAACTATAAAGTACCATATTTTAGGACTAGCAACAAAAAGTATAGCTGCTCCAATAGCAGTAACAACTATTGCAGTACTTAAATTAGAAACAGCAATTAAAACAATAGGAATTCCTAATATTATACCTGTTTTTATAAAGCCTTTTAAATCCTTAAGACAATCTTTATGCGTAGATATGTAATATGACATAAAAAGTATTATAGAAACTTTTGCAACCTCAGAAGGCTGAAATCCAAAAATCCATCTTTTTTGACCATTAGCCTCTGTACCTATAAACGGCAAAAGCATAAGAAGTATATTAGCAAATATATATGCTAAAAATGAAAACCTTTTATATAATACAATAGGCAGACGCATAGTAATTGCCATTCCTATAAATCCCAAAGCAGCCCATTGAAGCTGTTTTTTTAGGAAATAGTACATATCATTATTAAAATCAGCATCTGTAAGAGTATAGTAGTAGCTTGAACTGAATATCATAATAATACCAAAAAAAACAAGTGTTATAACTACAAAAAGTATTATATAATCATAGCTCTGTGGCTTTTGTCCTGCTTTTTTTCTTTTTGGTCTTTGCTTAGGTCTTGGTTTAAGCTGCTTAACTTTTTTTGCCACACTATCACCTCATTACTTTTTTATTTTTTGAAGCTTTTTACTTTATCCTTAAACATGTCGCCTCTCTGTTCATAATTTTTGAACATACCCCAGCTTGCACAGGCAGGTGATAAAAGTACACAATCTCCTTCTTTTGCAATAGATTTTGAAACTTCCATAGCTTCATCAAAAGTTTCACATATAGTGACATCTTTAAAATTATGTTTATAACATGTATCTTTTATTTTATTTGCAGTAACTCCTATAAGTACTATATGTTTTACTCTACCTTCAAATGTTTCTACCCAATCATCATATTCAGAACCTTTATCATAGCCACCACCTATAAGTACAATAGGTTTTTTCATAGCAAGAACCGCTCTTATAGCAGCATCAGTATTTGTTCCTTTTGAGTCATTATAATAATCTACTCCATCAACTGTATCTACAAATTCTATTCTATGTTCAACACCTTTGAATTTACGAAGTACATCTCTTATTATGTCAAGAGGAACACCAGCAAGTAAACTTATTGCTGTTGCTGCCATAACATTTTCATAATTATGAATACCAAGTATTTGAAGTTCATCAATATGAACTACTTTTTCATTTATATTGCCCCATTTTAAAATTATATTACCATTTTCAATATATATTCCTTCAGAAAGCGAATTTTGACTACTGAAAAACATAACTTTAGCTTTTGTTTTATCAGCCATTTTTACACAGGCTTCATCTTCTTTATTAAGTACACAAAAATCATCACTTGTTTGATTTTCAAAAATTCTTTCTTTCATAGCAGTATAATTTTCAACTGTTTTATGTCTATCCAAGTGGTCAGGTGTTATATTTAAAACAGCACTTACACTAGGTTTAAAAGTCTTTATTTTTTCAAGTTGAAAACTACTTATTTCTGCTACTACCCTACTGTTTTCATTAAGATTTACTACTTTTTCAGTATAAGGAATTCCTATATTTCCAACTACCTCTGTATCTTTATAGTATGCTTTTAAAATTTCTCCTGTAAGCGTAGTAGTTGTTGTTTTTCCGTTTGTTCCTGTAATGGCTATGACAGGACATGGTGTAAACATAAATGCAAGCTCTATTTCACTTATAACAGAAACTCCTTTTTTCTCTGCATTAACAATAAAAGGTAAGTCTGTTGGTATACCCGGACTTAATACAATAATGTCCATTTCTTCTGCTATATCATCTGGGTTTTTACCTGCATATATTTTTATACCTTTATCTTCAATATACGAAATATCCCCTAAATCTTCTCTTTTTTTCAAATCCTGTAATGTAACATCAGCTCCAAGACTTTTTAAAAGTTCAGCTGCTGAAATACCGCTTCTTGCCATACCACAAACAAGAGCTTTTTTCCCTTTAAAATCCATAATAATAAAACCTCTTTTCTTTTACTTCTTACATAAACATATATTTACATGCAAGAAGACCTATAAGACAAAGCATAGCTGTTACAATATAGAAAACAGTTACAACTTTTGTTTCACTCCAACCACAAAGTTCAAAATGGTGATGTATAGGTGCCATTTTAAATATTCTTTTTCCTGTCTTTTTAAAATATCCTACCTGAATAATTACAGATAAAGACTCTATAAGATATATAAAACCTACAATAATTATAAATATAGGCATTTTAAGTATAAACGCTGTTGCTGCAACAAATCCACCAAGAGCAAGAGAACCTGTATCTCCCATAAATACTTTTGCAGGGTATGCATTAAATATAAGGAATGCAAGAAGGCTTCCTGCTGCTGCTCCGGCAATAGGTAATATACCACTTCCTGCTGCCCAAGCAACCATCATAAAAAATACAGCTACTATAAGTGTTACACCACTTGCAAGACCGTCAAGACCATCTGTAAGGTTTACACCATTTACAGTACCTATAACAGCAACAAAAAGGAATGGTATATATATAATACCAAGGTCTATTGTCATACCTTTTGTAAATGGTATAAGTATATTTGTACCTATTCCACTTTTTATTATATAAAATGTAAAAAGTCCTGTTATTACAAACTGTCCTACAATTTTCTGAATAGGTGTAAGACCAAGAGAACGTTTTTTTACAACTTTTATATAGTCATCAATAAAACCAATTATACCAAAGCCTAATGTCACAAGAAGAACAACAAGACCGTCTGGATTTTCTTTTATAAAGAAAATTCCACCTATTGCAAAAGCTGCAAGTATAGCAATACCACCCATTGTTGGTGTTCCTTGTTTTTTCAAATGACTTTCTGGTCCATCATCTCTTTCTGTTTGACCAAATTTAAGTCTTCTTAATACTGGTATAAGTAAAGGACAAAATATTATACCCAATATAAAAGAAATCATAACAGAATATATAGCAATTTCTAACGTACTTATCAAATTATTTCACCTCTTGAATTTTTTCTGCTGTTTTTTCAAAATGCATTCCTCTTGATGCTTTTACAAGAACAGTTGCACCTTTATTTATAAGTTTTTCAAAACCATTTTCAAAAAAGTCTTCCTGTGTTTCAAAGTAAAAAGCATTTCCTCCTAAAGATACTGCACCTTCATACATAGATTTTGATATATCACCTATGCATATTATTTTATCTATATTTTTTTCTGCTGCATAAACACCTGTATCATAATGCATTTTTTCCGCAAAATCTCCAAGTTCAAACATATCTCCAAGTATAGCTATTTTTTCACCTTCTACACCTGAAAGAACATCTATCGAAGCTTTTATTGATACAGGATTTGCATTATATGCATCATTTATAAGAGTTGTTCCATTTTTTGTTTTAAAAACAGCCATTCTCATTTTTGTAGGAACAAATTCTTCTATACCTCTTTTTATTTCTGATATTGAAAGGTCTAATGTTTTACCTACAAGAGCTGCTGCCATAGCATTTAAAACCATATGTTCTCCCGGAACTGGTATACATACATTAAATATTTCATCATTCATATAAATATCACAACTTATAGACTCAACACCATTTTTAACAATATTATCAGCATATATATCTTTTTTATTTTCTATGCCATACCAAAGAGTTTTAAAACTTGTTTTTCCTTCAAGTGTTTTAAGCATATCATTATCTATATTAAGTATTGCTGTACCATTATTTTTAATATAGTCAAATATCTCACATTTTGCTTTAAGTATTCCTTCTCTACTTCCAAGGTTTTCAATATGAGATACACCTACATTTGTTATAACAGCTATATCAGGTTTTGCAATTTTAGAAAGATTATGAATTTCTCCAAAACTGTTCATACCCATTTCAAGAACAACTACTTCTGTATCATCTGTAATTCTAAAAACTGTTAAAGGTAAACCTATTTCATTATTAAAGTTACCTTCTGTTTTGAGAACATTGTATTTCTGCATAAGTACAGAGGCAATCATATCTTTTGTTGTTGTTTTACCAACACTACCAGTTATACCAACAACAGGAATATTAAAAAGTGAAATATAATATTCTGCTATATCTCTTAAAGCTACTCTTGTATCTGAAACATATATACAAGGTTTATCAGTTTCAATATTTTCTGCTGAAAGACAGCATAAAGCACCACTTTCAAAAGCCTGTTGTATAAAATTATGACCATCAAAATTTTCGCCTTTTAAAGGTATAAAAAGGTCACCTTCTGCTATTTTTCTTGTATCAGTTGTTATATTTTCAATAATAATATTATTATATTTTTCATCTGAAATTTTACCATTTACAGCCTTAGCAATGGCTTCTAATGTAATGGGTTTCATAAAGCGTCCTCCCCAAAAGCCTTTCTTACTTCTTCAACATCATCAAAATGTATTGTTTTATCAGCAAAAATCTGATAATTTTCATGTCCTTTTCCTGCAATTACAACTAAATCATTTTCTTTAGCTATTGAAACAGCATAGTTAATAGCCTCACGTCTGTCAACGATTTTAGTATATTCACAGCCTGATTTTTTTGTTCCCGGTTCAACATCATCAAGTATTTGTGCTGGATTTTCTGTACGAGGATTATCAGAAGTTATAATACAATAATCTGAATATATACCTGCTATTTCTCCCATAATAGGGCGTTTTGTTCTATCACGGTCACCACCACAACCAAATACTGTTATTATTTTGCCTTTTGCAAATTCTTTTGCAGTTTTTAATATATTTTCAAGACCATCTGGAGTATGAGCATAATCAACTATTGCATTAAATCCTCTTTTGCTTTTTACAGTTTGGAAACGACCGCTTACACCTTTATTTTCTGCAAGTCCTTCAATTATTGTATTCATATCTATGCCCATAATAATACAAGCACCGATTGCTCCCAAAGCGTTATATATACTGAATTTTCCCGGTGTATTAAGACTTACAGGATATTCTTTACCATTATATTCAAGTTTAAATTTAACACCGTCAGCAGAAATATGTATATCCTCTGCTTTAAGGTCTGCATCTTTATCAATAGCAAAAGTAATAACTTTACCTTTTGATTTTGAAACCATAAATTCCCCTGCTTCATCATCAATGTTTATTACAGAATTTAAAGCACGTTCAAAAAGAAGGCTTTTTGCTATTTTATAATTTTCCATTGTAATATGATAATCTAAATGGTCTTGTGTAAGATTTGTAAAAATGCCAACGTTGTATTTTATATCATCTACTCTGTGAAGGTCAAGAGCGTGAGATGATACTTCCATAACAACATCATTACAATTTTCATCAGCCATTTTTTTAAATAATTCTTGAAGTTCAAGGCTTTCAGGTGTTGTTCTTTCAGTAGGTATTACTTTATCACCTATTCTATTTTCTATTGTTCCTATAATACCTGTTTTATGACCTATTTTATCAAGAACTGATTTTATAAGGAATGTTGTTGTTGTTTTACCGTTTGTACCTGTAACACCAATAACATTCATTCTTTCGGAAGGTCTTTCATAAAATTCAGCTGCAATATGTGCAAGAGCTTTTCTTGTATTTTCAAATTTTATAACAGTAATATCATTGTCAATACCTTCAATATCTCTTTCACAGAATATAACAGATGCACCATCTTTAATTGCATTAAGTGCATATTTATGACCATCAGTTTTAAAACCTGTAATACATACAAATGCATCACCTTTTGATACTTTTCTTGAGTCATATTCTATTTTTTGAATTTCAGTATCAATACTTCCTTTAAGTAATTCATATTCTATGTTGCAAAGTAATTTTTCAACTTTCATAATCTGCCTCCTTAATTACTTCTATATCGAATTTTACAACTAATTATTATATCATATTACATTATATTAAAAAAGGCTTTTGAAACAAAGGAATTCTTTTAAATTCTAACATTAAATGACAGAATATCATTTATTCTGTATATATTATAACTGTTGAATTAGTATTTATATTTTCCTGTGCAGGTGGAAATTGTTTTGTAACAACTTCGCCTTCTCCTTGAATATCAAATTTTACACCTAATTCATTAAGTGTGTTTTTAGCATCAGTAACACTTAAACCCACAATATCAGGAACAACATTTTTAGCAGTTTCATCAAGTTTCATTTCTTCTTCATTATATATAGGTTCAATACCCATATATGGTAATATATTCATAAGAAGCTCTTTCATTACAGGACCAGCAACAGTACCACCATAATATGTACCTTGTGGCTCATCTATAATAACAATAGACATAACTTGTGGATTTTCTGCTGGGGAAAAAGAGAGAAAAGAAGCTATATATTTTCCACTTCCTCTTGGTAATTTTTCTGATGTAGCAGTTTTTCCACCTATACGATACCCTGCTATATAAGCCTTATTTCCAGAACCTTCAGAAACAACACTTTCAAGTATTTCTTTCATTTGCTCTGATGTCTTATCTGAAAGTATTTTTTCATTTTCGTTATATTCAAATTCTTTTATTGTATTTCCTTCATTATCTACAATTTCACAACCTATATGAGGTGTTATAAGATAACCTCCATTAACCATAGAAGAAACAGCTCTTAAAAGTTGTAATGGTGTAATTTGAAAAGACTGACCAAAAGACATTGTGGCAAGTTCAACAGGGCCTACATTTTCAATTTTATGCATTATACCAACAGCTTCACCGGAAAGGTCTATGCCTGTTTTTTCATTAAATCCGAATTTATCTAAATATTCATAAAATTTTTCTGCCCCTAATTTTTCTCCCAATATCATAAATACAGGGTTACAAGAATTTTGAACTCCTTGCACAAATGTTTGAGCACCATGATTTCTTGGGTATCTCCAACATTTTATCATTCTATCTCCTACCATATGATAACCATTACAAAAAAATGTACTTTCTGGTGTAACCAAACCTTCCTCCAAAGATGCTGAGGCAGTTACTGTTTTAAATGTACTTCCCGGTTCATATGTATCATTTATAGCTGTATTTCTCCACATTTTATTAAGTTCTTCATTTTGTTCTTCAGCACTTAAAGTATCCCACACAGCTTTAAGACTTTCATCATTTATTTCAAAAGGATTATTAAGGTCAAAATTTGGATAATTCGCCATAGCATAAATTTCTCCATTTTGAGGATTTAAAACAATAATAACACCTTTTTTTGCACTTTTTGCTTCAACAGCTTTTTTAATAGTTTGTTCTGCATATTGTTGTATAATAATATCAATACTTGTAACAAGATTATATCCATCAGTTGGAGGTATTCTTTCTTGTGTACTATCAACCTCAAGTCCTTTTGAGTCTGTAAGTGTAAGTATTTTTCCTTCTTTTCCTTGCAAATACTCATCATATTTTGCCTCTAGACCTATTATGCCTTGGTTATCTTTTCCTACAAAACCTATAACTTGAGCAGCAATATTATTATAAGGGTATACTCTTTTTATATCTTCATCTACTACAATTCCAGATATATCTTTTTTTCTTATTTCCAAAGCAGTTTCACTATCAACTTTTGTTTTTATTCTTACAAGAGCGACTTTTTGATTTATTTTTTCAAAAACATCATCATATTCTAATTCTAACATTTGTGAAAGATAACTTGCAGTTTCTTCTTTATCTTTTATTTGTGCAGGAATTACACTAACTGCATTTACATTTTCAGTTACTGCAATACCTACACCATTTCTATCAAATATTGTTCCTCTTTGTGGTGTTATAAGCCTATCTCTTGTTTGTTGTTCATATGCCATTTCTTGGTATTCATCAGCTTTTGCAATCTGTATATAAGCTATTCTTGCTATAAGAACCAATATAAAGGCTTCTATACAAAAAAGTATAAATAATAGCTTTTTTTTCATAAAAATACTGGGTTTTTTCATAAAAAATCCCTGCCTTCAAAATTCATTTATATATTTTATTTCGAAGACAGGGTATGTATTACAATTCTGAATTTTCTTTATTTTATTGAATTTACTGACTTTGCAATTCAATAGTTACTGTTGAGCCTTTTTGTATAAACAATCCACTTTGTGGGTCTTGTGCTGTTACTACTGTATTTTCAGTTCCACCAATATTAGCGACTTGGAAACCTAGTTCATTAAGTGCCGCTACTGCATCATTATAGTTTTTACCTACAACATTAGGCACTTGTACTGTATCACCTTCGCCTTCTCCTTTTGTTACATAAAGAAGTATTTTAGAACCTAAATTTACACTTGTTCCTCCATGAGGTGCTTGGTTAACAATAGTATCTCCACTACCTACTATTTCATATGTAAGTCCCATACTTTCCAATACATTTACTGTTTCATATGCTGATTTACCTGTGTATTCTTCAATAGTAACTGTTGTATTTTGTGTTGTTTGATTATTTGAAGATGTATTTTCAATAGGATAATCAGGTTCATATGATTTATAATGTATAATATCTTCCATAAGCTCTTTCATATAAGGTGCAGGTGATGTTATACCATCAATATATTGCTCTGGCTTATGTATTAAAACCATAGCAATTATTTCAGGATTATCAATAGGATAATATGATATAAAAGATACTGAATGTATATAATCAGAACGATTACCTTGCTGTGCAGTACCTGTTTTTCCACCTATTGCATATCCTTCTATTCTGGCTTTTTTACCTGTACCAACTGTAAGTGTTGATTCCATATCTTTTCTTACTATATCAGATGTTTCTTGAGATATAACACGTCTTACTATTTCTGGTTGTTTTTCTTCAACAATATTTCCATCAGTATCTATAACCTGACTTACTACATAAGGACGCATAAGTTTACCACCATTTATAACAGCACAAAAAGCATTTAAAACCTGTATTGGTGTTGTTGTAAATGACTGACCAAATGACATTGTAGCAAGTTCTGTTGGCCCAATATCTTCTAAGTCATACATAAGATTTGAAAATGAAGCTTCTCCCGGAAGGTCTATTCCTGTAAGTTCTCCTACTCCAAAATCTTTTTGATATTTATAAAACTTTTCAGCACCTAATTTAGCAACCATATCCATCATACCAACATTACAAGATTGTGCCAAAACTCCTTCAACATCTATAATTCCATGTCCACTTGTAAGATGACAAGGTATATCCCAACCTCCAACACTACGACTACCTGTACAATTAAAAGTTGTATTATTTGTTATTACACCTTCTTCAAGGCAAGCCGCAACAACCATAGGTTTGAATATAGAACCTGGTTCAAAACTACTAGAAACATTAAAATTATTCCAACAAGTATTGAGATAATTATATTTTTCTTCATCAGTCATAGCTTCCCATTTTGATTGAAAAGCAGGATTTGTTGTTAATGCAAGAGGGTCTGAAGGATTATTACCATCAAATGTATATCCTTGTGCCATAGCATAAATTTCACCTGTATTAGGGTTCATAACCATAACAGAAACATTATCAGGATTATGGTCCAATAATGCTTTTTGGGCAATTTCTTCTGCATACTGTTGTATTGTATAATCAATAGTAGTTACAACAGTTCCACCATCTTCTGGAAGTATTTCTTTACTTACAGCACTCGTATTGCTATCATATGTTACAAAAGAACGTCCAGCAATTCCACTAAGCTCTTTATCATATTTTGACTCAATACCAAACTTTGTATCTCCTCTTATAAATCCAATAACATTTGATGCAACAGTACTCATAACATAATTTCTTTTTGTATCTTTTTCAAATACAACAGCTGTTCTACTACCTATACCCAAAGCTTCAAGTTTTTCTTTTTCTTCACGAGATATTTGTTTTTTTACATATTTAAACCTTACACCATCATATTTAAGTTTTCCTGTTGCTTCATCAACAGAAAAAATATCATATAATGTATCTTTATCTACACCTATAACTTCATTAAGTGCAGTTATAACTTCTTCTTTTACATTTTTAGCATCTTTCACTCCATTTGCAATATTTTCTTTATATGCATCATCAAGTTCTTTCATTGCAACAGGGTCAACAGCCACATTATAAACTGTTGTACTTACTGCTAAAGGTTGTTTGTTTCTATCAACAATAGCTCCTCTATTTGGTGGTATTGTTACATCACCAAACCTTGTTATTTGCTGACTTATGGCTTCTTGTTCATATTCTGCTCCTTTTACAATTTTAAGATAATAAACTCTTGCACCAAGGCATAAAAATAAAATCAAGAAACCTGTACACATTAACTTTATTTTTAAATATAGTAGTTTATTTTTTCTTGCCAATATAAATCAATCCTTTTCAAATATACTGAGTACTTTTGAAAAAATATCTGAAATTGAAAAACCTTTATTTTCATTTTTATTAGTTTCATTATTACTATACTGAACAGTATAACTTTGTTCTGGTACATCTATGTATATTATTTGATATTGTTGTGGTTTTGCCATTCCAAGTCTTTCAATAGCTTCTTTTTCAATAACTTCTAAATTAACTTGCTCTGCTATTTCAGCCGAAAGAGCATTATTTTCACTTTGTATTTTAGAAAGTTCTGATTTTAATGTACTTATCTGTTCTCTTTTTTCAACAACTCTAGCATAAGAACTCATAGTAAGTATGCAACAACCAAAAACAAAAGCAACAGCAATAGCAAATTTAAAACTTATTACTCTATCTCTTAATCTCTCAGCTTTTTCTCTTCTTGCTTGAAGAATACGTTCTTTTTTAGCATCTTCATTTTTACTAGGATAATACTGAGGTAGTGTTTCATAAGCAACACTTGTTGTGTTATAGCTATTATCAGTATGTTGATTATATTTTCCGGTTTCATATACATTTTTGTTTTTATATTTTTTCCCGGTGGAAGCCATACTACTAATCTCCCCTCAATTATTTATTTTCGTTCAAAAACTCTAAGTTTTGCACTTCTTGCTCTGTGATTTTCCAAAAGTTCTTCTTCACTTGGTAATATAGGTTTTCTTGTAATAACTTTACCTTTTGAAACTTTATTGCACATACATACCGGAAATTCTCTAGGGCATGTACATGGATTTTCTTGTTTTCTAAATTCATTTTTTACAATTCTATCTTCAAGAGAATGAAAAGTAATTATAGCAAGTCTTCCTTTTGGGTTTAAAAGGTCTGTCATATCATTTATAGCTGTTTTCAAAACATCAAGCTCCCCATTAACTTCTATTCGTATTGCTTGAAATGTTCTTTTTGCAGGGTGAGGACCATCTTTTCTTGCTCCTTTTGGTACAGCTTTTTTTATAACATCAACAAGTTCATATGTCGTTGTTATAGGCTTAACCTTTCTTTCAGCCACTATAAACTCAGCTATTCTTTTTGCCCAACGTTCTTCTCCATACTCAAAAATAATATCATTAAGTTCTTTTTCACTATACTCATTTACAACTTCATAGGCACTAAGAGAACGACTTGTATCCATACGCATATCTAAAGGTGCATCTTGCATATAAGAAAATCCTCTTTCAGCTTCATCAAGCTGGTGTGATGAAACACCTATATCTAAAAGGAAACCATCTGCTTTTTCTATCCCTAAATCTTCAAAAACTTTTTTTATGTTTGAAAAATTGCTATGAACTAGTGTAACCTTATCTTTAAATTCTTCAAGCCTTTTCGTTGCTGCATTTATTGCATTCATATCTTGGTCAATACCTATAAGTCTACCTGTTGTTAATCTTTTACAAATTTCATAAGAATGACCAGCACCACCTAAAGTTCCATCAACATATATACCATCTGGTTTTATATTAAGGCTTTCTATACATTCATTAAGTAAAACCGAAATATGATGAAATTTCATTATATCACCCTTCATATTATATATATTTTATTGTTAAATTTAACTATGTAAAATTAATTGAAATACAAATATTAACTTTGCATGTACAATATATAAAGTTAATATTTAAAATTAAAAAAATATTTTGTACATAAACAAAAAAACACTTGTCCAGATTTTAAATAATGGTAAAATATCTGCCAAGTTTATATATAAATATTTTATACATATTTACCTATAAAAATATTTAATCAGTATTATTAAAAATAATCAAAACCATTAAAGTAATTTTAATATATAAATTTATAAATTACAAGAATTTTCATCTATTCTAACAAATTTTTTTAATTTATAATTCGTCATTTTTTTATTTTAATATTATTATATTTATAAATTTTATAGAATTTAACTTTATAAATAATAAAGTAACAATAAATTGTTATATTTATTTTAAGAAAAATGTAATTCTAGTATATAAAAAAGACAGAAAAAATTCTGTCTTTTTTATATAAAAATTATAATTTTTCTTTATATTCAGCATCATAATATTCTGGTTCTTCTGGTATTATAATAGCACATATTATATATATTACAAAACCAACAAATATACCTGTAAAAAAAGTAATTATTGCCCATATTAAACGTATTATTGTAACATCAGCATTTATATATTCCGCTAAACCTGCACACACTCCACTAAGTTTTCTGTCTGTTCTAGACCTGTAAATTTTTCTACTCATAAAAATCAACTCCTATTCAATAGAATTTTTAATTAATCCGTTATCTGCGAAGCTAAAATATTTATTATCTGCTACTATAATATGGTCAACAACATCAATATCTATCATATTTAAAGCTTTAACAATTTTTGTTGTTGAACTCATATCTTGAAAGCTTGGTTTAAGTAAGCCTCCAGGGTGATTATGTGCTAGTATTATAGAGCTTGCCTTATTTCTTATAGCACATTCAACTATAAGTCTTGGATATATGTAAGTTTCACTAACACTTCCTTCACTAATAACATTAGAGTTTATAAGTCTTTTTTGAGCATCTAATGATATAACATAAAAGTTTTCATAATTTTCATATGCAAGCAAAGAAAGTGCATACTCTCCAGCTTTTTCTGAAGAATTAATTTTTATTTTATTAGACCATTTTTCATTATTATATCTGCGAATAATTTCATTTTGTAAAGATAAAAATACTGCTGTATTTTCACTAAGTTTTTCTCTTTTCATAAGTTCTTCTGGTGTTGCAGAAAATAACATTGAAAGACTACCATAATTTTTCAAAAGACGATGTGCAATTTCATTAGTATCTTTCATTGGTATACAATAAAATAATATAAGTTCTAAAATCTGATGGTCTTCAAAATTTTTACCACCTTCTTTAAAAAACCTCTTTCTTACTCTTTTTCTGTGACCATCATGTAAATTCTCCGCCATTATAAACCACCAAAATAATCCTTTACAAGTTCAATAGCTTTATTTGAATATACTATTTCCAGTAGTTTTCCTAAATTTCTTAAAGCTTTTTTCGCCATTTCACAATTAATAAGTCCTTTTTCTAAAGCATCTGCTATTTCTTCAATATCAACAACTTTCACTTTACCATCTGGATATATTATAACATCAGCAAGAAGGTCACAAAAAATATACTTATTATCTGAAGGCTCATATATAGTATCTATTATATCACAATAATAATATACAAGTTTATCGTTATTATCCATAAATTTGCTTATTTTATAACCCTCTTTTATAAAGTAACATGAATAACCCTTAGCAAAATCATTTCTTGGGTGCAATACATTCCATTTTGTTACTATTTTATTTTCATCAATGAAAATTATTTCATCATCTTTAAGATGTATAATTTCATCTGGAATATATCTTTTTCTATAAATATCTGGTATATTCATATTTCCACCTCCTTAATTATAACATATAAAAATATTATGTTAGAAATATGATAATACAATATGTAATTTACTTCAATTAAAATTTTTAATAAATATACTTTTTTATTATAGTATAATGATGTAAAATATAGTCTGTATTATTATACTTTTTTTAGTATAATAAATAAAATTATTATAACATAGGTGATGATATGCTTTTAAATTTTTGGAAAAAGAAAAGAGTTAATGAAAACTCTACGACAACTGAAGAAAACTTAACGACAAACACGGAAAAATCTATTTTAGAAAATTATATAAATGATAATAATGAACTTGATTTTTCTATTTGTAACAACTATATAGATTCAAAATGTCAAATTATGAGTCAAGAAAATGTATTATTTTTTAATGGTATAATAAATGAATATATAGAAAAAGATAAGCAACTAAAAATATCTGATAATACAAATGATATATTACCAGCTGGAGTTACATATAATACAAACCTTAAAATAAATATTAAAACTAATTCTAATATTTTAATTATTTATGCTATTTTAAAACAACAAACTAATACTTTTTGGATAGTAGAATTAGATAAAATAATTAAAATACAAGAAAATAGAAGTTGTTTTCGTCAAACTTTAAGATGTAGAGGTATTATTACATATACAGAAGAACTTAAAGAAACTAAAATACCATGTGATTTAATTGATATAAGTCTAACCGGAATATCTTTTAGAAGTACTATAAATTTTGATATAGATGAAAAATTGACAATAGATAATGTTGTGTTATTTAAAGATAGTGCAACAATATATAAATTTGATTGTATTATAAAACGAGAATTTAAAGATGAAAATAATAATACTTGTTATGGTTGTATGTTTGAAAAAATGCCTAAAGAAGTTGAAGATAAACTTTGTACTGATATATTCCAACTTCAATTATTATCAAACAGAAATTAAAATACTTTATAAAAAATGGTGTCAAAAAATGACACCATTTTATTATTTTATTCAATAATACTAACTTTTGAACCTTCAAAATAATGATTTAATATTTCATCAAATGAATATCCTTTTTCTGCCATTCCTTTAACACCATTTTGACTCATACCAACACCATGTCCATTTCCTCCACCATAAAATATAATTTTATTTATAAAACCAAAATTATCTTTTTCATAATCAAATGTAAAAAATCCACTTGGCATAATTTCAAGGTTTTTAAATTCAATACCATTATGACATTTTACTATAACATCTTTTGTTGCTACATAGCTTTTTGGAGATAATATTTTTCTGATATTATACTCACTATTTACTCGTATATAGCCACTTTCTCCTTCTAATAACAATGTCATTATATTTCCACCTTGACCTCTTTTTTCAACAGTAATATTTTTTATTCTTCCTATATTAGATGCCATTGTTTTTTCAAAATTAACACCATCTTTTGAATATTCCATCATAGCAGGGCTATTATTAAAAAGATTTTCAAAATTTGTTTTTACAGCTTGAGAAAGTTCTGTTCCTGTCATTTCAACAGTCCATCTATACCAAGGTGAATTATTATCATAACTTTCTTCATTACTTTGAATGAAATTTCTAAAATCTTGTTCATTTTCAAGGCTTTTATATGTATTTCCTTCAAATTGTGGCTTACTTATAAGATATGGTTTTGTTTCTGTCGGAAATTCTTTTAATGCTGTATCTGCCCAAGTTTCTCCAGAATTTGCAGTAAAACCACATGATGTTGAAAAATAATTTGCACTTATTACAGTATTATCATATGTCAAAAACATATTTTCAGTAGACTTTACAGCTTCTGTTGACTCATCATACTCACCCATATTATTATAAACCTGAGAACTTACTGTATCATCAATATTTGCACCATAATCATAAAATCTATTTGTAAAAAACTGATTATATCCATAACTTCTTGCTGTTACAGCTTGAACCATTAAAGCCTCTAAACCAAAAGAAACAGGCATTTCACAAGGTACAACTCCATACAAATATTCTTCAAAAGGTAATTCATTTATAATAACAAATCCATTATCTCTTTTTTCTATTTCAATTATACCTCTATACTTCGGAAAACTTTTTGCTTTAGTAATAGACTCAATTATTGTTTTACCATTGTTATTAGGCTTTATATATATTCTGCAATTATTAGAAAAATAATTTACTGAATTACCCATATCTATAATAAGTTTTTCATCAGCAATAAATTGTTTTTCATTTTCTCCATAAATAAGTGTAAAACCTTCAGCACAACGAAGTATAATATCACTTTGAATATATCCATCTTTTTCATTATCAGATATAACTACTCGTATATTTTCTGGCTTTTCTATTTTTTCAAACCATACAGAAGACACTTTTCCTTCTTTTAGATATACTCTACAATTACCATCAGAACAAAGAAGTTCTTCTTTTTCACTTGGTATACCTTCATATCTATATACAGTAAAATTTTCTGAATATTCAAGTCTTCCCATACTTTCTGTTTCAATATAATTTTCAGAAACAAGTTTTATAATATCATCTTTATACTCTTTATTTTCAGTAATTTGAATATTATCATTTGATATTATAACATCACCACATATATCATTTTCTATTGTATATTGAAATTTTCTTGTTACTCCATTAACAGTTATTAAAACATTATTTTCATTTTCTTTTTTTATAAATATATTGTTAAATTCAATACTATTATTTACTACTTCTAAAAATCCTATTATATTATTCCCCCTTAAAAATACTTTTACTGTATTACCTTTAAAAACATTATTAGAAGTACTTTTATATCTAAACTCGCCTTTATCTGTATAGTAAATATTATTATCTTCAGACACTTCAAAAATTTTAAGTTCATCTTCAATAGCTCCTATATTTTGAGAAGCTTGAAAAAGAAGACTATTCCATAAATAATGTGAAATTGCTTTGTCTTTTATATCGTCTGACATTTTTATTTTAGTTGTATTATCTTTATTTACCAAGTCAATAAGCGATTGAGCTTGTACTATTGTAAGAGGTTCATTAGGATTAAACTTTTCACCATCTCCAACCATTATACCTTTTGTGTAAACATAATTTACAAATATATAATCATCACTTTCAATATCAACATCAGAAAACATAGCTTTTTTCTCCATATTTTTTATAGTGTCATAATCATCAAATATAAAAGAAATTGCTATTGCTGCATCAAGTCTTGTAACAGGCATATCCTCACCAATTTTACCTATTGCATTATAATATATTACCTCATTATTATTTGTAATATTACTTTTACTACAAGCTGATACAATAAACATATGTAAAATAAATATAAATATAAACATTATTTTTTTCATTTTATGTTGTCCTCCTTTCATAAAAATATATGAGAAAAACAACAAAAAAATAACTCCTCTTTATAAAAGAGGAGTATAAAATCTTAAATTTCAAAATTCCCGAAATGCCGTTCCTACCTTTTGACACCTAGCTATCGCTAGGTGGGTATCCGCAGCTAAAACTCTGCCTTCCTCAGCCCAAAGGGAATTAGTAAGAGGCCTGACATATTCTTTGCTTATAGGATTCCCGTTTGTGTAATGTAGGTTCAAAAACAGTAGGCTCTCGCACACCTCAGGAACCTTGTATATATTATAATATCTTATGTTAAATTAATCAATACTTAAAATTTACATATTTCGACTTATTTTTCATAAAAAACACTTGACAACATAGAAATAATACAACCTAAAAATATAAATATATCTGCAATATTGAATATTGGTGTATTTTTAATATTTATATATAAAAAGTCTGTTACTTCTCTTTTTGTTGCTCTTTCAAAAAGATTACCTATTGCACCACCTATTACAATAGACAATCCAAATTTTAATACTTTCATTCCATTATTTGTTAAAAGCTTTATAAAATATATAACTGTACATATAAATATTATAAGAGAACCCAAAAAAACTTTGTTTGGTGACTCTTTAAAATTACTATATGCAAAACCTTTGTTTTTTATGTGCCATATATAAAATTTATTTTTTATTATTTCTATTTTTTTATTTAAAGGAAATTTTCTTTTTACAAATTCTTTTGATAATAAATCAAAAAAAGCTATTCCACTTATAATTTTTAAATAATTCATAAAAACCTCTTTTAATCTCTTATAAAGTCTTTTATTTCAAGTCGTATACTTTCATCTTTTTTAGTAAGTATAACAGTTCCTTTACCTTTTTCCCCTGTTTGTGGTATATGCATAACAACATTTTTTAATTCTTTATCTTTTAATAATTTTCTCATTTTTGTTTTATCAATATCAATACCATAAATTTCAAGGCTGTTTTTCCATATTGTAAATTTGCAACCACTTTTCCAACTTTCACAATAAAAAGCCTTTGTATTTTCAAGAACTTTTTTACCACATAAAGGACATTTACCAATACTTACAATTCTTTTAGCTTTTTTATTTTTGGTATATTCTTCTTTTTCAAACTTAATATCTGTATTTGATGCACTTGCATTATCAACAAGAAATCTTACATATCTTTCAATACTTCCCATAAATCTTTCTTGTGACATTTTTCCTTTAGCTACTGATGAAAGACCTTTTTCCCATTTTCCTGTTGTTTCAGGTGATTTAAGCTCCTCTGGAACTATTGCTATAAGATTTTCACCTTTTTCAGTAGGAATAAGGTTTTTACCTTGTCTTATAACATATCCAACAGAAATAAGTCTTTCTATTATAGCTGCTCTTGTTGCTGGTGTTCCTATGCCTGACTCTTTAAGTTTTTCTTTTAATTCTTCATCTTCAACCATTTTACCTGCATTTTCCATAGCAGAAAGTATTGTAGCTTCTGTATAATTTTTAGGTGGCATAGTTTTCTTTTCAATAACAGCAGCTTTTTTTATTACAAAATTATCACCTATTTTAACATCTGGTATAACAGGTTCATCTTTTTTTGTTTTAAATTTTTCATAAAGTACAGTCCAGCCTTTTTCAACTATTTCTGTACCTTTAGATATAAAATTTTCATTTTTACATTTAGCAAATACTTTTATTGAATTATATATATATTGCGGATAAAAAACAGATATAAACCTTAAAACTATTATATCAAAAACTTTTTTCTCATCTGTTGTAAGTTTATCTATTGATAACTTACCTTTTGAAGGTATTATTGCATGGTGGTCTGATACTTTTGAATTATCAAAAACCCTTTTAGTATATGAATTTTTAATATTATTTTCTGCATATTCCAAAAACTCACTATAAAAGCCTGTATCTTTTATTTTAATAAGCACAATACCCATTTCAGATTTCATATCATCACTTAAATAACGGCTATCTGTTCTTGGATATGTTATCATTTTTCTTTTTTCATACAATGATTGAGCAACATCAAGAGTTTTTTTTGCAGAAAAACCGAATTTTCTATTACATTCTCTTTGTAGTTCTGTTAAATCAAATAAAAGAGGGTGACTTTGTCTTTTTTCTTCTCTTTTAACATCATATATATTTGCAATTTCACCTTTTACATTATTAGCTATAATTTCAGCATCACTTTTTTTATTTATACGAGTTTCATTTTCAAAAGGTTGTTTAAACCATATACCTTTAAATTCTCCATAATCTGCTTCAACCTCAAAATATTCTTCTGGTACAAAATCTCGTATTTCTTTTTGTCTTTCAACAATCATAGAAAGTGTTGGAGTTTGAACCCTACCTATACTTAAAAGAGCATTATGTTTTACAGTAAATGCTCTTGTAGCATTTATACCTACAAGCCAATCTGCCTCAGAACGACATTTTGCTGATAAATAAAGATTATCATATTCTCTACTATCCTTAAGTTTTTCAAATCCTTCTTTTATGGCAGTATCAGTCATACTTGATATCCAAAGACGTTTAAAACTCTTTTTACACTTTACTATTTCATATATATATCTAAAAATAAGCTCTCCCTCTCGCCCGCTATCAGTTGCACATATTATGCTATCTGTATCCTTACTATTCATAAGTTTTTTCAATACATTAAGCTGAGTTTTTGTTTTATTAATAGGCTTTAATTTTATTGTATCAGGTAATATAGGAAGTGTATTTTCAGACCATTTTTTTAACATAGCATCATAGTCTTCTGGGTCATAAAGTGTCACAAGATGACCTATTGCCCAAGAAACAATATATTCATCATTATATAAAAAACCTTCTCCTTTGCTTTTGCATTTTAAAACTTTTGCTATATCAGAAGCAACAGAAGGTTTTTCAGCTATTACAAGTATTTTTCCCATAGTTACACCTTTTCATATATATTTTTAATATGATTATACATCAATTTTTTTATTATAGTCAATTTTCATTAAAAACAAAAAAGCCTTCTATAAATATAGAAGACCTTTTTATTAATTATTTACTTTTCAATGTGCTTATTCTTATTTTATCATCTGCCATACCTGTTTTTCTTTTTACTATATCCATAATTTGAGCAGTTTCAGCCTCTGAAAGAGACTCTTTTTGAACAACAACATCAACTGTTTCATCATCAATTCTTACATATGCTTCATTAAAACCTTTTGATTTAATCATAGCTTCTGCTGCTGTTTCTTTTTCTATTCTGCTTTGTATTTCAATCATAGAGTCTGTACATTCATTTTTCTTTTCTTCTGATATATTGTCATTATTAATCATTTCTGTTAAGAGGTCGGTTTGTTCTGCTCTTGACTGGTCTCTTTCAAGTTTTGCCTCTGCAAAATAATCACTAGCTTCAGCATTTGAATTTACAAAAACCGCTGCACCCTCATTAGATGATACTGTAATAGCTCCTTCGCCTTCTGCCATTGTCATTTCTGTACTGTCATCTTCTTCTGCTGGGTCATTATCTGCAAGAGGTTGTATACTTCCGTCATCATTTAAAATTGCATATGCATCACCTTCTTCTGTTATATTCATTGCTGTTTTTTCTGCACTTCCTTCTTTTGTTTCTGAAAAATTTAAGTAACCTGCCACAGCAACCATTATTGCAAGAGTTGTAACTATTACCTGATTTCTTTTCAATGTAAACATTATGTATTACCTCCCTATTTCATTTTAAATACAGCTATTTTATTTGATGGCACATTTAAAAGTGCTTGTGCTGCCTCAACAATAGCACTTTTAACATAAACATTGTCTGCTCCTTCAGAAACTATTAATGCTCCTTGTATTTCGGGCATCTTTTCAGAAATAACAAAGGGCATTTTTTCTCCTTCAGCATTTTCTGTTGATACTGTTGTTTCTTCAAAAACTGTATTTTCTGATACTGCACTTTCATCATTATCAATACTTTTTTCTTGCCTTGTATCCTTAGCAACATTCTTTTCCGTTGTCCCCTTTAATGTGACCATTACTTTTGTATTTCCTGCTCCTTCAATAGTAGATATAATTTCTGATAGCCTTTTTTCAATATCATATTCAGCATTATTATTTGCTACATCTGTTTTTGAAACTGAAATTTCTTCTTCTTTTATGTCTTCACTTTCATCACTACTAAAAAAAGAACCACTTACCAAAAGCAAAATCACTCCTGTAATAAAAATAGCAAATAAATCAGTTTTTATTTTTTTATTAGATAAAATTTTACCCCAAAAATCAAATTTCATATTTTCACCTGCTCATTTGTTTTTTACATTTATATTTTCTATATTGTATATTTCAGAAATATAATTTAAAATTTCATCATTATAGTATCCTTCTTCAAATATAATATCTATTTCTGTTATATCACTTTCGTCTGTCTTAATTTCTGCAAATGCTTTTCCCTCTGATACATTAAATAAATAATCATTAACCTCCTCATTGATTTTTTCAGAGTATTTTGAAAAAGCAAACTCTTTAATATCCTCATCATAAAAACTACCTGTATTAATAGTAATATTACTATCATAGTTTAAAAGTTTATTTACAGAATTAAGAACCACCACCATAAGCAAAAGCCCCATAAATACATTTATAAACTTTTTAAGACTACTATCTGGAAAAAGTATTTCAGCAAAAGAAATAAATATCATAAATATTGCTATAATTTTTATATATGCTTTAATTCCTTCTAACATTCTAAATAATCACCACATTTTCATAATATTCCAGAAGATACCATAACAATTACTGAAAAAACAAATATTACACCTGTTGTAACTATTGCACCTAAAAGTATATATGTAAAATCCGCTACACAATCCATACAACCTATAAGACGCTTGTCACAAAAGGGTTCAGAAAAAACTCCAATAAGTTTATACATTATAAAAACTGTAAAAAGTTTTAAAATAGGTATTAAACACATTAATATTAAAAATATGATAACAACAGCAGAAATACTACCCTTTGCAGCAGTAATAAGTGCTACTGTTGACTCCATAGTACCTTCCATAATATCTCCAACAACAGGTATAGCACCTGCAACTGCTTTTGTTGTTTTTAAAGCTACTCCACTTACAGCTGGAATAGCTAATTTTTGTATAGAAAGTATAGCTGTAAACAATATTGCTATTCCTTTTAAAAGCATTGATATACACTTTTTCATAAAACTTATAAGAGATTTTAAAAGCTCTCTTTCAGATATATAATTTATAATTTCAAAAACAGAAACCGTAACTGTAATAGGAACTATTACCGACAATATGAACCCTATTACAAAAGCTCCCATTCCCCCTATAAATGGTGCTATAACAACACCCTCACCAATATTCCCCCCTGATATTGCCAAAGTTATAAATATAGGTATTGTAATTTTTAAAAACTCATACATATTTTGTATTGTTTCTGAAGCTATTTTCGAACCTGTATAAAACACATTACAAATTGATAATATAACTATCATATAACAGACATAAAAACCTATTTCACCAACAGATTTTTCACTAAATGAAGAAGTTACACTTTTTAAAATTCCGCTTATAACCATTACACTAAATATTCCAATAAATATTATAATTACATCTTTAATTTCACTAAAAAATTGTTGTATAATAAAATTCACAATAATAGAAATATCAAATTCATTATTTTCTATTTTTTCAAGTATATTTTCAAAAGTAATATCATCATTTAAGTCTTTTGTAATTTCTTTTGTATATCTATTAAGGTCTTTTATATCAACAGTTTCATCAACTATATTTTCTGTAAAATCACTTTGGCTATTAGCAAATACTGTACTGTTTATAACCATACATAATAAAATACAAATTAAAACAAACCATTTTTTCATATGTACCTCCATATTTATGATAAAATCGTTGTAACAGTATTAATAAGTTCTGTTATTATAGGAACAGATAAACTCAATATTATAATTTTTCCACCTATTTCTATTTTTGAAGCTATAAGTCCACATTGTGCATCTTTACAAATTTGTACGGCAAATTCTGATATATAAGCAATAGCCATAACTTTCATAACTATTTTCATATATGAAAAATCAAGACCTGTTTTTAAATATATATCTTTAAGTGCATTTATACTTTCTGAAAGTTTACCAATTATTGTAAAAACCATAATTATTCCTGTTATTATAATTACTGCAACAGAAAATTCAGGTGCATTTTTTTTTAATGAAAGTGCAAGAAATGTTCCTATAATTCCAATAGTAACAATTTTTATAAATTCCATAAAACCACCCTAACCTAAAGCTGAAATAAAGTTTGTACAGTATCAAAAAGATTACTTATGTAATGTATTACCCAAAAAAGAACAACAACCAAACCTGCTAATGTTGTCATCATTGCTTGCTCTTCTCTACCTGCTCTTATAAGAACCTGATTTAATACAGCAACAAGTATACCAACAGCAGCAATTCTAAAAACAATGCTTATATCCATAAATTACACCTCTCTTAAAACAGTATTATTACTATCCCTAGTCCTGAAAGTATTCCAAGGCTTCTGTACATTTTTTGTATTTTTTCAAGTTTATTTCTAAGATTGTTCAATGTTAAATCTATATGTTCAATAATATATTTTCCATTATCATACTGACTTTCAAAATCAAGGTATCCTATTGTTTTTCCAAAATACATAAATATATCAATATCTTCTTTTTCAAAATTAGATTTTTTAAAACTTTCATTAATTACATTTTCCCAAGCCTCTTTGGCACTTTCAAACTTTCTTTCTGAAAGATATACTCCTGTTTTTTTAAATATTTCCGCTGAAATACCTGAAAGCTTTTGAGAAATTTCTGCCATTACTTCTTCAAGGGGTAAGTGTGTATATCTAATACTATTTGAAAAAAGATTAAAGCCTTTTTTCATTTCTTCAATGTCTTTTATATGTACTCTGTGTTTACTTTCAATATATAAAGAAAACATTGTTGTTGAAAATATAATAAAAATACTTCCAATAATTTTAAAAATCATATTTTCACCCCTTATATATTAAATTTTTATGTTTATCATATACTAAAAAAGTTTCTGCTCTTTTCCCAAGCACTATGTATCTGTCAAACCATTCATATTCTATAAGTTTTTTTATTATAATTTTATTTTTTATATCATCAATACTACTACCATGTATTGTGCAAATAACAGAAACACCAGAATTAAAAACTTCCATTAAAGCCTTAACATCATCTTCTCTGCCTATTTCATCAACAACAATAACATCTGGTGACATACTTCTTAATGCCATTTCCATACCATAGGCTTTTGGGCAACTATCCAATATATCCGTACGCATACCTATATCATTTCTATATTCGCCCATAAAACCTCCTCCTATTTCATTTCTTTCATCAATAACACATACATTAAAACCTTCATTAATTCCATAAATACCATTACTTATATTTCTTGAAATATCTCTTAAAACAGTTGTTTTACCATAATTTGGAGGTGAAATTATAATTGTATTATTTATTTTTTTATCTGATACAATATATGGCATTATATTTTTACTACAACCTTTTACTTCTCTTGAAATTCTTATATTTATACTATTAATTCCCTTTATAGTTTTTAAACTTCCATTTTCAATTACTGCTCGTCCTGTAATTCCTGCTCTGTGTCCCCCCTTCATTGTTATAAAACCTTTTTTTAATTCTTCTTCAAAGGCATATATTGAATATCTACTTATAAGTTCAATAGTCTTATTTATACTTTCTTTATCTGCAATTAAGCCATTATTTATATTCATAGTTTTTTTTAAACTATTATTTACATAAATTTCTCCTTTAGAAGTTACAAATATAATAGGACTTTTATTTCTTATTCTTATTTCGTATATATCTTTATAATCATTTTCATCAAAAACTTCTGCCGCTTTTTTTACTATTCCTCCAAAAGAACTTAAAAGCTCGTCCCTTAACATATTTTCATCACTCCTTTTATAAAAAATATATTCTTTAACATCATAATTTATTAACTTTTTTAATATAAAAAATATAGATTTTCATCTTTATTGTGATATAATATAGTAAATAACTTCACAATATGACAAACCTTAAAATTATTAGGTGGTGATTAAAATTTTTAATATTTTAATTGTAAAAAACAGTAATACTATAAATTATGAAAATATGTTTTCAACAATAAATACAAATGGTAAAAAAATTAATATTATACATGCTGAAAACGAAGAAGATGCAGAAAAAATTTTTAATAAAACAAAAATAAATTTACTTCTTATAACAGAACCTTTTATATTCAGTAATAAAATAGAACATACAAAACTTATATTAAAAAAATCTGGAGAAATAATAAGCATTAACTTTAAAGATATACTTTTTATAGAATCAAACAAACATAAATTTATAATAAACAAAACAAATAATACTTCTATTGCACTTTATGGTTCTATTAGTGGTATAATGGAAAAAATAAAAAACTCATGTCTTGTGAGATGTCATCGTTCATACATAGTAAATATAGAAGAAATATCCACAATAGATACATCTTCTGACCCTTGGATTATACACTTTAATAATTCAAATAAAATCTCCTATATAAGCAGAACTTATAGAAATATATTTTTAGATATTTTTAATAATAATTAAATAAATTAATTATTGTAAAAAAAGTAATATTAATGTTATAATTAATATTACTTTTTTATTTTATCGCTTTAAAGTGTGTTAGTATATTGACACTATACTTTTAAAAGGGTAAAATAAATCCTATATTTACAAATGTACATACATAAAAAACATACAATCAAAGGGGGATTTTATTAATGATAGTAGTTATGAAACCAAATTCTACACAGGAAAATATAGATAATATAGTAAAAACAATACATAGTCTTGGACTTGAAGCACATCTTTCAAAAGGACAAGAAGTAACTCTTATTGGTATAGTTGGAGATAAAGAAAAATTTATACAGAAAAATCCACAAATTATGCCCGGTGTTGAAAGAGTTATAACTGTAAGTGAATCTTATAAACTTTCAAATAAAAAATTCCACCCAGAACCTACTGTTGTAGATGTAAGAGGTGTAAAAATAGGTGGAGATAATTTTGTTATTATGGCAGGTCCTTGTGCTGTTGAAAGCAAAGAACAGCTTCTTGAAAGTGCTCTTGCTGCAAAAGCAGGTGGTGCTCAAATATTAAGAGGTGGTGCATACAAGCCACGTACTTCTCCATACTCTTTCCAAGGTCTTGAGGAAAACGGTCTTAAATATATGGCAGAAGTAAGAGATATTACAGGTATGCCTGTAATAAGTGAAGTTACAAGTCTTAAAGCTATTGATGCTGCAAAAGAATATGTTGACATTCTTCAGATTGGTGCAAGAAACATGCAAAACTTTGAACTTTTAAAAGCAGCTGGAAAATCTGGTCTTCCTGTACTTTTAAAAAGAGGTCTTTCAGCAACTATTGATGAATGGCTTAATGCTGCTGAATATATAATGAGTGAAGGTAATCCAAATGTAATACTTTGTGAAAGAGGTATAAGAACATACGAAACAAGCACAAGAAATACACTTGATATAAGTGCTGTTCCTGTTTTAAGAGCAAAATCACATCTTCCTATAATAGTTGACCCAAGTCATGCAACTGGTGTAAGGGATTATGTAGCTCCTTTATGTAAAGCTGCTGCTGCTGTTGGAGCTGATGGACTTATGGTAGAAGTTCACCCAAATCCTGCTTGTGCCCTTTCTGATGGACCACAGTCTTTAAATCCAGAAGACTTTAAAACTGTATGTGACGAACTTCGTCCATTTATAACTCTTGCAGGAAGGAAGTTTGAATAAAAATGTTCAAAAAAGCCGGTATTATAGGTTTAGGACTTATTGGCGGCTCTCTTGCAAAAGCACTTAGAAACCGCTGTAAAGTTTCTGAAATTGTAGCATGTAACAGAAATAAAGATGTGCTTGAAACAGCATATTCAGAAGGTGTAATTGATGCTTATTCAACAGATGTTACAGATATATTTAAAAACTGCGATATTGTAATAATATGTACTCCTGTAAGTAAAATATTTGAATATGCACAAAAACTTACAAAATATATTACAAAAGACTGTATTGTAACAGATGTTGGAAGTACAAAACTTAGTATATATGAAAATATGAAAACATTATCAGATAGTATAACATATATAGGTGGTCACCCTATGACCGGCTCAGAAAGATTTAGATATAATGCTTCTAAAGAACATCTTTTTGAAAATGCTTACTATATAATGACACCTTCTGATGATGTTCCACAACAAAAAATATCAGAATTAAAAAATATGATTGAAACAATAGGTGCTATACCTATTGTTGTATCACCAGATGAACATGATTATATTACTGCTTCTATAAGCCATGTACCTCATGTTCTTGCTGCTGGTCTTGTAAATACAGTAAAAAATCTTGATAGCGAAAAAGGATATATGCATCTTTTAGCTGCTGGTGGCTTTAGAGATACAACAAGAATTGCTTCTTCAAGCCCTGATATGTGGGAAAGTATATGTATAGAAAACAAAGATAATATAATTGATATACTTACATCATTTGAAAATGTAATTAAAAATGCTAAAGAATTGATAAAAAATGCTGATAAAAAATCAATACATAAATATTTTGAAGATGCAAAAATTTATAGAGACTCATTTGCAACAACTACACCTAAAGACTATGTAAAACGTTATGAAATAGCTGTTGATGTAGTTGATAAACCGGGAAGTATTGCTATTATAGCTGTTCTTCTCTCAAGTAATAATATAAATATAAAAAATATGGGTATTCTTAATAGTCGTGAAAGAGAAGAAGGTGTTTTATACTTTGCATTTGATACAGAAGAACAACGTCAAAAAAGTATATCTCTCCTTCGTGGCATGAACTATGAAGTAAATGAAAAATAATTAAAAATATATAAAGGACTGATTTTATAATGAAAAAAGAAATATGTCCCAAAAATGGTTTAAAAGGCAAATTCAAAGTACCTGGTGATAAATCAATATCTCATCGTTCAGTTATGCTTGGTTCAATAGCTTCCGGAACTACTGAGGTATATGGTTTTCTTATGGGAGCAGATTGTCTTTCAACAATAGATTGTTTTAGAAAAATGGGAATACAAATAGATGTATCTGATGAAAAAGTAGTAATTCATGGTAAAGGACTTAATGGTCTTACAGCTCCAACTGATATACTTGATGTTGGAAACAGCGGAACAACAATGCGACTTATAACAGGATTACTTAGTGCACAGAAATTTAACTCAAAAATTACAGGTGATAGTTCTATACAAAAAAGACCAATGAACAGAGTTTCTATTCCATTAAAAGAAATGGGTGCATGTTTTGAAGGTGAAAAAGACGGAAAATTATTTGCACCTTTTGGAATAGAAGGAAAATCTCTTAAGGGTATAAAATATACCCTTCCTGTTGCTAGTGCACAAGTAAAAAGTGCAATAATACTTGCTGGTCTTTATGCTGAAGGTAAAACAATTATTGAAGAACCAGAAGCAACTCGTGACCATACAGAAATAATGCTTAACTATCTTGGTGCTGATATTAAACATAATGGTACAGAAATAATATGCAATCCTGTAAAAGAACTTTATGGAAAAACAATATATGTACCTGGTGATATTTCATCTGCTGCATTTTTTATGGTAGCTGGTGCAATATGTGAAAATTCTCATATAATACTTGAAAACATAGGTATAAATCCTACAAGAACAGGTATAATTACAGTTCTTCAAAATATGGGAGCAGATTTAAAAATAATAAATGAAAGAACAGTTTGTGGCGAGCTTGTTGCAGATATAGAAATAAAATCTTCAAAACTTAAAGGCACAGTTATTGAAGGTGATTTAATACCTAAACTTATTGATGAAATACCTGTTATTGCTGTTGCTGCTACATTTGCAGAAGGACAAACTATTGTAAGAAATGCAGAAGAACTTAAAGTTAAGGAGTCTAACAGAATAAGAACTGTAAAAGATGAACTTACAAAACTTGGTGCAGATATAGAAGAAACAGAAGATGGTATGATTATAAATGGTGTTAATAAATTAATAGGTGCTGAAACAGAAAGCCATAACGACCATAGAATAGCTATGAGTATTGCAATAGCAGCTTTAAAAGCAGAAGGAAAAACAATAATCAATAACTCAGAATGTGTTGACATATCTTTCCCAAACTTTTATCATTATATAGAAGAACTTTAATAAGTTTATATTGTAAATCTTGAAAATATTTTCGGGGGGACATTTTAAAATGATAAAAACAACAATTATAGGTTTTGGTGACAGTCTTACATATGGATATGGTGTTGATATAAATACATCATATATAGATAGGCTTGATAAATATATGCCCCTTTACTACCCTTCAATATCATGGAATATTGTAAAAAAAGGTGTAAATGGTGATAATACTAAAGGTGCTTTAAAACGTCTTAAAAAAGATGTTCTTGACCTTAATCCAAATATAGTAATTATACTTTTTGGAACAAATGACAGCTCAACATATGACAATAGTTTCTGTTCTCAATTTGAATATGAAAATAATCTCTTAGAAATAATTACAAAAATTAAATCACACAATAATAGAACAGGACTTAATAATTGTATACCTATACCTGTACTTGTTACACCACCCCCTGTTATAGATGAAAAAGTAGCACCTTTTACATCTTGTAACAGAATAAAACAGTATGCTTATATAGTAAAAAAACTTGCTTCTGAACATAACTGTCCAGTTGTTGATTTTTACAATTATATGATTGAAGAAAGTAACGGTAATATAAATGAATATTTACAAGATGATGGTGTTCATTTAAGTTATAAAGGCTATGACTGTATGTATGATTGTATATTTTCAGAACTTACTAAGCTAATAAATTATGAAGGAATATTAAAAGATTATAATAATTAATATAAAAGCAGTGCAATATTATTGCATTGCTTTTATATTGCTTTTCTTAATTTTTTCATAAAATTTTATATTAAAATTGTTATAATTACAAAACTATTGTATAATTATAATAAGAATATATTAATTAAGAATATATTAATTAAAATTATATTCTAACATCTATTACATTATATTTATTGCAAAAAAGGGGGATTTTTATGTTTAAAAAATCTAAACGTTTTGCTTCTGCTGCATTAGCAGGCGTTATGACATTATCATTATGTCAAAGTGTAATGGCAGAAGAAAAACCAATTTCAATTCAAGTAAACGGTGTATATGCTGAAAATCTTACAACAGCACCATATATCAAAGATAATTCAGTTCATATTTCATCAGCTGATGCAAAAACTCTTTTCGGTGCTGAATTATCATCTGATACAGATGTTGCATTAAGAGAAGTAGCAGAAAAAGAAGGTTATACAATAGGTTGGGACGCAGAAAACAAAGCTGTTGTTGCTGTTGATAAAGCAAAACTTCTTGAAGACATTGGAGAATTTACAATAATGGATAAATATATGGATTATTCAAGAAAGTTCTCAGAAGACAATTATATGTTAGAAGGTACATTTAATATTACATATAATGATAAAAGCACAGCTGGAAGTACAGCTGAACTCGGAAAAATAACAGGTACAATTTCTGGTGTTTCTTCTGATAATAAAGTTGATATGTCAACAGTAATGAGTTTGAATTTATCAGAAAAATTATTATCAGAAATGACAGAATCAGATAAAAACCTTATTAAATCTTTACAAAATATTAATATACAATATAAAGCTGATTTAAATGAAGGTAAAATATACCTTAATTCTCCTGAAATTCAAAAAATTTTAGGTGTTTCTGAAAATGCTTGGGCTTGTTTAGATTTACAACAGTTATTTAATTCTGTAAGCACTACAACATCATTTAATTTTACAGACCTTTTAAATGTATCTATTGAAGGTAGCTATAAAGATACAAATAAAATGCTACTTGATATGATGTCATTCAACACAGTAAATGATTATGAAATCGCTAAAAATACTCTTTCAATGTTTAGTGATAATACATTTACAAAAAACGGTAATGTATATACATCAAAATCAACTATTGGTGATGCTACAACAGGAGTATCAGAAAGTATTTTAACATTAACAGTTGATGAAAATGGAAATGTTATAGCTTATGATATGACATCTACAACAAATGTTGAAAATGCTCTTAATATGACATTTAAAATTTCTGCTGACAAAGATAACAATATGCCTACAACATTCAACTTTGAAATTCCAGGATTAGTTTCAATGAATATGGATATGAATTTAAAATATACAACTACTGACAAAGCAGCAACAGGTATTCCTGATTCAAATGCTCAAATAATTAATTTAACAGAATTAATATTATCAAATATGACTACATATGATACAGCAACAGAAGTTAATGTAACAGAAGTTACTGTAACTCCAGCCGCTTAAAATAATTAGTATTTAAAAAGCCGTTTTAAAAACGGCTTTTTTTATTTTATATAACATTTATTTGACACATTTCCATTGATTTAAGTGCATTTTTATGGCTTTCTGGTGTAACACCTGCACAACAATCTGAATATACTGTTATTTTAACTTCTGGTAAAAATGCTTTTATAAGAAGTGCATTTGATATTACACATATATCTGTACAAAGCCCTACTATTTCTATTGAGTCTATATTTATTTTATCTTTTATCATATCAATATACTTTACTAAATCTTTAGAACCAAAAGTATTTTTATCAAAAACAGGATAATTTTTTTCTTTTCTTAATAATTCTATTTTTTCTGCAAGCTGCCACCCTTCTGTTCCTCTAATACAATGTTTTATAGGTAGATTATGCCCTTCTTGTGTATCAAGATAATTTTCTTCATGAGTATCTCTTGTAAATACAACATTACCATCAAACTCTTTTATTTTTTTACATACATTATCAACAATAGCTTCTGCCTCTTTTGTACCTAAAGCACCATTTATAAAATCATTTTGCATATCTACAACTATAAGTAATTTACTCATAAATATTCTCCCCCTTTTAATATATAAAATTTATATATTTAGTATATAACAGTACAGAAATTTTTTAAACCATATAAAATTATTATTATCATTGACAAAATTATATATATGTAATATTATAATTTATGTCTATGCGGATATGGCGGAACTGGCAGACGCGCTGGACTTAGAATCCAGTCCGAGAGGGTGCAGGTTCGATTCCTGTTATCCGCATTAAAAAAGCAGTAATTCATTTTTAGAATTACTGCTTTTTTATTAATATTTTTTAAGACAATGTAAATATTCTGTTGTAACATCACTTTTATGATTTCTGTTTTCTTCTTTATCCGCCCTAAATCTTCTGTATTCTTTTTCAAATACACTATATTCTCCATACTTTTCCATTATTTCTTTTATTTTATCCATAGTCATAAGACCTTCATTATTATAACTTAAAAATATATATCTAAAATCAGCATTAGCTATTAAATCATCAAAAACTTCCTCAACAGTTCTTTTGGAGCAAAAAAGACTTTTTTGCTCACTATACTCACGCAAACCTGTTTTTCCTTTTAATTGTGGATTATCATATTTCGCAATAGTTTCAAGTACATGATAATTTGTACAATATTGTCTTTCATTATATGGTGGGTCAAGGTATAAAATATATCCTGTAATATTTCTTATAAGTTTATTAATATCTTCATTAAATACCCTACCACATTTTCCACCATCTATTATAGGTAAAAGTTCTAAATTAAACTCTTTTGATGCAGACTTTTTTATATGCTTAAGGAATGCACCATATACAGAAGCTGTATTTGCATATTTATCAATAGAATTTATAAGGCTTGCAAGAAAATAATAATATTGATTTTCGTTAATCTCTCCAGAATTATACATTCTTTCTATTTCAATACGAATTGCATCACATTTTTTACCATTATAATTTGTAAAATAGTTTCTTTCACTTCCAGAACCTTCACAATAATTTTTATATACAAAGCCTTCTACTCCTTCAAGACTATTAAGATAATCTAAAATAGATGTATCTATTGGAGAATTATTTTCAATAAAATGTTTATTTATAATATAACTATAATACTGAATATCATTAGCAATGACAGTATAGCCTTTTTTCTTAAATTCCGCACCCACAACGCCTGTTCCTGCAAATAAATCAGAAAAAATATAGCCTTTTCCATTTTTTATACCTGTTACATTTTCTATTGTTTCAGTCAAAAAATCTAAAAGTGAATATTTTGAACCTATATAATTCATAAAAAACTCCCTTCTTTTATACTAAGATATTATTTTATAATAATTCCAATAAGCTTTGCAAGTTCAACAGATTGAATAACAGAAAATATTCCATTTTTCAATTCTTTAAGATTTTCAGAAACTTTTATATTATCAATTATGCAGCTTGTAAAATCAATATCAGCAAGCATTGGTTCATATTACTTTTTAAAATATTAAATTTATTCATTATACAATTATCAAATATAGTGTATTTTAATATATCTTCATCAAAATAACACATATTAAATTTTGATTTTATAAATTTATCAGAATATATTTTTGAATTTTCAAATGTATTATATTTAAAGTATGAATTTTCAAATAATGAATTGCTAATATTTACATTCTGACTACTAACATTTATAAATGTACTACCTAAAAATTCACATTCTATAAAATTACATTTTCTAAATATACAATTAGAGAAATAAAAATTTTCAAATATATAATCATAAAAATTACAATGTTCAAATATATAATATTTAAAATCATTTTCATTTATATTTGAAATTTCATAGAATTTAGATATATCATCAATAATTGTATATTTTTCATTCATATTATAAATACCTCTCAATACTATATATTAGACATAAAAAAAAGCAATCCATAAAGGATTGCTTTTCAATGAACCAGAAGGGATTCGAACCCCTGACCCACGGCTTAGAAGGCCGTTGCTCTATCCAACTGAGCTACTGATCCATATTAAAGCGGGTGATGAGAATCGAACTCACGTGTTCAGCTTGGAAGGCTGACGTTCTACCATTGAACTACACCCGCATATTAATATGTAATCAACTGATATGATAATTATTATAACAGTATTACTAAAACTTGTCAATACTTTTTTTAAGAAATTTTCGGGCAGCTAATTTTTACTGCCCGAAAGATGAACCAAAAGGGATTCGAACCCCTGACCCACGGCTTAGAAGGCCGTTGCTCTATCCAACTGAGCTACTGATCCATATTGGAGCGGGTGATGAGAATCGAACTCACGTGTTCAGCTTGGAAGGCTGACGTTCTACCATTGAACTACACCCGCATATTTTATATTTTTTAGAGTGTTCTCTCAACTCAACAAAAAATATTATAGCAGCACAAAACAACTTTGTCAACACTTTTTTACAAAAAATTTTAAAAACCGAAAAAGCCTTAAATTAAAGGTTTTCTCGGTTTTTATTTTAATTTATTTCAAAAAATTTTTACATTTTCATAAAATTATTATCATCAATATAGAACATTATTGTTCCTTCCATTTTACCTTCTTCATTAATATCAAATATACCAAAAGTTGGATAATTAGTTCCTCTAGGACTTGATATACTTCCTGGATTAAAAATATATACTGTTCCATCATATTCATTTGCTGGTCTATGTGTATGACCAAAAAATACTGCATCTGCACCATTTTCTTCTGCCCAATATGCTATTTTATCATAACTCCAGTATACCTGCTGTTTATGTCCATGAGTAAGTATTATTTTTCTATTATTAACATTAATCATTTTAACTTCTGGTGTATTCAAACTATAATCATTATTACCTTGAACATAGTAAAAAGGTATATCATAAAATTCTTCTGCCAAAAATTCTGCATCTTCATCATGGTCGCCAAGATGAATTACTGCATCTATTCTATCACCTATTTTATTTATTACATTTCTTGCATTTTTTAAATATCCATGTGTATCACTTATAACAAGGAGTTTCATATTATAAATCCCCCAGTTCTTTCTTTAATTCTTCTTTCATAAGTCTTAAAGCTTTACCTCTATGACTTATACTATTTTTTAATTCTGGTGTCATTTCCGCTGTTGTCATATTATATTCTGGAACATAAAATATTGGGTCATAGCCAAAACCATTTTCACCTTTTATTTCATATCCAATTATACCTTCAACTGTACCTTTTGTTGTAATAGTTTCTTTATTAGGTATTGCAGTAGCAATAACACTAACAAATCGAGCTGTTCTATTTTCTTCTTTTACATCTTTCATAGTTTCAAGTATTTTACTATTTTTTATACTATATGGTGTATCTTCACCCATATATCTAGCAGAATAAACTCCCGGAGCACCATCAAGATAATCTATTTCAAGTCCAGAATCATCAGCCATTGTAATAATACCTGATACTTTCATTATCTCCTCTGCTTTTTTTATTGCATTTTCTTCAAATGTATTTCCATCTTCAACTACATCAATGTTTATTCCTGCATCTTCCATAGATACCACTTCAACATTCATATCAGACATTATAGCATTTATCTCTTTTATTTTACCCTTATTTTTTGTAGCAAATATTATTTTTTTCATATGTACTTATTTCCTTTCAAAAACCATTATTACAATTTTTATATACTGAAAAATCAATACCGCCTGAAAGATTGCTTTCAACACCTTCAACATATATTATTATACTATTTATTCCATTTAAAGACCATACTGTTTTTAAAAGCTGATTTATAAATTTATCTTCAGAATACCTTCCACCTGTAAAAAAACCTTCTTTATTAATATTTATAATACATAATCCATTTTCAACTTTTGTTGATATAATTTCTGTATCATTAGGTACATAAGTAATATCATTCATATTATTTTCAAATAATTTATTTAAAATAAAATATGATTTTTCATCTATTGTTTTAAAATTACTTAAATCATATTCATAGTATTTTTCAAGACACTCATCAGTATTATCTATATAGTAAAAATATACCTTTCCAAACTCCTCTGCTTGTACATTTCTTGGTACTATCATTAAAAACAACACTACTATTAAAATAACTTTTATTATTTTCATAAATCTCTCCTCCCTTTATATAATTTTATACAGAGAAATTTATATAAGCTATATAAACTATATTACAAATTATTACCATAAAATATAAAAGGACAGATATTTTTATATCTGCCCTTACTTAAATTATCTTATTTTGTAAGAATTATAAATATTATATACTGAATTATATATAGCTTGTGCTATTTTCTGTTGAGTTGCTGAATCACTTACTTTTTGAGCATCTCCAAGATTTGACAAGAAACCTGCTTCTATTATGACGGCAGGAACTGTTGTTGAATTAAGCACAAGTAAGTCTGTTCTATATTTTAAACCTCTATTATTTGTTCCTATAGAGTTTATTATATTATTCTGAAGTGTCTGTGCAAGTATTTCACTTGTAAGTTTTCCACTAACTTCATTTGAATGTGTTTTATAAAGAACTTCTGTACCATTAGGCACGGCATTAGGTGCTGCTGAATTCATATGTATTGATATAAACATATCTGCACTTTCATTAGCTATTCTTGCTCTATCGGCATTTTCAGGATATACATCACTAAGTCTTGTTACATAAACCTTTATATCATCTTTTCCATCATTTTCAAAAAGATTATATGTTTTAAGAAGAACCTCAAGTGTAAGATTTTTTTCTATAAATCCATTTCCATTTGTTCCAGGGTCTTTTCCGCCATGTCCTGCATCAAGCATTACAACACAATTATATTTTTCTTTTGGATTTTGAACCTTTATATAATAATTAGCTGCATCTTCTGTAATTGTATATGCTGTAATCTGTTTTTCATTAAATGTTATTGTTGTATTTCCTGCACTATTTGTACCAATAACAAAGTTTGTAAGATAACTATCATTAACATTATATGTACCATATCCATATGAAGATGTAAAATTACCTGGAAGTGTCATTGTATATTTGAGATTAAGATAATCATCATTATGTACTATTGAATTTATATTCATATTCTGAACTTTTTTCAATGTTATTGTACGTGTTGATGCGTTATAACTTACATTTTCTAGTGTTCCTTTTGATACTGTAACTTTAAATGTATTTCCTGATGTTGATGTAGTAAATTCTGCACCAGATGGTACTTCAAGAGTAACTCTTGTTGTATTTGCTGTATACTGTCCTGTTCTTGCAGCAGTTATAACATTCATACCACTTGTATCAACACTTTCTGGAAGTTTAGAAATAGAATTTGCAAAGTCTATTACTATTCTATCTGGATTTGTAAGTTTTGTTATTATACCTACTGGAGTATATTTACCTGTAATTGTTACTGTATCTGTTTTTCCACTACTTGATAAATTTATGCCTGTAATATCATTTTCAGAAAAAGATACAACTATACCTTTTTTATCTGCTGTATATCCTACATTATAATCACAATTACTTGTTTTAAGGTCAAAAACAATTCTTGTTATTTTTTCAGGTGTTACTTGAAACTGTGCACTTCTTATTCCAGAAACAAAAGAACTGTTACTTACAGTTATATCATCATTTGATATACCCATTGTTCCACCATATATATCAACAAGAAGTCTATTTTCACTTATAAGTTCTGTTGTATACTTTGAAATCTGACCTGTTGTATTTATAGTATAATTTTCAGCCCCTCCAGAAGTAGGCATTGTAATAGATGATACTGTAACATTACCACCACTAGGGTTTACATTAGTATTAGTATTTTCTGATGGTGTTTCAGATGTATCTGTTGTATCATTATTTTTACCATCTTCATTTATTATTACGTATCTTGTTTTACCATTCCATTCAACATTACAGTTTAAAGCCTCAGAAACAGCTCTTATAGGTATAACTGTACGGTCATTTATAATCATTGGTGGCACGTCCATAGTAAAGTTTTGTCCATTTTTATTACCTGTATTACTTCCAACTTTTATTGTAACAACATCACTACCTTTTGATACAAAAACTTCACTTGTATTTCCATTCCACATAACTTCTGCACCCATAGCTTCAAAAACAGCTCTTGCAGGCACTAAAGTTCTGTCATTAATTACAACAGGTGGCATATCCCCTGTATCTATATCCTTACCATTAACACTTATGTAAACTTCCTCGGCAGAATATGCATGAGCTTTTCCATCATATACAAGCGTATAGTTAACAACTGGTGCTGCATTAACAACAACAGGTATTGTAAGCATAAATGCCATAGCAAGCATAGTAGTAAATTTTTTAATAAATTTACATTTCAATTTTATTCCTCCTTTTTATTTTAATATATTTACAAGTATATCAAAAAATCCCCTATTTATCATAAAAAATTTAAAATTGTAACAAACTCGTAACAATTTATGACAAAAAAACAGGATACAAATGATGTACCCTGTTTTGACGTAAAATAAATTTATTTTGTTTCACCTATTGATTTTTTATAATAAATTTCAAGTTTTTCTTTTACTTTTTTATGAACTTTAGAAGCTGGAGTATTCATAAGTATTTCTATACCTTCATCAAGAGTTGATACAGGATATATATGGAACATACCCTCTTTTACAGCACCTATAACATCATCACGAAGAACAAGGTCTTTTACATTTGTAACAGGTATCATAACACCTTGACTTCCTGTAAGTCCTCTTTTTTTACAAAGGTCAAAAAATCCTTCTATTTTATATGTTACTCCACCTATTGCTTGTATTTCACCTCTTTGATTTATAGAACCTGTAACGGCTATTTCTTGATTTATAGGAATTTCAGAAAGACTTGATAATATACAATAAAGTTCTGTACTTGAAGCGCTATCACCATCTATACCATTATAATTCTGTTCAAAACATATACGACAAGAAAGAGATAAAGGAAATTCTTGTGCATAAGTCTGACCTAAATATCCTGTTATAATCTGAACACCTTTATTATGTGTTTGACCACTCATTTCTGCTTCTTTTTCAATATTAACAATACCTGATTTACCTAAATATGTTGTAGCAGTAATTCTTGTAGGATTACCAAACATATAACTACCCATATCAAAAACAGCAAGACCATTTATCTGACCAACTTTTTTACCTTCGGTGTCAATCATTATAACACCTTCGTCCATCATATCTCCAAGTTTTTCTTCATACATTTTAAGTCTGTTTTCTTTTTCAGAAACAGCCTTATTTATATGATATGCTGTAATTGTTTCAGATTTTTCTATTAAAGCCCATGTTGCTGCCTCACAAAGTATTTCTGCAATATGATTAAATCTTGTAGAAAGTTTATCTTGTCTTTCAACCAATCTTGAAGAATACTCAACAACTTTTGCAACAGCAGAACTATCAAAAGGAGCTGTATTTTCTCTTTCTGAAAAGGCTTTTATAAATTTTGCTAACTTATGAATATTCTCGCTATTTCTTTTCATTTCATAATCAAATTCAGCTCTTATTTTAAAGAATTTTCCAAAGTCATCATCATACTCACTAAGTAATTCATAATAATAACTACTTCCAATAAGTATTATTTTTACTGAAACTGGTATAGGTTCTGGCTTAAGAGTTGGCATTGTAGTAACTCCAAGCTGTTCTCTCAAGTTCTCAATAGTAACTTCTTTTGTTTTTATTACACGTCTTAAAGCTTCCCAAGCCTGAATATTAGAAAGAAGGTCATGAACTTGTATTATAAGATAACCACCATTTGCTCTATGAATAAGACCACTTTTTATTTTCATAAAGTCTGTTGTAAGATTACCAAACTCATTACCATATTCAACCTCACCTATAAGATTATAATAAGTAGGGTTAAAATCTACAATAACAGGTGCTCCCTTTGTTTCTGAATTATCTACAAAAAGATTTACGCTATATTTTAATGTTATATCTTCTGACTGTTTTTTATTAAGCATTGGAAGAAGTGCAGATATACCTTCTTCAACTTCGTCATCTTCTTCAATAAATTCATCTATATTTTCAAGAACATCTTCTTTTACAGAATTTATATATTTTAATACATATTCATAATCTTTATATTTTTCTTGTATAGAATTTACATGATGACCAATAGCAAACATACCTACTTTATAATCTAAGTCATCAATAGCTTTTTTAGCTTCTTTGTCTATTTCTCTTATATCTCTCATTATTGCTCCGGCTTTTTCTTGTACTTGTTCCGAAGCTGCATTTATATTTTCTTTTATTTCATCATCAAGTTTTTCATATTCCTCTTCATTAATAGTATTACCATCTATCATAGGCATAAAATATATACCAGAATTTGTAGACTTAACACTAAAATTATGCTCTTTAGCCACATCTGACATATATTTCATGAGATTTTCTCTTTTATCTTCATAAACTTTTACAATCTCATTTTTTTGTTTATCATAATCATCTGAGCTAAAAGCCTTTGGTATTTCAGAATTGAATATTTCAACAAGTTCGCTCATATCCTCTTTAAATTCTTTACCTTTTCCCGGTTCAAATCTAAGAGCCTTTGGTCTTTCAGGATTTTCAAAGTTATATACATAACACCAATCATATGGCACAGGTTCATTTTTAGCAACTTCCATAGCCTTCATCTTTGCATATGTTGTTTTACCTGTTCCGGAAGGTCCTGACATATATATGTTATATCCCTTCATTTTTACCATAATACCGAAATCGAAGGCATCAACAGCTCTTTCCTGCCCTATTATACCTTTTAAAGGTGTTAAATCCTCTGTATCATCAAATTGAAGTTCTTCGGCAAGACAATAGTTTTTTAACTCTGTATATTTTAATTCTTTATGCTTATTCATTAAACTGCCTCCTTTTTCTTAAAATTATAGAGTACTTTCATACTCCTCATATACAGGAAAATATTTCCACATAATAACTGCATCTTCTTTTGTATCTGCATAATAATTTTTTCTAAAACCTTCAGGTTTAAATCCATATTTTGTATAAAGCTTTTGTGCAGGCATATTACTTATTCTTACTTCAAGAGTAATACCAATCATTTCTTTTTCTTCTGCACATTTTATCATTTCTTGTATAAGTAAATCTCCAACACCTTTTCTTCTGTGGTCTGGGTGTACAGCAACATTTGTTATATGACCTTCTGTAACAACATGCCACATACCTGCATAACCAATAACATTACCATTTTCAATAGCAACTCTATAAATAGCCATTGCATTAGTATTTACTTCTCTTTCAAAATCATCTCGTGTCCATGGTATATGAAAACAAAGTTCTTCAACTTCAAGTACTCCATCTATATGTTCCTGTGTCATAGGTACAATTTCTATCATTATTTTTTACCCTCCATAGCTTGTTTTTCAAGCAATTCTCTTTCTGCCTGTGGCTTTCTCAAATATATAGGAACAAAATCAGAACCTAAGACAGCACCATCATTTTTTATTATTTCAAATGCAAGAGCTGCCACAGAGCCTGCCTTTTGCATATTACAAGAAGAAGGAGCCATTATAAATTTACTATTCTGACTTATTTTTTCTTTATGAACAGGCACACCATCACCAAGGAATATAACTTTTTTGTCATATTCTTTCGCCATATTTATTATTTCATCAATAGTAACTGCTAAATGTCCTGTTATATTTACAAGTTTACCATTTTCCCATTTATAAAGACCTGTATAAACTTGTGAACGTCTTGCGTCCATTATAGGACATATAATATTATCTGTTTCAAAAATATTATATGCTAAAGCATCAAGAGTGGGAACAGGTACTACTTTTTTATTAAGACCTAAAGCAAGTCCTTTTGCTGTTGCTGCTCCTATTCTTAAGCCTGTAAATGAACCAGGACCTTGTGAACAAGCTATGTAATCTATTTCAGATAAATCAATATCTATCATACTAACAACATCATCTATCATAGGCATTATTGTTTGTGAATGTGTCATTTTATAATTTATAGTATATTCACCTATAAGTTTTTCTTCGTCTGCAATAGCAACGCTTGCAACCTGACCTGTTGTATCAAGTGCTAATATTTTCATTGTTTACACCTCTTAATCAATAGTAATTTTTCTGTAATCAAGACCTTTTTCAAGATTTTTTTCAATTCTTATCCATTTTGCAGAATTAGGTATTACTTCTTCAACAAGAGATGCCCATTCAATAAGACAAACACCTTCTCCAAAGAAATATTCCTCATATCCTATATCATCAAGTTCTTCAACACAAGATATTCTATACATATCAAAATGGTACATAGGTAATTTACCATAATATTCATTAACAATATTAAATGTAGGGCTTGTTATATGCTCGAATATTTCAAGACCTTTTGCAAAACCTTTTGTAAATACAGTTTTACCAACACCAAGGTCACCTTCAAGACAATATATATCACCTTTTTTTGCATTTTCTCCTATTTCTTTACCTATTTTTTCAGTTTCATAAGGACTGAAAGTTTCAAATATCATATCTTAATCCCTTTCTGTTATTTATATACATAAAGACTTTTAACATCTGTATCAGCCTTTTGTGATTTTCCATTTTCGAAAATATACATATTTCCTGATTTTCCATTTTCTTGTGTCATATATACAAGTTTTCCATCACCTATATAATAAATAAAATAAACATTTTCAGCTATTTTAATTTTTTCTTCATTTTCATCAATATAGTATAAATTTCCTGCACCTGTTTCAGAATTTGTTTGTTCAATATAGTATAATATTCCATTATCACTTCCAAAACAATATGCAGATGTATTTTCTACAACAGATTTAACACTATTTCCATCAGAATATTCAAGTACATTTATACCATTTTCATTTGTATAATAATAAGCTGTATTACCTGAAATATTATCAAAAACAAATGTTTTTATAGGTTTATCATTAACAGGTTCAAAGTACTTTGTTATATTACCATTTTCATCAAATGAACCTATAACAAGTTTTCCTCCGGTTTCTTCTATATAACTATCAAAAAATATAATTTTATCACATTTTGCTGAAACAGTAGTTTTCAATAAATCAATATTACTATAACCTTCAATTAATACTGGATTATTACCTGATTTACATATATATACGTTTTTAACTGAATTTTGTATACTATCAGAAATCATATTTGTAATATCAGAAGGTATTGCTATTTGAGATATATTTACTTTAGGTATTGAATTTATATCAAAAACAGAATATATAACAAAAGAATTTTCTGCTTCAAGACCATAAGACTCAAAAACATTTTCTGAAACAACACTTTTCTCACCGTTTCTATACATACATAATGTATTTAAAGGTATTGTAATATCTGTTGTTGATATAAACTGACGTATATTATCTCTTACAACTTTACTTTCATAAGCTGCTTCTGCTATCATATATTCTTCAAGAGTTTTTCCTGAAAAAGCAAGGGGGTCTGGTAAATAAACAGTACTATCTTGTTGTGCCATATCATCTATAACATAATCAGATGCTTTTACAACAGTATTTGAACTTTTATAATAAAAAAGCGTTTCATCATTTCCAACAACTCTTACATATGGACTTACACCTTCATCAATAAGTTGAGGACTATTTATAAAATCATATAAATAAAGATTATATTGTTCACCTGCATCAGTTATAACAACATCAACATAATAAATTTTATCAGCATTTCTATTATAAGAATATCCAGCTACATTTTCACTAAGACATAATTGATTTTCTATATTTTTTAAATCAACAGCATAAAAATTTCCGTTTTCAACATTTTGTTTTTTATAAACAATGTTATTTCCATTATTAGCAATAAAATAAACAGAATTTCTATCTAATCCCTTAACTATTTCTGTGCTTTTATTGTCAATATAACAATAAAGTGTAAATGTTTCATCAGGCTCAAAAACTCTATATGCTAAAGTTTCAGTATTTTTATTAAGATTAAAATCATAAACATTTTTAGCTATTTCAATAGACTCATTATTTTTCACATTAAGTTTATATAATGAACCTGTTCCATCTTCAGCTATATTCTTTTTGTAATAAATAGTTTTACTATCATTTGTAATTTGAGCATCATTAGAAACAGTATTATATTCTTTTAGATTATAAGAATATATTTTATCAGTAACTTCTTTAACTTCAAATTTTTCATTTGTCATATATAAAGTATTATTTTTAGAATACAAAATAGGATATTCAGAAGACTCTGTAATTTTTTCATTGTTACAACCATAAAAGCTTAAAAAAGAAAATATAATTAAAAGAGTAACTGATAACATTTTTGAAAACATTTTATTTCCTTTATAAATCATAATAATATCAACTCCTTAATAATACCTTTCTTTTAAAACAACAACAGCTTTTTTAATTACTTTAAAGTCTTGTTTCATTATATATCTACATTTTTTACCTAATAAAAAATTTTTATTTTTATTTTTTACTTTAATATTTTTTTTACTTTTTCCACCTCTGAAAAAATTTAATATATTAAAAAACTTTCTAAATATATAAAATAAATATTTTATATTTGAAAACCAATAAATACCACTTTGAAAATACCCAATAATATCTTTATTCATAATTAAAAATTCCTCCTTATTACTTCTAGGAACTGATATTATCTTTTTAAGAATTATATCACTTTACATTTAATGTAGTCAAATATAGTATAACCCTTTAATTATATGTAAAACACAAATATAAAAACTGTACTTTTTAATAAATTGTTAACAAGTGTAATAAGTGGTTTACAAAATTGTAATATACATATATAATGTATATCGTTGTCGTGTATGAAAATTATGGAAAGGTGATTGTTTTGTCTTTAAAAATTGAAAGTTTACTTAATAATTTAAGAAATGAAAGCGAATTGACATATATTATACATCAGAATAATAGTAGTATGGTAACCAGTCCATCTTTTATGAAAAAACATTGTGTAAAAATATTATATTTATTTATAGCTGCCGCTGTTACAACTGGTGGTATTTCTGCTATGAATAAGATAAATACTCTTTCTGCAGCTGTTGAAGAATCACAAAACAAACTTAAACAGTCAGAAATAATTAACAGTCAGCTTATGGAAAGAGCTAATAATCTTGAAAATCAAAACAGCCAGTTAGAAAATCAAAATACATCTTTAGAAAATGAATTTAATACTATAATACAAAAAGCTGATGAACTTGAAAATAAAATAAATGAACTCAATGGTGTAAAAGATGAGCTTTACAATACACTTGATGAAATGAGCAGTATTGGACAGCAATATAAAGAAACAATACTTGCAGAGTCAGAAAACACAGAACCAAAAAAATTTACAGCTTTAGTTTATACACCACTTGAAAAAACATCATCACTTACAAATACTTTTGCTTCTATTGAAAGTATGATAAACTTAAATTCAGCTGATTTTATAGCAGCAGCTGATAATGTAACAACAACTCTTGCAAGTAATCAGGCAGAATTTGCTTCAAAAGTTCTTGAAGGTGTTACAATACCTTCATTATGGCCTGCTAATGGTAGAGTATCTTCAGAATTTGCTGATAGAACAGACCCAATAGACGGAGGATATGAGTATCATAAGGGTATTGATATTTCTGTACCTACTGGCAGTTCTGTATGTGCAACAGCTGGAGGAAAAGTAGTAACATCAAAATACAGCAGTAGTTATGGATATTATATTGTTATTGACCATGGAAATGAATATAAAACATTATATGCTCATAACTCTGAACTTCTTGTAAATGTTGGTGACTATGTTGAAGCTGGACAGCAAATAGCAATTTCAGGTGCAACAGGAAATGTAACAGGACCTCATGTACATTATGAAGTTATAGAAAATGGTGTTAATGTAAATCCTCGTGATTTTATGGCATAAAAATAAAAAGCCAATATGACAAAATTGTCATAATGGCTTTATTTATTTTTTTACCATTTATATTTATGAAGTTGTCCTTCTTTAAGTAATCCATTAAAATTCTGTTGTCTTAATGCCTCATAAAGTATTATTGCAACAGAATTTGAAAGATTAAGACTTCTTGCTTCTCCAAACATAGGAATTCTTACAGATGTTTCTTCATGTTGCAAAAGTATTTCTTCTGGAATACCTGCACTCTCTTTACCAAAAACAATATAGTCATTTTCATTATACTCTACTTCTGTGTATACTTTTTTTGCCTTTGTTGTTGCCATAAAAAGTTTTGCACCTTTATTTTTTTCAATAAAGTCTTCCCAATTTTCATAATATCTTATATCAAGAAGATGCCAATAATCAAGCCCTGCCCTTTTAAGATATTTATCTTCAACAGAAAATCCTAAAGGTTTTATTAAATGTAAAACAGACTGTGTAACAGCACAAGTTCTTGCTATATTACCTGCATTTTGTGGGATTTCCGGTTCATGTAATACAATATGCATTATTATCATTCCTTTTTTATATTGTTTAAAATTTACAAAATATTCTATCATATACATATAATAAAAACAACAAAATATAAAATATTCTTTATTTTAAGTACATAAACTATTGACTTAATAGCAACAATATATTATTATTAGATAACAACAATTATTAATAAATAGTAAGGAGCGAGGTTTATGCAGGAAATTTCAAAACTTCTCAGAGAAAAAGGCCTTAAAGTAACTCCCCAGCGTCTTGCTATATATAACATGCTGATGCATACAAAAGAACATCCAAGTGCAGAAACAATTTATAAAGAATTGGTAATTGATAACCCATCAATGAGCCTTGCAACAGTATATAAAACTTTGGATTCATTTAAAACATCAGGTCTTGTTAAAGAGTTAAGTGTTGGTGAGAACTGTGCAAGATATGATGCAGTAACAGAAACTCACTCTCATGTTGTTTGCACATGTTGCGGACGTGTTGACGATATTCTCACAAATGCTTTCCATAATCTTTCTGAAAAAATATCAGATGATACAGATTATACTATTTTGTCGGAACAGCTTATATTCTATGGAATATGCCCTGAATGTCGCAATAAAAAACAAAACTAAAATATATTTAAACCACTTGTTTAGAATGACTTTTCTATCAAGTGGTTTTTATATTGAAAAAAACATATTTTTAATTTATCCTATTATTAAAATATTTTTTAAGGTGTTGATAAATTATGTCAAACAAAAAGAAACCATTATCAGAAAAAGTTGCTAAACAAATTACTGATATGATAACAATAGAAAAAAGATTTCTTTCTGGAGATAAACTTCCAAACGAAAATATATTAGCAAATGAATTAGGAATAAGTCGTACAACTTTAAGAGAAGCAATAAAATATCTTACTGCAAGAAATATACTTGAAATTAAAAGAGGTCGTGGAACATTTGTAACAGAAAATCCAGATGTATTTGATGATTTTGGTATAAATTCTTTAGAAAATATAAAAACAAGACTTAAAGATTTATACGAAATAAGACTTATGATAGAACCACAAATAACATATCTTGCAGCAAAAAGAGCCTCTGATGAGGAACTTGAAAGAATAATATATTATGGAAATGAAACTGAAAAAAAGATACTTAATAATGAAGATAGAACAGAGTCTGACAGAGCATTTCATGGCGAAATAGCAAAAGCTGCTCATAATGATTGGATAAAAAGGCTTATGCCTATATTAAACAATGCAATATCAACAGCTGTAAAAGCAACACATATACACCCTGAAATTCTTGAACATACATTAAAAGACCATAGAACTGTTGTAGAATTTTTAAAAGAGAGAGATGCTGAAGGTGCAGAGCTTGCAATGCGTTTACACATAACACGTGTAATAAAAGCATTTGGTCTTGATAGTTAAAATTCTTGACAATTGTATACAATTCAATTATTATGACATTATACAACTACGAAGATGTATTATGATTAATATATATTATTAGGAGGTTATATATATGAGAAGTGACTCAGTTAAAACAGGGCATCAGGCAGCCCCTGCCCGTTCCCTTATGCATGCTTTAGGACTTACAAATGAGGAAATAAGAAAACCTTTAATCGGTATTGTAAGTTCATATAATGAAATAGTACCAGGACATATGAACCTTGATAAAATTGTTGAAGCTGTAAAAATGGGTGTTGCAATGAATGGTGGTGTACCTATTGTATTCCCTGCAATAGCAGTATGCGACGGTATTGCAATGGGACATATAGGAATGAAATATTCTCTTGTTACACGTGACCTTATAGCAGACTCAACAGAAGCTATGGCTATGGCTCATGGCTTTGACGGTCTTGTAATGGTTCCAAACTGTGATAAAAACGTTCCGGGGCTTTTAATGGCAGCAGCAAGACTTAATATTCCTACAATATTTGTAAGTGGTGGTCCTATGCTTGCCGGAAGAATTCATGGACAAAAAACAAGTCTTTCAACAATATTTGAAGCTGTTGGTGCAGTTGCAAATGGTACAATGACAGAAGAAGAACTTGACGAATATGAAAATAAAACATGTCCAACTTGTGGTTCATGTTCAGGTATGTATACAGCAAACAGCATGAACTGTCTTACAGAAGTTCTTGGTATGGGACTTAAAGGAAATGGAACAATTCCTGCTGTATATTCACAAAGAATACAGCTTGCAAAACGTGCAGGTATGCAGATTATGGAACTTGTAAAAAATGATATTAAACCAAGAGATATTATGACAAAAGATGCATTTTTAAATGCTCTTACAATGGATATGGCTTTAGGCTGTTCAACAAACAGTATGCTCCACCTTCCAGCAATAGCTCATGAAGCTGGTGTTGATATTGATGTTGATATTGCAAATGAAATAAGTGCAAAAACACCTAACCTTTGTCATCTTGCTCCAGCAGGACATACATATATAGAAGAACTTGATGAAGCTGGTGGAATTTATGCTGTAATGAATGAAATAAATAAACTTGGACTTCTTCATACAGATTGTATTACAGTAACAGGAAAAACAGTTGGTGAAAATATTAAAAACTGTATAAATCTTAATCCTGAGGTAATAAGACCTGTTGAAAATCCATACAGCGAAACAGGTGGTATTGCTGTATTAAAAGGAAATCTTGCTCCTGATTCTTGTGTTGTAAAAAGAAGTGCAGTTGCTCCTGAAATGATGGTACATTCTGGTCCTGCAAGAGTATTTGACTGTGAAGAAGATGCAATAGCAGCTATTAAAGGCGGAAAAATTACACATGGTGACGTTGTTGTAATAAGATATGAAGGTCCTAAGGGTGGTCCTGGTATGCGTGAAATGCTTAATCCTACATCAGCAATAATGGGTATGGGACTTGGAAGCACAGTAGCACTTATAACAGACGGTCGTTTCTCTGGTGCATCAAGAGGTGCTTCTATTGGACATGTATCTCCAGAAGCAGCAGTTGGCGGAAATATCGCTCTTGTTGAAGAAGGAGATATTATAGATATTAATATACCTGAAAATACAATTAATTTCAGAGTAAGCGATGAAGAACTTGAAAAAAGACGTGCAAAATGGGTACCAAGAAAACCTTCTGTAACAACTGGATACCTTGCAAGATATGCAGAAATGGTTACATCTGGCAATAGAGGTGCTATATTAGAAATTAAAAAATAAAAAATTTAAGAGTTGACGTGCTTGCAAGGGTTTGGGAACAGCGTTCCCAAATATTCTTTCCAAATAAAAAAAAGAGGGTTGACTAATGTCAACTCTTTTTTATTATAAATATTTTTTATATTTCATAAATTTTATTATATCAATTATCATACATTTATCTTTATTATTAAGTTCAGAAAATATTTTATTAAATTCTTTATCTATATTAAATTCATAATTTTTATTATTTGTTTTACCAACTAAATAATCTACACTTACATTAAAATATTCTGCTATTTTTATAAGTATATCTATTGATGGTTCATTTCTTCCACTTTCATAATTCGATATTGCAGTTCCACCATAATTAAGGTATGAAGCAAGTTTTGCAGCTGTGCAATTATTTTCAATTCTTAATTCCTTTAATCTATCTTTAAATTTCATACTATACTCCTATATATAAATATATTTATGTATATAATATATATAATTATACCTCTATATTTCTACATCTGTCAATAAACACATATATTTGTACATCTGTTAATAAACACATACAGACTATATACTCTTATAAGGTGATGTTTAATGAAAAGTATCGATTATGGAAAAGTAAAAATTAATCTTGATAAAATAATAAAAGAAAAAAATATAAGTAAAAACAAACTTACTCAAAGAACAGAAATGCAAAGAACACAGCTTAATAATTATTGTAAGCAAAATATTCAAAGAATAGATTTATCTATACTTGCAAGATTATGCTATGTTCTTGAATGTGATATTTCAGATATAATAGAATATATACCACCTGACAATAATAAAAAAGCTGATAACAAATAAATGTTATCAGCTTTTTTATTATTTTTCTAATTTTATTTTTTTAACAAATTTTTCAATTCTTTCAAGTGCTTCTCTTATATTTTCAATAGAATATGCATAAGAACATCTTATAAAGCCTTCTCCACAATCTCCAAATGCTGTTCCCGGAACAACAGCAACATTTTCTTCAAAAAGAAGTCTTTCACAAAATTCTTCACTTGTAAGACCTGTTGATTTTATACAAGGAAAAACATAAAATGCTCCCATAGGTTCAAAACAAGAAAGTCCCATATTTCTAAAGCCGTCAACCATAACACGTCTTCTTTCGTCATATGCTTCTCTCATTATATCAACATCTTCTTCTCTATCTTCACTTATTAAAGCCTCAAAGCCTGCATATTGACTCATTGTAGGTGCACACATTATTATATACTGATGTATTTTTGTCATCTGTTCAATAAATATTTTTGGTGCGGCAGCATATCCAAGACGCCAGCCTGTCATTGCAAATGCTTTTGAAAAACCATTAAGTACTATTGTTCTTTCATGCATTCCTGGAAGTGATGCAACAGATATATGATGTCTTCCATATGTAAGTTCGGCATATATTTCATCACTTATAACTATAAGGTCATTTTTTATAATTATATCTGAAATAGCCTCAAGGTCTTTTTTCTCCATAATAGCTCCTGTTGGATTATTAGGATATGGAAGTATAAGAACTTTTGTTTTTTCAGTAAGCTTTTCTTCTATATCTTTAACTGTAAGTCTAAAATCATTTTCTTCTTTTGTTGTAACAGTAACAGGAACACCACCCGCCATAACAACACAAGGTTTATATGAAACATATGAAGGTTCAACAACTAAAACTTCATCGCCAGGATTACATAACGCTCTAAGTGCAAGGTCTATACCCTCACTTGCACCTACTGTTATAAGTATTTCTTCTTCTGCATGATATTTAATATTATATTTTTCAAAAAGATAGTCGGCAATAGCCTTTCTTAAAGGAACCATACCTTGATTTGATGTGTATGCAGTTTTGCCTTTTTCAATAGAAGTTACAGCCGCCTCTCTTACATGCCAAGGAGTTTCAAAGTCTGGTTCTCCAACACCAAGAGAAATTACGCCTTCCATAGTGCTTACAACATCAAAAAATTTACGTATACCTGATGTTGGCATATTTACAATATTATCTGCTATATATTTTTTCATGGTGAAACAATCATCCTCTCATCTGATTTAAGATTTTGTCCCATAATAATTCCGTGGTCTTTGTATGTTTTAAGTACAAAATGTGTTGCTGTACCTGTAACAGCATTTATTGTTGAAAGTTTATCAGAAACAAAGAATGCAACTTCTTTTATATCTTTACCCTCTACAATAACAGTAAGGTCAAAGCCACCTGACATAAGGTATACAGATTTTACTTCCGGAAAACGGAGTATTCTATCTGCTATTCTATCAAAGCCATCGCCTCTTTGCGGTGTTACTTTTACCTCTATAAGTGCAGTAACATATCTTTTTTCTGTTTTTTCCCAATTTACTATGGCACTATAACCGCATATTACTTTTTCTTCTTCAAGGCTTTTAATCTCCGCCGCGACTGCCTCTTTACTTATACCAAGAGTTTCTGCGATATTTTCTAATGATATTTCACTGTTTTTTTCTAATAAAGAAAGTATTTCCACACGCATAAATTCTACCTCCGTTAAATTAATTTATTTGATTTATTATAATAATATTATAAAAAATTATCAATATTATTTATAATTTTACTTTATAAAGCTCATCACTTTCAGGTGGTAAAAGTGGTCTTTTTCCACTCTTACTTTTTATATATTTTCCACTTTCGGTTATTTCTCCAATTATAGCAGCTTCTATTCCTGCCAAGTTTAATTTATTTACAAGGCTCTCTCCATCAAAAGCAGTTATTATCATAGAGCCGCTTGATATAAGGCTATACGGATTTATATTGGCAGCTTTACATATTTCACTTGTTTCATTTTTAACTGGTATTTTATCTTCATATATTATTATTCCTGTATCTGAACAGTCTGAAACTTCCCATACCGCACCAAAAATGCCTCCTTCTGTAACATCATGCATAGCTGTTGCACCATGTTCAAGAGCTATTTTTGACTCAGGAACAACAGAAAGAAAACCACTCATATCCATTGCTGATTTTAATATATTTTCATCTATTTTATATTTAAGTTTATCATAATAATCTGTTGCTATTATTGAAGTTCCTTCAAGACCTGCCCATTTAGTCATAATAACGCTTTGACCGACTTTTGCCCCTCCAGATGATATAAATCTCATATTATTTGATTTACCTATTACAGCAGCTGAAATAACAGGTTTTACGACAGCTTCTGTAACTTCTGTATGTCCACCAAGTATTTCAATACCTATTTCATTAGCGGCTTTATATGCTCCATTCATTATTTCTTCAAGAAGTTCTTCTGTACTTCCCTTTGGTAAAAGTACTGTAATAAGTATTCCAACAGGCTCTCCACCTGATGAAGCAATATCATTACAATTTATATGAACAGCAATATATCCTGCATTATTATCTGCACCTGTTATGGGGTCTGTTGAAACTATACAAAGTTCACCTTTCATATCTACTGCTGAACAGTCCTCGCCTGTTTTAGGTCTGATTATTATTTCATCACGTCTGTTTTTATTTCTATTTATGGGATTTAATACTATTCTTTCAAGTATATCTGCTGGTATTTTACCTATATCCATTTTTCAAAATCCTTTCATATTTAAAAATTAATAAGGGAACGTAATTTATACGCTCCCTTTAAATTATTAATTAGTTGGTGTAGTAGCTGTTTCTGTTGTTGTAGTACTTGCTGGAACTTCTGCTTTTTTAGTTCCAACAGTAACCTCATCAGCTGTTGCTCTATATGTTGAATTATTAAAAAGTTCTCTGCTTACTTGTACTCCATTTTCATAAACAACTTTATATGTACTTACTTTATGACCAACTTTTCCGGTATATGTTACAACTCTTTCTCCTTCTGGAAGATTAGGGTCTTCTGTTATCTTTTCTGCCGGTTTTGGAACGCTTCCTAAATATTCTGTTTCATATTTTACAGTATGACCACTATCGTGTATTTCATAACCATAAACATTTGTTATTATTTTATTTGAAGTAATATAGGCTTCAAGATATACAGGATAATTTGTTGAATTTTTAAATTTAAGGTCTTTGTAATCACCTGCAATAGCTGCGTCCATACCCATAGGCACATAAGCAACAGTAAGTGAATGATTTGACCTTTCAACAATTTGAAGTTCTGCATTTATAACTGCATTATAAAGAGTTGTTGTAACCTGACAAACTCCTCCACCTACACCCTGTTCAACTTTACCATTTACATATACACCAGCATCTTTATAACCATTTGCATATGTCTGTGGACCTAATGTTGCGTTCATTGAAAAAGTTTCTCCAGGAGCAAGCATTGTTCCATTAACACTTGCACAGGCAAGTCTTAAATTCTCATTTCTACCTTCAGAGCCAGGACCATTTGTAAATGATGTTGAATAACTTCCTATAAGTGTAGTTGCTTGCATATTTTGCTCTTTTGTTATTGTAGGAAGTAATTCTTTTGTTTCTGCTATAACTTCCCCAGCCTGTCTTGTTTCAAGCTGTGCTTTTACTTTCTCTGCTGTTTTTTCAATATCAAGTTCATAACCTGGTTGTTCATCAGTAGCAGAGAAAACTCCATTTGTTCTTGTAAGTACTGAATTTTTTGCAGGAACATCAAATTCAGGTTTCATCTCTGTTAAAACAGTTGTTACAAGGTTTTCATCATAAGAATATTCTGGTTCAATATCAAAACCATTTTCAGCAAAACTTAAAACTTCATTATATCTATCTTTAAGTTCGCCACTTCTGCCACATTCAAAAGCTTTTTTCGCACTAGCTTCAATATCATACTTAGCACCAAAATTTACAAATGTATATTGATATCTTCTATCAACATCAGTTATATCAAGTTTTTGAGTTTCCAAAGGTTGCTCAAGTTGTGCCCTTAATATTTCAACTGCTTCTGCTTCAGTTTTTCCTGAAAGGTCAATACCTGATACACTTATACCATTATATATAGTGTCTATTTCCACAGTGCTTAGCATCTCTGCATATTTCTTTTTATACATATAATTACCTGTGGCAACTCCAAGGACTATAACAGCAATCACAGCTAATATTATATATTTAATATTACTTTTTATATTTAATTGCTTTTTTTCTTTTTGTTTTTGGACTCTCCTACCCATATTATAAATGCCTCCTTAAAACATATAAATAGAGTATACCTAAATTTATAGAAATTTACAATAAATCCAGTATTATTTATAATTAAATTTATGTTACAAAATTAATAAAAGCCCGAAACATCTATATTTTCGGACTTTTATATTATAATTATTTTTTTCTGTTTTTCTTAATTTTTACAAGTTTTGAAGTTGTTTCATTTTTAATTTCAACTTCTTTATTTTCTTTTTTATCATTCTTTTGTTTCTTAACATTAATATTTTCAACAGGCTTAAATTCTTTTTTAATATTTTTAATATTTTTGGTATTATAAATATAACATACAACTTTTTCAAGTTTATCAGAAACAAAATTAAATCGTCTTATAAATATATCAAACATAAAAAGTATAAGCCCTATTATAATAAGTATATTATCAATTTTAACAGAACTATATACTTGATTTATATTATTAGAATATACTTCCGAAGGTGATGTTATTATTTTACCACCTGTAATTTCTGTTATTTTTTTAATTAAATTATCTCCATTTCTATTTTTAGTCATATCATATTCAACAGGATAATGTATATTAAATGCCGTGTTAATATTTTCTTCACTACCATCTTTATACTTAACTGTCAAATTCATTATATATGAGCCTTCTTTTGTTTCTTGAAATTCACCTTCAAATTCACCGGCAGCAACTGCACCTAAATTTATATCATATTCATTATTATCATATGATATTATTTTACCACTTATACTTTCTATCGATTTATTACTTGAAGATTTAAGAGTGATAATGCTTTTATTATCTTTTATTTTTGCTGTAGCATTAAACTCATCAGAAATTTGTTTTTTCATAATCCAAGATACAGTATTTCTTAATATATCTGTACCATTTTCATCAGAAAGCCACTTTGATGTCCATTTACCATTTATATCACTTGTCCATACAGCAGTTCTTCCTATACCATATTGCCAAGTAGCAAGAAGTGGTTCTTGTTTATCAGTAGAAAGTACCATATCTGCACCCTGTTTTATTGTACTACTTATATATCCATCAATTTGAGGTACTTCTGAAATATCAGAAATTATTTCAGAATATGCACTTGCAGAAGGATAAAAACTTCTATTATTTATATAATCTTTACCAGCAAGAAATGTTTCATTAGCAAATATTTTAGGTAAATCAGTAAATTCATTTGTAAAATAATATCTACCATCACTTTTTTCGGCAAGATTTTTTAAAAGACTTGTATCTGCTCCACTACCAACAGCAACTGTGGAAAGAGTTATACCCTCTGCTTTCATATTATTTATTAAATAATCATAACCTTGTTTTTCTGCCTGTCCATCTGTAAGAAGTACTATATGTTTTATTTTAGCATTTGTATCTTTAAGTTTATTATATGCTTCATCAAGAGCCGGAAGTATACTTGTACCTCCTGCCGGTTGCATTTTAGAAACCTCATTTTTTATATTTATTGAGTTTTCACCTATTACAGAAGGTTCCCACACCCAACTTGTAGTATCATCAAAACTTAAAATACCTAATGTATCTTCTGGACGCAATGTATCAATACTTCTTATAACAGCTTCTTTTGCCATTTCAAGCCTTGAAATACCATAATTTGAATCGCTCATACTTCCTGAATGGTCTATTACAAAAACCATTCCCAAATCCGGATTTTGTCCTTCTGTTTTTAATTGCATATTTACAGGCAACATACTTTCAAGTGTTGAGCCAAAATATCCTCCAAGAGCAAGAGAGTTTTCTCCAGATGTTACAAGAAGTCCACCGCCTATATTTTTAACATATGTATCAAGAGATTGTAAAAACTCGTCAGAAAGTTTATCAATGTTAACATCTGAAATTACAACAGCATCATATTTTTCAAGCTGTTCAATAGTACTTGGTGCAGCCTCTGCCTCTGTTTCAACAACATTAAGTTTTGAGGCTTCAAGTATTTTTTTAATCTCTCTACCACTATCACCACTATCAATAACAAGTACAGCTGGAACATCTTCAATATAGCAGTTTTCATATATCTGATTATTTTCACTATATGTATCTATTGCAGGCTCAATAACAGCTCTATATATTACAGAACCACCTTTTTCTGATATATCATTTACAACTATTTTATTATTTCCATTACTTACATTTATATTTTCGTTATATACAAGTATATTATCTTTATAAAGTCTTAAAACAGCTGTTGTATCAACTGTACTATCAATTTCAACACCTACTTTATAACTTACATTTTTATTTATATACTTATCAATATTTAATGCTGTAATTTGAACTTCATCATCAATATTTTTTTCAGGTATATAACTATCAACAACTATATTTTTTGACTTAAGAACCATAGCTTCTTTTACAGCATCACCTATGTTTTCACTTCCGTCACTAATAAGAACAATTCTTTTTGCTGTATCTTCTTCAAAAATATTTGATGCCATATTTAATGCTTCTTGAATATTAGTTGAATCATCTGAAACATATCCTTTAAAATTCAAATCAAATCTATTTTCATCTGGCTTTTTTTCAACAACTGCATTACCACCAAATATAACAGTACCATCAAGCATATTTTCAGTAGCATATTTTTTTGACTCTTCAAAAAAACTTTTTGTATTTTCAACTGATTTTTGACTACTCGCAGAAACATCTGTACAAAATACAGTTGTTATACTGTCTGTAACTTTTGATACTCTTATACCGGATAATGCCAATATCATAATAATACAAACTATACTTCTTATTGTAATAAAAATATTTCTTTTTATTTTACTATATGATTTTATATTTCTTCCAAAAAATATTATTACAAAAATAGCAATAGGTATTAATATAAGCATAATAGTATTATCAAAACTAATTTTCACGACAGTTCACCCACCATTCTGCAAGTAACGCAATAATAACAAGAATAATGAATATTCCTGCCAAACTTTTATCTGTTGAAGAAACTTTTTTTACTGTTGTTTCTTCTGAATTATTTATATTTTCACTATTTACAAAATCTCTAATTGTATTTACAGAAAATGTACTTTCACTTGTAATTCCACTTTCATTTGTTTCGCTAAGTTTATAAATACCATTTTCATTTGTATCAGTAAACACTTCTACTGGAAATGGTGGTGCTATTGTTATTTTTTCACCTGAAGGTTTTGTAACGAAAGCTTCTTTACTGTCTGGTAAAAGATTGAAATTAACAGTATCTCCTGTAAAAATATTTGAAATATCTGTATTTTTATCAGGGAAAAGATATTTTGTACAATTATACATAATAATAGGAAATTCCATTTTTAAAGGCAAATCAGAATTATATATATCAAAACAAAAAACTATATTTTTCTGACCATTATTTTCACCATAAAAAGCAATAGGAATATTTTCACTTTGTAAAAATACATTTCCCCAATTTGGAATTTCAATATTTTTTGATTTTGAAACAGCAAAATCAATGCTATTTATATTTTCTGTTATTTCACACTCTATTTCTGATGCATTTTCTTTAAATTCAGTTTCATTTAGAACTTTAAACATATTATTATCATTTGGTGGTGAAAATACCATTATATGACCGTCAGTAGGTAATTTTTCTGGTAATACACCATCATATATATAGAGAGAATACCCTTCTGCTGTATTTATAAATTCTTTATCTCCCTTATATAATTCAACATCAGGTATTACAGAAAATACTTTTTCAATAAATATATTATTATCTGAAAAAACAATAGCTTTTTTTGATGTATTTTCATTTATTGTATAATAATATTCATCATCATAAATATAATTATCATTAGGGCTTAAAGTGGCTTTTAATGAAGATATATTATCTGTATTTATATCAAAATAAATATCTTCTGTTTCACCACCACCAATTTCTATTTCTTTAACATCAATAATATTATTATCATTATAAAGTGTTAAATTTCTTTTTGATAAAGCATTACCATTGTTTTGAACTTTAACAAGAACACTACCATTATTTTCAGAAAGAAGTGTTATACCTGTATTCTCATCAGAGCTTTTTACAGAAATGACCTGCATATCTGTAATATCTCCTATATCAACACCCATATCTGTAAACATATAAACATTACCATCATTACTTGATTTAATTGTCTTTATAATTTCAAGTGTTGATTGTATATCACAACTTTCTAATGATGGATTTAATTTTTCTATTATACTTATTGTATTTTCACGACCTTGTGTATGTTCTGTTAAAGCATAGGGATTATTATTTGCTGAAATTACTGTAAAATATGTATCTGGTGATGCATTATTTATAATTTTTTCAGCTTCTTTTTTAGCAAACTCAAATCTTGTAGGTTGTGTATCCAAAGAAGCCATACTTGCCGATGTATCCATTACAATAATATAATGTGCAGCATCTTTTCCACCTTTTATATATGGTTTAGCTAATACAAGAGCAATAATAATTACAGCAAGTATTTGTATAATCATAAGTATGTTTTTTCTTAACTTTTGCCAAGGCTTTTTGGCATTTGCACTAGCCATAGCTTTTTCCCATAAAAAAGAGGAGGGAACTTTGACCTCTTTATATTTTTCTTTAAGAATGTACATAACTATAATTAAAGGTATTCCTAAAAGAGCCAAAAAGCCCAAAGGATTAAAAAAGCTCATATTTCACTCCTCATTTCATATTATAAATTTTTATGCAAAAATTTTACATATATATTAAAAGAATATTTAAACATATTATATACTAAAACAATACCCATTATAATTGTTATTATACTATATATCATAGGAAACAAAGATATAAGCTGTGGTGTTTTTATAAAAGTAGTTATTATAAATATTATTGATTTTAAAATAACAAGGCTTAAAAAACAACTTATTATAAAAATCAATCCACCTTTTAGTATATTAACTAAATATAAACTTTTATTTTCACTCATTCTATATTCTCCTATTCTTCAAGACTTGAAAAATATTCTGTTACCATATCCCTCATACCATAAGGAATATTATTTTTTTCCATACTTTCCAAGGCTTCTTGTCTATACTCATTATAAACCTCAGTATATGGTACACTTTGACCACCAGAGCCAATTGTACTTTCATTAGAAAGGTTTATATTTCCATTCTCATTCTGAACACCATTAGTTTTTATATCTTCACTGCCTTTATTAATAGCATCTCTTGTATATATTTCTTTATGGTCACCTGCTCCAAAGCCTCTGCCATTTCCTCCAGATGCACCATTTCCATTTCCTCCATTACCATTTTGGTTTCCTGAACCTTTATTATTACCACTACCTTCTTCAGAACCATTTCCAGAACTTTCACTTAACTGATTTTCATTTTCCGAATTTTGAATATCAGATTTACCATTACTTATTTGATTATTCATATTTTTAATCATATTTCTTATTTCTTTACCCTCTTGAGAATACTGTGAAAGTGTTGAAACAATATTTTTAATATCACTTTCAGATAAATTACTAATATTATTTGCCATATTATTTACAACATTTTTCATATCTTCAGAAGCCATTTGTTCAATAAGTTTTTGAAGCTCTGCTGATAATTCTTTAATACTTTCATTATCCATACTTTGAATATTCTGTTTAAATTCATTAAATGCATTTTGAATATTCTCATTATTTCCATTTTTTAATGCTTCAGCCAGATTTTTGCCAGCTTCATTTTTTGAAAGTTCATCTGCAAGTTTTGATATATCTTTATTTAAACTATCTTTTTCAAGTTTTTTTAATTCTTGTTCTGTTTTTTCAAGAGCTTTTTTAGCATCTTCTTTTGTAACGGATTTTTTAAGTTGTTCATTTAACTCTTTTATTTCAGATTTAACATTTTTAAGTTGTTCTTTATTTATATTATTATTTTTTTCTGCTTCTTTTTCTATTTTTTTAATTTCTTCAAGTTCTTTTTGTATATATATTTCAAAGTTTTCTTTGCCATAAGGCTTTATAAAACCAACTGAAACTATTGCAATAACAAGAACAGAAAAAACAATAATCATTTTTTTAGGTAATGTAACTTTATATTGTTTTGTTATATTAGTATTCTTAACACTCAAAAAAGCATCTTCAACAGCTAATTTTTCAATTTTATTAATATCATCATTTTTAGATAATATTTCATAAGCTGTTATAAATCTTTCATTATATCCTAAAGCATCACATTTTTTTGCAGTTTTACAATAATCGATTTTATCTTTAAATATAACTATAAAAATAGGTGCTATAAAAGAAATAATAAAAAGTATTATATAAATAACGTTTTGGTAATTAAATTGTTTGAATTTAGAAAATATTTCAACTGCAATAGAAATACCAAGACATATACTAGCTGTAATAAAAAATCTTTTTATATATGCTTCTAATATTATTTTTATTTTTAATGGTTTTAGTATATTTTTTAACTCTTTCAATTACAGCACCCCCTTTTTAATTATTTGTACTTTTAAGTTTTAATGATGATAATACTGTAAATATAGATGTTATTATAATATTAATCACTATATTTATAATCAAAAAGTAATTATTTAATATTTTAGCTGCTGGTGTAAATTCTATCCAATACCCAAAAAATGAAGTTACTAAATTAGTTCCCAACTGTTTATCTATAATATTCGCAAAACCTACTCCTGGATTTACTATATTAGTTAAAAGTATAGCAACCATAGATGGATTAACATCAACAGAACTATTACAATATGCTATATATATAAATGTGAATATTAATGTACCAAAACATAATATTCCAAGTAATATATATGTAAAAATTATAGAAGAAACTGTTTTTTTGAAAAATGTTGAGAAAAATACAGCTATTGAACCTGCCATAACTGAAACAACTACCATATATATTTCCATTATTAAAAGATTAAAAAGTGATAAACCACCAAAGAAAAATACTATGGCAAAAACAGGTAATGTAGCAATCATCATAAGTAAAAATATACCTATTGATGAGGCAAGTTTACCTATAACTATTGAAAAAGTTGTCATTTTAGTTACAAGAAGTATATCTAAAGTCTGTCTTTCCCTTTCACCACTTATACTACCAGCTGTAAGTGCAGGAACCATAATCATAGTCATAGCAAATTGCATAAAACCTAAAACGGCATAAAGAATTGAAAGACCTCTAAGGTCAACACCCATATAACCTCCAGAAATGACACCTTTTATAAATATGATAGCTGCTCCGGAAATTATAAGTGTATATAAAGCTATTGCAAGAAACATTTTCCATGACCTTAAAGATGTTTTTGCTTCTCTTCTTATAATAGGATTAAGCATCATTTTCATTACCCCCTGTTATCTGCATAAATATTTCTTCAAGATTTCCTTCTTTTTCTTTAAAACTTATAATAGGTATATCTTCTGTAATAATATTTTTAAGAAGGAGTGAAAGTTTTTTATCATCTCCATCAAATGCAAATTCAACATCATCTGTATTTTCAATAATTTCACTTATAAAAGGTTTTTCTGAAAGAAGTTTTATAAGTTTTTCATTATTTTCAAAAGGTTTTACATTTATTATTCTTTTCTTTGTAAGTTGTTGCATAATATGATTTACAGTACCTTCTGCCGAAAGTTTACCTCTGTCTATAATACCAATTTCAGTACACATTTCCGCAAGCTCTGGTAATATATGAGAACTTATTATAATAGTTTTACCCATTTCTCTAAGCTGTTTTAAAACCTCTTTCATTTCAACTCTTGCTCTTGGGTCAAGACCACTTGCAGGCTCATCAAGTATGAGAAGTTCTGGGTCATGAACAAGACTTCTGGCAAGACATAATCTTTGTTTCATACCTCTTGAAAGAGAATCAACATAACTATCTTTTTTATCTGTAAGGTCAACTATTTCAAGAAGATTATCTATAATATCTTTTCTTTCTTTATAAGGTATATAATATGTACCAGCATAAAAATCCATATATTCTGTAACTTTGAGATTATCATAAACACCAAAAAAGTCTGGCATATATCCTATTTTTTCTCTTAAAAGTCTTGGATTTTTAACTACTTCTTCTCCATTAATCATAACAGAGCCACTTGTAGCACTTAAAAGACCTGCTATAATTTTCATTGTTGTTGTTTTTCCTGCACCATTAGGTCCTACAAATCCATATATACTTCCTTTGTTTATATGCAAATTAAGATTATCAACGGCAGTAAACTTTCCATATTTTTTCACAAGATTTTTTATTGTAAGCATTATTTACTACCTCCTTTTATTGTTATTTTTGGCATTGTACGTTGGTCATCATTACAAGGATAATGTATTCTTATTCTTATTTTACCATTTTCATCGATATATGAATAAATATCTGTAATTTCTTCTGATTTTAAAGTTTCATAGTTTTGAGTTTTAACATTAAATATTTCTTCTTTAATATTAGAATCATTATATGATGAAATTTTAAAGGATTTTAATCCTGAAATATTCTGTACATCAAAAATCATAGGTACTTCTACAATATCATTACTATTTTCACTGTAAGCATATATATAATCTCTTTCAGTACTATAATCTACCTGCCCTTTAATCTCATCATCAAGTATAATAGGCATAACTATTCCTTCAGGTATTTCATAGCTTTCCATGTCTTCATATTTTATAACAGTGTCCACATAGTATATATTATTAACAATAGTTGAAGGAATTTTTCCATTTATAAGACTCCCTTCTTTTATTATATCATCACTATCAAAAAGATATAAACTTACAATCATTCCTGTGTTATCAATTTCTATATTTCTTATAGTAGCATCATTAAAAGCATTTTCTATAAGACTTGACCTTACACTATCTGTAAAAATATCATCTTTATTATACTGATTTGAATTAAATCTATCTTTTAATTCTTTATAACCATCTTCAACACCAAAATATAATTCATATCCACCCATATATGATGATACTTTATAATTTGATTGATCATTAATATTTATATCTTTTTCGAATTCTGTTTGTGCATTTATATCACCAATTTGTACAGAAAAATTTCCTATTACAACTATTGCATTTTCAAAACTATGGGTTGTATTATTTTTAATATATAATTTTATTGTATCTCCAATTAACTCTGCATCTAATTTAAACTCTCCACCCATATTTATATTTTTTTCTGTCATAAAATAGTTATCTGACCATTTTTCTGTTTCAAAGAATGATATTTTTTTGTTTTCTCCTACATTTATTTTACCCATACAAACATCTTCATCACTATATCTATAATATCTATCGTCAATGATTTTTATAGGTATATTTTCAGAAAGTTTAACAGAAACGCTACCTGCATCAGGTGATTTTGCATTTACAGCTATTTGAGCATTTCCATAACTTGTTCCGTTTTTCATTTCAACAATAGATGTTACACCAAGAATATTGTTATTATAAAAACTTGTTTTTCCTATTACGAATATAACTAATGTAAATATTATTGAAATTACAGGTATAGCAATCCAACCTAATTCTCTTTTATCTTTTTTCTTAAGTATAAAATAAAGAATAGGACCGATTACTATTATATATACAATAACTATAATAAATATAATATTAAGACTTCCATTATCTTTTAATGGGACTTTTTTTGCAGCATCAACATTTATATAATTGTTGTCTTGAAAATATTCTGTACCACCTTCAAATGTTATACCACTATTATCAAAAGCAGTTTTTATAATTTCAGAGCTTTTAATATATCCTGAAAATGGAGCAAGTGCCATATCAAATGTTGCAATAATTATATTTCCGCCACCATAAGTCTTATGTAAAAAAAGTGGATTTCCATTATCTTCAACAACTGTTTGTAATCCTTCACCTAAAATATCACAAGTATACATTCCTGTAAGTTCAGAATATGTATTAAAATTTTTAGATGTTGGGTTTGTTGCTGTTATGCCAAAATTTTCAGAAAAAGCAGAAAGACTTCTCATTTCATTTTGACCTGTACCAATAACAATATTTCCGCCACTTTCTAACCATTCATATATAACATTTATTTGTTCTGTGCTTAAAGATTTAGTATCAAAATCACTTATTACTATATTTTTAAAATTATCAAGTATACTTTTTGTTTTTGGGAAATTATCTTTTGTAAATAAAAATATCTGTTCTGATGTAGTATAATCTACTATTACATCATCATATAAATTAAGACTTTTTATATAATCCATTCCAGAAGCATTATCTGTAATAACAGCAGTTGCTATTGTATCAGGACTTAAAGCAGTTACTGGAAAATTATTTCTGTATACAACTTCATCTTTTTTATCTGTTATTTCTATTTCAATAGTTGAGTTTACAGTAGAAATAGCACTATCAAGAGAATATTCTTTAACTGCACCACTAGCTAAATCAATATCTTGATAATATATAACATACCTTCCAGTTTCCCCCATATCCTCATTTTTAATCTGTGTATATACTTTCATAGATACTTCCCCTTGAAAGTCATTACCATTATTTTTAATTTTAATTTTTATAGGTGTTTCTTTTTCAACAATATATACACCATTAAAACCTATTTCTGCTGAAACTTCAAAATTATTGTTGTTTATAACAGAAGAAACAGGTGTTTTAGCACCTGTTTCTTCTGTTGCAGTATTTGTAACTGTTGTTGATTGGTTAATAGAAGCTCCAAATATTACTTGAGCAAACGGTGCAATAGTTCCTATTATCATTGTAAGTATAAGTACTATGGCAAGTACTGATACTATTTTTCTGTTGTGTTTTCTCATAAAATACCCCCTCATACAAATATCATCTATGCATTTTTATTATACAATATGCATATATAACCAATACATTAAATAAATCTTAAAATTTCTTAAAAAAGTATTTTTCAAAAAAACTAAAGCACCATTTTATCGTAATATACTATTACATATCTATTTTACACCAAGTTCAGTTATAAATCTCGACCTTTTTGTTTTTTTATCATGTCTTTCTGAAACCTCAGATATATAAAGTCTATTTTTAGCTCTTGTAACTCCTACATAAAAAAGACGCCTTTCCTCTTCTATCTCTTCATTTGTTTTACTTTTTTCATGAGGAACAACTTCCTCAACAACAGTAGGTATAAAAACTGTATCAAATTCAAGACCTTTTGCACTATGCATTGTTGAAAGTGTTACTGCATTTTCAAGTGATTTACCACTATTCTTTTTATCATCTTTTATTTTTTCGGAAAGTTCATTTATATATTCAAAAAATTCCTCAAAAGTTTCTTTATCTTTTGCAGCATCAAGTATTTCATCAGCAATTTCTTTAAGTGCAAGTATATTTGTTTTTCTGTATTCTGAATAATCTTCAAGATATTCATCATAAGACACTATATTTCTTATATATTTTACAGCTTCATAAGGCTTTCTTTTCCTTATTTGATAAACATGTGTAAGAAGTTCATCAATTCTTTTTTCTTGATATGTTTTTAATGTTGGTAACTGATAAATTGTTTTTATAAGAGGACCTGTAAGTTTTTGAGCCTCATTTATTGTATCTTTACTTATATATCTTTTAGGTTTATTTACAATTCTTATAAAGTCACTATTTCTAGTAATATCTTTTGAAAACTGCATATATGCAATTATATCTTTTGCTATAAAATGCTCATATATATTTAAAATACTATCTTTCAAATTATATGGTATTTTTCTATCATTAAAACATCTTGCAAAAATTCCACCTTGCATATTGGTTCTATATATAACAGCAATTTCACTAAGTGGTAATCCATTATCATTAAGTCTTTGTATTTTTTCTGATATAAGTTCTGCCTCTTTTGAAGTATTATCTGATTTAAGAAGTATTGCTATTTTACCTTTTCTGTCTGTACCTTCTATTTTCTTTTCATACCTATCTTTATTATGTTTTATAACTCTTTGGCTTAAATTTATTATACTATTTGTTGAACGATAATTTACATTAAGTACAACTTTCTTTGCACCCTCAAAATTATTTTCAAAATCCAACATAAAATCTGGTCTTGCACCTCTAAAGCTATATATGCTCTGGTCATCATCACCAACAGCAAAAATATTATTTAAAGGACTTGCAAGCATTTTTATACATTCATATTGTGCCTTATTTATATCTTGAAATTCATCAATCAATATATATTTATACCTACTTCGCCACATATCTAAAACATCATCATTTTCACTCAATATTTTATAACATATGTAAAGCATATCATCAAAATCTATTTTTTCATTTCGTGATTTATAGCTTTCATATTTTTTATATAAATATTTAAAATCATTATCCGGCATATTTTTAGCTGTATAATCTGAAATTTCTATAAGTTCATTTTTCATAAGAGAAGTTTCATTAAAAAAATCACTTATATATTGGTCCTCGTCATCTGTTTCTATTTCACTTTCTCTTATTATATTTCTTAAAAAATTCCACTTTTCATCTTCAGATATTATACTTTCTATTTTATATCCATAATACTGTCTTATAATTCTAAAAAATAATGCATGAAAAGTTCCAAATGTTACCCTTCTACTATCCAAAACATTCATAGATTCAAATCTATCGCTCATTTCAGTAGCAGCAGCTTTTGTAAAAGTTATTACAAGTATTTTGGAAGGCATAACAGAATATTTCTCTATTAAGTTTTTTACTCTATAAGTAACAACAGTTGTTTTTCCGCTTCCCGGTCCTGCAAGTACAAGCATTGGTCCTTTAAAATGGTTTACTGCCTCTTTTTGTTTTTCATTTAAAAAATATTCCATAATAAAAACCTCCTAATCGAATATATATTTTATCATAAACATTTAATCTAATGTACTGTATTTTTAAAGAACCATAATTTATTTTTTATTGCTTATTAGAAATAATTGTATTAGAATTTTATTATGGTTTTAGTAATCCGGCTGTATAAAAAATTATGGTTAAGGAGGACATATTTTGAATATAGGTTTATTTACAGATACATATTTTCCTCAGATTAATGGTGTTGGAACATCAGTACACACATTAGCAGAAGGATTAAGAAAAAGAGGTCATAATGTATATATATTTACACCATATGACCCAAGAATTACAGAAGATGAAAAAGATGTAATACGTATGCCTAGTATGCCTTGTTTTATGATTAAAGGCTTTCGCATAGGGCTTTTATATACACCTCGTGCTTTAAATAAAATAGCACATTTAAAACTTGATATAATTCATACGCAAACAGAATTTTCACTTGGTATGTTTGCAAGAATGCTTGCTAAAACTCTTAATATACCAACAGTACATACATACCATACAATGTATGTTGATTATGTTCATTATGTTGCAAAAGGTGCTATTATAACACCTGCAATGGCTAAAGATTTTAGTAAGATTTTTTGTAATAAAGCAAATGCAGTAATTGCACCTACAAGAAAAGTTCTTGACTCTCTTATTGAGTATGGTGTAAAAAGAGAAATAGAAATTATACCAACAGGAATAAACACAGAACTTTTCAAAAAATCAAATTATTCCGAAGAAGATACTATTGCACTTAAAAAAGAAATTGGTTTAAATCCAGAAAATCCTGTTTTATTATTTTTGGGAAGAATTGCAAAAGAAAAAAGCATTGATGTTATTATAAATGCAATGCCTTCTCTTTTAGAAAAAATACCTGATTTAAAATTTGTAATAGTAGGCGATGGTCCTGTAAAAAGTGAACTTGAAGCTCTTACAGAAAAACTTGGTCTTACAGAAAATATAATTTTTACAGGAGCAAAACCTTGGGCAGAAATAGGAAAATACTATCAAATAGGTGATATATTTGTTAGTACTTCTACATCTGAAACACAAGGTCTTACTTTTGCCGAAGCAATGGCAGGAGGTCTTCCTGTAATTGCAAGACGAGATGAATGTCTTGAAAACATAGTAATACATGAAAAAACAGGACTTCTTTTTGACTCTCCAGAAGAACTTCCTGATATGGTAATGAGAATTCTTTCTGATAAAGATATATTAAAAAAATTCTCTGATGCTTCAATATCTGCTATGGAAGAACTTTCTGTTGAAAATTTTGCATTAAAAGTCGACAAACTTTATTCTTCTGTTATAGAAAATAGAAAACAAAAACATACAAGTGTTCCACTTGTATTAAATAAAATACCTGCTAAAAGGGCTGTTCGAAAAATAAAAAAAATACCTAATAAAATTGTTAGAAAAGGTAGAAGAGCCGTTACTTTTGCACGAATGACAAAACATGGCATTATTAAACTCTATAATAAAGATTTTAGAGAAACAAAGCCAGAGAAAGAAGGTAATAAAAATGATATCTGAAAAAATGAAAGCTTTCACAGCTAATAGTTCTGTAATACGAGCTATGTTTGAAGAAGGTAAAAAAATGTCTGCATTATATGGTGCAGAAAATGTATATGACTTTAGTCTTGGTAATCCAAGTGTTGAACCACCAAAGTCTGTAAAAGATGCTATTATTAAAATACTTAATGAAGAAACTCCAAATTTTGTACATAGCTATACAAATAACTCAGGTTATGAAGATGTAAGAAAATTTGTTGCTGACTCAACAAATGCTGAATTTGGTACAAATTTTAGCTTTGAAAATATAGTTATGACTTGTGGTGCTGCTGGTGCATTAAATATAATTTTCAAATCAATATTAAATCCTGATGATGAAGTAATTGTATTTGCACCATTTTTTGGAGAATATAATGCATATGTAAAAAATTATGATGGAAAACTTGTTATTGTAGAAGCAGATACAGAAACATTCCAACTTAATATAGAAGCTTTTAAATCAAAAATAAATAAAAATACAAAAGCTGTTATTATAAATACACCAAATAATCCTTCTGGTGTTGTTTATTCAGAAGAAACTATTAAAAAACTTGCTGCTGTTATGTCAGAAGCAGAAAAAGAAATAGGACACCCTATATATCTTATTTCTGATGAACCTTACAGAAGACTTATATATGATGGTCTTACTGTACCTTTTGTTTCAAAATATTATAAAAATACATTTGTTGCATATTCATTTAGTAAATCTCTTTCACTTCCGGGAGAAAGAATTGGATATATAATAGTAAATAGTGAAATTGATGATTTTGAAGAAATGATGAATGCACTTAATGTTGCTAATAGAATTATAGGTTTTGTTAATGCACCTTCTCTTTTCCAAAGAGTTCTTCCATATTGTATGAATGAAAAAACAGATATTGAAACATATGATAAAAATAGAAAACTTTTATATGGAATGTTAAAAGACTTAGGATTTGAATGTGTAAAACCTGAAGGAGCTTTTTATATGTTCCCTAAAACACTTATTCCTGACGATAAAGAATTTTGTAATGCTGCAAAAGAATTTAGAATACTTTCAACACCAGGTTCTGCATTTAATTGTTCAGGATATTTCAGACTTTCCTACTGTGTTTCAACAGAAACAATAGAAAGAAGTTATGATAGCTTTAAAGCTCTCGCAAAAAAATACTTGGGGTGATAAAATTGGAAAAACTTTGGAAAAAAAATCTTAGAGATATAGAACCTTATGTTCCAGGAGAACAGTCAGAAAATCCTAATATAATAAAACTTAACGCAAACGAAAATCCATATCCACCTTCTCCAAAGGTTATGGAAACATTAAAAAACTTTGATGCTAATAATTTAAGAAGATACCCTTCTTCTTCTGCATCAAGACTTAAAAAAGCTCTTGCAGATTTTCATGGACTTGATGAAAATCAAGTTTTTGTTGCAAATGGCTCTGATGAAGTAATAGCACTTTCTTTTATGTCATTTTTTAATTCTGAAAAACCTATATTATTTCCTGATATAACATATTCTTTTTATCCTGTATGGTGTTCACTTTATAAAATACCATATGAAACTCAAGCTGTTGATGAGGAATTTAATATTAAAAAAGAAGACTATATAAAAGAAAATGGGGGTATTATAATACCAAATCCAAATGCACCAACTGGAAAAGGTGAAAGTCGTGAATTTATAGAATATATACTTGAAAATAATAAAGATGTAATTGTAATAATTGATGAAGCATATGTTGATTTTGCAGAATTTTCAAGTATTGAACTTATAAATAAATATGATAATCTTGTTGTAATACAAACATTTTCAAAATCACGTTCTCTTGCTGGAATACGTGTAGGTGCTGCATTTGGAAATCCTGAACTTATATCAGTTCTTGAAGCTGTAAAAAATTCTTTTAATTCATATACAATAGATAGTATAGCTTTAGAACTTGCAATAGCATCTGTTGAAGATAGGAATTATTTTGAACTTACAAATAAAAAAGTAAAACTTACAAGAGAAAGAACAGCAGAAGCTCTTAGAAATATAGGGTTTAAAGTATATGATAGCAATACAAACTTCCTTTTTGTAGATTGTAAAGAACATTCAGCAAAAGAAATTATGGAATATCTTAAAATAAAAGATATTTATGTAAGATATTTTAATATTCCAAGAATAGATAATCACCTTAGAATTACTATAGGAACTGATTTTGAAATGGCAAAAACAGTAGAAGAAATAGAAAACTTTATAAAATAACAAAATTTTTATTAAAAAATATAGCAAATTTTACATATGCTATTTTATTTTTAAATATTATATGTTATAATATTTAACGAAAAAGATTTCAGTAAGGGGGAGTTTTAGTGAATTATTCAATAATGTTTAAAAGTGTTACAGGTAATACAGAGCTTCTTGCAAATACAGTATTACATGCATTACCATTAAAAAAATGTACTTATTTTGGTGGTTTTAATAAGTCTGAAGTAGAAAAATCAGATATAATATTTGTTGGTTTTGGTGCTGAAAATGATACTTGTACAGAAGATGTTGCTGAATTTCTTAAAACTTTAAAAAACAAAAGAATAGCATTATTTGGTACTGTAAATGCTGCAAATGAAAATGGATATTTTGATTCTATAATATCAAAAGTAGCTGAAAATATTTCTAGTGAAAACGAAATTGTTGGTGGATTTATTTGTAAAGGTGATATGTACAAAGAACCTGAAAAAGACAATCCTAATATTCTTTTTACAGGTTCTGATTATTCTTCTGTTCACCCTAATATTATTGATTTAGTAAATATAAGAGATTTTGCAAGAAATATGTATTATTTTATGTAATTAATCATAATAAAAACGATTTTAGAAATAATATTCTAAAATCGTTTTTTTATTTTATAATTTATTTTATGATTTTATTATTCCTGCATTTCTTAAAGAATCAAGTAATGCATTAAGTGTATTAGCTACTTCTTCAAGTGTAATTGCATTGCTTATATTCATATCTTGTACGGCAACACCTTGTGGTATAGTACCAGTTTCACCTCTTGGACCTGTTGGGCCACTTGGACCTGTTGCTCCTGTTGCCCCTGTTGCCCCTGTTGGACCGGTTGGGCCTGTTGCCCCTGTCGGACCTGTTGCTCCTGTTGCTCCACTTGGACCGCTTGGACCTGTTGGGCCTGTTGCCCCTGTTGCTCCTGTTGCCCCTGTTGCTCCTGTTGGACCTGTCGGACCTGTTGGGCCTGTTGCCCCTGTTGCTCCACTTGGACCGCTTGGACCTGTTGGGCCTGTCGGACCTGTTGGGCCACTTGGACCTGTTGGGCCTGTTGCCCCTGTTGCTCCACTTGGACCGCTTGGACCTGTTGGGCCTGTTGCACCTGTTGCTCCTGTTGGACCACTTGGACCTGTTGGGCCTGTTGCACCTGTTGGACCGGTTGGGCCTGTTGGGCCTGTTGCTCCTGTTGCTCCACTTGGACCGCTTGGACCGGTTGGGCCTGTTGACCCTGTTGCTCCACTTGGGCCGCTTGGACCGGTTGGACCTGTTGCTCCTGTTGCTCCACTTGGACCTGTTGGGCCTGTTGCTCCACTTGGACCGCTTGGACCGGTTGGGCCTGTTGCTCCGCTTGGGCCACTTGGACCTGTTGGGCCTGTTGCTCCTGTTGCTCCGCTTGGGCCACTTGGACCTGTTGGGCCTGTTGCTCCACTTGGACCGCTTGGACCGGTTGGGCCTGTTGCTCCGCTTGGGCCTGTTGGCCCGGTTGGTCCGGTTGGTCCTATATGACAACAATTACAACAACATCTATTACAACATCTATTTTTATCACAACTTAAATTTCTTTTTTCTTTACAATAATTTATATTATTATCAAAGTCATCATAATACATCTATTTACTACCTCCCTTTAATTTATTATTAAAATATTCATTATTAAATTTTACAGCATTAGAATTACTTTTCACTTCACCAGCTTTTTTATTATATTCAAAAGCTTCTTCAACTTTTCCAATCTTATCTAAACATACACACAACTGAATATATGGTATATAATCATAATAATCAGGTTGTATAAATCCACCTTTATCATAGTCTTTTTCGCAGTTTAATGCATTTTTATACCAAAATATAGATTGAATAAAATTATTTTTATCCATAAAGTAACTTGCTATATGACAGCATACATCAGCTCTTGGAGTATCAATACTATTTGCTTTAATCATATTTTTAAAATACTTACTATTATTTCCCATACTTTTATAAGAAAAGGCAATTATTTTATATGCATCTATTTTATTTTCTATCCAACCGTCTTTTTGTTTTATAAATTTTTTAAGCAAATTAATTGCATCTTTATATCTACTATGATAAAAAAGCTCTCTACCATAATAATACATTTCTCTAGGATTAAAGTTTTCTCTGTTTTTTTCCATATTTTCATATATTTTTAAGTTTCTATCACTATATTGTAAATTTATTTTTCTGTGTTCAATAGTTATATCCATATATTCTATATTTCCAAATGGCACTATTGCTTCATGTACTTTACCTTCCCAAAATGCTTCTTTACATTTTTTTATAATTCTTTCTCTATAATACCAAAATGTTGTATTATTATTTTCATCAAAATCAATGGCATATTTAAGCATATATACATCTACACCATTATTTTTTTCTTTAAGTTCTTTTATTTTTTCAACATTTTCTTTAGTAACTATATCATCTGCATCAAGCCACATATAATAATCCATTGTAGCTTTTGAAAATGCAAAATTTCGAGCTTTTGAAAAATCATCACACCATATAAAATCATAAACTTTATCAGTATAAATATTTGCTATTTCTTTTGTTCTATCACTAGAACCTGTATCTACTATAATTATTTCATCAACGGCATTTTTAATGCTTTCTAAGCATCTTCCAAGAGTATCTTCTTCATTTTTCACTATCATGCAAAGGCTTATTTTCATATGTTTATAAACCTCCTTATGGGAAATCCCTTATATATTTTATGTATAATATATAATTATGTTACAAATTTATATAAGCAATAAAAAAACATCTGAATTAAAATTCAGATGTTTTTCATTTATTTTATACAACAGATTTATTTTGAATTTCTTCGTTTTGTTTACGTCTTTCCTCAATAGCTTTTTGAGCTATCATGTCTTTGACTTTTATGGAAATCCATTTTCTTATATCCCAAAACCCCTTATTTTATACAATTTAATCTATTTTAGTTTTATTAAAATCTTATTTAGAACTATTATGTTTTATTCTATTCTTGGTACATTCTAGGTACTTTTGGATATTATTTTAAATCTAACTTTTAAATGTTTTAACATTTTATTTATGCTAATAAATTATCTATTTCTTCCAATTTATCTAATTCTTTTAATTTTTTATTAGATATAACATGAACATATGTATCGTATGTTGTTTTTACATTTTTATGTCCTAATTGCTGACTAATTATTTTTATATCTATATCTTTTTCAAAGCATCTTGTTGCATAAGTATGTCTTAATGAGTGCATAGTTCCTTCTTTAATACCAGCTTTATTTTTTATTCTGTTAAACATAACTTGAATATTTCTTAATTGTAATATTGTTCCAACACTTGTAGGGAATACTAAATTATCATCAGTCCATATTTCCCCAGCTTCTTCACACTCTTTAATTTGTTTTTCCTTATGCTGTTTTAAGTTCTCTATTAACATTGATGTTATATATATCTTTCTTATACTGCTTTTAGTCTTACAATAATCTTGTACCTGTAATTCTGTTTTTTTATCTGAATAATAATTATGTATTAATATAGCTTTTTTGTTTATATCTATGTATCTATCATCAAAGTTAATATCTTTCCAAGTTAAGGCTGGGAGTTCCCCCAGCCTTGCACCAGTATATAAATAGCATATAAACAATATTCTGTATTGCTCTCCTTCTAGTGCATCTATAAATCTTTTCTGCTCCTCAACTGTAAACACATATCTCTTTTTTGTGTTATCAGCTGGAAACACTACATCTTCACAAGGGTTATTTTTTATCATTTTATTTTTTACAGCCTGTTTCATTGCTCCATTAAGTACATTATAAACCTTTATAACCAATGAAATGCTGTTTTCACCATTTTTATATGTATCATCTATAAGTTTCTGTACTTCTCCACTTTTTAATTTGTTTATTTTTATTCCACCAAGCCTTGGAGATATGTGTAGTCTTATAGCATTGTTGTATCCTGTTTTTGTTGTTGGTCTTAATTTATTTTTATATCTTTCCATCCATATATTGCACCATTTTAATACTGTTATTTCTCCATTTTCTATGTTTATACCCATATTTAAAGAGATTTTTAAATCTTCTAATCTTTGTAGAGCTTCTTTTTGGGTATCAGCATACATATATTTATACTTAGGTCTGCCATCTGCTCCAATACCTATTTTTAAGGAAGCCATCCATTTTCCATTTTTTCTTTTTGTTATACTACCCTCATTATTAGCTCGTCTTTTACCCATAAACTATTACCTTCTTTCAATTAAGCTGGTTGCTGTTCTTCAAACCATTTTTTAAAACTTTCTTTGTTTATTCTTATCAGCTTTCCAACTTTCTTAGCTGGAAACCCTTCACTTTTACATAGTGCATAGGCATTACTTTTTGAAATGTTCATAATTTCTTTTATATCCATAGGTGTTAATACTAAAGGCAATTCATCAAAACTTTTATACATATTTTTATCCATATTTTTATTCATATTTTTATTCATATTTTTATCCATATTTTTATCCTCCCTATTTCAACTGCCCTAAGTTGGGTGATAATACCGCAACTTAGAGCATAATTCAACATTTTTACATATTCTTTGTACCTTTATTTATTTTGTATTTAGCAAATGGTGGTAAATCATAATTAATCCATACCCATTCTTTTGCTATATCTCTTTTTTTCTTTGTTATCTGACAGGATTTAGGTATTTCACCCAAAAGATACCTATTCCAGCCACTATGTAGTAAGTTTTTATCATATAAGTCATCTTCACTATTTTCTGACTTATAGCCACACAATATTATTTTGCACTTACAATCTCTTATAGTGTCAAGCATCCTTTGATGTTCTTCAGTACTCATTTCACAGTTATACACCTCCTTTGCTCCTCTAAGTTCTTTTACATATGGCACATCAAGCAGTATTAGTGTATCTTTCTCATTTCTGTGTTCATCAACTAAATCTATACAGTTTTTATTTGTTACCTCAACACCTTCAAGCCTTTTTTGTACATATTCAACTCTACTTGCAATCCTTTTTGTATAGGCTTCTTGATTATCACTGCTTCTCCAGCTTTTACCTGTTGCATTAAATGACTGAGTAAGCAAGATATAACTCATTACTGCCATATCCATTTCACTTATGTTTTCAAATTTATTTTTCTTAGCCTCTAAAGCCTTATTAAACACATCTCTGCTGTATTCTATTTTAAGAAGCCTTTTAACAAGTTCTCGTCCTTTTTCTTTGTCTGCCATAAGTTTAAGAAGATTGTAAATTTCAACACTTAGGTCATTTAAAATCTCTTTACCATACTTAGGTTTATTAATCGTCCAAACTGCTGAGCCTGCACAAGCCTCTATTGTTGTATTTATATTTATTGGCTTTAGGCTGTAAAGTTGTCTAAGAAGACGTTTTTTAGAGCCATAATAACTGTAGAAAATTACTGGTTTATCTGTATCTTTCATATGTAAGTCCTCCTTATGTTATGCTATAGCTTTTAACTTTATAACTCTTTGTGTTTCTCTGTCATCTGTTCTCTCATTTTTTGGTATACGCTCAACACAAGTGTATCTTTTAATTTCAGTTTTGAGATATCCATTCTCATTAAGCATCTTCTTAATATTAAACCTGCTATATTCATCTGCAAAATCTAATACTATTTCATCAAACTTTTTAACTGGTATAGAATAGTATCCATCTTTATCTAATCTAAAATTTTCTTGCTTTACAATACAATAAATATAGCTTATAACTTCTTCCTTTGTTAGTTTTGTTTCTATTTCTTTCTTTTTAAAATTGTTATCCTTTTCAATCATTTTATTTGCAATTATGTCTAAATCTTCAAAATCAAGTTTAATGTCATAGTTTAATAAGAAGTTAAATGCATTAGATTTATTTACAACTTTTATTAAATCTTTCTTTGTTACTTCACCAGCATCAATTATATCTGAGCCATCATCAATTAATATCTGGTATGTAATTTTTTTAGTGTTTCTATCACATAACTTATTTACTAAAATTTTATAGTCCCTTTTTTCTTTATCATCATCACCACCTAAAATTACTGTCGCATTTTTTAATAAATGTGTTTTTCTATTATTTCTAATAATTTCATAAATTTCTTCATATTTCATTTTTTCTTGCTCCATTCTTTCTTGTTCCATTTTTTATTCCTCCTGTTATAACTCAATTTGTACTGTTTTTAACGTTCATTCATAAACCTACATCTTGTTCCATAAGTCCAACTACTTTTTTAAGAATAGGTATAAATACTCATAACCCTCACCTCATTTTTTTAAGTATCTTATTTTTTTATTTTTATACTTACTAATATGCTATACCTTATTTCAAACCTATTAGTCTTTTTTGGACTGTGCAGATTTTCACAATTACCTCTTTTACTGTTCAACAGCCATTTAGTAATTAAATACAAAGCAATTATTTAAAGCTCTCTTTCACTTTTACTGACCATAAGTAATATTGGTGTATTTTTTTAAATTTCAACGTTAAACTTTGTAAATAGTGTCCATTTTTCAAGATTACTTCTACTTTTTTTAAGAATAGATATAAATACTCATAACCCTCACCTCACTTTTTGAAGTATATATTTTTTTTAATTTTTATACTTATAATATGTTTAAGTCTTTAACAAGAAAGGGTAGGTATTTTTATAAGTCCAACACAGTTTTGAATGTATACACATTTTCATCAATGTTCACTAACTTTTTTTGTAATGCTCATCACCATTTTTAATGTGTAAAAATACATAATTGATTTTTTACCGCTCAAACAGTCATTTGGTAGTTAAATACAATAAGTTAATTTAATGCTGTTTTTTATATATGCTTCAATTAGTTATATTGGTGTGTATTTTTTAAAATAGAAGTCTATATTTATGCATACATACGAATTTACAGCATTGCTTCAGTAGTAACGGCTTATAAGTATTTTGGTATATGATTTTTTATCTGTATAATGGTTTAAGCAAAGTTTTTTATGTCTTTATACTCTTTAATAAAGTTCAAGCATAAATTTAAGCTGTTAATTTTTTTCAGATGTTCTTAAAATTAAAAAATGCTGATACCCCATATAGGAGCTTTTTTATTTTTTCTACTTGCTAACATAAAGCCATAAACTTTTTTATACATATCAATTTTTAAAAATAAATAACTTATTTGAAAAGCCTTAAATTATTTATACTTGTACTGATACTGTTTAAAAAATTTTTTATATAAATAAAAAAAAATTTATATCTTAATTAAAGCTGTCACTTTTAATTACTTGTCATAAAAATGTTCTTAAAAAATCCAATAAACTTAAATATTTAAAAAAGAGCAAAAAAATAAAGGCTGTAAATTTACAGCCCTTATATTTGAGTTTCTACCTATTATAATGTAGTAATTATAACTCTACTTCTTTTATTAAATTCCCCATAGCCTCATTCATAACTGATATAGCATCTTTAAAATACTCTATGCTCTTTGCATCTCCGTCAGCATAAATACTAAAACTACCGTCTGTATTTACTTTTCCTGTTTCTTCATCATAAATCTTAATTTGTGTTTTGAACTGTACTGTCATAGAACCACCTTCCTTATATTATTTTACTTTTATATACAAGTTAAGTAGCTTTTGAAGTACAATATTTATATTTTTATTGTTCAACAGAATAACTTTATAAGTATTAGTTTTAAAGTACACATCAAAAAATACTACTGTATAGATGTTTTTTCAAATGTATACTAAGTTATTTTTATCTCTTTATAAATTTATCACACCACTATTTTTTCATAAAATTTTTTAATATGTTCGTCTGAATGTATATCAATTTTTTTAGTAATGTATGAGTTTTTTTCAGAAGCAATAGATGAATTTTTTAATCTTAAATTCATAAAATAATACTATTTTTACCCTTATACAAAAAAATAACCCACACTTTCGTGTGAGTTATTTACTCAAACTATCCTTTAGGTATAGTAATTGTTATAGCAAGTATTTTAACTATGCTTATACTTGCTATTAACAACCCTTTGTATTTTGCTATTGCTTTAATAGCAATACTAAAATATGTAAAATAAATAGATAGGAGTCTTAAAGGCTCCTATCTTTATTAGATTTAAAATAGACTCTAATAAACTTAGCAATCTTTAATCTCTTAATCTCTATACTTATTATTCTTTTTAATGCTTGTTTTAAAGTTGTTTTTATTTATTTTATATATAATAACCCACAAGTTAATGTGGGTTATTAAAATTAGTGTTGACATTTTAAATAATCTTTGATATAATATTACCAAGTTGTTTTAGGTGTCCAAACACCATTTGCATATATAAAATGTGCATTATCGTTTGTCTGCCAAGTGCTTCCATCTGCATCTAAAATATTTCCATTAATATCTGCCATTGTCATCTCTTCAGGATTAGGATATTCTGCATTTAGCTTACTTCCTACTACACCATAGATTCTGTTCCATTCCTGTGTCCAATATGTGTAACCACCGTGATTTTCATATTTACCAGATACATCTTTATAATCATCTGTATATGGAGATGTTGTAGGTCCAGCTGTTGAACCTTCACCAATTACTTTACCATTAGGATATGTGAGTCCACTCCAGATACCCCCTGTCTGACCCTGACCAAAACCAAGAACACCTGTTTCTGGGTCACGTGTAATTACTTTTCCATCTGGTCCAATTAAACCTTCAGCAGGACAATTCCAGTAAACACCTACATTTGAACCATCTGGTAATGCCTCATATTGTAAACCTTGTGTTGGTGTTGGAGTTTCTGGTTGTACCGCATTATCTACTCTTGCTGTATATTCAAATAATCTATTGATAATTGCACAAGTTTCTGCTCTTGTTGTTATTCCTTTTGGATTATATCCTGTTCCTGTACCAGCTAATAAACCTAAAGCATATGCTGTTACTATATCATCTCTGTATGCTGAGTCTGCTTGGTTAAGGTCTGATATTTTGCTTGAGTCAAATTCAGCTGTTACATCTTTATTTCTAATGTTCTTTTCTGAATTAACTAATATCATAGCCATTTTTTCTCTTGTTAATTCCTTATTTCCTTCATTTCTCATACTTTCAGGTATAATACCAAGTTCTATTGCCTTGTCCATTACACCATCTGTCCAGTCAGTAGTTTGTTCAAATGAGTTTCCAGAAACTCTTAAAATTATACTTAAAAGTTCTGCTGTTTTAATACTTCTGTCAGCCTCAAATCTATAAATGTTTGAACCATAAGGCACACCAGATATTCCACCTTTATTTACAAGTGTTTCAATTTGTGTTTTTGCCCAATGATTTTGCAATAAACCATAACCATAGTTTGTGTTATAATCTGCAAAAGATGTTATCTGAAATGAAGTATTGCCAGTTGTTGAATTTGTAACTGTTAAACTATCATATTCATTAGCAAAAGCTATACTGCTTGTTGCTATACTGGTAAGAAGTACCCCTGCTATAAGCTTGTTACTAAATCTCTTCATTATTTTTCACCCCTATAAATCAATTTCATTACTGATATTATAACACATATAATAGCTATTGAAAAGATATTTTATCAACTTTATATGAATAATTATGCACAAAGTTTCTAATCATTTCCTACTGTTTTTCGGCATTTTTTTATTAGATTATATCAAATAAACCTTTTAATTATCAGTTTTACTTACTGTTTGTAAACTTAATAATACTGTAGATACATTTTTTCTAAAAGCATAACTATATGCATAAATATATAATATTAGTTTATAAATAATTCTTAATTGTATCTTATTAATAAGCAAAAGTATAAATAATGATGATATTTTTATAAATTAAGTTAATTAAAATTATTAAACAGTTTAAATTTAAAATAATGTACTTTGTTTTTATTTTTATAGAGTATCTTATAAACTATTAAGACTGATTTTTAATGATGTAAGACACATTTTTTGTTTAAGTAAATCTTTTAAAGTTAATTTATTACTACATTATAGTTTAATGCTTGTTTTTAAGCTGATTTTTTATATTAAGTTCAAAATTATATTTAAAAAGTGGTAACTGGTAACTTGCTAATTTTATCTGCTAATTTATAAGTACATAACTAATGTATTAAAATATCTGCTAATGCACATTATTTTCAAAAACTGCATTATATTTTTACTGCTGTAAAATTACATTTAAACTATGTACACTATTTTATTTGACTTGTATAAATATAATTTACTGTTGTAGAACTGTTAAACTATATTTCTTAAATGATGTACACAATAGATTTGTTCTGCATATTGCTTTTATTTCCAGCAGTAAAATATTGTATATCACACTTATAAAAAGCATATCCATTTATTTTTAAGCAGGCACTTAAGCACAATATTTTTATATAAGTCACATTTGCTCTAAAAAAGTGGTAACTGGTAACTTCCTGTTGTATGGTCACTTTTATGCTCAAAAAGTGGTAACTGGTAACCTCCTGTTGTATGGTCACTTTTATGCTCAAAAAGTGGTAACTGGTAACTTCCTGTTGTATGGTCACTTTTATGCTCAAAAAGTGGTAACTGGTAACTTCCTGTTGTATAGTATAAATTATAAGCATACTATTAATGTATCTGTTAATTTATAAACCATCTATCAAAGTCACTTCCTATTAGTGATTGGTATAATACCATTATCTATATGCTGTTTTTTAGGCTTTAATCTAACATTATATGCTCATATTTATATAAAAATTGGTAAAGTGGTAAAATTAGTATAAATTATAAGTACATTAATAATTGTATCAGATTATAGTATAAGTACATTAATAATTGTATCAGATTATAGTATAAGTACATTTTAACATAAACTGTATTATATATAAAAAATAACAGCTCAACTCTATGTATATAAGAGCTGTGCTGTTTTTATTATGTGTTACTTATGTGTTACCTGTGTGTTACTATCCTTTACCTTATGTTATCTCCTGTTATCTATTTATCTATTCATACTACTCTACCTATTGGGGGGCTTCCTAGCCTATTATCATTTTTATGCTCATTTTTAAGTTGTTTTTTCAAAAATTTATGTTGAACATATAAAATATAAAGTTGTGTTGTATTTTTATAGTATGGTGTTTGTGTATAATATTTTTATAATGGTTGTTTTATTGTATTAATATAATTTTTATTGCTCTTATATAATATATAGTAGATACTACTTATTATTAATGTTACTCTCATAATCTTTTACCATTCTATAAAATGTGTTCGGCTTTATTCCCAAAAGCCTCATAGCTTCTCTTGCTGTAAATTCTTTATTTTTCCACTTGATATAAACTTCAGAAAAGTTGTCACATTCTATTTTCTTACGCCCTTTATACTTACCTTGAGCCTTAGCTATTTCTATGCCCTGTCTTTGTCGTTCTCTTATGTTATCTCTTTCCTTTTCGGCTATGTATGCCAATAAGCTGAAAACTATGTCCGATATAAGTTTACTGGTTGTATCATTTTTCATATCAGTACTTATTATAGGCATATCTAAAATTACAATGCTTATACCTTTTTCTGTAAGCTCGTGCCATTCCTTTTTTATTTCTGAATAGTTTCTTCCAAATCTGTCAAGTTCTGTTATTACTAATGTATCACCTTTTCTTAAAAGTCGTTCTTTTAAAAGTATGTAGTTATCTCTTTCAAAGTTTTTTCCACTAACCTTATCTATGAATATATCTCTTTCATCAATGCCATAATTTAACAAAGCATCTTTTTGTCTTTCTGGGTTCTGGTCTACTGTGGATACTCTACAATACCCATATTTCTTGTTTATTGCCATTCTGACACCACCTTTATTATTTTTATATATTTATCAAAACAATGCAAAAAACACAGTAGAACCCAAAAACTAATTGTATAGACTATACCCCTATTTTGAAACATTTGAAAATAAATTTTATACCCTATTCAAACAATTAAATCTCTATATTTATTATTTTTAAAAGTGTACTTTTAAACTATTCCCTATTGAAACACTTTTTTAAAATTAAATATTTTATTATAAACTTTTTTGAATATATTTTTTATCAAAAATTTTTTAATTTTTTTTACCTATTTTATTTTTATTTTTTAATTTTTTTAATTCTTTAAACAATTTAAAATATATTTTTTACCCCTACTAATAATTTTATTTTCATTTTTCCCTTATTTTTAAGCATTTTTTTGAAAAAAAACTACAGTTACATACTTCTCTTACTCTTGTGATTTCTTGTTACACTTTTACTTAAAAATTGTGAATTTTTAATTACTTACCATAGTTATTTTGTAACTTACAGAAACTTTTATTTATATAAATAATACTCTAATTGCTAAATATAATATTGTAGAACTTAATTTTATACTGATGATAAATAACTCTACCAGCATACATAAAGAATAACTTTTTATCTATATATTTAAAAAATTAAATATAATAAATTAAAAGATGTAAAAATACACTCTAGTATAAATACAGATATAAAATACTTTTTAAAATTTATATTTATATTAATTCTAAAAAAATAAAAAAGGTATCAGTCTTTTTTATAAACTGATACCTTTTAGTGTTATTTCATACTATCGTAATCTTGGTAAAACTACTGTACATTTCAGTGTTTAAACCTATAATTTACAGACTAAGCACCCTGCAAATCCTTATCTCTCTTACGTCTTTCCTCAATAGCTTTTTGAGCTATCATGTCTTTGACTTTCATAAGTCGAGTTGTACTTGCTCTATCATTTTCTTCAAGTTTCATTGAAATATATTTTATTGTTTCCTCATAGTTAGGAATCATTACATTTTCAAGAGCATTAACACGTCTACGAGTTTTTTCTATCTCTTGAGCCATAAGTTGTGCTGTTTTTTCACTTTCAGCAAGCCTTAAAAGTGGTTCCATTGCAGAAGCAAAAGCCTCTGTTGCAGCATCAAGTTCTCCTGATGTAAAAGCAAGACCATATGGATAAATTTCTCTTTCATTCCCCACAGTTTTAAAATCAAATATAGGAACATTTACACTCATTACATTTTTCTGAGAAACATCAACACTTATAGCCTGTTTTGGCATCATGAGAGCCTCTCCAAGATATTCATTACTCATTACAGCTCTTGCAATAATAAAACTTTTATATGCTTTTTCAAGGGCAGCTTCTGCTTCCTCTCTAAGACGTTTATTTTCTTTTACAACTTCAAGAAACTGTTTCATAAGTTCATCAAGTTTATCTTTAAGAAGTTTATGCCCTCTTGTAGCTGTTTTATGGAGTTTTTTAAGACGTGTCATTTCCATACGTGTTGGATTAACATTTAATCTTGCCACAGTTCATCACTCCTCGGGCATATATTTTTCAAGATATTCATCACGAATACGTTTAAGTTCACTTTTTGGAAGTATCTTAAGAAGCTTCCAACCTGTTTCAAGAGTCTGTTCAATAGTTCTATCTGTTCTAAAACCTTGTGATACATACTCTTTTTCAAATGCATCAGCAAATTTTGCATAAAGAAGGTCTATATCAGAAAGAGCAGACTCACCAAGAATAGCCATAAGCTCTTTAGCATCTTTACCTCTTGAATATGCAGCAAAAAGCTGGTTCATTGTATCTGCATGGTCTTCTCTTGTTTTGCCATTACCTATACCCTTATCCTTCAAACGAGAAAGTGAAGGAAGAACATTTATAGGTGGCTGTATACCTTTTTTATAAAGGTCACGAGAAAGTATAATCTGACCTTCTGTAATATATCCTGTAAGGTCAGGTATTGGGTGAGTTTTATCATCTTCAGGCATTGTAAGAATAGGTATCATTGTAATAGAACCTTCTTTACCTTTTATTTTACCTGCTCTTTCATACATTGTTGCAAGGTCTGTATAAAGGTATCCTGGATAACCACGACGTCCCGGAACTTCTTTTTTAGCAGCAGAAACTTCTCGTAAAGCTTCTGCATAGTTTGTAATATCTGTAATAATTACAAGCACATGCATACCTTGTTCAAAAGCAAGATATTCAGCAGCTGTAAGAGCCATACGAGGTGTACAAACACGTTCAACAGCTGGGTCATTTGCAAGATTTACAAATACAACTGAACGGTCAATAGCACCTGTTTGTTTAAAATCGTTTATGAAGAATTCAGCATCTTCAAATGTTATACCAACAGCGGCAAATACAACGGCAAACTTTGAATCTGTACCTCTAACTTTTGCCTGTCTTGCAATCTGTACTGCAAGATTAGCATGTGGAAGACCAGAACCAGAGAATATAGGAAGTTTTTGACCTCTAACAAGTGTATTAAGACCGTCAATAGCAGAAACACCTGTCTGTATAAACTCTGAAGGGTACTCACGAGCAGCTGGATTTATAGGTGCACCATTAATATCAAGTCTTTCTTCTGGAATTATATCTGGACCACCGTCAATAGGTTTTCCCATACCATTAAATACACGACCAAGTATATCAGGTGAAACACCAAAATCAAGGCTCTTTCCAAGAAAACGAACTTTACTATCTGAAAGGTTTATACCTGTTGCACTTTCAAAAAGCTGTACTAATGCAGTATCTCCATTTACTTCAAGAACTTTACATCTTCTTATTTCACCATTTGAAAGCTCTATTTCTCCAAGCTCATCATATTTTACGCCTTCTACACCATTTATAACCATAAGAGGGCCTGCAACTTCCTGAATTGACCTATATTCTTTTATCATAATTCATCTGCCCCCTTATTTATTAATTCTGTAATTTCTTTTGCAATTTCTTGTTCAATGTTATCATATGAAGCATCAACATTTGCTTCTTCAATATATTTTGCACGTCCTATTTTTTCTATAACAGGAAGTTTTATTATTTTAAGAACAGAAATTCCTTCTTTAATAGCTTTATCTCCAAGTTCTTTAAATTTAAGTATAAGACCTAACATTCTATACTGTTTATGAAGTGATGTATAAGTATCTACTTCATGGAATGAATTTTGATGAAGGAAGTCTTCACGAATTGAACGTGCAGTTTCAAGTATAAGTCTATCACTATCAGAAAGTGAATCAACACCAACAAGTTGTACAATTTCTTGAAGTTCTGCTTCTACCTGAAGAAGTCTCATAGCTTCTGTTCTTTGTTCTGAGAAGTTTTCATCTACATTTTTATCTGCCCAAACATCAACTTTATCTTGATATAAAGAATAGCTTGTAAGCCAGTTAATAGCTGGGAAATGACGTTTATAAGCTAATGATGCATCAAGTCCCCAGAATACTTTTACTATACGAAGTGTAGCCTGTGAAACAGGTTCTGATGTATCACCACCAGGAGGAGAAACAGCACCAATAGCAGTAAGAGAACCTTGTCTTTCATCTTCTCCAAGACAAGTAACTCTTCCGGCTCTTTCATAGAACTGAGCAAGACGGCTACCAAGATATGCAGGATAACCTTCTTCACCTGGCATTTCTTCAAGACGACCACTCATTTCACGAAGTGCCTCTGCCCAACGACTTGTAGAGTCAGCCATAAGAGCAACACTATAACCCATATCTCTGAAAAATTCAGCTATTGTAATACCTGTATATATTGATGCTTCACGAGCAGCAACAGGCATATCTGATGTATTAGCAATAAGAACAGTTCTTTCCATAAGAGATTTACCTGTTCTTGGGTCAATAAGTTCTGGGAATTCATTTAAAACGTCTGTCATTTCGTTTCCACGTTCACCACAACCAATATAAACAACTATATCTGCATCTGCCCATTTTGCAAGCTGATGCTGTGTAACTGTTTTTCCACTTCCGAAAGGTCCCGGAATTGCAGCTACACCACCCTTTGTTATTGGGAAAAATGTATCAATAACTCTTTGTCCTGTAACAAGGAGTGAGTCTGGTGTTTTCTTTTCTTTATATGGTCTTTCTTTACGAACAGGCCATTTCTGCATAAGTGTTACATTTACATCTTCACCTTTTTCATTTGTAATTACAGCTACTGTTTCATCAACTGTAAAATCACCTATAAAAATTTCTTTAATTGTACCACTTACACCATAAGGAACCATTATACGACATTCAACAACGTCTGTTTCCTGTACTTTACCTATAATATCACCTGAAGAAACTTTATCACCATTCTGTTTTAAAGGTTCAAATTTCCATTTCTTTTCTCTATCAAGAGAATATACTTCAACACCTTTTTGAATATTTGTGCCAGAAACTTCATAAAGTTTTTCAAGTGGTCTTTGTATACCATCATATATTGTTGATATAAGTCCTGGTCCAAGCTCAACACTCATAGGCATACCTGTTGATACAACTTCCTCTCCTGGACCAAGCCCTGATGTTTCTTCATATACCTGTATAGACGCTTTATCGCCATGCATCTCTATGATTTCACCTATAAGATGCTTATCTGAAACTTTTACAACGTCAAACATGTTAGCATCTCTCATACCTTCCGCAATAACAAGCGGACCTGACACTTTTACAACTGTGCCTTTACTCATACTATAATCACCCACAATCATTAGATGTTTTAATCTTTATTAAATAGAATATCCGCACCAATAGCACGTTTTGCCGACTCTCTTACCTCATTCATACCAAGCCCTATACTACCTGTTATTCCCGGAATAACTATTATAGCTGGCAACTGATAATCTTTATATTTAGCTATGGACTCCTGTGCAAGAAGGCTTGCTTTTTCTGTTATATATATAATTGCGTATTCATTCTCAACAAGCTTGTGTATTGTTTTTTTTATTTCATCTGCTTCTGTTGCAGTAAAAATATCTATACCAAGTGCCAGAAAGCCCATTACGCTATCTTTATCACCTATTACTCCTACTTTATACATAAGCTTCTCGCAACCTTTCTTTTATAGTGTCCGAGTCAATATCATTTATTTTACTTGTCATAATAATTCTTACTGTTTTTATTTCAGTTTCTTTTGCATATATATATGCAATAAGAGGTTCAAGTGTAAGAGCTATATATTTTGCACTTTTTACATACTCCATTAAATAGTCATCACAAAGCTTTTCAAACTCAGTAATACTTCTATCCATAGCCTCACACACAGAAGAATATGCAGTACCTTTAAATACTGAATAATAATTTTCAGCATTTACTGCTTGTCTAAAATATTCAAAATTTATTGTTCCACCTGAAATAAATACATTTTTAAATGTATTTTCAAAACTTTTTTTCATTTTTCTTACTCTCATAAAACTTTTTATGTTTGTAAGGTCACAAAGCTTTTCAACATATTTAATTATAAAGCTATTTTTACTATTATTTGCGACTTCTGACATATATTTAAAACAAGCCTTATCTATAACCATATCTATATATTGACCATTTTGTGTTTTAGAATATATATCATATGCATCATTAAGTGATTCTCCCATTATTTTAGGAAGAATTGAATAATTTCTTTCAACAACAGCTTTTTTTATTATTTCAACAGGAACAAGACCACCGCTTACAATATATTTTTCTCCGTCTACACCTGAAATTTCAGATTTAAGAATAACTTTAAGATTATGATAATCATTTTTACAAACAAAAACTTCAATAAAGTTTTCATCTGGTACAACTTCTTTCATAAGTTCATAAATTTTTGCATTTTCTTCTGAAAGAACTTTTTCAAATTCATTTACTTCAAATGGATTACCATTGTTATATCCTAATTCTGAAAGTATTCTTACACATTCATCAGCAGATTTAGCTTCTGCCAATTGAATAAATGACGGTTTTGTAATAAGACGGCTTTCATAAACTCTTATTTTGGCTACTGCATAGGGATAAATTTTTTCTTTTGCCACTTTTAACCCCCTCCTTTAACCAAATAGAATTTTTGCTGCTTTTTGTTCTATATTTTCTTTTTCAACTGTAATTATTGAGTCAAAAGAATAATTATATTCTATATCGCCTTTTTTAATTATAAAACCTTTTACTATATCTCTTGTTTCAGAAGATACATTATATCCTTCTGCTGCAAGTTTTTCTCCAAAGGCTTTTCTATCTTCATCAGAAAGTATTATTTCTCCACTTTCTTTTGAATTTTTAATCATATTAAATATTGTTTTTTCATATTCATCTCCCGAAAGAGCAAAAAGTTTATTTTTTGCAAGATTAATTGTTTCTTCCAAAATTTCTTGTTTTTTAGCAAGAATTAATTTCTTTGCTGACATTTCAGCTCCAGATATTTCTTTTGAAGCGGCTTTTTCTGCTTCTGCTTTTGCTAGTTCTCTATATTTATTAAGTTCTTTTTGTGCTTTTTCATTAGCTGTTTTTATTTTTTCCGAAGCATATTCTCTTGCATTTTTTATTATTTCATCTGCCTCTTTATTGGCATCAGCAATTATTTTGTCAATTATTTTCTGTTCATTACCCATAGGAGTAGTTCCTCCTTTTCAAAAAATTATTTATTAACCAATCTGGATACCATTTAACGCAAGGAATGATACAAGAAGTCCTAAAATAGCATATGTTTCAACGATAGCTGCAAATGTAATAGCTTTACCTAATTCTTCTGGTTTTTTAGCAACAATTCCTACACCTGCAACAGCAGCTTTTCCCTGATATATACCTGAAATAAGACCAACAATACCTACTGGAAGTGAAGCTGCTAAAAGCTGGAAACCTTGAGCTGATGTTGGAATATCTCCACCAAGAACACCTATTTTTGTTAACATAAGGAAACCTATAATAAATCCATAAAGTCCCTGTGTACCTGGAAGAAGCTGAAGTACAAGAAGCTGACCAAATTTACTTGGGTCTTCTGAAACAACTCCTGCTGCTGCTTGACCAGCCATAGATGTTCCTTTTGCAGAACCAATTCCACCAAGTAATGCAGCTAATGCAGCACCCATTATACCTAAAAATTGACCATTTGATAATGATGATAATAATTCCATAATTTACATCTCCTCTTCATTTATACTTGTATATTTTGTTCTAAATTTAAAAGGTGTGAAAGCTTCTCCGCCACCTTCATAAAACTTTCCAAAAAATTCAACAAACTGAAGTCTACTTGTATGCACATAAGCTCCAAGAGCACCTATAAAAAGGTTTATTGAATGTCCTATAAGACCTATAATAATCATTCCAACAGGTCCAGCCATAGCACCTAAAAGGTTTATAACTTGACCGATAACACCTGATGAAAGACAAAGTGCCATAAGTCTTGTATATGATAAAATATCTCCAAAATATCCTGTAATACCATAAAGGGCTGAAGTTCCTTTAAAAAGTTTCATAAATATTCCCTTATATGCTCTACCATTTGTAAGAATTATACCTACCATACCTATAATGGCAAGATATTTTCCTATTACAGAAAATATGCCTATATCTCCAGCAACGACAGGAATTATAAGAAGACAAACGCCTGTTATAAATATATACCAAAGTATTATATCGCTTATAAATCCTATTACATCACCATCTCTAAGAAGTGTATAACCCTTTATACCAAGACCAATATATATATGAATTATACCAAAAACAAGAGACATAGCCATTAATACCATCACATCTTTAAGAGGGTTTATAATAACAGGTATTCCCAGCAAACTTGAACCAAATACACTACCAAATACAAATCCCCATATGGCTGTTGATATACCACATATACCCATAAGTTTTATAAGATTTCCTTGACCTTTTTTAAGTTTTGTCTTTTTAACTATAAATAAACAAGCTAATGAAATAAGTATTCCATAACCTGCATCAGCAAGCATCATTCCAAAGAATATAATATAGAAAAATGCCATTATTCCACTTGGGTCAACATCTTTTGTACTTGGTGTTGAATACATATTTACTATATCTTCAAAAGGTGTTACAAAACTATTGTTTTCAAGAAGAACAGGATAACCTTCATCTTTATTTCCTTTTTCTGTTTCTACATAGCATTTATAGTTTTCTGTAAGAGTTTTTACAAGGCTATCTGCTTTTTTAGAAGGAAGCCAACCATTTAAACAGAATGTTGTTTTTGTTTTAATAAAATTCTCAACAATTTTATTTTCATCTCTAATAACCATATAATAGTCATAAAGATTTTCATATTCTTTTATTTTCTCACAATAATTTTTTAATTTTTCAATAAGAATATTTCTATTATTTTGAATTTCATTTATTTTATTTTCAATATTATTTATTTCTGTTTTTGGAGTATATTCCAAAAGACCAAATGTTACTTGTGAAAATCCATATTCTCTTAAAACTTCAGTAGCATTATAAAGTGAATCTTTATGAACAATGACAAAAATATATCTAAATTGTTTATCTTCATTTATAATTCCAATAACACTTTCAGGAACTTCATCATAAAGTTTATTTGTTACTTGGTCAATATTTGATGTTGTAGGAATTGTTCCCAATATAGTTCTTGAATACTTTGTTGAACTATTTCCTAAATCCAAATCAAATTTTATCCAAGGCGTAAGTGTTTCTTTTGTATTTAAAAGAGAGTTTTCTTCACTTTTAAGTGAATTTATCTGTTTAGATATACTGTTTATTTCCAAAATATCTTCATAAAGTTTTTCTGCATAATCAATACTAATATTTTTAAAATCATCTTTTGGAGAAAGCATTGATTTTTTTATTTTTGTATTGGATTTTAATGTTTCAATAGCAACATTTATACTACTCATTTTTTGTTCATATTCATAAACTAACTGCTCTCTACTATCTTTTTTTAATGATTTCCCAAAAAATTCATCTTCTAATAAATCTGCACTGTCATCAATTTGAACAAAACCTTTTTTCATAAGAAATTTCAGTATTTGGTCTTTTTCTAATTGGAGGCCAACAATAGAAATTTTATTCATATTAACTATTGCCATCTTCACCAACTACCTTTCCGATAACTGCTTTTAATGCATTTTCCATTTTTAATTCAGAAGAATTTTTAATTTCATCACATTTTTCTTTTGCAGCATCTAAAATTTCTTTAACTTGCAACTGAGTTTCACTAACAGCTTTTTCTACAAGCGTCTTTTCTTCTGATTTAGCATTTTTTTTAATTTTAGAAAGTATTTCTAATGCTTCAGCATCTGCATTTAATCGTATTGTATCAGCTTCTTTTAAAGCATTCTGATGTATTTCTTCCGCTTTATTTTCTGCCTCAATAATACTTTTAATAATTTCCAAAGCCATTTTAAATCACCTCTCTTACATAGTTTCTATTTATATATAATAACCATCATAGCTAATATTTATATATACTTTATGGTTATTATATTGTTAAATGAATAACAAATTGATTTTATATGTATATTCAAAAAAACATTATATTTATTACTTTTTATATATTTACAGTATAAAAAGTATAAATAAAATTATATCTAATCAAGTTAAATAATAAGTTATTGGATTGTCTTTGTCAATAATTTTATAATGAATTTTTTTACATTTTAACTATAATATTTATTGTAGCATTGTATATTTTACAAAAACAGATAATTATAATACAAAGTTTTTCAGTATATTTTAAATATTTAATATAATGATGATATTATTTTTCATAATATTTTATAGTATATAATGCTGTTTTTTAACCTTTTTTATCCACTTAATGACAAAAATGAAAATAATTTAACAAATTTAACTTTTATATTACAAACATATACGTTTATAAAAATATAAATGCTGTAAAAATTTATCTGTTTTAATAAAATTTATAAATTAAATATTATAAAAAAATATTTTTATTATATTATTTACACTTTACAACACAAGTCTACATTAAATTAAAATATTAATATATATTTTTGATATTAATATTTTAAAAAATTCATGTATTTTATATTTTTTTACTAAGAATATTAATATTTGATATTATTTCATAAAATCATATTTAATATGATATAATTCAAATACAATAATAAAGGAGGTTTAAACATTGTATAAAGGTGTTGTTTTTTTTGATTATGACGGTACTATGGTAGATGAAAGTGACAATATATCTAAACCGACTGAAAAAACTATTAAATCATTTAAAAAACTTAAAGAAAATGGTTATATGACTGCAATTTGTTCTGGTAGACCTTATAGCCAGCTTCCTAAAATAGATTTTAAATTTGATTGTTATGTAAATTCAAATGGTGCAAGTGTAAGAATAAATGATGAAATTATATTTAATAGCCCTTTTAAATTAGATGATACATTAAATATAATAGAATTTTTTAAAAATAATGATATTGCATACTATTGTGAAACTTCTGATTTATGTTATATGGGTGATGTACATACCGAAAGAATTGATAAAAACTGCAAACTTTTCAATGTACCTATTGAAAGTTATAGACAATTAAATAAATCCAATATGCACATATTAAAAGATACAGTTAAAATAGTTGCATTATTTCCTGAAGATGATTTAAAAATGAAAAATATATTAGAACTTTTTTATGAAAAATTTGGAAATGAATTCGTTACATTTCCTCATATATATAAATATGGTATTGATATTGCTAAAAAAGGTTTTTCAAAGGCTATTGGTATAAAAGCTGTTGTAAAACAATTTGATTTTCAATTAAAAGATACATATGCTTTTGGTGACGGCGGAAACGATAAAGAAATGATTGAATTAGTTGGAAATGGTATAGTTATGGGAAAACATAATCCTATACTTAGCAATATTGGTAATTATTATACAGATACAGTAAAAAATGAAGGTATAACAAAAGGTCTTTTACATTATAAATTAATATAAAAAAAGTATGTTTTTGATAATAAAATATCAAAAACATACTTTTTTATTTTACACTTTTTAATGCTTTTTCAAATTCTTTTTTCATCCATTTAGGTATGTCTTTATTTTTTACATCTTCAAGGGTGAGCCAATAAAAAGCATCATGCTCATCACTCAATGTAACATTATATGTATCACAATTACATATATATGTAATTATTGTAAGATGAATATTATTTTTTATAACATCAAAAACACTAAAAGGTTCTATTATATTTACATATATTCCTGTTTCTTCTTTAACTTCTCTCATAAGCCCTTTTGTTGATGTTTCAAAAAAATGAAGCCCTCCACCAGGAAGATCCCAAGCCTCTTTTTTATTCATAATACTACTTTCTATTTCTTCTTTTGAACGATGAAGAAGTAAAACTTTATTATTATTTATAATAATAGCTTTTACAGCTATTGCAAAATCTCTTTTTATAACCCCACCCCCTTTTTAAGTATTTTTTATTAATTAAAGTGCATTTTTAAGAATTTCTTTAAGGTCATTTTCTGTAAAATTATATTCTTTATTACAGAAATGACAATGAAGTTGTGCTTTTTTATCTTCTTCAATTATTTTTTCAAGTTCTTCTTTTCCAAGACTTATAAGAGCTTTTTCAACTCTTTCTCTTGTACAATTACAATAAAATTCAACTTCTTTTTTCTCATTAATTTCAATATCAAAATCTCCAAGTATAAGTTTTAAAATATCTTCTGGAGTATACCCCATATCAAGTAAAGATGTAACATAAGGTGTTCTATTTATTTTTTCTTCAAGTTTTTCTGCTATTTCATCACTTGCATCTGGCATAAGCTGAATTATAAAACCGCCAGCCGCCATTACAGTAATATCTGTATCTATAAGTACACCAAGACCTATTGCAGAAGGAGTTTGTTCACTTTTTGCAAAATAGTATGTTAAATCTTCTGCGATTTCTCCAGAAATAAGTTCAATCTGTCCGGAATATGGCTCTTTAAGTCCAATATCTTTTATTACACTTAAATTTCCATGTCCTATTGCAGCAGAAACATCAAGTTTACCTTCATATTTATCAGGTACTTCAACATAAGGATTAAAAACATATCCTTTTACTTTTGCATTACTATCAGCAGAAACAACCATTCCTTGAAGTGGTCCATCACCTCTTATTTGAAGTGTAAGAAGGTCTTTTTCACCTTTGAGCATTATTCCCATCATTGCAGCAGCAGTTAAAAGACGACCAAGTGCAGCAGTTGCGACAGGTGAAGTATTATGAAGACTTCTTGCTTTTTCAACAGTATTTTTTGTTGTTGCTGCAAATGCTCTTATTGCACCATTTCCAGCAGTTGCTCTTATAATATAATCATTCATTTTTTAATTCTCCTTTTTAGTAACTTCTTTTGCTATAAAAAATATTCTTTCACTATCTTCTCTTGCAGGTTCAAAAGTATATGCATCATATACAGCTATAAATTTCATACCACTTTTTTCTATAAGATTTTTAATAGTTTCTATACTATAAGCCTTTTCATAATGACATTCTTCAAAACGTTCATATTTTCCTGTTTCTTCATCTTCTATAAAAAAGTTCATATAATACTCATTTATTTTTTCATCTTCATCATAGAAATTTTCCCATATATAGGCTGCATTTTCAGTTGTTTCAGCATATGTATTATCAGAATATATATTTTTAAATTTATACTCTGTGTTTAGGTCAAATATAAAAAGACCTTGAGGGTGAAGATAATTATTTACAAGTTTAAAAACCTCAAAAAGTTCATTTTCATCTGTAATATAATTAAGGCTATCAAAAAGACTTATAACACAGTTTACTGTTCCATAAAGTTCAAACTCTCTCATATCTTGACAAAGATATAAAATATCAAGATTTTCTTCATATGCCTTATCTCTTGCTTTTGCAAGCATATCTTCAGATAAATCTATACCTATCATGTCATAGCCTTTTTTTGCAAGTCTTTCTGTTACATTACCTGTACCACAACCCAAGTCTAAAACAATATCTGGGGAAAGATTTTCTCTTTCCCATATTTTTTCTATATAAGAAACCCAACCATCATAATCGGTTTCCCCCATAAAAGTGTCATATACAGACGCAAAGCTCTCATAAACACCCATAATAATTCTCCTCGCAATAATTTATCTTTTAACCTTATAATTATACATAATATAACGATATATTACAATATTAGACTATTATTTTTTTTGTTTCCTTTTTCTACTACTTACAATACCACCTATTTGACCACTTTCTCTGCTTGTAAGTCCCTTCCACCCTTTTTCCATAACCTTATCTATAAGACCTAATTCTTCCGCTGCTTCATACTTCATTCTGTCCTCTTCACAAAGACTTTTGTATTTTGTTATAACTTTTTCCATATTATACCCTCCATAAATTGTGCATATTAATTCTTGAAGTTTTTATTTATACTATAAACTAACATTAATATTATGTTTTTTTTGTAAAAATTATATGCATGTAATAAAAATGAATTTATATACATATTTTTTCATAAAACCATTTGACACCTGTATAAAATAGTGATACGATATACAAACAAAGTATAACTTTTAGTAGAGGTGCATTTTTCAATAGTACCTGTTTTGATGCAGTAAGGTGCATATGATAAACAGGAAAAGGGGACGGTGCCGAAGTTTGATTATTCCTTACAATATTCTTTCTGGTTTTTATGGATAATATCTGTATGAACTGTCATCATAATTTTGATGGAGTGCTACTATAATGATTATTTTAACACAGCGTAGTGTTTTATATCTGTGATAAGGCAATTATTATACCGGCTTTCCTGTCGGTTTTTTTTATTTTAAAGAGAAATTTTGCGGTGTATTTATCGTAAATAAATAATATGTTATAATAGGAGTGAATATTATTATGAAAAAAGTAAATCTTGCAGTAGTAGGTGCAACAGGTATGGTAGGAAGAACTTTCTTAAAAGTTCTTGAAGAAAGACAACTTCCAATCGAAAATTTTTATGTTATGGCTTCAGCTCGTTCAGCTGGTTCAACTCTTACATTTAATGGTAAAGAATATGTTGTTGAAGAGCTTACAGAACATTCATTTGACAAACCAATTGATATAGCTCTTTTCTCTGCTGGTGGTTCAACAAGTGCAAAATTTGCACCAATAGCAGCAGAACATGGTTGTATTGTTATTGATAATAGTGCTCAATGGAGAATGGACCCTGAAGTTCCTCTTGTAGTACCTGAAGTAAACCCTGAAGATATTGAATGGAACAAAGGTATTATTGCAAACCCTAACTGTTCTACAATACAGGCTATGGTTGCATTAAAACCACTTGATGACAAATATAAAATCAAACGTGTTGTTTATTCTACATATCAGGCAGTTTCTGGTGCAGGTGTTGCAGGTTGGAATGACCTTGAAAATGGTCTTAAAGGTGAAGCTCCTAAAAAATTCCCTCACCCAATAGCAAATAACTGTCTTCCACATATTGATGTATTTATGGATAACAGATATACAAAAGAAGAAATGAAAATGATTTGGGAAACAAGAAAAATTCTTCACCATGATGACCTTAAAGTTACAGCTACAACAGTACGTGTACCTGTATTCGACAGTCATAGTGAATCAATAAATGTTGAATTTGAAAATCCATTTGACTTAGATGAACTTATTGATGTTCTTAGAAACGCTCCTGGTATTGTTATTGAAGACGACCCAGAAAACAATGTATACCCTCTTGCATTAAATGCAGCAGGACACGATGAAGTTTATGTTGGAAGAATTCGTCGTGATGAAAGTGTTGAAAATGGTGTAAACCTTTGGGTTGTTGCTGATAATATCCGTAAAGGTGCAGCTACTAATGCAGTACAGATTGCTCAAGAAATAATTTCAAAAATGCAGTAATACTTTCGGAGGTGCTTTTATATGTCTATTTTTACAGGTTCAGGAGTTGCTATTATTACTCCTTTTAATGAAGATGAAACTATCAATTATCCTGAATTAAAAAAACTTATTGAGTTTCAAATAGAAAACGGTACAGATGCAATTATAATATGTGGTACAACTGGAGAAGCTTCAACACTTACAGATGAAGAACAAATTGATTGTGTAAGATATGCTGTTGAAGTAGTAAACAAAAGAATTCCTGTTATTGCAGGTGCAGGAAGTAATCATACTTCACATGCTATTGAACTTGCTCAAGGCTGTGAAAAAGCTGGTGCTGATGCTGTTTTACTTGTTACACCATACTATAACAAAACAACTCAAAAAGGACTTATAAAGCACTATAAAATGATTGCTGAAAGCATAAATATTCCTATAATACTTTATAATGTACCAAGTCGTACAGGTCTTAATATCACTCCTAAGACTTGTTATGAACTTTCAAAAATTAAAAACATTGTTGCTATAAAAGAAGCAAGTGGAAATATTTCACAGGTTGCAGAAATTGCTGCTCTTTGTGGTCCTGATTTTGATATATATTCAGGAAATGATGACCAAGTTCTTCCTTTATTAGCTCTTGGCGGAAAAGGTGTTATATCTGTTCTTGCAAATGTTGCTCCTAGATATACACATGACATGGTAGCAAGTTACTTAAATGGTGATACAAAAACAGCTACAAAAATGCAGCTTGATGCTCTTCACCTTATAAATATGCTTTTCTGTGAAACAAATCCTATTCCTGTAAAGGCTGCTGTTGGTCTTATGGGCTATAATACAGGAAGTTGTAAAATGCCTCTTTGTGAAATGGACGAAAATAATTTTGAAAATCTCAAAAAGGCAATGGAGGATTTTGGAATTATAAAATAAAAACAAATTTAAAAGGGCTGTCAGATGGCAGCCCTTAATTTTAATAATTTTGATAATTTTTATAAATAGAGGTGTTTAAATTGATTAAAATAATAATGCATGGTTGTGGCGGAAAAATGGGTCATGTTGTTTCATCAATAGTAGCAAATGATGATAACTGTGAAATAGTTGCTGGTATTGACCCAAGAGATATAGAAATGGGTTATCCTGTATTTAAAAATATAGCTGATTGTAATATTGAAGCTGATTGTATAATTGATTTTTCAACAGCAGCTGCTGTTCCTGCCCTTTTAGAATATTCAAAAGAAAAAAATATTCCTGTTGTACTTTGCTCAACAGGTCTTTCAGAAGAATTAAACAATAAAGTTGTTGAGTATTCAAAACATGTTGCTATATTAAAATCAGCAAATATGTCTGTTGGTATAAATCTTATAATGAAAGTATTAAAAGAACTTGCACCTGTTCTTGCTGCTGAAGGTTTTGATATTGAAATTGTTGAAAAACACCATAATCAGAAAATTGATGCTCCAAGTGGTACAGCCATAGCTCTTGCTGATGCTATAAATGAAGAATTTAATAATGAATATAAATATGTTTTTGACCGTTCACAAGTTAGAGAAAAACGTAGTCAGAAGGAAATAGGAATTAGTGCAGTTCGTGGTGGAACAATAGTAGGTGACCATGATGTAATATTTGCTGGGCGTGATGAAGTTATAACAATAAATCATACAGCATATTCAAAAGAGCTTTTTGCTGTTGGAGCTGTTAAAGCTGCTAAATATCTTGCAGGAAAACCAGCCGGATTTTATACAATGAAAAATGTTATGGAATAATATAAAAAAACACCGTTTTAAAACGGTGTTTTTAATTTGGAACTTTTTCTTTATTTATTTTATATACATAATCTGATTTTTCTTTTAACAAATCGTCTACTGTTGTTCCAGTAAGTATAATATCCATATATGCTTCCTTTTTGGAAAGTATATAACACAAATCCTCTTTTGATATATATTCTTTTTCAACTGCTTCAATAATACCATCTAATATAAGTACATCACATTCTCCAGTTTCAATTATTTTACGAGTAAAATTAAAAGCATTTTTTATTTCCATCAAAATATCTTTTTTTGTATTATCATCAAACTCATTTATATTTTCTCTTATTTTTTCAAATCTAAATATTCTAAAATCAGGCTCAAGAGCTTTTAATGGTATTCCTTCTTTTGTATTATTATAGTCAAGAAATTGTATCATTATTACACTTAATCCTTCACCAACAGCACGTATACCTTGTCCTATTGCAAGAGTTGTTTTTCCTTTTCCTTCACCATAATATATAAATATATTACCTTTTCTCACAGTAGTTTCTCTCCCGTTTTGTAAAATAAAAAAGGCAGGAAAACCCGCCTTTTATGTTTTGTCAAAAATAGGTTATAACTTAAAATTTATTAAACAGGAAAATTACCTGTTTCTGTATCATTTATTACGTAATAACACATTTTTTCTTCAGGTTTATAATATATATCCATTGTTTTTATGTCTTTAACTTTTCCACCATTTGATTTCCAAGCTTCCTTTGCTGCGTCTTCCATATCCTTTACAACTGTCTGTACTCCCTGAAATTCAACAATAACTTTTGATTTCATAAAAATTTCCCCCTCTTTGTACTTACAACCAAAATAAGTTTTAATTAACTCTATCTTTTACAAATACAAAGACATGATACTAAATTAAAATATAATTGTCAATATTTCAGCATTTTTAAAACTTTACAATATGGTTATAAAAATATAATATTATTATATATTATGATATTAACTGATATATATTGTCAAAAATTTATTCCTTTTCAACCTCTATTTTAGAAACAGATACTTCATATGCAACTCTTTCTTCTATAACATCATCTGTTTTTTTCTGATATATTCTACTTTGTACTCTTCCCCAAAGTTTTATATTATCTCCAACAGAAAGTTTTGATGTAAACTTTGCATTTCTGCCCCATACAATACAAGGTATGTAATCAGATTTATTATAGGCTCTATTTACAGCAATAAGTATATCTGATATTTCACGACCAAAAGGTGTTTCTCTATAAATAGGCTCTTTACATATAAAACCGTTTAAAAAAATCTGATTTGGATTTTTTTCCGAAAATTCATTTACAACTTCTATTTTTCTTGCAAAAATAGTTAAAATTAATTTACTTTTTTTATCAGTATAATTATTATAACTCCTAAGTTGACCTGATATTTCTACTTTTGTCCCAATTTTTAAAACTTCTTTATCCATAAGCCTTTCAGAAATCATTACAGGAAGTATGTCCGCATTATCACTTAATCTCTCAACAGATACCTTAAATATATAAAAACCTTCACCATATACCTTATGACTAAAAACACACTCCTCTATAACATTACCACTGATGCTAACACAGTTATTTTCATAAATTCCATCTGTCTGCATCTAATTCTACCCCTCTCTTTAGAACTTTTTAAAAAAGTTATTTAATTCTTATGATAAATAAATTTTATTCAGAAATTTTATTTTTAGAAGTATTTTATAAAAAAATAAAAAAATATATATACACCACAAAAAACCTTGCGTTAAAACGCAAGGCAAATAAAAATCCATTTTAATTATCTTTCAAGGTCTGTTTTGAATATAAATGCAAGTTTTACACAATCAATACCTATTATCATAGTAAAATCATCTTTTTTATAAACCATAGGTTTTCCACCTTTTTTAACCACTACTGCATCAATACGTTTATCATTATTATCCCAATAAGAAAGTATTGAGAAATCATCATTACTCTTAACTACCCAATTATAATTTATAAGAGGTTTAATGTAAAACTCTCCATCACAACCAAAATATTCCATTATTTTTTTTTGTGAACTAATAAAATTATGAACAAACTCACTACTTTCCAACATTATAATCCTCCGAAAATCTTTTGTTTATCTATATATTTAATATCCTACTTTTATAACAACTCTTTGTCAATAGTTTTTAAAAAAAAGAAAGATATCCTTTATTTTACAGAATATCTTTCATCAAAATAATACAAAAATATATATTTATTTACATTATTTTCTTACAGATTTTTCTAATACAGGTTTTAAATATTTACCTGTATAAGAACCAACTACATTACACACTTCCTCTGGAGTACCTTTTGCAACAACTGTTCCTCCACCACTGCCACCTTCTGGACCAAGGTCTATAATATAATCAGCTGTTTTTATAACATCAAGATTATGTTCTATTACAACAACAGAATTTCCACCTTCTGCAAGTCTTTGAAGTATATTTACAAGTTTATGGACATCTGCTGTATGAAGTCCTGTTGTAGGCTCATCAAGTATATACATTGTCTTACCTGTACTTCTTCTGCTAAGTTCTGTTGCCAATTTTACTCTTTGTGCCTCTCCTCCAGAAAGTGTTGTTGATGACTGTCCAAGCTGAACATAAGAAAGACCAACATCATATAATGTTTGAAGTTTATTTTTTATTTTTGGTATATTTTCAAAAAACTCAAGTGCCTCTTCAACAGTCATATCAAGTACATCTGAAATTGTTTTACCTTTATACTTAACTTCAAGAGTTTCTCTGTTATATCTTTTGCCATGACAAACTTCACAAGGAACATATATATCCGGTAAAAAGTGCATCTCTATTTTTATAATACCATCACCAGAACAAGCCTCACATCTTCCACCTTTTACATTAAAACTAAATCTACCTTTTTGGTATCCTCTCATTTTTGCTTTAGTAGTTTGTGCAAAAACATCTCTTATAATATCAAAAAGCCCTGTATATGTTGCAGGATTTGAGCGTGGTGTTCTTCCTATTGGTGATTGGTCAATATTTATAACTTTATCAAGATTTTCAAGACCTATCATATCTTTATGTTTTCCGGGACGAACTTTTCCTCTGTTTAAATCTCTGTTTAATCTCTTAAAAAGTATTTCATTAACAAGAGAAGATTTTCCAGAGCCAGAAACACCTGTAATACAAGTTATTATTCCAAGAGGAATATCAACATTTATATTTTTAAGATTATTTTCAGAAGCACCTTTTATTTTAAGCATATTATCTTTATTTGGTTTTCTTCTTTCTTTTGGAACTTCAATATATTTTCTTCCGCTTAAATATGCTCCTGTAATAGAGTTTTCACAATTTTTTATATCTTCAACAGTACCAGCACAAACAAGCTCTCCGCCACCTTTTCCGGCATTTGGACCTATGTCAACTATATAATCACATTCAAGCATAGTATCTTCATCATGTTCAACAACAATAAGAGAATTTCCTATATCTCTAAGATGTTTAAGAGTTTTTAAAAGTTTATCATTATCCCTTTGGTGAAGTCCTATACTAGGCTCATCAAGTATATAAAGCACGCCAACAAGACCAGAACCTATTTGTGTTGCAAGACGTATTCTTTGTGACTCACCACCAGAAAGTGTTCCTGCTGACCTTGAAAGTGTTAAATAATCAAGACCAACATCTATAAGAAAACCTATTCTTGCATTTATTTCTTTTAATATTCTTTCTGCTATCATATTTTCTCTTTCTGTAAGTTCAAGAGAATTAAAGAAATTTTGAATATCTGTTATAGACATATCTGTTACTTCAGAAATATTTTTACCATTTATAGTTATTGCAAGTATTTCTGGTCTTAAACGTCTACCTTTACATGAAGGACAAGTTACATTAGTCATAAAATTTTCATATTCTCCACGCATAAATTCAGAAGTTTCTGAATATCTTCTTTGTAGATTATTTATTATACCTTCAAAACTATAATCATATGTTCCTTTACCATTTACACCAGTATAAGTTATACGAACTTTTTCGCCATTTGTACCATAAAATATTATATTTTTGGCTTCTTCTGAAAGTTCCTCAAAAGGAACTTCAAGGCTAAAATTATATTTCTCTGCAAGAGCCTGAAAAAGCACACCTGTCATACTTTCTGTATTTGATATAGAATTATATCCTGGTGCTATTATTGCACCTTGTAATATAGAAAGATTTGGATTAGGTACTATTAAAACAGGGTCAAATTTCATTTGCATACCAAGACCTGTACATTCTGAACAAGCTCCAGCAGGATTATTAAATGAAAACATTCTTGGTTCTATTTCTGGAAGATTTATACCACAATCAGGGCAAGAGAAATTTTGACTAAATACAAGCTCACTTTCTCCACTATTTATATCAACTGTAAGAAGACCTCCAGAAAGTGTCATAACGTTTTCAATAGACTCTGTAAGCCTTTTTTGCATACCTTCTTTTATTACAAGTCTATCAACAACAATTTCTATTGTATGTTTTTTATTTTTTTCAAGTTTTATTTCTTCTGTAAGTTCATATATAACACCATCAATTCTTACACGTGCATATCCGCTTTTTGATGCATCTTTAAGAAGTTTTACATGTTCACCTTTTCGACCTCTTACAACAGGTGCAAGAAGTTGTATTTTTGTTCTTTCAGGTAATTCTGTAATCTGGTCTACAATTTGGTCTATTGTTTGTTTTTTAATTTCTTTACCACACTTAGGACAATGTGGTATACCTATTCTTGCAAAAAGTAGTCTTAAATAATCATATATTTCTGTAACTGTTCCAACTGTTGAACGTGGATTATGGCTTGTTGTTTTTTGGTCTATTGAAATAGCTGGTGAAAGTCCTTCTATATATTCAACATCTGGTTTTTCCATTTGACCTAAAAACTGTCTTGCATATGAAGAAAGTGACTCTACATATCTTCTTTGACCTTCAGCATATATTGTATCAAAAGCAAGTGATGATTTTCCTGAACCAGAAACACCTGTAAAAACAATAAATTTATCTCTTGGTATTTCAAGATTTATATTTTTTAAATTATGTTCTTTTGCTCCTCTTATTATTATTTTATCTTTAGACATATTCAATCCTTTCCTTTTATTTTATTCATCTAACATTTTTTTCAAATTTATAATTTCATCTCTTAAAGCAGCAGCTTTTTCAAAGTGTAAATCAGAAGCAGCCATTTTCATTTCTTTATCAAGTTTTTTAATATATTTTTTAAGTTCATCAATACTCATAGACTCTGGGTCTTTATCAAGACCTTTTTTAGTTTTTTCGTCAACAGCTTTTGTTGCTTGTATAACATCATGAACTTTTTTCTTTATAGTTTTTGGTACAATTCCATGAAGCTCATTATATTCTTTCTGTATATTACGTCTTCTTGATGTTTCTTCTATTGCTCTTTTCATACTATCTGTCATTACATCAGCATACATTATAACATGCCCATTTGAATTTCTTGCAGCACGCCCTATTGTTTGTATAAGAGAAGTTTCAGAACGAAGGAAACCTTCTTTATCAGCATCAAGTATTGCAACAAGAGAAACTTCCGGAATGTCAAGACCCTCTCTCAAAAGATTTATACCTACAAGTACATCAAACACGTCCATTCTTAAATCCCTTATTATTTCAAGTCGTTCGAGAGTGTCTATATCTGAATGAAGGTATCTTACCTTCACTCCAGCCTCTTTCATATATTCTGTAAGTCTTTCTGCCATTTTTTTAGTAAGAGTTGTTATAAGAACTTTATCACCTTTTTCAGTTGTATTCTTAACTTCATTTAAAAGGTCATCTATTTGTCCGTCAATAGGTCGAACATCTATTTTAGGGTCTAAAAGACCTGTTGGACGTATAATCTGTTCTACTGTATTTTGAGAATGTTCTTTTTCGTATACTGAAGGTGTAGCAGATACAAATAATATTTGATTTATTTTACTTTCAAATTCATCAAATTTTAAAGGTCTGTTATCTAATGCAGAAGGTAATCTAAAACCAAAATCAACAAGAGTATTTTTTCTTGAGCGGTCACCTTCATACATACCTCTTATTTGAGGAATTGAAACATGAGACTCATCTGCAATTATTAAAAAATCTTCTGGGAAGAAGTCTATAAGAGTGTTTGGTGTACTTCCAGCTTCTCTTAAAGAAAGATGTCTTGAATAATTTTCTATACCAGAACAAAATCCCATTTCTCTCATCATTTCAATATCATAGTTAGTTCTTTGTTCAAGTCTTTGAGCTTCAAGAAGTTTATCTTCTCTTTTTAATTCATCAAGTCTTTTATAAAGTTCTTCCTCTATTCTCTGTATTGCTATTTTAAGTTTTTCAGATGTTGTTACATAATGAGAAGCAGGAAATATTGCAACATGATTTCTTTCTCCTAAAACTTCACCTGTAAGAATATCTATTTCTGTTATTTTCTCTATTTCATCACCAAAAAAATCAACTCTTATAGCACTTTCAGACTGTCCTGCTGGTATAATTTCAAGTACATCGCCTCTTACTCTAAATGTACCTCTTTGAAAATCCATATCATTTCTATCATATTGTATTTCTATAAGTTTTCTTATAACATCATCTCTGTCTTTTTCCATACCTGTACGAAGGGAAATCATAAGTTCTTTATAATCTTCTGGGTCACCAAGACCATATATACAAGAAACACTTGCAACAATAATAACATCTTTTCTTTCAAGTAATGCTGCTGTTGCTGAATGTCTAAGTTTATCTATTTCATCATTTACAGAAGAGTCTTTTTCTATATAAGTATCTGTACTTGGAACATAAGCCTCCGGCTGATAATAATCATAATAGCTGACAAAGTATTCCACTGCATTCTCAGGGAAAAACTCTTTAAACTCATTATAAAGCTGTGCTGCAAGGGTTTTATTATGTGCTATTACCAACGTAGGCTTTTGTATTTTTTCTATTATATTAGCCATTGTAAATGTTTTTCCTGAGCCTGTAACACCTAACAAAGTCTGATATTTCAAGCCTTTATTAAAACCTTCTGATATATTTTCTATTGCTTGGGGTTGGTCACCTGTTGGTTTATATTCTGAATGGATTTTAAATAATTTATCCAAAAAATCACCTCCATTATAAATTTTGATATGAACACTGGTAGCCAAAATTCGTAATTATCACATATTCAGTGAATATGCAAAATTGGCTTATTACGAATTAAGGTCACCAAAATTATTTTTTTAAACATTTAAACACTATATAACACTATATGGATTAAAAATTTTATTGTATATTTAATGACACTAAAAATTATATCATATAAAAATAATAAAGTATACAAATATTATCATATTTACAAACATTTGTTCTAATTTATATCTTTTATATCAATATATATATCTAATAAAGGTTCTTTTACATCATTGTTATAATCAAAAATATCTTCTTCTAAAAATTCTAATATTTCTTCAGTAGTATCGGCAGCAATTTGTTTATTATCACCATACACATCCACAGTTATTATTTCTTTTGAATGCCCCATAAGATTTGAAATTACTTTAGGATTAAATTTATTTTTTAAAAGTATAGTACAATAAGTAGCTCTTAAATCATGCCATCTTATATTAGGCAAATCATTTTCAGCTAATATTTTCTTAAAATATTTATATTGAAATCCTTTACTTCTTGAATTTCCATATGTTGAACAACAAATATATCCATTATCAACAAAAGTATTTTTTCTTCTTTTTTTATTTTTTTCATATATTTCTTTTTCATTTAATATTGCTTCAAAAACATAATCAGGTATCTTTAATGTTCTATAACTAGATACTGTTTTTAGTTTAACTTCTTGTTTAGTCAATGTTTTTGGTTTATAATAAATATCATTCTCAATTTTTCTACCAAGTTGTCGCTGAATAGTTAATGTCTGTGCTATAAAATCTATATCACTATACTTTAAACCAATTATTTCACTTCTTCTTAAACCCATAAGCACACTAAATAATACTTGTAAATATATAGGAGTATCTTTACTTGCATTTATCAAAGTATATACTTGTTCTAAATTTAATGTTTTTTGATAATTTATATTTCTAACATGATATTTATTTTTTTTAATTGTTTTTGGTAATGGTACTCCTTCTGCTGGATTTATAGATATCATTTTTTTACTGATAGCATATTTCATAGAAACATTCATTACTGTTTTTACAAGACGTACCATTGAAGGTGATATAAGAGAAATTTTGTTATACATAGACTGTATATCCCCACGATGTAATTCATATAACTTTTTTTTACCTATTTGAGGTATAATATGATTATATGCAACATTACGATATGAAATATAAGTATTATAGCTATTTACCCTATTTTTTATATCTTCTTCTACCCAATAAACAAGAAAATCAGCCATACTAATATTAGCATATACAATATAAGTATTAGAATATAATTCACCTACAGTAATATCTCTAGCTATATTAGCTTCTTTTTCTGTATTAAAACCTGATTTCTGCTGAATTTTTTTTGAACCATCTATATATTTCAATATAACTCTATATCCAAATTTATTTTTTATAGGAAATACATTTTTTACTTCCCAATCTATATAATTTTGTAAATTCATATCTATATTCATAATAAATAACCCCTATACACTATCTATACTGTCTATACTGGTATAAATTTATTGTTCATAAATGCAATAATGTTTTCATCATCATTTATAATTCCACAATAATATTCAAATGTTGTACTAATAGAACTATGCCCTAAAAGTGCAGAAATTTGAGAAAGTGGTACTGACTTTTCAATTAAAATAGTTGCATACATATGTCTTAAACTATGTACACTTATTACTGGAATTCCATTTCTTTTACAAAGCTTTGTAAGAGCAATATTCATAGCAGACATACTATGTGGTCTTCCATTTTTCTGACAACTAATATATCCATTGTCTTCATAAATATCTCCTAAACGCAATTTATCTAAATTAACTTGTAATCTTCTATTTTCTAACTCATTCAAAACTAATGGAGGTACTTTAATTCTTCTAATACTATTTTTTGTTTTTGGTTGTTTTTCAATACACTGATAACTTTCTGCTAATTTGCTACTATTCTTTTTACTTATTGGATTACTAGAAAGTTGTCTTTGAATAAAAATCGTTCCTTCTTTCTCATCTATATCTTCAAATTTTAAACCCAAAATTTCTCCTTTTCTAAGTCCACATAATAAACCTAATAAAATCTCTAAATACCAACTATCCATTTTAGCAACCTTTAAAAAAGCTTGTAACTGGCTTTTATCTAAAATTCTTACTTGTGGTTTTTCTCTTGGGTATGGTCTTGTACCTAAAATAGGATTGCTATTGATATAACCATCTATCATTGCATCCTTCATAGCTATACTTATTAATTCTCTACTTTTATTTCCAGCAGATTTAGATATTATAGATATTTTTTGAAAAAGTGCATCCAAATACTCTGTATTTACATATTTAATTTTTATATCATTCTCCAGACTAGGTATAATCAAGTGATATAATGTATATCTACCTAACATTTGAGTTGTATTCTCAATTCTTGCACAAAATAATTCTTCAAACCAATATATTAAATAGTTTTTAAATGTAATTGAGGTATCAACTTCACTCTCTATACAATACTTACGATAAGCCTCTTTAAAGCTTCTTATATTTTCATTATAGCTTTTTTCTGCTTCAAGTTTGCTGCTAAATCCACCTTTTTTACTGTATTTAATACTGCCATCTTCCAAAAGTGTTTTTGTTCTATGATACCAAGATTTATTTTCATAAAATGCGACACTTTTTCCTTTATTCATAAACAACTCCTCCTATATATTATGATTCATTTAACCATTTATCAAAAGCTTTTCTTGGAACTCTATATAATTTACCTATCTTTATAACTTTAAAAGGTCCATTATCTTGATATACTTTTTCAAGAAATATATATGTCATACTTCTACCAATACCTAAGATTTTTTGAATATCAGTTGCTTCATATACTTGTTTCTCAACTTCTTTATATTCCATTTCAACCACACTCCATCTATTTAATAAGTGATTGTATATATATTTTATTAACAATATCACTTCTATTCCAATGTATAAAAAATAAAATTACACAGTTGACAAATTAAATATTTTTATAAAATAAGCGAATGGATTATCCCATAAGTCTGGTTTTAACAGCTTGCCCCCATACTGACGACCAATTCCCATTGCCTGCGACGGTATTTTCACGCTCGGACTATGGCTAAATAGAAGTATCATTATTATGTTATTCGCTTATTTACGATATTATATTTTCAAGGTTCATTGTATGTATCTGTTAATTTGTATGTATTTATTAATTATTTTTTATAAGGATTAAACTTCATAATTGCACTAATTAAACTTGTTGTTAGTGTTCGTTTTACTGTTTCATTAACTTCTTCTTTATATTGACCATATTCATCTATTGTAATTCTTTTAGATAATTTATTTATATATGGTTCATAAATATTTACAATTTCCATAAGTGCTATTGTGTCACCTGAAATAGCCGCTAAAACTGTTTCTTTATCAAGTTTTTCTCTACTTGAAAAAAATTTTTTTCTCATCTGATTTAACTGCTTTATATCATCATTTTCTGTTTTAAATTTATTCATATATTATTTTCTCCTTTTCATTTTTTCTCTTATATAATTAATTGCCGATTTACGATTATATTGGACAGAACTTTTGGGAATTAACATCTGTTTTCCTATTTCATCATCTGTCATATCCATAAAAAAACTTAATAAAATGATTTCTCTTTTCTTTTCTGAAAGAAGCATCAATGCTCTATAAAGTATTTCATTTTCAATAGCTATTTCAAAATTATTAATATTTATTATGAACTTAAATATTTTATAATCATCTATTGTGTATAACTGCGGAAAAATTTTTTCATTAAATTCTGGATATAATACCATCTTTTCGTATATTCTTTTTTCTATAGCTAAAAGTTCATAGTTAGAAAACTTTATAGTCTTTTTACAAAATAAATCAAACCTATTTAAAAAATCATTTTCAAAAGAAAGTAATCTCATTATAATCACCTCCTTTCTGAAAATGTTTAATTTTAATAAATCCTCCTTTACCTAATAAAAAGGTTTAAAAGCACAAAAAAACCAAGTTTTTTTATATTTTGTTAAAAAAAATATTATTTTGTTAAAATTTTCTATATAATACCTTATAAAATATTATTTTTTATGCTAAAATGCATCACAAATAAACACAATAATACATAAATAAACCTCGTATGGAATTATATGTAATAAAAATCTATTTTTATATACACTCTACACAGACACCTTGTTTTTAAGCACAAATACCCTGTTTTTAAGCACAAATACCCTGTTTTTAAGCACAAATACCCTGTTTTTAAGCACAAATACCCTGTTTTTAATCACAAACAATCATATTTTTATAAGCATTAAAATTTTATATAAAAAAATGGGTATAATACTTAATTAAGTATTACACCCATTTTAAACTTACTAAAATTATCATATTAAATTTTAAAATTTCGTATTGATTCAATTAATTCTAAAATTAGATACTGTTTTTTGTCCTCATCAATATACTTTTTTATACTTCCATCAGGAAGTTTTATACTATATGTTGCCAACTTGTCAATATATTTTGAATATATTTCAACTATTTTTTCTATAGCAACCTTATCTCCATTTACTGCTGATACTATTAATTCTTTACTTAATAAATCCTTTTCTGACATATCTATTACCTACCTACAAAATTAATTTTAAACTATAGCTTATTTTATTTGTTTAATAATATTATTATAAACGATATTTTGTTTACTGTTTACTTTCCTACATATCTTATTTTTACAAAACATTTATTTGCTAATTTCTTTAGAATTTATAAGAATTTATATAACTTTTTCTATAATCTTATTTATTGGATTTAACATAATTTTACTTAAAATCCCATAATTTTTTATATTTACTTATATTTATATTCAAATCTTTTTCAATTATTTTTCTAAATAATATATAAAAATTTATAAATTTAGATAATAACTAATTAGAGTAGAATATAAATAAAAATAATATCTATATAAAATCAATATGTAGAATATTATTAATATTAGATATAAACATAATAAAAAAACCTTATATAATTTAAATCATATAAGGTTTTTGTTTTTATTATGTAATTGCAAAATATTTATATATTATATAAAAAATATTATATTTTATCTTATTTTTCACTTTTTACTAACTTATCAAATTTTGTATCTAACATATTAACTTTAGTAACAACTATATCTAATTTATCATCAACATCTGTAAATTTCTCATTTAAACTATCATTTGATTCAGAAAAATTTTTTATTGTAGTTTCAAAAAGTACCTTTATTTCTGAAATAACCTCTGTATTTTTTGTAATTACATCTAATAATTGAGTTTCTCTTTGTATATATTTTTCTAGTTTCGCTACTTCTATTTCATTTTTATCAGCTTTATTTTTAGAAAATAATTTATATATTGGAATTAAAATTAAAATACCACCTATTATTACTAAAATAAAAAATATTACCAAAACACTATCTGTTTGCTCTATAATAGAATTCAATAGTTCTATTGTATTTATCTCCATTATATCATCTCCTATAAATATAAATATTCTTTTAACTTAGGTTTAATTTTATTAACTTGTTTATTTACCGCTTGTCTTGAAACTTGTAACACTTTAGCAATATCATTATCAGAATAGCCTTGTATTATTTTTAATTCAAATATTTTTAACTGTTTTTTAGTTAATAAATTCTCCATATCAATTAATAATAATTTATCTTTTATATAATCATTTGATATATTATCTATTAAAATATTATCAAATGATACTTCCTCTGGTAAAAAACAAATATAATTTTCATAATTTTCCTTTTTCTTATTTAATTGTATAAAAGAATGATATATTGCATTTTTTATATAAGACAAAATGTATTTATCATATTTAAATTCTTCTTTTTCGATTGGAATTTTCATAATAATATGTATAAAAATTTCTTTTATATCATAATAAGCATCTTCATAATATAAACGATTACAATATTTTTTAATTAATGGATCAAATTTCTCACATAATGCAATAATACTATCTTCATCATTTTCTTTTGCTTTTATTAAAAGCTCATATAAAGTTTTTGTCTCACTCATTTTTATCACCCCAATCAAAACTTAAAATAAATATTTTTTGATTGATAAAGATAAAAATCTATATATTTTAGCAACTAAATTTTACCAATATATATTTATAGAATTTAATCACATAAAAATTTATAGGTTTCTAAATTAGTATAAATAAAAATTATATTTTTCAAAAAGTTCAAAATATCTTTTAAAGCCCTCATCGTTTAATGGTGCTTTCAACGACATTATAGACCATAATAAAAGCTCTTCTTCTTCAATATGGTACTTTGAAAATATAAAATTTCCAAAATTGTATTTTGGTACAGAAGGTTTAAGTATCTGCTTAATTTCAATTTTAAATTTTGCATTATTTATAAATTCAATCTTTTTCTTTGTTACTGCTAAAAGAAGTTCATCTTTAAATCCCATATTTTCATACTCTTCAATTATTTTGTACAAATTTTTAAAGCCATAATATATTCTGTTCCTTTCAGCTACTATATCTTCATTTTTTGAAGCTGTATTCTTTATTGCATCAAAAATAACTATTTTCCATTCTTTCATAAAAAATTCCTCCTAAAAAAGTCATAGCAAAATTGCTATGACTAAATTTTTATTTATTCTTCATACTATATAACCAATCATCTATTCCTTTATATTTATCATTCCATTTAAGTCTATGAACATTAAACCCAAAGTTATTTGCAAGACATATCATATTCATACAGGCTTTCTCAACATGAATATTAGTGTATTTATCCATATCATAGGCTTCAACAATATCTGTTGTACCGGTTTGTTTTAATTGGGTAAAAATACTTTCTAAAGATTTATAATGATTAACACCCGGAACAGCAATAAATGTTTTACCAGATAACACATGTGCAATATTAGCTTTTAATGCACCTTCTGTTACATATACAGTCTTTGATAGAGGATTACCTATAAAATGTGCAGGTCCACCAACAGATGTTCCTCGAAAGTGATTTGAACTTGAAAACCAAATATATTTTCTATCATCAAATGCTTTGTCAAGTCTTATTTGAAATCCTTCTATTTTGCCTGTTATACTACATATAGGTATTAATATCCCTGTTGTTTTCTTATTAAAATTAATACCATATGTATTATTTTTCTTAGTATAGAAACCGGGAACTCCATCTAATTCATATTCATTAGATACAAGAGTAGCCACTAATCTATCAAAACCAAAAGCAGGTGTACTTTTATAGCTGTATTTTACTATTTGGTCATTGCTTAACCCACGATTTATAAGACTTTCTTTATGGTAATCTGTTAAAATAAGTTGTGATAATAGAGCTGTATATGTTCTATGTCTTGTATCTAAATCTGCTTTTTCTTTCTGTTCTAAATTTGATACTATTTCTTTATGCTGTTTTATGGGTTTCTCATAATCAGATATATCTTTATTACATTTCAATATTTCACAAATTTCATTAAATGCCTCATATGTACTTATATGATATAATTTAGCATATAAATCAATCATTCCACCTGATTCATTACAATAATTACAGCGGAATACATTTTTAGCAAAGTTAATATTCATTTTACCTTTTTTATGCCCACAAAAGGGACAATCTACATCAATATTTGTTAATTGTCTTCTACGAACATTTAACTTTAAAATTTCTGCAACATCTAATATTGTAAATGGATAATTACCCATAAAAATCCCCCTTATCCTGCAGCATTTATAAGAATTTTAGCAGCAGCTCTTAAAATATTATTTTTTCCACTATAAGAATCAATGTACCAATTAATAGCAGAAGGTTTTTCTATACAAAGTTCACCTAATGTTTTACCTTTATAAAACCCCATAGGAACTACTAAATTTTTAGCATCATCAACTGTCATAATATTTATAATATCTTCAACAGGCATACTTTCAGATATTTCTTTTTTATTTGCAGAAGTTGTATGTATATTATCAGGTAACGGTTCATCTTCAATAGATACAGTATTATTAGTACTGTTTGATATTGTTATTGGTGAATCAACAGGATTAATGTCTTTGTCACCTTCCGGCTCTGAAAATTGAATACCAAATCCTGCATCAGCAAGAGCTCTTCCAACTGATGCTGTTTCTGCTGTTTCAACATATCTTTTTCCATATATATCATCTTCAGAACGCCATCTTTGAGCAATAGCACAAGAAATATAACTTTCATCGTTATCATTACGATCCAAATATACTCTACTTTCTATAATGGCATAATCATTTTCAAGTTTTATAATCCTTTTTGTAATCTTTCCTAAAGGATACTTTAAACGAAACCATAACTTTCTATATTTAACATCTAAATATAACTGTTCTTCACCCTTTTCATTTTGTAGTTTACGAAGAAAAGCCGATGGATCAAATCCTTCTACTGCATTAAGACTATTTATAATTTGCATATTCTGTTCCATATTTTTGTTCATTCCAATCTACTCCTTTAAATAAATAATAAAACTGAGTCATTATTTTAAAATAACAACTCAGTTAATTCCTTTAAACTATTACATTCAGCTCTATATTTGCTTATAATACCCTTCTTTCAAAACACCATATTTCTACTTAATTATTTTTTTAATCTGAAAAGGTCTACTTTCAGAAACAGTAGCATATTTTTCAAATATTTCTTTGTCATTTAATTGCATTTTTTCTAATGCGTCTTTGTTTATCATTGTACGATATGAAGGTTTATATGTAATAACATACTCACAATCATTTCCTATACATCTACCTTTTGTTCCATTACCAAGCATAGCTATAAATTGGGCATATAATGTTTTTATTTTACCTTCAATCTCTTTTGCTGTTTTCTCAATAGTGGATTTCTCTGTCTTCATTTCTAAAATTTTTTCGCAAACTTCAATATAACTACTATCAAACATAAGTTCATTTATATTATTTTGCTTGTTTTTATATCTTTGTAAACTTTTTAAAACTAAATCACCCTCACCTTGTAATGGTGGTTCTTGTTGCTTTAAAACATATTCATTCCAAAATTCTTTTTGTTGTATAATCATATCTTCTTCAAAATCTAAATCTCTATCTATTCTTTGATATACAAAATCATTTTCAGTATTACCATATAAACAAGCAATATATGCAAGGTCTACATTTTTCACAGCCATGTAGTGACGGCATTGTATCTCATAATGATATGGTACACTACCATTATCCCATTTATCTTTTGAATATACATTTGATGTTTTACACTCAAGTATACCTATTTTTCCATCATTTGTTTCAAAAAGATAATCTGTATTAGCTAACATAAAAGGAAATAATGGGTGTCTTAACATTTTCTTTTCTTGCCATATACGAAAACCTGTCTTATTAGCGAATATTTGAGCAACTAAATCTTCAAGCCTTTTGCCAACTTCTAATGCTACCCAATTATTATTTTCTTCAATGTCAGGTTTTCTACCTGTTTTTTCAAAGTATAAATCTCTTGCTGTTTTATATTTTGAAATACCTAATACAGCTGCAGCATCACTACCACCTATACCTTGAAATCTATATTTTAACCATTCTTCTTCTGTAATATTTGAAGTATCAACAACAACTTCTGCTTCATAATTTAATTCTAAACTCATTTTCATTCCTCCCTATTAGCATTTATATTTGTTACCATTTAAGTTCTCCTGGAATATCATAGTCTTTCCAACGAATATGTACTGCTCTTGCAATGTTTTCTTCTATCTTAACTATTTTTGAGCCACTTATACATTCAGATTGTAATATATGTATTACTTCTGAAATGCCAATATATGCTTCATAAGCTGTACAAGGAAAATCTCCATTTTGTTCCATAAATACATCTATGGCTTCATAAGCCAATTTCTTTGGTATACCTATTTTCTTCATTACACCTGACATAGCATTAAGCGGATGAAAAAGTTTAATATTAGTTAATTTTTGAAGTCCACCAATAGCTTTACTATATTGAGCATAAAGCAAATTTAGTTGGTTATCAAAATCTTTAATATCAGCACCGTTTTTATGTTCTAATTTTAAAGGACTTCCTAAAGGCAATATTTTTGACTCACTACCTATAAATAACAAAGGATATAAGTTTGCACCACTATATCCGGTATCAGAAGTAGTTAATCTAAGTCCTACTTTCACAATATAATCATATATTTTAGATTTTTCTAAAAGCTTTTTATATTCCTTTATTAAATCCTCATCATCACTTAATTCCCATAATGCTGTTGCTATAGAATGGTCATAAGATGCCCCTGCAAATGTATAGCCTGTAAAATTATTTCGTAAATATTCTACTGTTTTTCTGAATAATTCAGGCATTTCCAAAACAGCATAATCTGATGGGTCGCCACCATGAACAGCAGATATTTTATCTTCGCAAAATCTTAATAAGGCTTCACCTGATGCAACTTCCATACAATAGTTTAAAATCCTTGCTAATACATTTTTTTCTACTTTATTTAATGCATTACCTGATACTTTTGCTCTTTCTAATATACTTTTTACAGCACAACTTCTAACAGGATAAATGCGGTCTGTAACTTTTAATATGAGTCTTGTATGTTCCATAGTATCCTCAAATACAGGTATTTCAGACTCTGTTAATTGATGAGGTATATTATCTGATACGTTATTATCATCTAATGCAAAAAATCTAAGCTCATTACTTTGTTGTCTTTTCCAATATGAGTTTTCTTCTCTTTCTGAAATAAAATCTAAAAAATCCTCCTCCTTTAAAAAATTCTTTTGAAAATCATCTGCAAATACTTTTTCTTTCATAAACTTTGCCACCTTTCTTAAATATATCTAAAAGGCTTTTATTTAGCCTTTTGAGCAATAAAAAAAGCAGGATAAATTTAAAAATAATTCATTCCTGCTAAAAATGGATTTCTCCAAAAAATAAAAAAAGCGTTTTTGCATATGCCTTATAGACATAAATACAAAAACGCTTTTAATTCATAAACAACATACCATAATAGGTAAAAATCAATACTTACACTATTAGATTACTATAATATATATGTATTGTCAATTATCTTACTAAAATAATTTACTATTTGATTTAATAGAATGTTACTCTTCTATTTAATAGAACAGCAGCTTCTCCATTTGTAAGATTATCTTTAGGTGCTACACTACCATTTTTACCTTTTATTATACCCCTATTTACACAATTTTCAACATACTCTTTATATTTTATATCACAATTACTATAGTCTATATTTTTATCAGGCACATAGCCATAATCACCATGTACTCCACAAAGAACAGCAAAAAACATAGCTTCTTCCCTTGTTATATATTCATTTGGATTAAAATTTTCACCAAAGTATGTATTTATAAAATTTTGTCTTTCTATATACTGTTCTGGGTTATATGTTCTTTTTAAATAACGTTCAATAAAACCATTTATCTCATCGTTATACTTACTTTCAACAGTTTCAGTAAAGTAGTTATTTGCACTTTTTTCGCATCCTGTTTTATTATATATCCAATATACAAATTCACCTTTTGTAATAAAATTATCAGGATATAAATTTTGACCTGTACTATAAGGTATAACTCCATCTTCAATTAAACTTATAAAGCTTTCTTTTGACCAATGGTTTTTTACATCACTTAAATTATTTATATAATTATAGTCATTTGAAGATAATGAAACAGTATCCGGTTCAACTACTTTAACTTTAAATATTCCATTATATTTTAAAATATGAAATGCAACATTTGTATATTCTGCTTCAATAAATTCAATATCAATATTTTTATCAAAACCTGCTATTTGTGATATATAATTGTATTCATCATACATAAATTCAACTATATTTTTATTTTCTATATTAAATCTTGTATCTGTCATACAGTCAATATTATTTGTATACAATGCCTTTATAATAGCTGTTATTGTATACATATCTCTTGAACTGTTATTTGAAAGTTTATTTATTGATGTTTCAATAAATTCTTTCACTTTATTATTATCATTGTGCTTTGAAAGAACTGTAAGAGCATTAGCTAAATCTTTTGTATTTTCATATTTATAATTAATAAGGTAATCAACTATTTTTGATGATAATTCCGGAGCTTGATAACTACCAAAATCAATAGCCTTTAAAACATTACAAATAGTCTCAATATCTTCATTTTTCAATGTTTCAAAGCTAGGTAAACTTTCTATGAGATTATAACCACCTATATTTGTTGCATCTTTTCTATTTAAAGAAGTTAACATTATAATATTACTTATAGTAGATATATCCATATCAGAAATATCACCTTTTTTATCACAAATCATAGTTCTTGTTTGCATATAGTATCTATTAAGATACTCTCCAAGTTCTAAATCTGTCATAATATCTGTTACAGAAAATAATTCTTTTATTGATACAACTTTATCTATATCATTAATATCATATTTATTAAATATATATTTATAGTCATTTATCATATTTCTGCAAAACTCAAGTAGGTTATTATCAAAATTGTAGTTTTGTTCCTGTGTATACTGACCATATGTATTTACGTTTATAAGAGGTTGAATACATAATAAAGATGTTGTAATGCATAAAGCTGATTTTAAATATTTATATTTTTTCATAAGTACCACTCCTTTTATTTTAATATACACAGTTATAAATTTTTATTTTTAACAATTATTATTGGTTGGTATACAGGTTTTATCTTTAACATATCAAAGAGCCTCTTAACTTTTTGACTAACTAATAATAATGGTTGTCGGCTCATCTCACATACATTTTCTTCAAAAGAAATATTAAAATCTTTAAAATAATTTAAAAGATTTTATTTTATAATATGGTATTCACTTACTACATTATTTCGCTAATACAAGTAACTATATAAAATAATTAACTACTATATAATATTATACCTAAATCTTAGCAATTTTTTTAGTATATAGAATTATATTTCTTTTGAATAACGTATCTCACGTAGCTTTATACCTATTTCAATTTCTTCAGAATGACCATCAAATATAAACCCATTTTTTTCATAAAACTTTTTAGCACGTATATTTTCATCTAATACCCAAATTGTTACATGTGTAAATCCTAGTGTTTTTAGTCTATCTACACAAAATTGAAACGCTGTTTGCGTAATAGGGGTTCCCCAATAATTTGGATGAAAATAAATAGAATATATCTCTCCTACATAATTTGGAGCATTTTTTTCATGACTTTTACTTAATGATGCAATACCAACAGGTTGTGCATCAATCTTAAAAAGATAATACTCTTCAGACTGTGTATCAATAACATTTAAAAATATTTCTGAACGTTTTTCAGGTGTAAACTCTGATATGATTTCATCTGGAATAATACCAGCATATGCTTTTTTCCATGAACAAGAATGAATAAATCCCATTTCTGTTGCATGTTTTTTTGTTGCTTTAATAATTTGCAATTCCATAACCATAAATACCTTCTTTCTTGACAATTTATTACGATTATCGTACTATATTAATAATATTAATCGTACTATATAGGAGATGTAATGTCAATGAATAGCATACAAGAATTAAATAAACTTTGGCATATTGTTGGTATGTGTATGAAAAATGAAATGTATAGTGGAAAATATACAAATATATTAGAGATTTCTATATTAGAATTAAGTATTTTAGAAGTAATAGAGCAGTATCCGCTTTGTATGATGAAAAAAATTAGTGATATGTTACACTTGCCAAAAAGCACATTAACTAATGCAATAAAACGACTTGAAGAAAAAGGCTATGTGAAAAAAAAACATAACACCTCAGATAAACGTGCTTATAGTCTTGAATTAACAGAAAAAGGATTTCAAGCACAACAAGAACATCGTAATATTGAAATATCAATTTTCCAAGAATTCTTGCAACCACTAAATATACAAGAAATCGATATATTTATAAAACTATTTTCAAAAGCTGTAAATGGTCTTGATAAATAAATACTCATAATATATGGTACTGTGATTGGATACTATATAAAAATATTATTTAGTTAAATACTCTTTTCTTAAATTGAAACAATTAAGACACATTACTATACGTTATAATATTTTTGTATCATCTTTTTTACCTTAATTTATATAGCCTCTATTGCTATTTTTTTGAAATAGTACAATTATTAACACTTTTCAGAGATATTTTAACAAAATATCACTTATTATTCTAAAAATAAATCACAAAAATAAAATATATTAATTTATATTAAAAAGGGTACAGATAAAAATGTATCTGTACCTTAAGTAATATTTATTTTAAAAATTCATCTTCAGATTTTTCCAATCTGTTGCCACTTCCATTGATATTCCGTTTTCCAATGCCTCAAAATGTTTTTTACCACAATGAATTTTTAATTGTTCTTTAGTTCTTAAGTCCATAAGGTTTGTGCTGCCCTTTGTTTCTAAAATAAAATACATTTTTTCTTCACCGTTTCTTGTTAAATATACAGCCCAATCTGGATTATATGTTCCGATTGGTGTTTCAATATGGAAACGACTTGGTATTTTGAAAAACATTTTTACATCAGGGTCATTATCTAATGCAACAGCAAATGGTTTCTCAACTAAACTACTATCATAAACTACATAATCATAAATGCTATGCTCTACTTTTACTGCGTTTTTATCTAAATTAGCAATAAATTCTGAAGAGTCAAATATTTCTTGAGCATAATATTCTTCACCATCAAGCTTAATATATTTAATTCCATCAATAGCTAAATTATGGCGATAGAACTGTATAATCTCTGTAACTTGCTCTAAAAATGCTTGTGGATTATTTAAAAAATCCTGACAACGACCACTTTTAATTAATATTTCATTTATAGTTTTTGGTGTCAAAAGAGTTTCATCACTAATCTGTGTAACAATATCCGGTAAAACATCATAAGAATATCCTATATCAAATGTATATAACTCTTGTTCTGTATAAGAAATACCAGATTTTTCAACATTAATACTTGCTGTTTGAGAAATAAGTTTTGCTTTATGAATTTGTGGCATATTTTGAATTGCTTTTATACAATTTTCAACAAGCTTTGGTGTATCAATCTTTACACGATATGTAGTTTTTTGTTTGATTTTATTCCACAATTCCATAAACTCCGGTGAAAGCATTACCTGTTTATTAAGTTTAACAACTACATCACGAGAGGCATCTCTAATTGGAGGTTTTCTATCTGCTTCCATAATAATTTTTGTAAAACGCTCTCTTGCAGCCTCATACTTTTTAGGTAAATCCAATGTACCATTTTTCAATGCATTTTTCATTGTATCTTTTATTTTACCACTGCTTGTAATATAGCCTTTTTCTTGGAAATGTGTCATCAATTCTTCTGCATCTTCATATGTTACAGTTTTTTCTTCTGTTACAGTTTTTGTATATGTTGAACCTGTTAATATTTCTTCTGCAACAACTTTTTCATTTTCAATTACTGTAGAAACTACTTCTTTTACATCATCTAATGATTTTGGAAGTATAACATCTTCTATTTTAATATCTTCTTTTTTGATACCTTTATCATCAATAATACCTACATCTTTTAATATTGTTACAACTTCTTTTGCCTGTTGTGGTGTTACTGTTTGTACAACTTCTTTTTTATCTTCATAAGTTATACCTGCAAATAAATCAATGTGTAATGCACCAAATTCTACACCTGTTTCCTTTGATATTTCTTTTTGCAAATTTTCACTAAACTCTGAAAAACTTTCATTTGCCATAACATGAAGAATATTTATATTTTTATCTTCTATACGTTCTCCCTCTTGATTTACACAAAGACGTAAACCACGACCTATTTTTTGTCTGCGAGTAAAATCAGACTTTTGTTCAAGTAATGTACATACTTGGAATACATTAGGGTTATCCCACCCCTCTTTTAATGCAGAGTGGGAAAATATAAAACGCAAAGGACATTTAAAACTCAATAACCATTCTTTATCTTTCATAATAGTATTATATGTATCATCATCAGCAAGAGTATTTCCCTTAGTATCTTTAAACTTACCTTTTTTATCTTGTGAAAAATAACCATTATGTATTTTTGAAATATCAGAAGAAAAATAATTGCGAATAGGTTCATATTTTGGTTTTGAAATTAATTCTTTATAGCAAGTTTCAAACATATCAGCATAAATTCCGGCTGAGCCATCTTCATGACGATATTTATCTACTTTATCAATAAAAAACAAAGATAATACTTTAATGCCCTTTTCTGTATATATCAATTCTTTATCCAAATGTGCTTCTATGGTTTTTCTAATCTGAGCCATTTTTATTATATTTTCATCAATGTCACCTATTGATTTGCCTAAGTATACTTTTTGTGTATTATCAAACTCAATATGTTCCATTTCCGGTGTGCAATCTATATTTAAAATGCTATATCCTTCATATAAATCTCTTTCACCTGAAATTAAATATAAATCATCATCTTGTTTTACTGTAACTGATTTTCGTGTAACAATACCTTTTTTATTTTTTATATCAATCTCAATTTTTGCTTTAAATCCATTATCATTAGATACAGACAACAATTTTACATATGCTTGATTATGTCCTCCAAATACTTTATTTGAAAATACAGATATTTGTTTTACAATCCCCATATTATAAGCATCTACTGGTGTCAAACGATATAATAAATTTATTTTCTCTTTATGTGTAGCAGAATAACGCAATACAAAAAGAGGATTTAATGAAGCAATAGCCTCTTTTGACTTTGGTGTATTATCAACACTTTGAGGTTCATCTATAATTACTATAGGTTTGGTGTCCTGTATATATTTCATTGCAGTTTCACCATTTAGCTTATCTTGTGCCTGATTTATAATATTTTCTGCTTTTTTAAAAGCATCAATATTTATAATCATAATTTCAATATTTGAACTTGTGGCAAACTGTCGCACATCAGATAATTTAGAAGAATTATAAATAAAATATCTATTGGGTACATTATCATACTGTAATGCAAAATGTTCTTTTGTAATTTCAAAAGATTTATAAACACCCTCTCGAATTGCAACAGACGGAACTACTATAATAAATTTTGTAAATCCATATTTTTTATTTAATTCAAATATAGTTTTTGTATATACATAAGTTTTTCCCGTACCTGTTTCCATCTCAACACAAAACTGAGGAAAATCATATTCTTCTAATTCTGTTGATGGCAAAATATTTCTTTTTTGCACTGTATGCATATTTTCTGTCAATGTATTTCTATCAATTCTTAAAACATTTCCAACACCAAAATCATTTAACGATACCTGTAAATCATTTGTTACAGAAAAAGTACTGTGTGTTTTTTCCTGTCCTGTAAACAAATCAACAATAGCATTAACTGCATTGGTTTGGAAGTCTTGGTTTTTAAATTTTAACTTCATTTTCTATACACCTTTATATTATTCTAAATCATTTTTTACAAACTCATCCATCATTTTTGCAATCTGTACTTCTGTATTTTCATCTACACATTTCAATATATTATCAAAAAGTTTACCCATACTTACAACATCAAATTTTCTATATCTTAAATCTCTATCTCCCAATAATTTTTCTTCATCTATTCTTTTTTTTAAGACTGGGAAAAAGTCATTTAAGTATCTTTTTAATATAGCAGAATCTGTATGTACACCATCCTTATTGGTACATGTATGAAACAACATAGAATATAAGTTACTTGTTTCATTTATTTTAATATCTCCTGAATTTATATATTCTTCTGCCACTTTTCTACTTGTAGCTAAAACAGCCTTAAACATTTCCTGTTCTAGTTTTATTTCTTGTATCTTAAGCCATTTTACAAGTTCTTTATATACTATATTATTAAACTCTGAATACTTCTCTTTATTAGCCTTTGATACAACTCCTTTTATATATTTTCTATAAAAATATTGTTCTTTCATAAAATCTACCTTTACATTTATATTCTTTAAACTAACTTCAACTCAATTCCATTATCTCTTAAAATATAATGTGCATTTGCCATTGCTGTATCATCTATAAAACTCTCACGAGAAACAATAAGTTTTGCAGGAGCATATTCCACCATTTGTTCTATATCTTCCGGCTGTACATTTGGTGCAAGACAAATTAATAATAAACAGTCATCACCTATTGCATAAGCAGTTTTATTATTAATTTCTATTGGTGTAATTGAATATGTAAGAGGCACACCTATTTTAAGCATTATTTCACACACCATATCTAAATCTGAACGGTCGTTCTTTACTCTATTTATCATACTGTTCATACGGTCATATAATAAATTAATTTGTTCATCTTCAATAGGTGTATTATCCCAAGTTTTAAGATTTGAAGTATCAAGTTTAAAAACTTTAAATCCAACATCTAAAGTATTTTTATTATCATCAATTTTAATTTGTTCATCTGTTTCAATTAATTTTACACCTGCTCTACGAATACGTTCTTTTCCTATTTCACATATATTTTTATATCCTGCTTTATAGGCTTCACTTTTCTCATCACAAACTTCTGGCAACTGAACCATAATAAATTGACGGTTTCTACCATCTTCTTTATTTAATTGCATAACAGCGTGTGCTGTTGTTGCTGAACCTGAGAAGAAATCAAGGATAATATCATTATTTTCTAATCCACCAAGATTAATAACACGTTTTATTAAGTCAACAGGTTTAGGATAATCAAATATTTTATTATTAAATAAATCTTTTAACAAAGAAGCTCCTGTATTATTTGAAATATCATCTATAATAGTTGTATATAATTTAGTTTTAACCTCACCATTTGTTGGTTCAAATATTTTTTCATATGCTATCCATTTTCCATTTTTAAGCTTAAATTCAACCAAACCATCTTCTATATTAGTAAACATAGTCTGTTTTCCCCATCTCCAACAACCTTCTTCTGTATCTGAAAGCATAGGATAAAAATCATTTCCATCTGGATCTTTAATAGGATAATAAAGATTTGGTCTATCCGCTCTTTTACTATTTTCACCCCATTTTCTTAATAATTGTACTTTATAATGTAATTTTTTTTCTTCATCAAAATACGGATAATTTTCATCGTCTTTTATTATTTTACCTGAATTAAACATATTTATATTTTTAGAATAACAAAGTATATATTCTTGAACAATAGCAAAGTGTTTACTGTCTTGGCGACCACCACTTCCTTTACGTGTAAAATGTGCAACAAAATTTTCTTCACCAAATACTTCATTACACAGCTTTTTTAAATTATCAACTTCATTATCATCAATAGAAATAAAAATAACACCATCATCTCTAAGTAAATTTGACGCCAAACGCAAACGAGGATACATCATATTCAGCCAGTTTGTATGATATTTACCCATAGTTTCCGGATTGCTTTTTGTTGTCTGCTGTGTAACTTCTTTATATCTTGCAATAGGGTCTGCAAAACTATCATTATATACAAAATCATTACCTGTGTTATATGGTGGGTCAATATAAATCATTTTTACTTTACGATAATAAGATGTCTGTAATAACTTTAATACCTCTAAGTTATCACCCTCTATATAAAGATTTTTTGTAGTATCCCAATTTACACTTTCTTCTACACAAGGTCTTAATGTTCCTGTTGAGCGTTTCTGTGCCAAACGCAGACACTCTGACTTGCCTTTCCACTCAAATTTATATTTTTCAAAATCATTGTCTATGTACTCTCCACATAAAGAAAGTAATTTATCAATATCAAGTTTTCCTTCTGCAAAACATTCAGGAAATACAGATTTTAACTTGTTCATATTTATTTGCTCTATGTCCATTGACATACCGTCTATTATATTATTCATTTTGTGGCTCCTCACTTTCTTCTTCAGTAGTAGGTTTTTTTTGCATGTCTAATGAGTTATTTAATCGTTTACTATTGTAATAATTATTAATACTATCTAATGTTTGTATAAATTTTTTATCGTTAAAAGTTTCATTTAAATTAATTATTGTCTCTTTAAATTCTTCATTATTAAAATAATCATTAAGCCTAACATTCAATTCATTTAAATTTTCTTTTAATTGTTTAAAGTTTTCGCTATTAAAATAATCATTAATTATAAAATTAATATTTACATTATTTAGATATGTACTATTATTAACAATTAGCTTATCTTTAATTGCTTTTTGTAATTCTTTATTAGCAAGCTCTAATACGTTCCTTGCTTCTTTATAAGTATTATAATCAATCAAATGACTGTGCATAACATGATTACGAAACTCTTTAAGTTTCAAAAAATTATTTTCTATATAATCATAATCTTTGCCAACCATATTCTGCCACATTGTCTTTTCTTCCCATGATTGAATGCTTTTTATTAAATCTGTTTTAGACCATTTTTTACTTGCTAAGTTTTTTATCTTCTCTTGAATACTTTTATCAGTAAACCCTGCCTCATATATCTGTCCAAAATCCAATTCTTCTATTTTGTTCTTACTTTTACCAATTTCCAGTAAAAAAGATGAATTATTTATATTTTCACTATTATACAATGCTCTGGAAACATAATACGCATATCTTAACTGTGTTTCAAATTTGGATACTAACGGATATAATATGCTGCAAAAATATTGTGAGCTTCCACTGCTTATTAATACAAATTGTTCAGAAAAAATTTTTTCAAAAATATTTGTTAATTCATCTAATTTTTTCGCTTTATCCTCATCATTGATTTCTTCTTTATCATCACATTCAAACTGATAAATATATATATCTGTTTTTGGAATATTAATATCATTTTTACTATATCCATCTAAGTTTATATCAGTAAATTCTTGTTTTGAAAAAAACATATATTCATTTTTCACTTTTATTTTACCTCCAAAATAAATTCTCTTTGTACTTTAACTGTCAACTTTTCTCTTTCATAAAAATTCTTAATATCTTCTTCCAATTTCATATCTATTTGCATTTCTTCAAAAAATTGGCTTTCCTGTTTCTTCATAAATTCCCTATGAATTTTTGTTATCTGCTTTTCAAGTTGTATTCGTTTTAATCTATCACCTGTTGTCTGTTCAAGTTGTTTTTGTACTGATTTCTCTTGTTCTTCCAATACTTTTAACTCTCTATGTAAAGCATTTTTTTTACTTTTTACTGATAGTTTTATTTGTTCCAATTCCTCTTGTTTTATAGGTGATAATTTTTCTGTCTGTTCTTTTAATATATTTTCTATTGGCACAAAACTATCTAATGGGTGCTTTCTACCTTCACTTTTTAACCAATGTGGTATAGGTCGAGAGGTTTCTTTAAATTCTTGTATTGGCTGTTGTAATATATTTTGACATTCTTTTTCTGATAGTATTTTACCATCATCATTTTGTCCACACAATACAGGTATACAAGCTATATTATTGTTTCCCGAATAAACCTCAACTGTATATAATCCTATATTGCAACAATTACAATATTTATTTTGTATATTTATTGTTCCAGTATCTCCACAAGCAATATTATGTAATATTCCTCTTACCAATGTACTAAACAATGTTATTTGCCCTGATTTTGGTTTAAAGTCTTTTCCCATACCATAAGATTTTAAACTTTGATAAGGCTTATTTCTGCTACCTGTCCAATAATAAAATAAAACAGGTAACTTCTCGTAATTAGTTGCTGTTATAGTTCTATTTTCATTATCAATTTCAAAATAACAATCTGTATTTTCTTGATTATATTGTTCAAAAAAATATTTGACAACTTCCCATAATTGATTTTGTAACTGTTCAGCTCTACGATTTACATACTTAGGTGTCAAATTAACTTTTGATGCTAATTCTCTTGTAAATGTGGTAAATAAAATTTCTTCAGCATTATTAACTTGTTTTCTGTTGCTTTCTTCAAATTCAGATAATACTGCTTGATAATCTTCTTCTATCTGATTTTGAGTTCTTAAAGGTAATACATCAAATGCTTTTTCCATATTATCAGTAAAACCTCCAAGAACTGTATCTGTTACACCAAACACACCATCTGCTACTTTCATACGCTTATATACTAATTCCAATTTACGCACATCTGACATATTGTACTGGTTCATAAAAGCTAATGATATTACATCATTTTTCTGCCCTAAACGATGACATCTATCAATACGCTGTTCCATTTTCAATGTATTATACAATAAATCATAATGTATTACAAAAGAGGCTTCTGCCAAATGAAATCCTTTTGCACCATTATCCGTAGATATAAGTATTTCACCATTTTTTCTGAATTCTTCAATGGAATTTGAGTTTGTTCCACCATAGTATGTGTATGTACGATATTTTTTTGAAAGTAATTCATAAAGCTGTTTCAATGTTGCAACACTTTCTGTAAATATAACAACTTTTTTATTACCACCATATTTTTTAATTAAAGAAAAGCCTTTTTTTATAGCAATCAATAATTGTTTTTCTTTTGTATCCTGCGGTATTTCTTCTGCTATATGCTTTATTTTTTTCCATTGTTGTAATTCTTCATAAGCATTATCCATACCTTCCAATCGTTTAATTATTCCATTTATAGTTTGTAATATTGCTGATGTTGATGAACTTTGTAAACTAAACAAACGCAACGCTAAATCATATTGATTCATTTCCGGAAATGCTTTTTTATTTGGCTGATTTAAGTATTGTTCCAATAAACCATATAACTCTTGCTCTTTTTCAGAAGGTGTATATTCATCTGTAATAAGTATTCGTTCCGGTATTTTGGCATATTGTTTTATCTGTAAACGTAATGTTCTAAAACAATATTTACTTACTCTTTCAGCTAATTCTGGATAGTTTTCAGGCTTACGCAAATACCTTGATAAAAACTCTTGTGGTTGTGGCAAAGCACTTTTATCTATAAACCAAATAAGTCCATATAAATCCATAATATTTTTCTCTATTGGTGTTCCTGTAAGTAATAATCTAAATGATGAACCTGCAATATTATCAATAACCTTAGCTTGTTTATTGTTATCTTGATAAACATTAGAAATTGTGTTTGCTTCTTCAAAAACTATTAAATCCCATTGTATTTTTGATACAACATTTTCTTTAGCAATGACAAAATCATATGTTGAAATCAATATTGCATATTGTTCAAATGGATTGATATTTTCATCTGATGATAATAAGTCATATTGTTCTTGATTGCTACAAACAACATATGG
>CALWGF010000004.1 GCA_944379995.1 uncultured Clostridia bacterium
TTTTTTGCATTATCACTCCGCTAAAGCTTGTACTGACCACCGGCCTAGCCGGAGGTTTTATTGATAAACAATAAAAAGAGTGCAGAAAACTTCTGCACCCTTGTTATATGCTTATTAATCCTGTGTATAAGGCATAAGGCTTATGTGTCTAGCTCTCTTGATAGCTGTTGTTAAAGCTCTCTGATGTTTAGCACAGTTACCTGTAATTCTTCTTGGAAGAATTTTACCTCTTTCAGAAACATATCTTCTTAATTTGCTGATATCTTTGTAATCTATTGTTGTTAATTTGTCAGCACAAGCTGCACAAACTCTTTTTTTTCTACGACCACGTTTTTTCTGAATCATGTCTGCTACCTCCTTATTAGATTTCTACATTTTATATTAGAAAGGTAAATCGTCATCTTCTATACTTTCATCTATTGGATAAAATCCGTCATTAGCAGGTGCACTTTTTGGTGCTGGCTGCTGTTGTGGCTGATATGAGTTTGAAGGCATTGGACTAGCTTCTGCCCCACCTCTCTGCTCGTAATTAGACTTACTTTCAGCGAAGTATTGTTCTTCAACTACTACATCAGTAGACCATCTTTTCTGTCCGTTTTGGTCGTCCCAAGAACGAACTTGAAGTCTTCCCACAATACTTACCATTTGACCTTTTCTAAAATATTTTTCCGCAAACTCGCCCGCCTTTCCGAAAGCAACACAGCCAATAAAGTCTGCGTCTGGCTCTCCCTGACGTTTAAAACGGCGGTTTACAGCCAATGTATATCTTGCGACAGCCATCGGCTCTGCTCCTTGTGAGTACCTTACTTCTGGTTCTCTTACAAGTCTACCCATCAAAATGACCTTATTCATGTCATTACCCCCTTAGCTTACGCTTCTTTACGAACAATAAGGTAACGGAGTACGTCTTCCATGATACGTACACGGCTTTCGATTTCAGCTGGTGTTGTAGCTGGAGCTTCAAATGTTATGAAGCTGAAGAAACCTTCGTTTACTTTTTTGATTTCGTAAGCGAGTCTTCTTTTACCCCAATCATCAACTTTTTCGATTTTGCCTTCAAATCTTTCGATAAGTGCCTGAACTTTAGCAGCAACCTCTGTTCTTGCCTCTTCTTCGATAGCTGGACTGATAACTAACGCTAATTCGTATTTGTTCATTACATTACACCTCCTCTTGGACTTATGGCCCTCCAACATTGTAGAGAGCAAGGAATTTTTACTTACAGAAATGTATTCTATCATAAAAAGTCTTTAATTGCAAGCATTTTTTAATTTTTTTCAACAATTATTTCCTTATCACCTAATATAATTTTTTCTGCATTAGATATATTTGTAACATTTGAAAAACTATATTTAAAAACTATATTTTCTTCCATATTTTTATATTCATCAAGTATCCATTCAGAACTTGAAGTACCATAAATATGAATTTTTTTGCCATTAATAATAACAACAGGGTCTATATCATACATACTTACATTTTCATTTTCAGAATATCCTCTTAATGTAATACCTATTGGAGAAAGTGAATATCTTGTTATATTTACTCCATTTATATCTATATTACACTTTCCTTCAAAAACATCTTTAAGTTTTTCAACTTTAAATGAAATATTCCAATTTCCTCTAACTACATTTTTATAATAGTCATATTCTGTAAAAATAGTTGTATTTAAAAATTCATCTTTTGACTGTGAAATATTATCTATATAAAATATATTTTCTATATAACACCAACCATTTTTACTTTCTATATCATCAGTACATATATCACCTTTTTCAGAAACAGAAAAATTTCTAACTACATTAGGCATATTATAATAGTCATCTAAACCACTATTAAATCTAAAATATAAACTTCCTTGATTTGGTATTTCAGCTTTATATTTATATTGTACATATAACTTTCCGTCTTTAATTGCACAATTTGAAATATATATTGTTTTATCATTATTTATAGGTATATTAATTTCATCTGGCTTTAGCATTTTATATTCTTCAATAGTGCCTTCTTCTGTATTATAAGCACCTTTGTCAGCCTCTATAAATGTTGCATTTTCATTTATTATATCAGAAATTTTATATCCTTTTGTATCATATGATTTACTTTCAAGTCCACTCATTATATCAGTAGCTTCAAGTGATATTTCTTTATTTTCAAGATTTTTACCGTCTATACTAATTTTCATTATTACAGTATCTTTATTTTTATCATATCCCACAGACTCAACAGTATAACCCATAGAATTATTACCTTCAACAAGATTAATATTAAGCTTTGATATTTTAGCTGTATCATCTATTCTTTTAACAGTTTCTTTATCATCTATTACAATATATGCAACAGCAGAATTTCCATCAGTCATAGCTGCTGCTGTATCAATACTTATATTATTATAAATAGTATTTTCTTTTGGTGGTATAGCTTTTAATATACCTGTTTCATATGTATTACCAAGTTTTTCTTTTACTTTTTCAAATATAGATGTAGCACCTATTACACAGGCTGAAAAAGCAAATATAGCTGCAACACAAACAGCAACTTTACTAAAAGATATTATTCTTTTATTATTTTGTGAATATGCTTTCTCTTTTATTTTTGATTTCATTTCTGAGGTGACATACATATCTTTAAGAATATTATCTACATCTTGTTTAAATATTCTATTCATAATACCAGTCCTCCAATGTCTCTTTAAGTCTTTCTCGTCCTCTTTTAAGTCTTATAGAAGCTGTACCGCTAGGAATACCTAAAACTTGTGATATTTCAGGTATTTTAAGTTCATAATAATAATAAAGCAAAATTACTTCTTTATATTTTTGAGGTAATTTCATAATTTCACCGACAATATTTTCACGGTCAATATTTGTATTAAAATTATAATTATAGCCTTCTTCTTTAAGAGTATCAGTTGTAAAAATTCTTTTAAACCAGGATTTTCTCATATAGCTTTTACATACATTTATAGCTATTTTAGTTATCCATGTTTTTTCATTACATTCATTTCTAAATGTATGCATACTTCTATAAACATTAATAAATGTATCTTGAACAGCATCTTCAGCAAGGTTATAATCATTAAGATACATATAACACAGCCTTAAAATACTATTTCCATACTTATCCATAAGCTCATCAAGGTGTATTTCATAATTTTCATATTCTTGTTGTACAATATTAACACCCATTTTGAGGATTACCCCCTTTACATAATAGACTTCCGATTTTATGAAAATCTTTCATTTTACAAAAAATTTTTTTATAATTTTCTTTTATATGTAACATATTTAAAAGGTATATCATTTTCATAAAACACATTACTTTCTTCTAATATAAACCAGTCCTTTCTACTATCAAGATTTATCATAAAAGTGTCAGGGTTTTCAACAGAACAATCTATTTTTGTAACATAAGCAGTATCACATAAATCAATCATTTGATTATATACACTTCCACCACCAACAACAAAAATATCTTTATTTTCATATTTTTTAACTTTTTCAATAACCTCATCAATATTTTTACATATAATAGCACTTTCATTTTTATAATTATCATTTGATGTAAGTACAATATTAACTCTGTTTAAAAGAGGCTTTTTGTTTGGAAATGTTTCAAGTGTTTTTCTTCCTGTTATTATAACATTTCCTGTTGTAATCTCTTTAAATCTTTTTAAATCATCAGTAATTCTAAAAAGTAAATCTCCATTTTTACCTATTGCCCAATTTTTATCAACAGCAACTATAATTTTCATTTCATTCTCCTATCAAAATCTTTAATGAATTAATATTAATTTAATTGTAATAATAGCTAATATAGTATATCATAAAACTAAAAATCATTGAAATAGGAGGAGATACTTTTGGTTTTAAAAGCTGATTATTTTATATTTGATATGGACGGACTTATGATAGACTCCGAAATGGTTGCATATAAAATTTGGAAAGAAGAATTAGAAAGTAATGGTTATAAATTAGACTTAGATTTTTATAAACAATTTATAGGTGTTCCTGATGAAGATATGGCAACGGGATTTTTTGAAGAATACGGAAAGGATTTTCCATATTATGAATTTATGGAAAAATATCTTAAAAAAAGAAGTGAAATTTATAAAACTGAAGGTGTCCCTTTAAAATATGGTCTTGTAGAACTTCTTGACAAATTAAAAAATAAAAATAAAACTCTTGCTGTTGCTACATCAAGTAAAAGAGATGTTGTTGAAATGATATTAAAAAAACAAAATGTATTTCATTACTTTGACCATTTTATAACTTGTGATGATGTAGTAAAACACAAACCAGAACCAGAAGTATTTTTAAAAGCACTTGAAGTAGGTGGATTTAAAGCAGATAATTCTTTTGTACTTGAGGACTCCGAAAATGGTCTTAAAGCTGCACATAGTGCTGGTATAAGAAGTATTTTTATAAAAGATATGATTGAACCTAAAAAAGAAGTTTTGGATACTGTTTATTATAGAGCAAAAAATCTTTATGAAGTTTCTGAAATAGTTGAATAAAAAATCAGGCATAAGCCTGATTTTTTTATTCGATATAAAATTTTTCGTCACAAACCTCTATATAATCAATATTATTCAAATCTATAATTTCATCAGATTTTAATATTCTTTCCATATATGCAATATCTTTTTCATCTTCACAATTTGCCTTTCTACTACTAAAATCAACAAAACTTCCATCTTTCATAACAACATTTACAGTCAAATCATAGTCGCAAAAGTCATTATATTCACTACCTTCTAATTTTCCACTACTAACCCATTCAGTAGGTAAATCAGAATACGCCTCTATATGACTTACAGGTCTAAAATGATGACTTTCACAACTTCCACCTTCAACACGAACTGTAACCGAAATAGGAGAAATAGAAATATCTGTTAAAGTAGCTTTTCCTCCATATATATTAACTTCTTTGTTAGGTTGCATTGTAATAGCTGTGTTTTCAAAATCTAAAGGAACATTATCAAAAACCCATTTATGTTTACTTATTTCCTTAAAATCCTCTGTAATCTCATATCTTTTATAATCTTTTGTTCCAGCATTTTCAATAATTGTATCATATAAACCTTTAAATTTTATTTTTGCAGTTTTACCTTCAAAACTTTCACCTTTTTCGCCTAAAAGATTATTTGCAGAAGTCATACCTGTAAGAGTATGTTCATCAACAACATCAATATTATCACCATTAGAACCCCAACCTATAAGAGAAGTATCTTCAACAGAAATATCAATACTGCTAAAAGAATAATGTCTATCTTTATAAAACTTTATATTTTCAGGGGATTTAATTTCAAAACCTATCATTATATTTTCACTATCTCCTGCAATATCTGTAATTGTAATTGTCCAACCATTCCAAGTTTGCACAATTCCAAGTTTTGAAACCTTTTCACTAAATTGTGAAATAGCAGTATCAGAACCTTTAATTTTACTTTGTATAATATTTTCAAATTTAATAGCTGCATATTCTCCACCGGAAATACATAAAGTAATAATAATAGCTACTAATATAAATTTAAGAGGTATTATTTTCTTTTTTGTAACAAATTTTTCATTTTGTACAGCTTCAAATATTTTATTTGTAAGCTGTTCTTTTTCTTCATCACTAAATTTTATGTTATCAAAATTATTTTTAAAGTTATTCATAATCCACCTCCATATATTTCTTTAGCATATCTCTTGCACGACTTAATCTTTTTCTTACAGCAGCAGCAGAAATACCAACAATATCTGATGTTTCCTCTGATGTAAAACCTTCAATACAATAAAAATATATTATTTCCCTATATTTTGTAGGGAGTTTTTTTATAATATCCAAAAGTTCCATTTCATCATAACGACTATGAGAAAAATCAGTATTTTCATAATCATAAATAGGTATATTTTTATTAAATCTACTACTTTTAAGTATATCTTTACATTGATTTACAGCTATTTTTATTATATATGACCTTTCTTTTTTATAATCTTCAAAAACTATATTCTTTTCCATAAGTTTTATATATGTATTTTGACATATATCAAATGCATCTTCTTTTGAAAGTGAATATGTTATACATATTCTTAATATTATATCTGAATACATATTTACAAAACTTTCAGCTTTTTCTCTTGTTTTCCAATCATTCATATTTTCACCCCTTTCACTTATAAAACGAATTATAATATTTATATGTGACAAAGGTATAATAACAAAATAAAAAAAAAGAGTATCCCCAAAGGGATACTCCTAAAAAAATATTATTTTGCGAGTTTTTTGAATTCATCAGCAACAAATTGTACCTGTGTACCAACAATAACCTGAACGCTTGTTTTTCCAGGTCTCATAACACCTGCAACACCTGCTGATTTGATTAATTTTTCATTTACAAGAGATTGGTCTTTAACTTCAAGTCTTAATCTTGTAATACAGTTATCAATACTTGTAAGATTTTCTTTACCACCAACACCTTCAAGTATTATTTTAGCAACTTCTGTAAAGTTGTTATTTGAAAGTGTTACTTTTGTTTCATCTGTATCGTCATCTTCACGACCTGGTGTTTTGAAGTTGAAAGCTTTAATTGCTGCACGGAATACAACATAATAAACTATACCAACAACAACTGCTATTGGAAGTATCATCCAAGGGTTCTGTGCTAATGGTGTAAATGAACTTAAAATCCAGTCAATAGCACCACCTGAGAATGAGAAACCAACTCTTACTGGAAGAGCAACTGTAATACCTGCTGTAATACCTGCAAGTAAAGCGTGGATTAAATAGAGACCTGGTGCAAGGAACATAAATGAGAATTCAATAGGTTCTGTAACACCTGTTAATATTGAACAGAAAGCTGCTGAAGCAAGAAGACCATAAACCATTTTCTTTTTGCCTGGTTTTGCTGAATGATACATAGCAAGACAAGCAGCTGGAAGACCAAGCATCATGAATGGGAAAAATCCTGTCATATACATACCTGTCTGTCCATAAACACCTGTGCCACCCCAGAAGTTTCCAAGGTCATTAATTCCTGCAACGTCGAACCAGAATACTGAGTTAAGAGCATGGTGAAGACCAAATGGAATAAGTAAACGGTTGAAGAATGCATATATACCAGCACCAACTGCACCCATACCTAAGAATGTTTCACCAAGTTTTACAAGTAATCCATATAATACTGGCCATACAAAGAATAATATAGCTGCTGCTACTATTGAAGCAAGTGCTGTTACAATAGCAACTGCACGTTTACCACTAAAGAATGCAAGTGCATCTGGAAGTTTTGTTCCTTTAAATTTATTATAACATTTTGAACCTATAATACCTGCTAAAATACCAACAAACTGATTTTGAATTTTTGCAAAAGCTGGGTCAGCTTCAGCTCCTGTAAGACCTGCAACTGTACCGGAATTTAAAAGTGTTGTAATCATAAGGAATGATACAAGACCTGCAAGACCTGCTGTTCCGTCGCCATCATCTGACATACCAACAGCAACACCAATAGCAAAAAGCCAGTGCATGTTATCAATAAGTGCGCCACCTGCTTTAATTAAGAAAAATCCAATAGTATAAAGTGCACCGCTTGTTGCATAACCATTTAATTCCGCTACTGCTGCTCCAGCCATAACACCGGGTGCAAGTATGTAACCAATACCCATAAGTATACCGGCTGCTGGAAGACACGCAACAGGAAGCATTAATGATTTACCTAATTTTTGGAAAAATTTCATCATAGTAATATACCCCTTTCTTTAATATAATATTTTTTTATAAATCAATCCATATTTATGGACTAATTCCATTAATTATTAAAATTATTAAAGCTCAATTATTGTATCAAGCTCTTTTACATCACCTGTATGAACATTCATATTAGGATATTCTGATGAATTACATATAATAACAGGTGTTATAACATCAAAGCCTTTTTCTTTTATTGCATCAACATCAAATTCAAGTATAAGTTCTCCTGCTTTGACTTTATCGCCTTGAGTTTTATAAGCCTTATAATGCTCACCTTTAAGAGTTACTGTATCAAGACCAACATGTATAAGAATTTCAACACCTTCATCTGATGTTATACTTATTGCATGTTTTGTATCAAATAAAACTGTAAGTGTTCCATTAACAGGAGCAACAACTCTTCCTTTTTTAGGTTTTATTGCAATACCTTTTCCAAGAAGTTCTTCGCTAAAAGTAGGGTCTGATACTTCTTTTATTGATACTGCTTCACCTTCTATTGGTGATAAAATTTTTATTTCATCTTTTCCACCAAATAATTTTTTTAATCCACCAAACATTTGAAACTCCTCCTTACAAAATATAAATAATATATTAACTTCTAAGTCTTTTTATATGTACAGCAAGATATACTGTTTCTTCATCTGTGACGGTTTTATTATAAATTTCTTTTATAGTTTCTCGTATTTTCATACTGCATTTATATTCTTCTGGATACATATTAGCTATAATATTATTAAATTCAGTATTATCACTATTAAGCATATTATCACTAACAATTCTTTGTGCCAAAAACCTAAGATGTGTTATAAATCTTTGATAATCTAAAGTAGTTTCATCAATATTCATTGAAAAATAATCTTTTACTATATCAAATGATTTATGTATAAGGTTTGTAATATCTGTAATATCTTTTAAATTACTTTCATATTCTGCATTTACTATATGTATTGCTATAAACCCTGCTTCTTCAGGTGACATATTTACACCTATTTTTTCTTTAATAAGATTTATAGCATATTCCCCTATAAGATATTCTTCTTTATAGAAAGTTTTTATATCATTAAGTAAAGGATTTGAAAAAGCAATTCCATCTTTAAAACGTTGTATAGCAAAACTTATATGGTCAGTAAGAGTAATATATATATTTTGATTAAGTTTTCTATTAAGTACACGTTTTGCATAAGATATTACATCTGTTGAAACAGATATATATTCTAAAGGCATTTTTCTCAAAAGCTCTTTAAACTTTTCAAGACCTGTTTCATCGTCTATTCTGAATACTTTTTCTATTTTTTCATTTTTAATAACTTTTCCTGATTTAGTACCAAATCCAATACCTCTACCCATAACGACAACTTCTTTTCCGTCATCATCAATGCAGCTTACGATATTGTTATTTATTATTTTATCTATTTTCATAGCTATGTTCTCACCTTCTGGGATAAAAAAAAACCAACTTTGATTTATATAAAAGTATAAAACTATCCCTATAAATCAAAATTGGTTTTGCCTGCCTTTCCAGTAACAATCCAAAAATATATTTTATTGGCTACACCTATACTATATATTATGCATTACATAAAGTCAATAGAATTATATTTTTTCATTAATTATATATATATTTTAACACAAATTTTTGTATAAAAACAATAACAAAATTTTACTATTATTTATATTTTAGCTATATTAAGTATATCAATAGGTTTTTCAGCTATATATTTTGCCCCTGTTTCAATCAAAAGTTCTTTATCTCTAAATCCCCAAGTTACACCTATTGAGTCAACATCAGCATTAATTGCTGTTTCCATATCTGTGTCTGAATCACCTATATAAAGAACTTCTTCTTTATTTGCACCAAGAATTCTCATAGCTTCAATAACACTATCTGGAGCAGGTTTTTTAGCTATTCCTTCTCTTTCACCAACAGCTATATCAACAAGGTCACCAAAATATTCTTTGCAAAGCTCTTTTACAGCTTTATCGAATTTATTTGATACAACACCAACATTCATATCTTTTTCTTTAAGTGTTTTAAGAAGTGTCATAATTCCGTCATAAGGCTTTGTTTTATTTCTCATATTTACTGAATAATGTTCTTTAAAATCGGCTATACATTTTTCTATCATTCCATCACTTTCCCCTTGAGGTATAGCCTTAATCATAAGATTTTTAACACCTGTACCTACAAAACGTCTTACTTCATCAACAGTTCTTTCTTTATATCCATTTTTTGAAAGTGCAAAATTAGTACTGTCTGCCAAATCATTAAGAGTATTTAAAAGAGTTCCATCAAGGTCAAATATAAAAGTATTTTTCATTTTTATTCCTCCATATCATAAAATTCAGTTTCCATTATGTTTTCTTGTTTTTTATTATGTTTTGAATAAAGAAAAGCAGCTATAAAAGAAGTAAACGGTATTGCAAAAAGTATACCTATACTTCCAACAAGTGCCTGAAGTATCTCAACAACAACCATTTCTCTATTCATAAGACTTAAAATATTAGGATTATATATTATAAGTAATAATACTGTTGAAAGAGAGCTACCTATATAAGCAAGTACTAAAGTATTAGCCATAGTTCCCATAATATCTCTACCTATTGTAAATCCTGAACCTAAAAGCATTGAAAAATCAGCATATTTGACTTTTTTAGAGAGTTCATAAAGTGATGATGAAATAGACATAGAAACGTCCATTACAGCTCCCATAGCACCTATTATTATAGAACCGAATATTATACCTAAAAGGTCAATAGGCTTTTCTGTATCAAGTAATGTTATATGTATTGATGTTTCATCTAAAACTCCTGTAAGATGCAAAGTCTTATTCATTATAAGTGTAAGTACACCTGCCAAAAGAACCCCCGAAAAACAGCCTATTGTTGCTGAAAGAGTTTTTTTATCACAACCATTTACTATTATAAGTGTCATAATAATTGTATACAAACATATAACAATAGATGTTATATAAATATTTGCTCCTGCAAGAACAGAAGGAACAAACACTCCAAATATAGAAAGACAAGTAAATCCTAATGAAACAATAGTATTAAATCCTTTTTTTCCGCCAAAAATAAGTATTAATAAAAGAAATATAATACCAAGTATAACAAGTTTATCTGTTCTTAATATTTCTGAATATATCCAATCTTTTGAAATATCAGTATTTTCACCTTCATCATGTGTAATAAGAACTTTGTCCCCCTCTTCAATTTGTCTTGTTACATATGGTGAAAAATTATCTATATTTTGTACTCCATTTACTATTTTACCTTTATATTCACCACTTAATATTTCAGCCTTAAATGTTATTGTTGTATTAGACATAGTTGTATATTCATCTATATTATAATCATCTGTACTAATATTTTTTATTTCTATTACTCTAGCCTTTTCTGCCATACCATTTTGACCTTGCCAAAGTGTTGATTTTCCAGTAAAAATTCTATTTCCAACTATTATAAATACAATAGAAAATATAACTGTAATAATATACATTATTGCATTAATTTTATTTTTATTTATTTTTTTCAATGTTTATCATCTCCCATAATTTATAATAATACATTAATAGAAGTAAAAAATCAAAAAAAGATTACACAAGTTAAAATATATGATAAAATATTAAATAGTTTTATTAAAAAAATTCTTTTTGGAGAGTTGATTTATGTCATATACAGCTTTATATAGAAAATATCGTCCTGACACATTTGAAGGTGTTGTTGGTCAGGAACATATTGTAAAAACATTAAAAAACCAAATAAATAATGATAGAATATCTCATGCATATCTCTTTTGTGGAACACGAGGTACAGGAAAAACATCAACTGCAAAAATATTTGCAAAAGCAATAAATTGTGAACATTTAGAAAATGGTGAACCTTGTGGAAAATGTAGCCCTTGTGTTGCTATGGCAGAAGGAAGAAGCGTAAATGTAATTGAAATTGATGCTGCATCAAACAACAGCGTTGATAACATTAGAGAAATAAGAGAAGAAGTAAAATATCCACCTACCGAAGGAAAATATAAGGTATATATAATCGATGAATTTCATATGCTTTCACCGGGGGCATTTAACGCTCTTTTGAAAACATTGGAAGAACCACCGGCTCATGTTATATTTATACTTGCAACAACAGACCCTCAAAAAGTACCTGTAACAATACTTTCAAGATGTCAAAGATTTGATTTTAGAAGAATAACATCAGATGATATTGTAAATACATTACAAAAATATCTTGAAAATGAAAACATTGAAGCTGATAAAGATGCTTTAAGATATATTTCTCATCTTGCTGACGGTTCAATGCGTGATTCATTAAGTATTCTTGACCAATGTCTTTCATTTTTCCATGGTGAAAGAATAACACTTGAAAAAGTAATTGATATTTCAGGTGCTGTTGATACAGCAGTATTTTTTGATACAGCAAAAGCTCTTTTTAACAGAGATATAAAAAGACTTATGGATATAGTAGAAGAAGTTGTTATGCAAGGTAGAGATGTAAAACAGTTTGTTTCTGAATTTATAGAGCATTTAAGAAACCTTCTTGTTGCATATTCTGTTGAAGACCCTTCAAACCTTCTTGATATGTCAAAAGAAAATATAAAAGATTTAAAAACACAATGCAAAATAACTAATTCAGATGAACTTATATATCTTATAAAAACATTTTCTGCATTATCAAATGAAATAAAGTATTCTGATAATGAAAGAATACTTCTTGAAGTAATGTTTATAAAACTTTGTACACCTTCAGCAGAAAAAAGTTTTGACGGACTTCTTGCAAGAATTACCGCCATAGAAAGAGTAGTTAAAGACGGTATTAAAATATCAGCTACTATTGAAAAATCATCACAACAGCCTAAAAAAGAGGTTAAAAAACCTATAAGACCAAGAGCCGAAAGTGATGATTTTAAAAGACTTAAAGATATGTGGCTTGATATGTGCGAAAACTTCGATATGCCTTTAAGAGGAATGCTTCTTAAAAGTGAATTAAGACAAAAAGACTCTGAAACCGTATATATTTCTTGTGAAAAGTCTTTTGAAGAAAGTATAATAAAAAATAATTTACAAAGCATAAAAGAACTTATTGATGAAAAAACAGGTAAAGATTTTGAAATTGCAACAACAACAGAAGATGAATATTCAAAATGGCATTCTTTAACATATGGTGATGAAAATTCATCTTCCGAAGATGATGACTGGGCAAGTCTTATGACTAATATATTCCCTGATGCTGATATTTCATGATAATGTTGCAACAAAATCAAGTATACTGTAAAATATAAAAAAACCAAATTTAGGAGGATTTAAAAATTATGGCAAGAGGATTTAACCCAATGGGTGGTATGGGCGGAATGAATATGAATAACCTTATGAAACAAGCCCAGAAAATGCAAAAACAAATGCTTGAAACACAGGAAGCTTTAGGAGAAAAAACTCTTGAAATGTCTTCTGGTGGTGGAGCTGTAAAAATTGTTATTTCAGGTAAAAAAGAAATAAAATCTATAAAAATCAATCCTGAAGTTGTTGACCCAGATGATGTTGAAATGCTTGAAGACCTTGTTCTTTCAGCTGTAAATGAAGCTATTCGTCAGGCTGATGAAATGTATAATTCAGAAATGTCTAAAGTCACAGGAGGACTTGGCGGAGGTCTTTTCTAAGCCATGAACTTTTACGGTGACCCAATAACAAAACTTATAGAAGAGTTTGCCTCTCTCCCCGGAATAGGTGGAAAATCTGCTCAAAGACTTGCTTTTCATGTTATAAATATGCCTAAAGAAAAAGCAATGGCTTTATCAGATGCAATACGTGATGCTATTGAAAATGTTCATTATTGTTCTGTATGTTGCAATCTTACAGATGATGACCCTTGTCCTGTATGTTCAAATACAAAAAGAAATCATAATATAATTATGGTTGTTGAAGACCCAAGGGATATGGCAGCATATGAGAGAACAAAAGAATTTAATGGTTTATATCATGTTTTACATGGAGCAATTTCACCAATGACAGGAGTAGGACCTTCTGATATAAAAATAAAAGAACTTCTTACAAGAATTCAAAATAATACTGATATAGAGGAAATTATACTTGCAACAAACCCAAATGTTGAAGGTGAAGCAACAGCTATGTATATTAGCCGTCTTTTAAAACCAATGGGTATAAAAGTTACAAGAATAGCAAATGGTGTGCCTGTTGGTGGTGACCTTGAATATGTTGACGAAGTAACACTTTCAAGGGCATTAGAAGGTAGACGAGAATTATAAAAACAAAAATGTGACGGAAAACCCGTCACATTTTTTATTATCTTTCTTCCCTAAAGTAGTTTATACCACAACTTTCAGGAATATTATTTTCTTTAGATTGTTTTATTGATGTTATAACAAGAACAATAGCTGTTATAAGGAACGGAAGCATATCATAAAAAGCATTAGGAAAAGGAAATACTGTTTTTGGTATATAATATTTAAGCACACGTAATGCACCAAATATAAATGAACCCCATATTGCATTTACAGGTTTCCAAGAAGCAAATATAACAAGTGCAACAGCAATCCAACCAAGACCACCTACGTTATTACTTATCCATACACCACCGTTTATAATCATTGAACAATATGCTCCACCAATACCACAAATTCCTCCACCGATAATAAGATTAATATATTTAAGTTTTGTAACTTTTATACCAGCAGCATCAGCAGCAGCAGGATTTTCACCTATGGCTCTTAAATTAAGACCAAGTCTTGTTTTATAAAGATAAAATCCCATTGCTATTGCTATTATTATTCCCATATACACAAAAGGATTGTATGAGAAAAACATTTTACCAATTATAGGTATATCACTAAGCATAGGTATATGTATATCTCTCATTTGAGCTGTTATATTTTCAGGAAGTTTTAAAGTTCCTGTTTCTGATTTTCCAAGCATATATATACCTATAAAGTTTGAAAGACCAATACCAAATATTGTAAGTGTAAGACCTGTTACATTTTGATTTGCCATAAATGTTACAGTAAGAACAGCATATATTAAAGATGCAAGAGCTGCTGCAACAAATGAAGCAATAATTGCAATAATAAAGTTATCTGTAACATATCCTGCCATAAATCCGGCACAAGCACCTATTGACATCATACCTTCAACACCAAGATTAAGATGTCCTACTTTTTCATTTATTATTTCACCTACGGTACCAAATAAAAGAGGTGTACCCGCAAGTACTGCTGCAACAAATATATTTAAAAACATATCCATTTTTTAGGCACCTCCTTTTTTGCGAAATACAAATTTATATCTTACAAAAAGTTCACAACCAAGTACAAAGAAAAGTATTATTCCTTGAAGTACATCGGCACAATCTGTTGAAAGACCATATGATGATTGTAAAACACTGCTTCCTTTTTCAAGTACACTAAAAAGGAATGATATTATAAATATCATTACAGGGTTAAGCTGTGCAAGCCACGCAACTATAATAGCAGTAAAACCTACACCTCCGGCAACAGCTGTTGTAAGTGTTTTGTCAGAGCCTGTTGCTTGTACCATTCCTGCAATACCACATATTGCACCACTTAAAAACATTGTACGAAGTGTAATAAGTTTTACATTCATACCTGCATAACGTGCTGTTTCATGACTTTCTCCAACAACACTTATTTCATATCCCTGTTTTGTATATTTAATATATATAAATACAAAAACAGTAAGTATTATAGCTATAATCCAACCTATATGTACTCCCATAACTCTATCAAGCATTGCATTTTTTGAGAATGTAGCAATTTTTGAATATCCTTGAGAACCGGGGTCCATCCAAGGACCATCTCTAAGATATGAAACAATATGTAATGCTATATAATTAAGCATAAGTGTGAAAAGTGTTTCATTTGTATCAAATTTAGATTTAAAAAATGCTGGTATAAGCCCCCATAATCCACCACCTATAATTCCTGCTATAAACATAGCGAATATAAGAAGTGTATGATTAAGAGTGTCATGAAAAAGTGCAAAATATGAAGCAAATATTGCACCCATTATAATTTGACCTTCAGCACCTATATTCCAAAATTTCATTTTAAATGCTAATGTAACACCTAAAGATGTTATAAGCAATGGTATCATTATTTTTACAGTACCTTGAAAAGCCATAACACTTCTAAAAGCACCTGATATTATTGCACCATAAACAGCAAAAGGATTTTCACCTATACAAAGTATGAATACACCTCCAGCAACAATAGCAAGAAGAAATGCCATAATTCTTAATATAGCAACATTTTTTCCTGACATTTCAGATTTTTTTACTATACGTGCAAAAGGTTCTTTTGATTTTTGAACAGCCTGATTAGTCATTTTCTTCTTCCTCTCCTATTGTTCCACCTGTCATAAGTATACCTATTTCTTCTTTTGTAGTTTTTCTTGCATCAACAATACCTGTTATTTTTCCATGACAAAGTACCATTATTCTATCTGAAAGCTCAAGTAAAACGTCAAGGTCCTCACCAATAAATATAACAGCAACACCTTTTTCTTTTTGCTCATTTAAAAGGTCATATATTGTATATGAAGAATTAATATCAAGACCTCTTACAGGATATGCAGTTATTAAAAGATTTGGATTTGACTCAATTTCTCTTCCCAAAAGAACTTTTTGAACATTACCACCTGACATAAGTCTTACTGGCGTGTCAATACTAGGTGTTACAACTTTAAGTTTATCTTTAAGTTTTTTTGCAAGTTCTCTTGCAGGTTTTCTATCAACAAAAAATCCTTTTTTATCTTTATATGATTTTAAGAGCATGTTATCAACCATACCCATAGATGCAACAAGCCCCATTCCAAGCCTATCTTCCGGTACAAAACTCATACTTATACCAAGTTTAATTATTTCTGAAGGACTTTTACCTATAATATTTTCTTTTTTATAAAGTATAGCACCTTGTTTTGCTGGCATAAGACCTGCTATTGTTTCGCAAAGTTCTTTTTGTCCGCTTCCGGCAACTCCCGCAACTCCAAGAATTTCACCAGTTTTTATATTAAAAGAAATATCATCAAGTGCTTTTGTTCCGTCACCTTTCATAACGGTAAGGTCCACTATTTTAAGTATTTTTTCTTTATTTTCAACTTCATTTCTTTCTATTTCAAGACTTACAGGACGTCCAACCATAAGCTCTGTAAGATGTTTTTCGTTAGTTTCAGATGTATTTACTGTATCAATACTTTTACCCTTTCTAAGTATTGTTACTCTATCGCTTATTGCCATAACCTCGTTAAGTTTATGAGTAATAATTATTATGGCACAGCCTTGTTCTTTCATTTTTCTTAAAAGTGCAAAAAGCTTTTCTGTTTCTTGTGGTGTTAAAACAGCAGTAGGTTCATCAAGTATAAGTATTTTTGCCCCTCTATATATAACTTTTAATATTTCAACAGTTTGCTTTTCACTTACAGACATATTATAAATCTTCTTATCAGGGTCAATTTCAAGACCAAGATTTTTACTTATATTTCTTATTTCTTCTTTTAAAGCCTTTGGTTTCATTTTCTTTTTTTCTGTGCCAAGAATAATATTGTCCCCTGCACTAAAAACTTCAACAAGTTTAAAATGTTGATGTATCATACCAATACCAAGACTCATAGCATCAACAGGAGAATTTATATTTGCTTCTTCTCCACCTATATATATTGTACCTTTATCCTGATGATATATACCAGAAAGCATATTCATAAGTGTTGTTTTACCAGAACCATTTTCACCAAGAAGTGCTAATATTTCACCATACTTAACTGTTAATTCTATATTGTCATTTGCTACAACACTTCCGAATGTTTTAGTTATACCTTTACACTCAATAGCATATTTAACTGTATTTTCATTATCCATAAGTCACCTCAATATCTATTATCTTTTAAAAAGGCGGTCATAAAAAAGACCGCCCCTTTCATTTATAAATTATTTTTCAACTATGTTTTTAAAATACCAGTTTATACCACCTGTTATAGTAGCATCATCAAGTCCTTTTCCTTCTGCATCAATAACTTCACCTGTATTTGTTTCAATAGGACCTGTAAATACGTCCCATTCTCCAGACTCAATTCTTGCTTTTTCTTCTTCGATTTTTTCAACTGTTCCTTCTGCACAGAAATCTGCTAAAGGAGCTAAATCAACAAGACCTTCATGAATTCCACCAAAATAGTTTTCGCCTGTCCATTTTCCGTCAATTATTGACTGTACTGCATATGTATAATATGCTCCCCAGTTCCATATTGTTGATGTTAAAACAGCTTTTGGAGCATCTTTTGACATATCAGAATTATAACCTACACCATAAACACCTGCTGCTTCTGCTGCAAGCTGTGGGTTTGGAGTGTCACAATGCTGACCTATAACGTCACAACCTTCTGCTATAAGAGCATCTGCTGCTTGTTTTTCACCTTCTGGGTCAAACCAGCTATTTGTTGTTTTTACATAAACTTTAGCATCAGGATTTACAGCATTTACACCCATAGCAAAGGCATTTGCACCACCTGTAACTTCTGAGTTATCTTTTCCCCAAGCTGCTACATAACCGATTTTATCTGTTTCTGTTTTTAAACCAGCAGCAATACCTGTAAGGTATCTTGATTGATAAATTCTACCGAAGTAGTTATTAAAGTTTTTTCCGTTTGATTTATAACCTGTACCATGTGAGAATATAACATCTGGGTATTCTTCTGCAAGAAGTTCACATGTATCCATATATCCCCAGCTAGTAGCAAAAATTACATTGCAACCTTCTTCTATACATTCAAGCATAGCTGTTTCTATTGCTGTTGGGTCATCATCTGCAACGTCATTTTTTCTTATAATCTGACTATCATCAAGACCAATTTCTTTTTGCATTGCAACTATACCTTGGTCATGTGTATATGTATAACCAGAACCTTCAGCAGGGTTTGAAATATGGATAACTCCTATTTTTATGTCCTCCTTAGCTATGGCTGGCATAACACCTTCAGAGCCGCCTTCTGTTTCAACTGTTGTGTTATTATCATTTGCTTCATTAGTGCTAGAACTGCTACTACAACCAGTAAATGCACTTAATGCCATTACTAAAGCAAGTGTAATACCCAAAAATTTTTTCATAATTCTCCTCCTTAAAAATACACATAATATTTTATTGTACAGGTTTTTAAAACCTTAAAATATAAAAAGGCAAAACAATATAAATGTTTTGCCTATTTTTTTGTAGTATTTTCTTAACAAAATAACTTTAAACTAAATTTATAAAAATTTCAATATTATTTTAATATTATTTTATATATCTACATCTTTAACAAAATTAAGTAAAAATTTTTTCATACTTTTTAAACATAAAAATTTAATATGTACTATATTTTTTACATTAAAATTATATTGCTGCCATTTTATATTTTTTTATTTATTTTATACAAAAAATATTATCATCTTAAAAATTTTTTAATATTTGATAATGGTCTAAAGTGTTGAAATTACCGAAAAAAAGAGGTATTATTAATAGTATTGATTTTTTACATCAAAATCTTATATTATAATTAAAAAACTATATTTTTATATTTTTAAAATTTGAATATAATAGTAATATCTTACAATTTTGAAGGGAGAAATTTTTATATGTTTACAAAGGATATGGGTATAGACCTTGGTACTGCAAACACTTTGGTTTATATGAAAGGGAAAGGAATAGTTGTTAATGAACCATCTGTTGTTGCTATAAATACTCAAACAAGAGAAGTTCTTGCTGTTGGAAATGAAGCTAAAGAAATGATTGGACGTACTCCTGGTAATATAGTTGCAATAAGACCTATGAAAGACGGTGTTATTGCTGATTTTGATACAACACAAGCTATGCTTCGTTATTTTATAGGAAAAGCTTATGTTCGTTCAATGTTTGGTCCAAAACCAAGAGTTGTTGTTTGTGTACCTTCTGGTGCTACTGAAGTTGAAAAAAGAGCTATCATAGAAGCTGCTATATCTGCTGGTTCAAAAGATAAAGATACTTATCTTATAGAAGAACCTATGGCTGCTTCAATAGGTGCTGGACTTCCTGTTGAAGAACCTACTGGAAGTATGGTTGTTGATATTGGTGGTGGTACAAGTGAAGTTGCTGTAATTTCTCTTGGTGGTATAGTTACAAGTACTTCTTTACGTGTTGCTGGTGATGAATTTGATTCATATATTGTAAACTACATCAAAAAAGAATATAACCTTGCTATTGGTGACAGAACAGCCGAAGAAATAAAAATAACAATAGGTTCAGCTTTCCCAAAAGAAACAGAAGAAACTATGGATATTAGAGGTCGTGACCTTATAACAGGACTTCCAAAAACAATACAGATAACTTCACCTGAAATTATGGAAGCACTTCATGAACCTGTATTTTCAATAGTAGAAACTATTAAACAGACACTCGAAGCAACTCCACCAGAACTTGCTGCTGATATTATGGAAAGTGGTATAACTCTTACTGGCGGCGGTGCTTTATTAAGCGGTCTTGATAAACTTATAACTTCTGAAACAGGTATGCCTGTAAATATTGCAAACGAACCTTTAAACTGTGTTGCTATGGGTACAGGACTTGTTCTTGAACATATAGATACATTAAAATCAGTTCTTGTTTCACCAAGAAAAATAAGATTCTAATTTTTATTTTGTTTTTAGGCTATTAAAAGGAGAGTTTCCATTGAAATTTTTTGAAAGTTATAAAAAACAAATATTAATAGTGCTTGCTATTTTTCTCCTTGTCGCCTCTGTATTTACAGCAGGTAAAACTGGTAATGCTAATTTCATTGAAAGTACTTTAGGTTTTATAGTTACACCTTTACAAAAGGTATCAACTAATATTTCTTCATTTTTTGATGATAAATTTCATAATATAAAAAATCAATCGGACCTTAAGGCTGAAAATGAAGAATTAAAATCAGAAATAGAACGTCTTGAAAGAGAAAATAAAAGACTTTCTCTCCTTGATGAAGAAAATAAGAAGCTTTCTGCACTTCTTGAAATTGCACAAAAATATGCTGCTTATGATACAACAGCTTCTCAAATAATAGCAAAAGACCCCGGAAATTGGTATAATATATTTGTTATGGACAAAGGTACAAAAGATGGTATTTCTGCAAATATGGTTCTTACCGCTGAAGGTGGTCTTGTTGGTAAAATAACAGAAGCAGGATATACTTATTCAAAAGGAATGAGTATACTTGATAGTAGAAGTTCTGTTTCTGCAATGAGTGTAAGAACAGGTGACCTTGGAATTGTAAAAGGTGATTATACACTTATGAACGACGGCTTATGTAAAATGGAATATATTAATTCCGATGCAGAAATAATGGAAGGTGATGAAATAATAACTTCACATTTAAGTGATGTATATCCACCTGGTATAAGTATAGGTGTTGTAAAAGAGGTAAAAACAGATTCTAATGGTCTTACTAAATATGCAATAATAGAACCTCATGTTGATTTCAAACACCTTGACACAATACTTATAATAAGCGAAAACGGCAAAATGTCTGATGTAAGCAGTCAAAATGAGGAGGTGGAAGATTGAGAACAAGAATAATTACAACAAGCCTTATTCTTATTTTAAATTTAATTTTACAATCTACACTTTTTCAAGCAATACGAATAGCAAACATAATTCCAAATACTTCTATTATAATTATTATTTCTTATGCTATTTTACGTGGACGTACCGAAGGAGCAGCCGTAGGCTGCTTTTCGGGTATTTTGACAGATATATTCTTTGGTACATCATTTGGATTTTATGGTCTTCTTGGTATGTTGACAGGATATTTATGTGGAAGAAGTTTTCACCATCTTTACAGAGAAAATTATCTTTTACCAATTATGATTTCAGCTATTGCTGTATTTATATATGAAAATATAATTTATCTTACTGGTTTTTTATTTAGTGGAAATACAGAATATTTTTATTTTCTTATACATCTTATAATACCGGAAATGGTATATACAGCAGTATTTTCAATAATAATTTATAGACTTCTTTTTGCTTTAAACGATTGGCTTGAAGATAAAGAAAAATATAGATACAGACTTTTTTAGTTGGTTGCTTTAAAAGGAGGTTTACATGAAAAGTTTTTTTGAAAGACTTTCAGAACTTTTAAAAAGCAGAATATTCATAGTCTTTTGCGGAATATCCGTACTTTTTTTGATACTTGTTATTCGTCTTTTTTATCTTCAAATATTAAACGGAGAAAAATATCAACAAGAACTTAAAACAAGTATAATGAACCCTGTGGCAATTCCTGCTTCACGTGGTTCTATATATGATAGATACGGTAGACCTCTTGCTACAAATCAAGTTGCATTTTCCGTAAAAATAGATGATAGTATAAATATTGATTTTTCACAATCAAGAAACAATATTCTTAATATAATAGCAGAACAGATTTTTTCACAAGGTCTTACTTTAGAAAGCACTCTACCTATATCCAATTCCGAAAATCCTGAGTTTCTTTTTAACAATGATAAAAAAGCTGAAAAGGAATGGAAACAATCTATTGGAATGGAAAAATCCGACTTGGATATGAATGCTTCAGATACACTTAAATATCTTTATGAAAAATATGAAATAGATAATTCTTATACTGAAGAACAAAAACGTGGTATAGTATCTCTTGCTATTAATTCTACTGACAGAAATCTTATGCTTATAAATCTTATAAATATATTAAAAGAAAATGGTGAGGAAATATATGGTGATGTTCCTATTACAACTTCAGAACCATATTCTTTTATGTTTGATGATAACGAAAAAAAAGAAGAGTCTTGGAAACAAAGTGTAGGAATGTCTGGAGAAGAACTTAAATACTCTGCTGATGAAACAATAGATTATCTTGTAGAATATTTTGGTATAGCAAAATGTCTTCCAGAGTCAATAAAAAGAGATATGGTTTCTTTGAGATATTCTCTTTATCTTATACGTTATAAAAAGTATCAGCCTGTAACTGCTGCAATAGAAGTAAGTGATAAAACAATAGCAGTTATTGAAGAAAATCAAGATACACTTCCTGGTGTTATGATAGATACTGATTCTTTAAGAGTATATCCTGACGGAGAATATTTTGCACACATAGTAGGATATATAAGAAGTATGTCTGCTGAAGAATATGATGAATATTCTCAATATAAAAATCCTGATGGTTCAAATATATATTCATTAAATGATGTTATTGGTAAAACAGGTATAGAAAAAGTTGAAGAACTTAATCTTAATGGACAAGACGGCGAAATGCTTGTAGAAGTTGACAGCGTTGGTCGTCGTATAAATACAATAGAAACAAAAGAACCTATAAGCGGTAAAGATGTTTTTCTTACAATAGATAAAAATCTTCAAATGACAGCTTTTAATGCTCTTGAAAAATATCTTACTGAAGTTCAGCTTGTACGTCTTACAACAGGTTCTTCAAAAGACTCAACAGTTTCTTCCACAGAGCTTTTTATAACAATGGTAGAAAGCAATAATATATCAGCAAAAAGTATACTTAAATCCGAAACCGGTGAACAGAAAGTTGTAAAAGATATTATTCTTTCAAAAAATTCACAACTTTCAGCTGATAATAGTGAAGATGTTGAAACAGCAAAAACAATAATTGTAAATTGTATAGAAAGTGGAGAAATTTCATTACGTCAACTTACACTTATTCTTTTCGAACAAGGTGTTATAACAGGTGATGAAGCTTATATAGATAGTGTTAGAGCAGGTAATAAAAGCCCTCTTACAGTAGTTATAGAAAAATTAAAATCATCAGACCTTAAACCTTATGAAACAGGTCTTGACCCTTGCACAGGCTCTGTTGTTGTATCAAAAGTTGATAGCGGAGAAGTTCTTGCTCTTGTAACATATCCATCATATGATAATAACAGACTTGTAAATAATTTTGATAATGAATACTATAATAATCTTCTTCAAGACCCTTCAACACCTCTTGTAAATAGACCTGTAAGTGAAAAAAAAGCTCCGGGTTCTACACTTAAAATGGTTACTGCTCTTGCAGGACTTGAAACAGGTGTAATAACTCCTTACTCTACTATAACTGATACAGGTACATTTACTAAAGCAGGTTGGCCTTATGCTAAATGTTGGGCATATAATTCTGGTGTTCATGGTTCAATAAATGTTTCTGAAGCTCTTGAGGTTTCTTGTAACTATTATTTTTATGAAACAATGTATAGAATGGGAAATGCTCAAGAAAATACAACACTTAACAGTATAAATACATTAAATGAATATATGGCTATATTCGGACTTAATACTTATACTGGTATAGAGATTGGCGAAACTATGCCTAATATGGCATCAGCAGAATATAAAGAAAGAACTGTAAAGTCACAAAATCCTGATGCAAGTTCAAGTCAAACAAGATGGACTGATGGTGATTCAATACGTGCTGGTATAGGTCAGTCAGTAAATAACTTTACATCTGCAAATATGGCTAAATATATAGCTACACTTGCAAATGGTGGAACATTATATAAAATGCATATTATAGACAAAATATCAAATCCTGACGGAACATTATTCGAGGAAGTTGCAGAAGTTATAGAAAATATTCATGAATTTGATGAAGAAAATCTTGAGGCTGTATATGAGGGTATGCGTCTTGTTACACAAGGTCCTAAAGGTACTCTTAGAACTGCATTTAAAGATTTTCCTATTGATGTTGCTGCAAAATCTGGTACTGCTCAACAATCACAGCTTAGAAGTGACCATACACTTTTTGTTGGTTTTGCACCTTATGAAAATCCTCAAATTTCTATTGCAGTAATGGTTCCTTTTGGTGATTCATCTGTTTCTCCTGCACCAGCAATAGCAAAAGAAGTTATTGCAGAATATATGGGACTTAATTATGAACCTAATAATAATTATATGGAAAATATACTTGCAGAATAAAAAGGAGTTGCAAAAAAATGAATATAGATAACTGTGTTGTTTTCAAAGGTATCGGTAAGGATATTGTTCTTATACTTTCTGAAACTGTATCTTTTGAAGATATAAAAGAAACTCTAAATAAAAAAATAGAAGCATCATCAAAATTTTTTAGTGGTGTTACAACAAGTATAACGTTAAAAGGTAGAGAACTTTCAGAAAAGGAAGAAAAAGAGATTATAGATATAATTTCTGAAAAAGGAAACATAAATATATCTTTTTTAAAAACTGACACAGATATATCATCTTCAAAAAATATTATAAATACTAATATACCTAATTGCAGTTTTACAAAATATCATAAGGGTTCTATACGTTCCGGACAAGTTCTTGAATTTGAAGGAAGTATTGTAATAATAGGAGATATAAATCCTGGTGCAATGGTAAAAGCAACAGGAAACATAACTGTTTTAGGTCAACTTAAAGGTATAGCTCATGCAGGTTGTAATGGTGACAAAAAAGCATTTGTATCTGCAATATATATGGTTCCTGTTCAACTTAGAATAGCTGATATAATAACAGTATTTCCAGATGAAAATATTCATGGTGAAAAACCTGCCGAATTTGCATATATTGAAGATGGTCAAATTTATGTAAGACCTCTTAACTAATAGTGTAGTGTATTATATTGATAATATCTGTTACTTTTTAAGATTTTTTAAAGAAATTTGCTTAAAAAAATTCGTGCAAATTTTTAAAATTTTTGTTAATATATATTTATTAAAGTAGAAAAGTATAACAAAATACCTTCTATATTATTGAGAGGAGTAACATAAATGAGTGAAGTAATAGTAATTACAAGTGGAAAAGGTGGGGTTGGTAAAACAACAACTACTGCTAACCTTGGTTGTGGGTTTGCTCTTTTAGGAAAAAAAGTAGCCCTTGTTGATGCAGATATTGGGCTTAGAAACCTTGATGTTGTTATGGGTCTTGAAAATAGAATAGTGTATGACCTTGTTGATGTTGTAGAGGGAAATTGTCGTTTAAAACAAGCTCTTATAAAAGATAAAAGATATGAAGGTCTTTTCCTTCTTCCTGCTGCTCAAACAAGAGATAAAGATGCAATAACACCAGAACAAATGAAAAAACTTTGTGAAAGCCTTAAAGAAGAAGGCTTTGATTACATATTAATAGACTGTCCTGCTGGTATTGAACAAGGTTTTAAAAATGCCATTTCAGGTGCAGACAAAGCTATTGTAGTAACAACACCAGAAGTTTCTGCTGTAAGAGATGCTGATAGAATAATAGGTCTTCTTGAAGCAAATAGTCTTAATAATCCAACACTTATATTAAATAGATTAAGACCTGATATGGTAAAACGTGGAGATATGATGACTATTGACGATGTTACAGAAATTCTTGCAATAGATATACTTGGAGTTGTTCCTGATGATGAAAGTATTGTAATTTCTACAAACAAAGGTGAGCCTGCTGTTACATTAGAAAATTCTAAAGCTGGACATGCATATCGTAATATAACAAGAAGAATTATTGGTGAAGATGTACCTCTTATGTCTTTAGAACAAGAGCCTGAAGGAATAGTTGAAAAATTTAAAAAATTATTCCATCGATAATAATTAAGGATGTGTATTTATAATGGATTTTTTTAATTTTTTAAAAGGAAATGAAGGCACAGCCTCAAAAAATGTTGCAAAGGATAGATTAAAACTTGTTCTTGTACATGATAGAGTTAATTGTTCATCACAGGTTCTTGAAATGCTTAAAACTGATATTATAAAAGTAATATCAAATTATATGGAAATTGATGAAGACGAGCTTGATATTCAAATTACACAGACACAGTCAGAAGAAAATAATGGAACTGTCCCTGTATTATATGCAAATATACCTATAAAAAGTATGAGAAAATCAAGTCACGAATAATATGTACAAAACATCATTTGTTTATTTTTTATATTTTTTACTTTTTGTTTTATATATTTTTATATATTTAAGACATCTCAATTTGGCAACTTGCAGTAATTTATTGCAAGTTTTAAACAAAAAAATTTACTTTTTGCAGAGTGATTTTTATTGCTCTGCTTTATTATTTCTATTATAATATTAATTGGGGGTAGTTTTAAAACAACGGAGGTATATGATGGACTTAAAAAAACACATTGCCAGTTTAGACTACTGGATAATAATTGCAGTATGTATACTTTCCATTTTTGGTATAATATGCATAGGAAGTGCAACTCATATAAATTTAGGTGAATCAATGAGTACATTTTATTCACAAATTGCTTGGTTTATAATAGGTATTGGTCTTTTAATTTTTGCTAGCCAAGTTGACTATGAATTCTTTTCGAATTTTTATAAAACATTTTATATTATAAATATAGTACTCCTTATAGCTGTATTAATAATAGGTAGAGAAGTAAATGGTGCTAAAAGATGGATTTATATAGGACCTGCAAGTATACAGCCTTCTGAATTCACCAAAATAATAATGATATTTTGTTTAGCAAAATTTATAGTAAAAAATAAAGATGATATGCATAGAATACCTACACTTATAAAAATATGTATATTTGCACTTGTTCCTGTAATACTTATACAGGCTCAACCATCTTTATCTGCAAGTCTTGTTTCAATAGCTGTACTTTTAATAGAATTATTTGTAGCTGGATTAAGTTTTAAAATAATATATAGATGTTTAGCTGTTGGAATTCCTTCTATAGGACTTATTTTATGGGATATAAGCAGAGAAAATCATTTATTTGTTGATAAAATATTTCAACCACACCAAATAAGCAGAATAGAAGCATTTATATATCCTGAAAAAAATCCAGATACTTATTATCAAACACTTAAATCAATAAGTGCTATTGGTTCTGGTCAACTTCATGGTAAGGGTATTTATGAAGGTACTTTAAATCAATTAAGTTATCTTCCTGAGCCTCACAACGATTTTATTTTTTCTGTTATAGGTGAAGAATTTGGTTTTATAGGTTGTGTATTTGTTTTGGCACTTCTTATTTTTATAATATTTAGATGTATAATTATTGCATTATCTGCAAGAGATTTATTTAGTCAATTAATAGTTTCAGGAATTGCAGGTATGTTTGCTTTTCAAACATTTGTTAATGCTGGTGTTGCAACAGGTATAATGCCTAATACAGGTATGCCATTACCTTTTGTAAGTTATGGCGGAAGCTCTATGTGGATGAATATGCTTTCAATAGGGTTAGTGCTGAATATAGGATTAAAAAATTCAAAATCATTATTTGAGGGGGTTTAAACATGAACGTAGCTCTTATAGCACACGATAATAAAAAGAAACTTATGGAAAATCTCTGTATAGCTTACAGACATATTTTATGCAAACATAATCTTTTTGCGACAGGAACAACAGGAAGACTTGTTGAAGAAACAGCTAATCTTGTTGTACACAAATATCTTGCGGGACATCTTGGAGGAGAGCAGCAGCTTGGTTCTCAAGTTGCAAATAATGATATAGACCTTGTAATATTCCTTCGTGACCCTGTTACTGCAAAAACATATGAACCAGACATAAACTCTATATTAAGACTTTGTGATGTTCATAATATTCCAGTAGCAACAAATCTTGCAACAGCAGAACTTCTTCTTTTGGCTCTTGATAGAGGCGACCTTGACTGGAGAAACGTGGTAAAATAATTATGAATTTAATATTAAAAATTTTTATTATATATTATATATCAATTAATATAATACTTTTTATTATGATGGGTATGGATAAAAATTTTGCAAATAAAAATAAAAGAAGAATACCAGAAGCAAATCTTTTTCTGATGTCATTTCTTGGAGGTTCTTTAGGTGGTTTTATGGGAATGAAATTTTTTCATCATAAAACAAAAAAATCTAGTTTTTATGCAATATATTCTGTATCATTTATAATACATTGTATAATATTATATTTTGTTTTTAAAAATTTTATTACAATATAATAAAAATAAAAAAGCCAAAACATTTTAATGTTTTGGCTTTTATTTTTATATTTATCTGTTAAACACAGGTTTTAAAACTTTACAAACTATATATGCAATAGGTGCAACAATAACTGCTTTTAAAAGATTGAATGGTGCTATTGAAAATAATATAAGTGTTTTAAAGTCAACAACCATTGGTGTTACTCCATTTGCAATATTAACAAATTCCTGTATATCTGTACCAAATGCTTTTGCAAAAGCAGGTATAAGTATATAGTAGTTAAATACACAAGCAACAAATGCCATAAGAATAGCACCTATAACACTACCAATAATAAAGTTTTTAACTGTATGATTTTTCTTATACATAACACCAATAGGAATAACAAGTGCTATACCTGTAACAAAGTTTGCAAGCTCTCCAACACCTGCTGTACTTGTTTTAAAAAGGTGAAGTAAATTTTTTATAAGCTCTATAAGAACTCCTGCCATAGGTCCCATAGCTACTGTACCAATAATAGCTGGTATATCACTTATATCCATTTTTAAGAAAAATGGAAATATAGGAAGTGAAATTTCAAACATCATAAGCACTATTGAAACTGCACTTAACATACCGATTTTTACTACTTTTGAAGTATCTGTTCTTCTAACCTTTACTGCTGCTGTTGTACTACTCATTTTTAAATCTCCTCCATTTTTTCTGAATTTTCAAAGTCATTTTAATATAATTTATATAAAAAAATGACCTGAAAATCTTCAGGCCAAATAAAGCAAAACAAAATTTAAACATGCCAAAAAATATGTAAATGCATGTTACGTTATGTTTTCTTCTTCCATCCAGACTATACTGTCGGTTTTGGAATTTCACCAAATCAACATTATTTATATAAAAATATAAAATAACGCTCGTGGACTTTACCACCGGTCGGGAATTACACCCTGCCCTGAAGAATTTCTTTTTTATTTATACTGACATTATAAAACACAATAATAATTTCGTCAATAGTACTGTATACATTTATAAAAAATAAAAAAATGCTGTTTTTTATAAAAACAGCATTTTTATTATTTATTTTATACCACGCATTGTAAGAGATACTCTTTTCTTTTTAAGGTCTACACCAAGAACTTTTACAGTAACTATATCTCCAACGCTTACAGCATCAAGAGGGTGTTTTACATATCCGTCAGAAAGTTCTGATATATGAACAAGTCCATCTTGATGTACACCAATATCAACAAACGCACCAAAATCTATAACATTTCTTACTGTTCCTTTAAGTATCATTCCTTCTTTAAGGTCTGACATTTCAAGAACATCACTTCTTAAAACAGGTGCTGGCATTTCTTCTCGTGGGTCACGTCCCGGTTTTTCAAGTTCTTTTATAATATCATTAAGAGTAGGAACACCTATACCAAGTTTTTCAGCTATTTCAGTTTTATTAGTAATATTTTCACCTATACCCTTAATATTTTTATTTTTAACATCATCAAGTGTATATCCAAGTATATTTAAAAGTTCTTCTGTTGCCTTATAACTTTCTGGGTGAACTCCTGTATTATCAAGAACCATATCACTTTCCGGTATTCTTAAAAATCCTGCACATTGTTCAAAAGCCTTTGGTCCAAGTTTAGGAACTTTTAAAAGCTCTTTTCTTGTTTTAAATTTTCCGTTTTCTTCTCTATATTTAAGTATATTTTTAGAAACTGCACTACTTATGCCGGAAACATATGAAAGAAGTGAAGGCGAAGCTGTATTAAGGTCTACACCAACAGAGTTTACACAATCCTCAACAACTCCGCTAAGTTCTTCTGAAAGTTTTTTCTGGTTCATATCATGTTGATACTGCCCTACCCCTATTGATTTAGGGTCTATTTTTACAAGCTCTGCAAGAGGGTCTTGAAGTCTTCTACCTATTGAAACAGCACTTCTTAATGCAACGTCCATATCTGGAAATTCTTCTGCACCAAGTTTTGACGCTGAATATACAGAAGCCCCTGCCTCATTTACAATTATATAATATATTTCTTTGTCTATTTCTTTAATAAGGTCAGCAACAAATATTTCACTTTCTCTTGAAGCAGTACCATTTCCAACAGCTATTATATCAACATTATATTTATCAATAAGTTGTTTAAGTTCTTCTTTTTCTATTTCTGTCTTTTTAGGGTTTATTGTAAAATATATAACAGTTGTATCAAGAGTTTTACCTGTTTGGTCTATAATTGCAATTTTACAACCTGCTTTATATCCAGGGTCAAGAGCAAGAACAACTTTATCTTTTATTGGTGGCTGTAAAAGAAGCTGTTTAAGATTTTCATTAAATACTTTCATTGCTTTTTCTTCAGCTTTTTCTGTAAGTTCATTTCTTATTTCTCTTTCTATTGAAGGGAATATAAGACGTTTAAAACTATCTTCTATTGTTTCTTTAAGTATTTCTTCTGTTTGACTATTTTTTATAATTATATTTTTTGCTATTTTAGATACAAGATTTTCTGCATCAACAGATACTGAAACTGAAAGAAAATCTTCTTTTTCTCCTCTATTAAGAGCAAGAATTCTATGACCTGCAATACTTTTTACAGGTTCTTTATAATCATAATACATTTCATAAACAGATTGTTTTTCCATATCTGATGCTTTTGAAACAATAACACCTGTTTTAAATGTTTCGTCCCTAAGCATTTTTCTTATATCGGCATCATCTGATATTTTTTCTGCAATAATATCTTTTGCACCATTTATTGCATCTTCAACAGTTTCAACTTGTTTTTCTAAATCTATAAACATTTTTGCATGGTCTTCAACAGACATTAAAAGACGCTGACCATATATAATATCTGCAAGTCCATCAAGACCTTTTTCTTTAGCTATTGTTGCTCTTGTTCTTCTTTTTGGTCTAAATGGTCTATATATATCATCAAGTTCTGTTACTGTTTCTGCATTTTCTATTTTACTAAGAATTTCAGGTGTCATATTGCCCTGTTCTTCTATTGTTTTTATTATCTGATTACGTTTTTCGTCAAGACCTCTTAAATATGTAAGCCTATCTGATATAGCTCTTATAATTTGGTCATCTAAAGAGCCTGTAAGCTCTTTACGATATCTGGCTATGAAAGGAATTGTATTTCCTTCATCAATAAGTTTTACGGTATTTTCTGCTTGAAAATCCTTTATGTTAAATTCTTGCTGTAATTTTTTTAAAATATCCATAACTTACCTCTATTCTATCAAAAATATCTAAAAAAACTGTCTGGGATAAATTATATCATAAAAACCAATGTTTTTGTTAAAAAACACCCTATTTTTTAAGGCTTTTTTACATCAAAAAAGCTGTCATATTTTTAAAATACGACAGCTTATAATTATATTATTTTTCAATAAGATATTTTTCAACAAGTTTTGCTGCATCTTCTATACAACCAGAACATGTTCTTTTCATACCTGTTCCATCAAGACCTTTAAGTTCTCGACAAATTAATGTTTTATTCATTTCAATAAATTCATCGCCAAGCTGGTTTACATGTTTATATGTGTGTACTTTTGTCATACCATTTTCAAGGCTTCCTGAACTTTTTTTAAGACCTGCAAGCATATAAAGACCAGAAACAGCACCACAAGGACCATTCATATTTCCCATACCTGCACCAAATGCTTCTGAAAGTTTAAATGCATCTTCTTCATTCATACCAAAAAGGTCACAGTATGTACATACAATAGCCTGTGCACAGTTATATCCTTTATTATGATTTTCAATAGCTTTCTGTACTCTTGATTCCATTTTAAATTCCTCCATATAAAACATTTTAATTCAGTTGTTTTTAAATATACTTTTTTACTCTTGTTTTGTCAATAGAAAAATTAAAAGAGTATCAACACTGATACTCTTTTAAAATTTATTGTATTTTATTATAATTCAGTTATAACTTTTGCAATAGCTTCTTCAACCTCTTTAGGAAGTTTATCAAAGCCACCTTTTGCTTCTTCTCTTGATTTTACAAATTCAAGTCTATCGCTCATTCTTGCTGTAAGCTGTACTTTATATTCATGGTCATTAAGGTCTGGAATATAACCTTCTATTTCCATTATTTCTAAATTGGAGAAATTAGCCCATTTTTTAAACTCTGCTCTATCTTCTATTACAGCTTCAAGACAGCTTAATGTAATTTGAGGAGTAATTTTTTTATCCATAAAGAAACCTGTATTTAATATATAACAATCAACATTTCTTTCCTCAAAAAGTGCTTTAAATTTACTATAATCCTGTGCAAGGGGGAATGTTCTAAATGGGTTTGCATATGGCTCAAAAACAAGTGCGTCAGGGTCTACACCTTCTGCAAGTCTTTCTGCATTTGTTCTTTTTGTAGCAAGACATGCTCCCATAGCTGCTGAAAGTACAGAACCTGTTACTTTAGTTATAGGAGGTAATGTTGGGTCTTTCATAAGCCAGAATATTGCATTTATAGGTTCATCAAATTTGTCAACTCTATTTGGTGACCATAATTTTGATTTTATAGCACGACCATTTCCATTTCTTAAGTCTTCTGTAACTATAACTGTTTTTCCATTTTCATCTATTGTTGCACCAACATTTTGTACAGAAAGAAGATATTTATTATCAGGGCTTACAAGTGGATAATCTTGTGTTTTATCGAAATATGAAGGCTCTAAAGCAACAGAAGAACCGTTTTCTGTTGATATAATAAAAGCATCATCATGAAGAACTGTTACATCATATTTATCATCATGTTTTGCATGTGTAATTGTTGATTTACCAGAACCGGAAAGACCAAATACACCGGCAACAAATTTTCTTCCATTTTCAAGGTTATAGCGTTTTTGACCACCATGACAAGATGCATAACCATTTCTGTTAGCAATTCCCCAAGCAAGTGTAAGAGTACCCTTTTTGAGCTCTCCAAAGTATTTCATACCAAGAACAGCGGCACAGTTATGTTCTGGGTCAAAAAATGCAAGTCCAAGTGGGTGGTCTGGGTGACTCCATGAAGGGTCAGCAAAGAAATATATATCTCCTTCATTTTCCATCATTTTTGATTTTTTATACATTTTTGTATAAGCTTCATTTTTATGCTGGAAATTAAGAAGCCAGTTATACATAAGATTTTCTTCACCTTCTGGAAGGAGCATATGTGCTTTAACCATAAAATCAGTATCAAGACCTATATAAGCCTCTGCATGATACATTTTTTTATATCTTGTATTATAAACAGCCTCTCTTATTTTTGTACAAAGGTCTTTTACATCAACACCTACTTCTCCCACAATTCTTCTTGCAGCAGCAGTACGACCATATACAGCACCATCATTAAAAACAAGTATTTTTGAACCTTCATCAAGACCTATTTCATCAGGTCTTTCAATAGGCATATCAGTTACTATTGTTCCAGGTGAATTTTTTGCAAGTTTATACGCTTCTTTAAGGGAGTTAACTTTAACTACATTATTTCCATAAAAAGCAGTTTCAATAGTTGTTCTTGCTGCTGAAAAAATAGGATTATCTGCTCTTACTTCGTCCCATCTGAAATTTGCTTTTGTTGCCATAAATATCAATCCCCCCGATATATTAATTAATATTACCTACACTATATTATTAATAATTAAATTATTACTAAAATATTATCAAATTTTTTAACATTAAACAACAAAAAGATTGATTATTTTTTACTAAATTTCATTAAATATTTATATGCAAAATTATCAGTAGAATTTTTTTACAATACTTTTAGCTATAAAATATACTATTTTAAAAGTATTTTATGTTAATATTTTAGTTCGTTTTTTATAGATTTTATATATTTAAAAGTAAAAAATATCCATTTTTCATATGTGAAAAATGGATATTCAAAAAAATTTTTTAAATTTGTTCAAGAAGTTTATAGACTATTTCACCTGAATTTTTAGCAGCTATTTCAACAAATTCTTCATATTTCATATCTGCTTCATTATCTGCATTATCAGATATTGAACGTATTATTACAAAAGGAATTTTATTTAACCATGAAGCATGTGCTATTGCTGCACCTTCCATTTCTGTACAGTATGCCCCAAATGTTGACCAGAGTTTTTTCTTTTTATCTTTATCACTTATAAACTGGTCACCACTTGCAACTCTACCAAAAAATACTTTTTCTGCACCACAAATTTCTTCTGCCGCACTTAATGCTAATTTTACAAGTTCATCATCTGCTTTAAAATAGCTTTCTGCCATTCTTGGGATTTCTCCAAGAGGGTCACCAAATGCAGATGTATCCATATCATGTTGTACTGTATCTTTTGATATTACAACATCACCTACATTAAGCTCTGGTGATACTGCGCCGGCAACACCTACATTTATAATATAATCTACTGCAAAATGGTCAGCAAGAACTTGTGCACAAACTGCTGCATTTACTTTACCAATACCACTTCTTACAAATACTATACTATTTCCATTAAACATTCCTATGTAAAAATCAAGACCTATTACATTCTTTGCAGTCACAACATCAATTTTTTCTTTTAATACAGTAATTTCTTCGTCCATAGCACCTATAATTCCTATGGTTTTCATTTTATCATCTCCCAAAAAAATTATTTTAGTTTATGCAAATTTACTTTATTTTAGCATATTATTATGATAACATACAATAGTAAAAGGGGATTGTATATGATACCACGTATTATTATAGTACCTTCAGAAGATGAAAATAATATATATAATATAAATGAAAGATATATACAAGCAGTTTCAAAAAACGGAGGAATACCCATTATATCAGCCTATTTAGGTAAAAAATATATTGATGAAATAACGGATATTGCAGACGGTATAATATTTTCCGGAGGAAACGACCCAAACCCTATATTTTTTAACGAAAACCCTAAATATTCAAAAAGCTCAACACCTAAACGTGATATTTTCGAAGTAATGTTATGTAAAAAAGCTTTTGAAAAAAATATACCAATATTGGGTATATGTCGAGGTATTCAAATAATATGTCTTGCTTTTGGCGGAACTATATATCAAGATATACTTCATAGAAAAGAATATACATTTAACCATTTTCAAAGTTTTTCTGGGAAATATCCTTTTCATAGTATAAATATTAATAAAAGTTCTAATCTTTATAAAATAATAGGTAAAAAAAGAATATATGTAAATTCATTTCATCATCAAGGAATACATACAATTCCTAAAGGATTTAAAATATCAGCTTTAAGTGATGACCTTATAATAGAAGCTATTGAATATTCAGGGAAAAAATTTATAATGGGTGTACAATGGCACCCTGAACAAACTTTTGAAAACAGTATACAACGAAATATATTTAAAAATTTTATATATATAACAAAAGGAGTTAAGTAATGGATTTTAAAATAGGTGATATTGTTCAAATGAAAAAAAGTCACCCTTGTGGTGGTAATGAATGGGAAATTTTAAGAACAGGAATTGATTTTCGTATTAAATGTTTAAAATGTGGTCATATGGTTATGTTACCACGTACAAAATTTGAAAAAGGATTTAAAAAATTTATAAATCAATAAAAAATAAAGTGCTGTCGACTTTGTCGACAGCACTTTTAAATTTTAACCAAAAATATCTTTTTTAATTGTATTTAAAGGTTCTGGAAGTGGTGAAACGAACTCTTTTTTTGAAAGATATGAAAGTCCACCATCTTTTATATTAATAACAAGTTTATAAGCATGTAAAAATTGATTATTAAGACCATAATTAAGCCTAAAATACTTATTTACAACTTCACTACCATATTTTCTGTCACCAACAAGAGGATTTCCCATAGCTGAAAATTGAGCCCTTATTTGATGTGATTTTCCGGTAATAAGTTTTATTTCCAAAAGGTCATATTTTTCCGATGAATTTATAACCTTATATTTTGTAACAATTTTTTTACTGCCCTTCAATTCTTTATCAGATACGGAAGATATATTGTTTCCGTTATCTTTTTTTATATAACCTGTCAATTCGCCTTTGTCAGAAACTTTGCCTTTAACAAGTGCAATATACATCTTATCGACTTTTCTTTCTTGTATAGCTTTATTAAGCTCTTGAACTGCCATAAGATTTTTACCTGCAACAATTATACCACTTGTATTTCTATCAAGACGGTTACAAACTGCTGGTGTAAAAACCGATGATGCAGAAGGAGTATATTCTCCTTTTTCATAAAGATAATAAAGTATCTGGTCTATAAGTGTATTTTTATCACTTTCTTTTTCAGGGTGAGTAAGAACTCCCGCTGGTTTTGAAACAAATATAACATTTTCATCTTCATATACAATACCAAAATGTCTTTCGGCAACATTTACAGTCTTTTCCTCCATAAATCCGCTCATTGTTTCTTCTGCAAGATATAACTGGAGGCTGTCACCATCTTTTAACATTTCGCTACCTTCAGCTTTTTTATTGTTATATTTTATTCTTTTTTTTCTAAGCATCTTATAAATAAAGCTTTTTGGTGCTTTATTAAAATATTTCATTAAATATTTATCAAGACGCTGATTTTCTTCTTTTACAGTAATTTTTATTTCCTTCATGGCAAAGCCCTCTTAGGAATGTATCCATCTTAAATATGCATTTATAAATTGGTCAACTTTTCCGTCCATAACTGCTGCAATATTACCTGTTTCTTCTCCTGTTCTATGGTCTTTTACAAGAGTATAAGGCATAAATACATAAGAACGAATTTGGCTACCCCAACCGATTTCTTTAACATCTCCACGAATTTCAGCAAGTTTTTTCATCTGTTCTTCTATTTTAAGTTCAAGAAGTTTTGATTTAAGCATTTTCATAGCTCTATCTTTATTACTGTGCTGACTTCTTTCATTTTGACATTGAACAACAATACCTGTTGGATTATGTGTAATACGTATAGCAGATGAAGTTTTATTTACGTGCTGACCACCGGCACCACTAGCACGATATGTGTCAATACGAAGGTCATCTGTGTTTATTTCAATATCTATATCATCATCTATTTCTGGCATAACATCACAAGAAGCAAATGATGTATGTCTTCTTCCGGAACTATCGAAAGGAGAAACCCTTACAAGACGATGTATACCTTTTTCTGATTTAAGGTAACCATAAGCATTTTCACCGTTTATCTGTATTGTAACAGATTTTACACCTGCTTCATCGCCTGGAAGATAATCAAGTTCTTCAACAGAAAATCCCATATTATCTGCCCAACGCATATACATTCTTAAAAGCATACTTACCCAGTCACAAGCCTCTGTTCCGCCTGCCCCTGAATGAAGTGTAAGAATTGCATTATGTTTATCATATTCTCCATCAAGAAGAGTAGATATTTTAAGTTCATCAAATTCTGTTTTAAATTCTTCTGTAAGCTCTTTAGCTTCATCAAGTAAACTTAAATCTTCTTCTTCATTTCCCATTTCTATGAGTGTAAGTATATCCTCATATTTTGAAACAAGATTTTCATATCTTTCCACTTTTGTTTTAAGTGCTTTTGTCTGCTGAAGTACTTTCTGACTTTTCTCCATATCGTTCCAAAAATCAGGGTCAGCGGACATTTCTTCAAGCTCCACTATTTTTTCTTTCGCACCAGCGACGTCAAAGTGAAGCCCCCATTTCCTGTAAATTTTCGTCATAAGCTGAAAGCTCAAGACCAAGCTGTTCGAATTCGAACATAAAAAATCAACTCCTTTATAAATAAAAATATTTGATTTATATTATATAAGCGGCAATAAAGCCGCTTATAAATAACTTAGTTATGCATTTTTTCCACAACACTGTTTGTATTTAAGACCACTACCACAAGGACAAGGGTCATTTCTTCCTATTTTTTCTTCTGCACGTTCGACAGGTTTTTTCTGAAGTGTATCATCTTTATTTGTAAACATCTGACGAGGTGCTTCCTGACGAATAGGCTCTGTTACTATTCTTATACGATAAAGTGTTTTAATAGTATCTATCTGTATATTTTCACTCATTTCATTAAACATATCATATGCAGAATATTTATATTCAATAAGTGGGTCTCTTTGTGCATAAGCGTGAAGACCTATACCTTGACGCATTTGGTCCATATCATCAATATGGTCCATCCATTTTTGGTCAATAACTCTTAAAAGTATAACTCTTTCAAGTTCTCTCATTTTTTCTTCATCGCCAATTTCTTGCTCTTTTAACTCATAAAGTTTTACAGCAAGTTTTTCAAGAACTTCTTTAAGTTTATCTTTAGTCATTGACTTAACATTTTCTTCTTTTATATTTACAAAGCCCATAGGAATAACAGCATTAATTTGTTCATTAAGCTCTTTCATATCCCAGTCCTCAGCGTACTGAACTTCACCAATACAGCTTTCAACTGTTCTATTTATAAATTCCTTAATCATAGACATTATACTATCTCTTAAGTTTTCACCAAAAAGAACACGTCTTCTTTCACTATATATAAGTTCTCTTTGCTCATTCATTACTTCATCATAATCAAGAAGATGTTTACGTATAGCAAAGTTATTACCTTCAACTTTTTTCTGTGCATTTTCTATTGCTTTTGAAAGCATAGCATGTTCAATAGGGTCATCTTCCTGAAGTCCCATAGCATCAACAAGTTTCATTGTTTTTTCTGAACCAAAAAGACGCATAAGGTCATCTTCCATAGATATGAAGAAACGTGACTCACCTTTATCTCCCTGACGACCGGAACGACCACGAAGCTGGTTATCAATACGTCTTGACTCATGTCTTTCTGTACCTATAATTTTAAGACCGCCAAGCTCCTCAACGCCTTCGCCAAGTTTAATGTCAGTACCACGACCAGCCATATTTGTTGCTATTGTAACAGCACCCATTTGTCCTGCAAGTGCAACAATTTCAGCTTCTTTTTCATGATATTTTGCATTAAGAACCTGATGACGTATGCCTTCTCTTTTAAGCATTTTACTTAATTGTTCTGATTTATCAATAGTAACAGTACCAACAAGAACTGGTTGTCCTTTTTCATGAGCTTCTATAACATCACGCACAACAGCTCTAAATTTAGCAGCTTCTGTACGATAAACAACATCATGCTTATCTATTCTTTGTATAGGTTTATTTGTAGGAATTACTACAACATCAAGACCATAAATATTTCTAAATTCTGTTTCTTCTGTCTGAGCAGTACCTGTCATTCCGGCTTTCTTTTCATATTTATTAAAGAAGTTCTGGAATGTTACAGTTGCAAGAGTTTTGCTCTCACGTTTAACCTTAACATTTTCTTTTGCTTCAATAGCCTGATGAAGACCATCAGAATATCTTCTACCCGGCATAATACGTCCTGTAAATTCATCTACAATAAGTATTTCATCATCTTTTACAACATAATCTTTATCAAGATGCATATTGTAATTAGCTTTTAAGGCATTATTAATATGATGCTGAATTTCAAGATTTTCAGGGTCTGAAAGGTTTTCAACATTAAAGAATTTTTCAGCCTTTTTAACACCATCTTGAGTAAGAACAACAGATTTTGCTTTTTCGTCAACAACAAAATCTCCTTCTTCTTTTATTTCTTCTTTTAAAAGAGGATTAAGAGCGTCTTCCTCATTAAGTATACGACCTTTTTTAAGCATTTTTACAAATGCGTCAGCAACTTTATAAAGCTGTGTTGATTTATCACCACTACCAGAAATAATAAGAGGCGTTCTTGCTTCGTCAATAAGAACAGAGTCAACCTCGTCAATTATTGCATATACAAGGTCACGCTGAACCATATCTTCACGACGAACAACCATGTTATCACGAAGGTAGTCAAAACCAAGTTCATTATTTGTTGCATAAGTTATATCACAATTATAAGCCTCACGTCTTGCTTCCGGTTTCATATCATTTAATATAACACCACAAGTAAGACCAAGGAAATTATAAATTTGACTCATTGTTTCGGCGTCACGTTTTGCAAGGTAATCATTTACTGTTACAACATGTACACCTCTACCTATAAGTGCATTAAGATATGCAGGAAGTGTAGCAACTAAAGTTTTACCTTCACCAGTTTTCATTTCTGAAATTCTTCCTTGATGAAGAACAATACCACCTATAAGCTGTACACGGAAGTGACGCATACCTGTAACACGTTTTGATGCTTCTCTAACAACAGCAAAAGCTTCAGGCAAAATATTATCAAGGCTTTCGCCTTGTTCTTGAACTCTCTTTTTAAATTCATCTGTTTTTGCTTTAAGTTCTTCATCGGAAAGTTTTGAAATTTCCGCTTCAAGACTATCTATTTTATCTACAACGGGAATTATCTTTTTTATTTCCTTATCACTATAATTTCCAAAAATTTTTTCTAAAAGTCCCACTTAAAGACCTCCTCAAACATACTTTTATCATTCTTAATAGTTTAACAGATACTACCTTATATATGCAATATAAAAATATATAAAAGGTACTATATTAACAAATTCTTAACTATTTATACGAAAAAAATTTATTTTTGTTCTACTAAAAATATATTTATAATATATCCAAATATATTATAGTTTTAAACATATTAGAGTCATAATATAATTACACATAAAAACATATATTTTTTTATAAATTTTTTGTCATTATAAAATTTTCAATAATTATATTATTTCTATTAATAAACTGTTTTTTTACTACTTTATAACCTCTTTTTTCAAAAAATGGAATAGCTGTTATTGAAACATGTGAATAGAACTTACAAACTCCATTTTTCAAAATATATTCTTCCACATTTTCAATAAGTTTTTTACCTATACCTTGATTTTGAAAATCTTTATGAACATACAATCTATCTATATATCCTTCATTATCACAATCACAAAAACCTTTTATTATTCCATTATCTTCAAATACAATAGAATAATGTTTTAAAAGTGATTTATTCCATAAATTTTTATCTATATTTTCTGGTGCCCAAACATTAACTTGTTTTTGTGTATAATCTTTTATATTTATAAAATGTACTGTGTCATAAAAAAGCTTTATTATACTACTCAAATCTTTTTCTTCATATTCTCTTATCATAAAACCTCCATAAATATTAAATTCAATAGCTATTTAATTTTTATTTATTACAAATAAAAAAGTGCCGGTATAACCGGCACTAAAATTCAATTATTAATATTCTGGTTCAATAAGACCATAAGAACCATCTTTTCTTCTATAAACAACATTTACATCATCTGTTTCACCATTTCTGAATACAAAGAAACTATGTCCAATAAGTTCCATCTGCATAACAGCTTCTTCAGCGTCCATAGGGCGAAGCTCGAAATGTTTAACTTTTTCAATTTTATATAAAGGTGACTCATCAAGAACATCTTCTGAAACTGGTACAGCCTCATATTCAGCTTTAAAAGAAGCATCTCTTTTCATTTTTGAACGAAGACGTTTTTTATATTTAACAATCTGACCTTCCAAAATATCAACAACGCTATCAACAGCAGCCATCATATCGGCATCTCCTGATTCAGCACGTATAATTCTTTTGCCCATAGGAATTGTTACTTCTACAATTGTTTCAAGTTTCTGAGATTCGAAAGTAACAACAGCCTCTGCGTCAGCAGGGAAGAGTTTTTCTATTCTATCAAGTTTAGCAGAAACTTTTTCTCTTGTTCTTTCACCGATGTCAATGTTTTTTCCTTTGATGTTGTAACGCATACAAAACAACTCCTTCCAGTAGCTGTAATATACAGCTTGAAAAATATATATTTAAAAACCTTTTGGTTTTTAACAGGCATTTTAAAAAACAATATTAAATTTTATTTATAATAATATTATTCTACAAAATTTTGAAAACTCCTTCTTTAAAATAATATTTTTTTGTACAAGTCTATTTTTTTAGCAATATGCTTACTTTTAATCAAAAATTTATGTGCAAAATTATGTTTAATATTTATTTAACAAAAAATATTATATATTAACAAAATTATTGTTATTAACTGTTTTTTCAACAGATAAAACTGTGGATAATGTGTATAACTTTGTGCATAACCTTTTTTTAAAGGAATTTTACTTGTGGACAATAATATAATTTATAAACATAATTGTTAAATTTCTGTTATTAACTTTATACAAATATTTCGTCATATACTTTCTTATATGCTCTGTATGTTGCTTCATCAAAGCATACCATATTTATAATTTCAATAGTTTTATCATTTTCCATAAATTCTTTTATGGTTTTTATAGCAATTTCTGCTGCTTTTTCAACAGGAAATCTATAAACCCCTGTACTTATAGAAGGAAAAGAAATACTTGTTATTTCATTTTCTACTGCAAGTTTAAGAGAATTTTCATAACAATTTTTTAAAAGTTCATATTCACCTTTATCTCCACCACGCCATATAGGTCCCGGAGTATGTATTACATATTCTGCTTTTAATTTATAACCTGATGTTATTTTTGCCTCCCCTGTTTTACAGCCTCCCAAAAGTTCACATTCTTTTAAAAGTTCAGGACCAGCTGTTCTATGTATAGCACCATCAACTCCGCCACCACCTAAAAGAGATGTATTTGCTGCATTTACAATGGCTTGTGTATTCATTCGTGTAATATCGCCCTTTATAACAGAAAATCTTTTTTTATCCATAAATACTCCCTCCTTTTTGCTTATGCATTTTAATTGTATACCTTTTTTAACATTCAGTAAATACGACTTTAAATAAGTAAATTTTACAAAAAATACATTCATTTTTCGTGTAAATTTACTATAATACCCTGCTACTTTAAATTGTTACACTTTAAATTGCTAAATTTTATTGACATTAGTTTATAAGTGCAATAAAATAAAAGCCATAAAAATCTAATTTTTATATTTGGGGGTAATTAAAAATGAAAAAATATTTAAAAAGAATTTGCTCTATTGCTATTGTATCAGCTATGGCAATAACAATGGCAGCATGTGGAAATTCAAACTCAGAAACTACAAATAATGAACAATCAAGTACATCAACAAGTGATGATGTTAAAAAAATAGGTATTCTTCAGCTTGTTGAACATGATGCTCTTGATAACACAAGAGAAGGTTTTATTGCTGCTCTTGCAGAAGAAGGTTTTGTTGATGGTGAAAATATTGAAATTGACCTTCAAAATGCTCAAAATGACCAATCAAACCTTAAAACTATGAGTCAAAAATTTGTTAATGATGATGTAGACCTTATATTTGCAATAGCAACTCCTGCTGCACAATCTGCTGCAACAGAAACAACAGAAATTCCTATTATAGGTTCTGCTATTACAAACTATGTTGAAGCTGGTCTTGTTGAGTCAGATGAAGCTCCTGGTAGTAATGTTACTGGTACAAGTGATAAAACACCTGTAAAAGAACAATTTGACCTTTTAAAAGAAATACTTCCTGATGTTCAAACAGTAGGTATACTTTATAATTCAAGTGAGGTAAATTCTGAAATTCAAACTAATTATGCAAAATCAGCTGCTGAGGATTTAGGTCTTAAATATGAAATTGGAACAGTAACAAGCACAAACGATATTTCACAGGTTGTTCAATCAATAGTTGGAAAAGTTGATGCTATATATGTTCCTACTGATAACACATTTGCTTCTGCTATGCCACTTGTTGCTTCTGTAACAGATGAGGCAAAAATACCTGTTATATGTGGTGAAAATGGTATGGTTGCTGGCGGTGGTCTTGCAACATTAGGTATTGACTATTACAAACTTGGCGAACAGACAGGAAAAATGGCAGCTAAAATATTAAATGGTGAAGACCCTGCAACAATGCCTATTGAATATTCAGATATTCAAGATATATGTATAAATCTTGATACAGCAAAAACAATAGGTGTTACAATTCCTGATACAGTTATGGAAAAAGCATCAATAGTAATTGAAAACGGTGAAAAAACAAAAGATACTACACAAATTAAATAATGTTTTTTAACCTATCCGATATAAAATATCGGATAGGTTTTAATATATAAAAGATATACAGAACAGGTGGAAATTTTATGGAGTTAATATCATTAGGTACTTTTTTAAATGCAGTATCTCAAGGTCTTTTATGGTCGATACTTGCCATGGGTGTTTATATAACATATAGAATACTTGACTTTGCCGACCTTACAACAGAAGGAAGTTTTCCTCTTGGTGCTGCTGTTGACGCAATGCTTATAATAAACGGTACAAATCCTTTTGTAGCTACTTTTGCATCATTTATTATAGGTCTTGTAGCAGGTCTTGTAACAGGACTTTTAAATACAAAACTTAAAATTCCTGGACTTTTAAGTGGTATTCTTGTTATGACAGGTCTTTATTCTGTAAACTTAAGAATTATGGGAAAAGCAAACCTTCCCCTTCTTAAACAACCTACAATAATAACAACTGTTACAGATATGGGAATTTCAAACTCAAATGCAATTATGCTTGTAGGTATAGTGTCAGTAGTAATAATAATATTACTTCTTGTACTTCTTTTTGCAACAGAATTTGGTTTTGCATTAAGAGCAACAGGAAATAACCCTAAAATGATAAGTGCTTTAGGTGTAAACACAGATATAATGATTATCATTGGACTTATGATAAGTAACGGTCTTATATCTCTTTCAGGTGGTATAATAGCACAGTATAATGGTTATGCAGATGCTGGTATGGGTACAGGTACAATAGTTATTGGTCTTGCTTCTGTTATAATTGGTGAAGTTATATTCGGTAAAACATCAATATTTAGAAGTCTTATTTCTGTTGTACTTGGTTCAATACTTTATCGTATAATAATAGCTTTTGTACTTGAAAATGGTCTTCAACCAACAGACCTTAAACTTATATCATCAATAGTACTTGCAATATGTCTTTTCCTTCCTGTTGTTAAGGAAAAAATGTTTGCAAAAAAATCTATTAAAAATATGAATGGAGGTGCCAACAATGCTTAAATTAACAAATATAACAAAAACTTTTGAACCGGGCACCTTAAATGAAAAAAAGGCTCTTAAAGGTATAAGTCTTGATATGAAAGAGTCAGATTTTATAACAATAATTGGTGGTAATGGTGCTGGAAAATCAACACTTTTAAATGCAATAGCAGGAATGTTTATTACAGACTCTGGAAAAATAGAAATTGACGGAAATGATGTTACAAATCTTCCGGAACATAAAAGAGCAAAATACATAGGTAGAGTTTTTCAAGATACAAGAATGGGTACTGCTTCTGGTATGACAATAGAAGAAAATATGGCTATGGCATACAGACGTGGAAAACATCGTACTTTAAGAAAAGGTATTACAAAAGCTGAACGTGATTTTTATCGTGAACATTTAAAAATGCTTGATTTAGGATTAGAAGATAGACTTACAACAAAAACAGGTCTTCTTTCTGGTGGTCAGCGTCAGGCTCTTACACTTCTTATGGCAACAATGACAAAACCTAAACTTCTTCTTCTTGATGAGCATACAGCAGCTCTTGACCCAAAAACAGCTAAAAAAGTTCTTGAACTTACAAAAAAAATTATAGCTGAAGATAAACTTACAGCACTTATGATTACACATAACATGCGTGATGCTTTAAAACATGGTAACAGGCTTGTAATGCTTGATAAAGGTAAAATTATAATAGACCTTTCAGAAGAACAGAAAAAAAATCTTCAAGTAAGCGACCTTTTAAGTATGTTTGAAAAAGCAAGCGGTGACAGTATGACTAATGACCGTATGCTTCTTGGATAATTAAAATATTTAAAAATAATTAAAAATAAAAAGGTATTGATAATACATCAATACCTTTTTTTGAGGGTATAAAAATGAAAATAAGATTTTTAGAAGAAAAAGACATAAAAAGAATAATCGAAATATATTCATATTATATAGAAAATACAACAATAACATTTGAATATACTGTTCCTTCATATAATGAATTTAAAGAAAGGTTTTTTAATATACAAAAACAATTTCCCTTTATAGTTTATGAAGAAAACGGAATTATATATGGCTATGCATATGCATCTGACCACCATGAAAGAGCAGCATATAAATGGAATTGTGAATTTTCAATATATATTGATAAAAACTATTTAGGTAAAGGTGTAGGAGTAATTTTATATAATGCTCTTGAAGAAATAGTAAAACTTCAAGGATATTATAATGTATATTCATTGATTACAGTACCTAATGAAAGAAGTTTTGCTTTACACAAAAAAACAGGTTTTAAATTAGAATGTATACACGAAAATACAGGTTTTAAAAATGGAAATTGGATAGGTGTATCAGAATGGATAAAACCTTTAAGAAAGTATTCAAATCCTACTGATTTTCCCATTTCTATAAATAATATTAAAAAATCAGATTTAGATAATATTTTAAAAAAATATTCAAAATAAAAAACAGACTATAAATAGTCTGTTTTTTATTATTCATCTTCATCTGTATCATTATCTTTTACTTTTTCACTAACACCATGAAGCTTATGATGTGAAAGAACATCATTTTCTTCACTATACATTTCATTAATCTTATATAAAAGAGTCATAAGACTGTCTGTAAGATGCACATTTTCAACAATAACATCATCTGGAACTTGAAGGTCGACATGTGAGAAATTCCACATACCTTTAACACCCCAACTTGCAAGGTCGTTAGCAACTTTTGATGCATGTGCTCTTGGAAGTGTAAGTATTGCAACATCAACATGATTGTTTTTTACAAACTCCTCCATATAGTCAACATCATAAACTTCAATACCTCTTATAGTCATACCAACAAGTCTTGGATTAACATCAAACACAGCTTTTATAACAAAACCTCTTTTTTCAAAATTTGTATAATTAACAAGTGCCTGACCGATATTTCCTCCACCAACTACAATAAGATTATACATTCTGTCAAGTCCAAGTATCTTTTTAATTTCATTATAAAGATATTCAACATTATAGCCATAACCTTGCTGTCCAAACCCCCCAAAATTGTTTAAGTCCTGACGAATTTGAGAAGCTGTGATATTCATTTTTACACTAAGTTCCTTTGAGGATATTCTTGTAATATCGCTCTCAAGTAAATCACCTAAATATCTGTAATATCTAGGTAATCTATTTATTACTGCTGCTGAAATTTTTTTATCATTGTTCTCCATAATATCAAAACTCCTTTTGAACCCACTCTATGTTTAGTATAACACTTATGATATTTTATTGTCAATGATATACTGAATTGTATCATTTTAAACGAAAATTATATTATTTTTATATAAAATAAAATTATTATACTTCTGTTTTACTAATGGTTAATTGTACATATACACTTTTTTTGATATTATATATTAAGTAAAAAAATTAACAGGGGGTAATGAAATGATTTTTGCCTGTAAAGATATACAAAAATCTTACGGTATAGATACAATACTTGAAAAAGTTTCATTTAATATAGAAGACAGAGAAAAAGTAGCTATTGTTGGTGTAAATGGTGCTGGAAAAACTACTGTTTTTAAAATCATAACAGGAGAAATATCTGCTGATAATGGAGATATGTTTATAAGAAAAGATGCCTCTATGGGTTATCTTGCTCAAAACTTTGTAATAGACAAAAATATAACTGTATATGAAGAAATGCTTTCTGTATTTAATAATATTATGGATATGGAAAAAAAACTTAGAGATATGGAAAATAAAATGGCTAATGTTTCTGAGGCTGAACTTCCTAAGTTTATGGAACAATATTCAAGACTTTCTCATGATTTTGAGCAACTTGACGGATATAGCTATAAAAGCCGTATAAAAGGTGTTTTAAAAGGTCTTGGTTTTACAGAAGAAGAATATAACAAACCTTTAAACACTCTTTCAGGAGGTCAAAAAACACGAGTACACCTTGGTAAACTTCTTCTTACACAACCTGACCTTCTTTTGCTTGATGAACCTACAAACCATCTTGATATAGACTCTCTTGTATGGCTTGAAGATTTCCTTCGTTCATATCCTAAAGCTGTTCTTATAATATCTCATGACCGTTATTTCATGGATAGAATAGTAACAAAAGTTATAGAAATAGAAAATAAAAAATCAACAATATATGAAGGAAATTATAGCTACTATGCTGAACAGAAAGAAATTAACAGACAAATACAATTAAAACAATATATAAATCAACAAAAAGAAATTAAACATCAAGAAGAAGTTATAAGAACTTTACGTTCTTTTAATCGTGAAAAATCAATTAAGCGTGCTGAAAGTCGTGAAAAGGCTCTTGAAAAAATGGAAAGAGTAGAAAGACCTGAAAGTCTTCCTGATAAAATGCGTCTTACATTAACACCAAGAATAACAAGTGGAAATGATGTTCTTCATGCTGAAAATCTTTCAAAATCATTTCCTGATAAAACTCTTTTTTCTGGTGTAAATTTTGATGTTAGAAGAAGTGAAAAAGTGGCAATAATAGGTCCTAATGGTGTGGGAAAAAGTACTCTTTTTAAAATGCTTTTAGGAAAAGTAAAATATGATAGCGGAGAAATAAAACTTGGTACAAATGTAAATATAGGATATTATGACCAAGAACAACAAACACTTGATGAAACAAAAACAATTTTTCAAGAAATATCAGATACATATCCGAATATGACAAATGGAGAAATAAGAAATGTTCTTGCTGCATTTGTATTTACTGGTGATGATATATTTAAAACAATAGGCTCATTAAGTGGTGGTGAAAAAGGACGTATTTCATTAGCAAAAATAATGCTTTCTGAAGCAAATCTTCTTATGCTTGACGAACCTACAAACCATCTTGATATGTTTTCAAAAGAAATTCTTGAAAATGCTATAAACAGCTATGAAGGTACTGTTATATATATTTCTCATGACCGTTATTTTATAAATCGTACAGCTGAAAGAATACTTGACCTTAATCATTATGGAGTTACTGAATATTTAGGTAATTATGACTACTATCTAGAGAAAAAAGCAGAAAAAGAAAGAGAAGCAATAGAAGCTTCTATTGCTAATCCTTCAATACAATCACCTATTATTGAAAGTAATACAAAAATAGACTGGAAAAAACAAAAAGAAGAACAAGCAAAAGAAAGAAAAATACAAAATAAAATTAAAAAAATTGAAGAAGAAATTGAAAAAACAGAAAATAAAATAAATGAACTTTCAGAACTTCTTTTTGATGAAAAAATAAGTTGTGATGCGGGAAAAGCAAAAGATATATTTGATGAAAAAACTGCTCTTGAAGAAAAACTTGAAAAACTTTTTGAGGAATGGGAAGAATTACAATAAAAAATGGTGTGTACTTTTAAGTACACACCATTTTTTATTTATTTGCTTGCAAGATAAGCATTAATATCATTTAAAAGAACATCAACGTCCATACCATGAACAAGACAAGCTTCTTCAAGAGTTTCTCCTGCTGAAGAAGGACAACCTACACAATGCATTCCTGACTGCATTAATATAGCTGCAATACCTCTATCTATCATAAGCATTTCACCGATGAGTGTTGATTTTGTTATCTGTGTTGCCATTATAAAAAGACCTCCTTTATAATAAATATATAACAATATTATACTTTTATTGTCTAAAAAAACAAGACTATTTTAATTATTTTAAACCAAAGGAGAAATTTTATGATAATAGATATAAGTAGAAAAATAACAGAAAATACATATGTTTACCCTGATGACCCTATATTTAAAAAAGAAATTATATGTGACAATCCTCAAGTTTCACTTTTTAATATAGGAAGTCATACAGGAACTCATATTGACTCACCTGCTCATTTTTTTAAATCTATGGAAACAGTAGCTGATATTGACTTAAATAAAATATGCGGTAAAGCAAAAGTAATAGAAATAAAAAATAAAAATATTATAGAGAAAAATGATTTGACTAAATACAATATAGAAAAAAGTGACATTATACTTTTTAAAACATCAAATTCTTATAATTTTGACGGTGAAAATCCTCTTTCTGAATATATATCATTATCATATGAATGTGCTTTATATTTAGTAGAAAAACAAATAAATGTTGTTGGAATTGATTATATATCAATAGAAGCTGAAAATTCTATTAATTTTGATGTTCATAAAATACTTCTAAAAAATAATATCTATATAATTGAAACATTAGACCTTAAAAATATTGATGAAGGAGAATATAAATTTTATTGTTTACCTCTTAATATAAATTCTGACGGTTGTCCTGTAAGATGTATACTTGAAATATAAAAGGACTGCTTTAAAAAGCAGCCCTTTTAATTATTCTAAAAATTCAATTCCTGGAAAATACTTAAATATTACTTTACCTAAAATATCATCTTCTTCTACAAATTTATTCTCCCAAAAACGAGAATCAAGAGAATTATTTCTATTGTCACCCATCATAAAATAACAATTTTCAGGTATTGTATATGGACCATAATCTCCTATATATGTTTCCTTAATGTGTTCATCAACACTTTCATTTATTTCACCATTAATATATACGTGTCCTTCTTTTATTTCCAATGTTTCACCAGGAAGACCAACAACTCTTTTTACATAAAGAGTTTCACCAGTAGGGTCATCTGGATATTTAAAAACAGCTATATCCCCTCTTTGTGGCTCTCCAAAAACATAAGAAAGTCTTAATGCCACAATTCTATCATTTGGCATAATAGTTGTTTCCATAGAACCTGTTGGAACAGTTGCATTTACTATTACAAATTTATTTATCAGTAATGCAAGTATTACTGCAAATACTATTGTTTTTAACCAGCTTAATATTTCATTTTTAACTCTTTCTGACATATTCATTATCTCCACTTTCAAAAAAATAAGCAGATTTATTATATCATATAATGAATAATTTTAGTTAATAAATTTATTATTTTTTTCTTAAGATGTTAACTATTCCCTATTTATTTTTAAAAGCTCAAGAAATTTTGATGCTCTTTCCTTATCTTTTTCACTCATATCAGCAAGAAGCATATTTATTATTCTTTCTTCTTCCTCTTTTGTACTGTTTGAAAGAAGGTTTTCTCTTTCTGAAGAAAAAAGACCTATAATTTCAAAAGGGCTTTTGCCTTTAGCACGTTTTATAAAATCATCAAATTTATTATTATTTTCTATCAATTAAAATCTCCTCCTTTAAATTAATAAGTTTTCTCATTTCAATAAACCTTAATATATTATCAATTTTTACTGCATCTTCTTTTGACATATATGATTTTAATACATTAAGAAGTTCTTTTTTTCTTTCAATACTTGATTTTTGAGGCTTTTTACTTTGTATTGATATTACAGGCATATCAAAGGCTTTTTTTAATTCCATAAGTTTTACTGCAATATATATACTTTTTTGATATTCCTCATTTAGAAATGGTATTGCTGCATATATAAAATCATTATTGTTATTTATATTTTGAGTTTTTACAGGTTTTTCTTCTACTTTTTGAATATCCATAAAACTTTTTATTTTTTCTACTTTTTCAAAAGCATTAATTATATCTTCAGTTTTTATATTTTCAGTATTAAAACCAAAACTTTCAAGTATATTTTTTATATTATTTTTATCATTAATAATATTTATATTATTTTCCATACACATACACCCCTTTTTAAAAAGATATGCATTAAATTCTTAAATAATACAAAAAAAAGACGGTTTTACCCGTCTCTTTTTTATATCATTTAAAATCATTCCTTAGCTTCGCAGATATTAAAGCCATTTTGGTTTCCACAGAAACAAAGGATAAGTAATAAAATAAGGAGTTCATCATTATTTCCTCCACAGCCACAGCCGTTATTATTATTGTTTCCACAACAGCAAAGAAGAATAATAATCCAAAGCCAACTTCCATTTCCACAACCATTACTTAAACAACCCATAAATAATTGCCTCCTTTAAATTAAAAAGTTTTATTTGTTTCACAATTTAATTCTATGGTCGCATTTTTAAAAAAATTCCAATTTTTTAAAAATTTTTATATGGACAAGCAATAATTTGTCCAAAAACATAAAAATTTATGACATTTAGACTACATAATTCATAAGCTATAAAGTAAAATAAAGTTTTTTGGGAGAGCCATAATGAAAAATAAAAATATATTTATGTGTATGAATAATGCTATAAAAAAAGTTGGTCTTTCAAGAGATATTGAATATACAGGAAAAAATATAGGAATAGCCATACTTGATACAGGTGTTTCCCCTGTTTATGATTTTTGTATGCCTACAAACAGAATAAAAGCTTTTAAAGATTTTGTAAACGGTAAAACAGAGCCTTATGATGATAATGGACACGGTACTCATGTAACGTGTTTAGTTATTACAAATATATACTTATGTATTCATATAATTATGTATTAAAACAAATTTCGACAAGTATATAAACTGCAAAATTACATATATTATTTTTAGTATAAATTTACCATATTGACTTTTAAATATTGTAAAATTATAATAAAGTTAAATTTTAAACAATATATAAATTTCTTCAGAAACGAGGTTATTCCTCTACTGGTAGTAAAGCCTACGAGCATTTTTGCAAATCCGTTGAAATTACGGAGCCAACAGTAAGTCTGGACGGGAGAAGAAAAGTTTTTTATTTCAAAAGAAATAAAATACCTTTCTTCTCCCTTTTTTTATATTTTTTATATTAAAAAAGGAAGGGGTATGTATATGACAAAAACATCAAATCCACTTGGTACAGAACCTATATTAAAATTACTTAAAAAATTTTCAATACCAACAGCCCTAACATTAATGGTAAACTATCTTTATAACATAGTTGACCAAATTTTTGTAGGTCAAAGTATGGGTATTGAAGGTATTGCAGCAACAAATGTTGCTTTTCCATTTTCAACGGTTTGTGTTGCAGTAGCATTACTTATAGGTGACGGTTGTGCTGCTAATGCAAGTCTTTCTCTTGGTAGAGGCGAAAAAGACTATGCCGACAAAGGTTTTGGAAACTCATTTTTTATGCTTATAGCATTTAGTATATTTATACTTATATTTGGTAATATATTTCTTGAAGAACTTGTACTTCTTTTCGGAGCAACAGAAACAGTTTTTAAATCTTCAATGGATTATTCAAGAATAATTATTTTAGGATTACCATTTATGATTATAAATGTTTCATTTACTGCAATAATACGTGCCGATGGAAACCCAAAATATACTATGAAATGTATGATGACTGGTGCAATAATAAATTTAATACTTGACCCTATATTCATATTTGGTTTTAATATGGGTGTTGTTGGTGCTGCAATAGCAACTATTATAGGTCAAATTGCAGCCGGTATACTTTGTATTATATACATACCTAAGTTTAAATCTATAACATTTAAAAAGGAAAATTTAAAACTTTCAAAAAATGTATGTGGTACTATATTATCTCTTGGAATATCAAGTTTTTTTACACAGATAGCAACAGCAATTTTACAAATTATAATGAATAATCTTATGAGAATATATGGAGCAACAACAATATATGGAAGTGACATTGCTCTTTCTTGTTATGGAATGATGATGAAAATATATCAAATTGCACATTCAATGCTTGTTGGTCTTTCCTCTGGAACACAGCCTATAAATGGTTTTAATTATGGTGCAAAACAGTATGACAGAGTAAAAACAACATATCGATATGCTTTCATATTTTCATTTTTAATATCTATTTTTTGCTTTTTAATATATATGATATTTCCTGCATATATTGCAAAACTTTTTGTAAGTAATTCACCTATGTATCAAGAATTTGCAAAATTATGTTTTAGAACATATATGATGGTATTTTTTATATATGGTATGCCTATGGTAACATCATCATTTTTTCAGGCAATAGGAAAACCTTCAAAAGCACTTTTGCTTTCATTGTCAAGGCAGGCTTTTTTCCTTATACCTCTTTCATTAATATTATCATCACAATTCGGACTTAAGGGAGCATTAATTGCTGCACCTGTTGCAGATACTCTTACATTTATTGTTGCAATGATTTTAATAATATATGAATTTAGAACTTGGAAAACAAAAGGATTTATTTAATAAAAAAGACAGCTAAAGCTGTCTTTTTTATTTTTCTATTTATTAAACATATTTTGCACACTTAAAAAGTCCTCTTTTGATATAATAGGTTCATGAGTATTTTTTACCCATATCCATTCTTCTTTTGATACAGAAGAAACTTTATTACTTTTATAACTTATTTTTCTTTCTTTACCTTGTACCATATCACCCATATAAACAGGATTTGTAAGTATTTTTCTTATTGTATTTTTAGACCAAATACCTTTATTTTTTATATTTTTTCTTCCCATATCCATTCCCTTTGATATTTTATATTGTGACGGTGTTGGGATTTTCATTTCTGTAAGAATTTCTGCTATTTCTCTACAATTTTTGCCTTCTTTAAAAAGTTTAAATATAAGTTTTATATTTTCTTCTGTATTTTTATCTATTTCAAGTTTATGTTTATATTTTGGATTTTTAATATATCCATATGGTGCATATGTACCTATAAAAAGACCTGTTTCCATTTTTCTTTTAAAAACAGACCTTATATTTTCTGATATTTCTTCACAATACCATTCATTTACAAGGCTATTTATTTGTCTTATTCTTTTACCATTTTTAACAGAAGTATCAATGTTATCCACAATTCCTATAAATCTTATACCCATTTGTGGAAATATAACATTAAGATACTTATCTGCTGTTGATATATCCCTTGTAAATCTTGATTGGTTTTTACATATTATAGTATCAAAAAGTTTTTTATTACTATCTTCTATCATTTGTTTAAACTGAGGTCTTTCATTATCAAGTCCAGAATAGTCCTCATCACAATATATTTTATATATTTCAAAACTATTATCTTTTGCATATTTCTCAAGAAGTATTTTTTGATTTTTTATACTTTCGCTTTCATAATTACTTTTATCTTCAACTGATATTCGACAATAAAGAGCCGCTTTTTTCAAATAATATTCCTTCTTTTTTAATTAATTTATTATATTTTATATATTTTTTTATGTTATAATGATATAAAATTAAAAAGAAAGGAATGTTTTTTATGCTTGATACAAAAGTTGCTGAATTATTAAATAATCAAATTAACAAAGAATTTTATTCTGCTTATTTATACCTTGACATGTCAAATTATTATGAAGAACAAGGTCTTTCAGGTTTTGCAAACTGGTTTAAAATACAGGCTCAAGAAGAAAGAGACCATGCAATGCTTTTTATGGCATATCTCCAAAATAATGGCGGAAAAGTTAAACTTGAAACAATAGATGCACCTAATAAAGAATACAATCAATTTGTAGAGCCTTTAAAAGAAACTCTTGAACATGAAAGATATGTTACAAATCTTATACATACAATATATGATGCTGCACATTCTGCAAAAGATTTCCGTACAATGCAGTTCCTTGACTGGTTTGTAAAAGAACAGGGAGAAGAAGAAAAAAATGCTGATGACCTTATTAAAAAATATACTCTTTTTGGTTCTGATGCAAAAGGTCTTTATGCTCTTGATTCTGAAATGGCAAGCAGAGTTTATGCTGCACCAACACTTACAGTATAAAATAAAAAAAGTCTTGGATTAATCCAAGACTTTTTTTATATAAAAACCTTCTGATGAAAAATTTTTAGGTCTTACCCAATCACCACTACCAAAAAGTTTATCTTTATTTGCAAGTTCATTTTCTTCAAAATCAACTTCAATAGAATATACTTCATTATATTTACAAAAAACATGTACTGAAACAGGTGTAATCCAATTATTCACATCATCAAATGAAACATCTTTAAAACATATACTATCACCATAAAAATTTAAGTCATCATCAAGAAATCTATAACCATATCTATCAATAAATGTAAGTTTTTTGATTAATTCTATATTTTCAGAAACAACATTTACAATATATAAGAGTTTTTCGTCTATATTTTTAATACTTGTTAAATCACTATCATCTATTGCTATTAAATGTATATCCATATAATTTTCAAAAGAATATACTATACTGTTTTCTTCGAGAATAACTTTATATTTTATATTATCAACATTTTTACAATGAATTTCTTCAAATAAATCTCCTTTTAATTCAGTATATTTTTCTGCACATTTAAGTATATTATCAATAAATTTTAAATCATTTTTATAAGAAATATCTCTTATTGTATTTATATATTGTTTTTCACCTCTATAAACACAGTTTAAAAGAGCCATTGTATATTCTTTTAAAATTTCAATATATTTTGATTTTTCATAAAATTTTTTTAATTTTAAAAAAGCCTCTTTATGAAAATCCATATCTTTTACATTGGCTGATGTATTAAAAAGACCTTTTGCATATTCAATAGCAATTCTTTTATCTTTTGTTTTATTATAAAGGTCATATATTTCATCAAGTATATAAAACCCTTTTTTTGTTCCTGTTTCAAAGAATAAATTAAAAAGGCTTCTACCATATAAAAAAGCATGTTCATCATTTGGGAATTTATAATATAATTCTTTAATTTGATTTACACATTTTTCAATATACGGCTTTTTAACTTCTTCTGTAAGTCTAAACAAAGAAAAAATATATTCATTTGCTATATTTTCATTTTCTGTTTGAAAATAAATATCGCCTAATATTTCTGTAAGTGATACAGCTTCTTCAATTTCGGATTTACATATAATGTTTCGCATTGTAAAAGCATATATTTCTAAAGGTTCAATGTCATCATTTTTTTTATATTCATCAATAAGTATATCAATATATTTTTTTCCTTCTTTAAAACCCTTTTTATATGCTAAATTTGAAAGTGCAAAATAATAATTTATTTTACAATTATCAGATTTCTCTTTTATATTTTTAAGTATTTCAATATATTCATCTACTTTTTCAATATCATAATAATTTATTGTTTTCATAATTGCAGATGTATAATAAAATTCAACATTATAAGATTTTTCTTTATTATAGAGTTTTTCAAGTATATTCATATAATAAAAAGCTGTATTTTTATTTGAATATGATATTATATTTTCTAAAATGCCTGCATATGCAGTAGAAAGATTTTTACCATGTTTTTTATAGAGATTTTCAATTTTTTCATACATTTTTATTTTATAGTCATATTCTGCATTTTCAGCAGAAAACATAAGACTTTCACCATAATAACAAGCTATTGTATCATATGCCAATCTTGCTTTTTTACTTATAAGTCTTAAAAAACCACTTATATTATTATATATTCTTCCTATTTCTTCGCTATTTTTTGTAATCTCACTATTTTTTTCTGTATCCTCACAGGAAAGATTAACACACATACAATATATACAATAGGCATAATTAACTGCACTATATAAAGAACGACTATTATTATAATCTGATTTCCAACCTTCTGCTCGACATTTTATAATGCCATAATCATATTCATAAAGAGGTATTTCCAAACATATTCCACCTTTCTTTTAAGACTGAAATATTCTATAATACTATATTTATTATGTCAATAAAAAATAAATGATTTATATTATTTTTTACGTTACTCATGTAACGGGTATTGCTTGTGGAAATGGATATATGTCAAATGGAAAATACAAGGGAATTGCACCGGAAAGCAACATTATATCAGTTAAAATTCTTGATAAAAACGGTCAAGGCTCTCCTATAAGTGCTGTAAAAGGTATGGAATGGATATTAAAAAATCGTCATAAATATAATATAAGAATAGTAAACTTATCAATAGGAACATATGATAAAAGTCTTTATACACCTCTTATGAATGCAGTTAATACACTTTGGAGAAATGGTATAACAGTTGTTGCAGCCTCCGGAAATAATGCAGATAAATACCCAAAAGTTACTATACCAGGTATAAATCCACGAATAATAACAGTAGGCTCTTTTGAAGATTTCTGTATAAAAAAGAAATTTGGCTCTCATAGTTTTATATATTATGAAAGGTCATTTCTTTCATCATTAAAACCTTTTTCAAAGCCTGATATACTTGCACCAGGAGAAAATATTATTTCTGTAAAATCACCTAATTTTGATTTTAATCAAAAAGGCAGAGAGAATTTTGAAATAACAGATAATAACTATATAGAAATGACAGGAAGTTCTATGGCTACACCTATCGTTTCTGGTGCAATAGCATTACTTATGGAAAAAGAACCACAAATAACTCCTGATAAAATAAAAGAAAAACTTATTAAAACATCTTACAAAAATAATTCTGTAATTAATAAAGGAATATTAGATATAGAAAAACTTTTAAAATAGGAGGTATATATGGCAAATAGTAATATAACCGGACTTTTAAGAGAAATTAATACAAATGATTTTTTGAAAAACGAACTTTCTTGTACAATGAATTCATTAAAAAGAAACCTTGAGGAAAGATATGTTAAACGTATAAAAAATACAATTTCTTATGCTCAAAAAGAATGTATTCAAACACCTACAAAAGAAGCAAATCTTATTATGGCAATAAGAGAATTTGCAAATGAAAATGAACGTGACAAATTTAATATGGCAATAGATATGCTTAATAGTATAAATACTATAAATATTATACAAAAAGACATATCAGAATTATCAACAGAAAATTGTGTACATTCACTAAGTGGTGAAACTACTGAAAATACAAGTATTTCACCTAATCTTGCCAATGCTCTTTTAATGCTTTCTATTTTTAAAATTATATAATTTGTATATTGACTACAAACTCCTACAATTGTATGATATAAATATAATACATTTGTAGGAGTTGATTTTTTATGAATAAAATAACACGTCTTCCAGACACAGAACTTGAAGTTATGAAAGCAGTATGGAGTATAAAAACAGAAATAAATACAACAGAAATTAAAAAAATACTTGATAAAAACAGACCTTGGAATGTTTCTGCATTACAAACACTTTTAAACAGACTTATAGACAGAGGTTTTCTTGATACTTATAAAAATGGAAAAAATAAATGCTATACAGTACTTATAAATGAAAAAGATTACATATCATTTGAGAATAAAAGTTTTCTTAAAAAAATAAATAACAGTTCAATAACAAGACTTGTAGCATCTCTTTATGACAGTAAATCAATATCTGACAATGACCTTATGGAGTTATCAAAATTTATAGAGGACAAAACAGGAGGTGGAAAGTATGATTAAAAATATATTTATGAATGTGATTGAAATATCAGTATTTTCATCATTTTTTATATTATTATTTATATTAATATCAAAAAAAATTAGAAATACATATACAAATCGTATTATGTACATTGTTTGGCTTTTTATGGCAATACGTATTATTTGTAATTTTAATATTCCACAACCTTTAATAAATATAACTATACCTAATCAAGCAATTACAATAACAGAACAGGCAACAAATTATGGAATGTATGAATATAGTACAAGATATTTACCTACTGAAATAAATATTGAAAATAATACTCAAAATATGTCTGTTCCAGAAACAAAAGAGCCTTTATTAGAAAAGTCAGATAAATTAGATAAAATATTATCTGCAACACCATATATATGGCTTTTAGGTGTAATAATATCTTTATTAATTTATACTTTATCACATATTTCATTTATAAAAATGCTTAAAAGGTGGAGAAAACCTATATCTGACGCAAATATACTTGATATTTATATAAATATTTGTAGTGAAATGAATATACATAAAAGACCAAAAATATTTTTATGCAATATGATTTCATCACCTATTTGTACAGGTATTTTTAAAAAAGAAATATATATAAATTCTGAGGATTTATCGGGTATAAATCTTATATTAAAACATGAACTTACACATTGTAAAAGAAATGATATACTTTACAAACTTATACTTATAATAGCAAAATCAATACACTTTTTTAACCCTATTATTCATATTATGGTAAAAGAAGCTGAAAAATGTATTGAACTTTATTGTGATGAAACAGTAATGAAAAATTGTTCATTAAAGGAAAGAAAAGAATATAGTATAGCAATACTTAATGCTATAAAATCATCATCAAAAAACTCTATTCTTACAACTTCATTTTCATCAGATAAAAAATCTTTAAAAATTCGTTTTTCCAATATACTTGATACAAAAATCAAAAAAAGAGGTATTTTAATTATGATTATGCTTTCATTAATGGCAGTTTCGGGAGGAATTTTTGTATCTTGTAATAAAAACACAGAAACACAAAATGTAACTCAACAAGAATATATTAAAAATATGTATGAACTTAGAACACCATATATAGGAAATGCCTCTGCTGTGGGCAAAATATTTTCAAATTTGAATTATACTAATTTACAGCAACAAGAAATGGAACTTTTCACAACAGAAGAACCTTTTGGAGTTTTAAAACATTTTTCAACAGATAATATTGAAAATGTAGATGAAAAAGAGATTATGAAAAATTCTGTTTTATTACTTTCTCTTATAGACAACTGTGGTTATATAAAATCTCATATATATGCACCTGACGGTTCTGAAGTTACATACAGTCTTACAAGAGATGATTATTTATTACAATACGGAAATTTTAAAGAAATTTATGATAGTCCTGAAAATTTTGAAAACTTCATAAAAAATATATGGGAAAATATAGACAATGACCATTATATAATAGAAAAACAAAATGAAAAATCATCTTCTGTGGCTCTTGTTGAAGGTATAATTGAGGATAAAAAAGATAGAGCAAAAGAAGATTTTAAATATCATGAAAACTATACACAGCTTTTAAATATGGGCGAAAAAGCCTACTGGGATTTTATAGAATATTTTCAATCAACAGATACTGACGGGGACAAAGAATATATAATGATGAAATTCTGTCGTGAAAATTATCCTAATTTAAGTGATTTCGGCAAAATAGGAAATTTAGCACAAAATGAATATACAAGTGGTAGAAAATGGTTTAATGATTATCAGAATTTAGTTAATAAATATAATGATTTATTATATTATAACTATTCAAATATAATTGATGAAAAAATACAGAAAATATATACAGAAAAATACAAAGATTTATATAATGGCTATACCATAACATCACCTATGGTAACATTTTATCCTGAAAAAATAGATGAAAACAAAGAAATAATGTATGCAGGAATATTTGCAGGATATTTTGTTTTAGAAAATAATACATTTAAAGCTATTGATTTTGATAAAATACTATATTGTATTACATTTGATACAACAGATGTTGAAAATCCTATTATTATAAGCTGTGATGATAATATTAGTGAAAGTGAAAAAACTAATTCATTATATGATAGATTTTCAGATGTAGATTATTCTTCATTCAAATTTAAAGTACATCAATTTACGGAAGAAAATAATATAAATGCAAATACAATAGAATTTGATGGTCAAACTTATATTAATTATTAAAAAAAATCGTCTGATTAAAAATCAGACGACTTTTTTATTAGTTTCAATTAATTATGACAATGTCCGCCACATGTATGGCTATGACTTCCACAATCATGACCTTCGCCATGTTCATGATGATGATTACATTCTATGTTAGGATTTCCTATTTTTTCTCCACTTAAATATTTTACAATAATTTCGTCAACTTTACCTGTTACACCTGGAACAATTTCAATTCTTTTTTCTCTAAGAGCAGCTTTAGCTCCTCCACCAATTCCACCACAAATTACAACATTTACAGAATGAACATTTAAAAAGTCTGCAAGAGCACCATGTCCCTGTCCATTTGTAGGAACTTTTTTTGTTTCAATTACTGTTCCATTTTCAACTTCAAAAAGTGTAAATTCTTCGCTGTGTCCAAAATGCTGAAAAACTTCTCCGTCTTTTGATGTAACTACTATTATCATAATAAAATCCTCCTATATTAAAAAAATTATTCACTATGTCTGCACTTTCCACAACTTTTATTGCAAAAGCATTTTTTTTCGGAAAGTGTATAATTGCCGCCTTCTATTTTTATTCCTTTTCCTTGTGTTATTGCAAGTGCTGTTTTTTTTCGTGCATTATAAAGTATACGTTGGAAAGTTCCTCTTGATACATTCATAATATCAGCACAAATATTTTGCTCCATATTTTCCAAATCAGCAAGTCTTAATGCTTCTGTTTCTTCAACAGTAAGAATAATAAAATCCGCATTTTTACTTTCAGGATAAAATATTCTGTTTTCAGGCTCAAAGCATACTCTACGGCACTTTGTCATTCTTGGCATTTTAAAGACTCCTTTCAAAAAATATAATGGGCATATGCACAATTAAATTATATTGTGCATATGCCCATTTGTCAATAGCTTTTATTTTTTTTATTATTTATATAAAGAGCAACTACGATTACACCATAAGCTATAAACACTCTGAAAAATTCACCTATTTGAGTATCTCCAAAAATATTTGCTCCGGCTTTTGGTGTAACAATAAACAGAAAATAAAAAAGTAGTGTTCCGACAATAGCATTTGTAAATTTAGCTTTTTTTATAGATGCACCACCAACAAGTATTGCTGCCGCAGCATACATTCCAACTTGTTCATGACTTCCAAATGTACTTAATGTTCCTATATTTTGAAGTGATATAATCTGACCTATACCAGCAAATACAGTTGAAAGCACTATTGCAATAATTCTAACTTTATTTACATTTATACCTTTTTCCTCTGCTGTTTTAATATCAAGACCAGTAATTTTTATATCTTGTCCTAATTTTGTTTTTCCAATATACCATATAAAAACACAAAGCAATCCACATATAATAAGTGTAAAAAGGGGAATTTTTATTCCTAAAACTCTTATGTATGTAGGAAAACGGTCAAGGCTATATTTTATTATACCTAAATCTATTGTACTTTTTATGCCTTTTCCACCTTCAACACCTATAATAGGATTATTTATAGGTAAAGAAAGTATTATAAGCTGATATATACCGGAAAAGAAATATGCAGCAACAAGACCTGTTATCATTTCTCTACCCTTTGTTTTATTCATTAAAAACCCTATAATTAAGCCAAATATAATTGATATTGGAACAGATATTAAAAATGCTGCAAATGTTCCTCCAATTCCTTCAATATTCATTACAACAACAGCTATAACAGCAAGCTGCCCTGCCATAGCACCAACTGTAAGGGCAAAATTTATACCCATTCCGGCAGATATAGGAATTATTAATGAAAGTACAATAAAAAGATTTCTTCCAAGTCTTTCTATAAGGTCATTAATAACCATTTTAAATGATAGTCCTGATATTAAAAATCCAATTATACCTAATAGTATAAATATACAAGGAACTGTATAATCTTTAAATATATTTTTTAACGTTTTCATTTAATTCTTCTTCCCCCCTGTCTTACTAATGCAAAAAGTACTACACCATAACTTATAACCATTCTAACAGAGTCTGAAAGAGATGAGTCTGAAAAAATACTATTTATAAACGGTGTGGAAACTGTCATTAAAAATTGAAAAATACATACACCTAACAAAGCATTTAAAACAGATGCTTTTTTTATTGTAGCACCACCAATTAAAACTCCAGCAACAGCAGCAAAAGGCATCATAAGAGGTGCTTGATAAAGCTGTAAAAATCCATATCCTGATGAATAAACAAGTATACCTATTGCCCCAAAAATATTTGAAATCATAACACCAAGTATTCTATATTTATCCGGTTTTATACCGCAATTAAGGGCATATTTAGGTTTTATTCCAGCAGTTTTCATAGCGATACCTGTTTTTGTATGTAAAAAGCCATATAATAAAATACACAATAGAATAAAAATAAATATACTTCCAAAAACACCTAAAACACCACCAAAACTATTTTCAAGTGAAATTGTTGTTCTTAAACCTTTTCCGCCTATTGTCCAAACCATATCTGGACTTTTAAAAGGCAATATAACCCAAGCTATTGACATAAGTGAAACCATTGAAAAACCTACATAAGTTCCAACTGTCATTTCATCACCTTTTATACCATTTAACAGCTTACCATATAATATTCCGGTTATAGCCGAAAGAATAATACCAACAAATACAGCAAATACAAATGATAAAATACCTGTAAGACCTATTTCTATTGATAATACACCGCCAAAAAGTCCACAAAGTATTCCTATTGATATTCCAAAATTAAGACCAACACCACAGATTATAGTAGGAACCATAGATAAAACCAATATGCCATTCATACCAACTCTATTTAAGAAATCTATTAGCGTGCCTTTTTTAAAAAGCACGCACGCAATTATAATTATTATAACCCCCGAAAATATAGCGAACATATTTTCTTTTTTGTTATTTTTTTGTGTCAATTTTTTTCACTCCCCTCTGAAATAGCCAATCCGAACTTCTCGGAAGGTTCTGACGATGCCAATATACCACGTAATTTTTTGTCGTTAAGTATGATAATTCTTTCACAATATTTTATTAATTCATTAAGGTCACTTGATATCATAATAATAGTTAATCCTTTTTCTTTGGAAATATTAACGAGAGTTTCAAGTATATTTTTCTTTGCCAAAATATCAATTCCACGAGTAACTTCTGATACAACAAGTACAGAAGGATTTAATGCAAGTGCTTTTGCAATACAAACTTTTTGTTGATTGCCACCACTTAATTCTCCTACTTTTTGGCTTGGATTTTCACATTTTATATTTAAGTCTTTTATGCATTTTTCTGTATATTTTTTCATTTCTTTTTTATTTGCAAAATTTATAAAACCAATTTTTTTTATAAATTTATTATTTATATACATGGCACTTGTGCAAATATTTTCATATATACTTCCTGCCAAATATAAACCTGTACCTTTTCTATCATCAGATACATAAGCTATACCATTTTTAATAGCATACTCACTATCACCATTTTTAAGTTTAGTTCCGTTAATATAAATATCACCTTTATAATTTATCAGTCCACCTAAAACATCTCCAAAAACTCCCCTACCCTGTCCAGATACTCCTGCAACACCTATAATTTCTCCTTTGTATATATCAACTGATATATCTTCAATACTTTCATTTCCTTTTGTTGCGGTTACATTTTTTAAAGACATTATAATTTCATCACATTGTATTTTGTCTTTTTTATTAAACACTTGTGATTGATTATTTCCAATCATAAGCTCTGCAAGTTTTTCTTTTGTAATATTTTTATTATCAAATGTACCTTCATTTTTTCCATTTCTAAGTACTGTTATTCTGTCGGAATATTTTATTACCTCATCAAGTTTATGAGTTATAAATATTATTGAAACTCCACTTTTCGAAATATTTCTTATTATTTCTCCAAATACTTTACTTTCATTTTCAGTAAAGGCTGATGTTGGTTCATCAAATATAATTACCTTTATTTTTTTTCTTTTTATTTCTCTTGCAATTTCAATAAAATGTTTTTCACCTATGGACAGTTTATTACATACATCATTTGCTTTTATATTATTTTTCATACTTTCCATAATTTCATTACTTTTATTAATCATAGATTTTTCATCTATAAATTCAAAATTTTTACCAAATATTTTGGAAATTATATTTTTATTTGTTATTTCATCATTAAGAAATATATTTTCCCAAACAGTAATGTCATTTATAATTGCAAGTTCTTGTTTTGCAATTCCTATGCCAAAATTTAAAGCATCTTTAGGTGTTACTATATTTACTTTTTCACCTTCAATATAAATTTCACCCTCAAAACCACCTGTTTTTTCTATTATGGGCATACCACACAATATATTCATAAGTGTTGATTTTCCTGCACCATTTTCACCAAGTATGGCATGTATTTCTCCTTTTTTAATATTTATTGAAATATTATCAAGAACAACACTATCACCATATTTTTTGCTTATATTTTTTATTTCAATAACATTCAAAAAAATCACCTCTCAATTAAAATAGGGGGCGTAAGCCCCCCTTTTTTTATATTTATATTTTAAAAATTTACATAATTTTCAAGTATCATATATACATTTGAAACTTCTTCATCTGTTACAAGACTTTTATAGTTTGATATTTTTACTTTATCAGTTCCTGCAACTGTATCAAAAGCCTGTTTTAAAGCCTCTGGGTCATTTTTACCGTTTGTTTCACCATTACAATATTTTATAGCATATTCAACGGCAGACTCTATAATAGTCATATTAACAGGAGTTTCCCAAGTTGAAAATCTTCCAGTTCCATTTTTCTCAGCAACTTTTTGACGTATTGCTTCTATAATATAATCTGTATTTCCTGCGTTTTCATCATCAACAGAAATACCCAAAGCAGTAGGATAACCATGATATGGACTTGGACAACATTGTTGTGCAACAATAGCACCACTATCAAGACTAGCTTTTATAAGTGGTTCTTGCATAGAACAATTTGTATTGAAGAAACAAGTATTTTTTCCATATTCCTCAACTTTTTTAGGTATATCCTCCAAAATAAACATTTGTGCTCCTGATATTCCTAAATCTCCCATAGGGTCTGGACAAGTTTCTTCAACAAATTTTATACCAAGTCTTTCACATTCTTCTTTCATAATATCAAAACGCTCTTTGTAAAGTGGTGATGACATATGTCTTGGGAAAGAATAGTGTACAAAAGTTTCTGCTCCCATATCTTTTGCCTGTTGTGGAATTGTATAGCCCATATTTACTTCATCAGGGTGTATTAAAACATCAACTATTTGTGAAAGCATATCAGGGTCTTCAACAGTATTTCCGCATATAAGAAGTATATCCGGTCTTTCCTCTCTTACTTTCTCAAAGGCTGCTGATGCCCCTGTAATACCTATACACATTATTATAGCCTTTATATCAGGGTCAGAAGCAAGCTGCATCATATTGGCTATTGTTGTTTCTTGTTCTTTAACAAAGTTATCAGGATATGTTACACACTCTATCATATCACCATATTTTTCTTTAATCATTTGTGCAGCACGATATTCTTCTTCACCTTGTGCAACAGTTCCTGTCATAATACCTATTTTAAATCCTGTACTTTCTGAGCTTTCATTTGCGGAGCAACCTGAAAATACAGAAATAATAAGTATAACAGCCATAAAGACTGATATAATTTTCTTTATCAAATTATAAACCTCCTTAAATTAAAATGTCTTTTGATATAATACCAAAAAATTCGACTAAAAACCATTAAACAGTACATTGTTAAAGTATTTTCTACAAATATAATATCTTAAATATATTAAATTCTTTTTATATTGTGTTATTTGCTACGGTGTTTTTATTTTAATGATTATTTACACAAATTATATGTTTTAATCTATTAAAAACTTTTACTTTTACAAAAATATAAAAAAACAAAAAAATTAGGGTACAGAAAATTCTGTACCCTTCATAGTATTTAATGTGTATTTATTTAATTAATCTAAAACATAAAGTGTAACATTTCTTACACCCCATGCAAATGCTTCTGCCTTCGTATTATAACAAAGGTCAATTTTATTTCCTTTTATAGCTCCGCCTGTATCTTCAGCTACGGCTACACCATAACCAGGAACATATACTTTTGTTCCAAGAGGAATAACTCTTGGGTCAACAGCTATAACACCTTTTTGAGCAACAGTTCCTGATGCTGTTATACCATTACAACCTACATCAAATCCTGTATAACCTGTTGCTTTTACTTGTATAGCATCACTATAAACATATCCGTCTATTGTATTTACTTTCTGTCTTGTACCTTTTTCGATTATTTTATTTACAGGTTCTTTTGTTATTTTCTCGTCGATTTTTTCTGAAGTTAAAACTTCTCCGCCTGAAACTGTTTCTTTTATTGTAATTTCGAGAACTCCTTCAGAACCTTCCTGAACAACTCTCTCTACACCATAATCAAGTGCGTCTGTTTCACGATACTCTACTGTAAAAGGTATCGCCTCTGTCGTTGTTATTATATTTTCTGTAACAGATTTGATATTAATTATCATATTGTTACAAAGAGTTGTTGTTTCATTTACATTTTCAAGTCTGTAATCTGTATCAATAAATTCTTCAATACTTACCATAAGGTCGCCTACTGTTTGTTCCTCTGTACTAATCATTCTTGGCACACCGTCAATATTGATTATTACAGCCATACTATCATCAGAAGATGACTCATCAGGTGAAAATGCAGATGCTGTTCCTGTACACATTGCCAATATAAATACTACGATAGCAATTACTCTAAGTCGTTTAGTCATTATTTATTATCCTCCTTGGACTTTTTTAAAATCAATATAGATTGTTTTTTGTGGGAAAGAGCTATCTATAAAGATTTTAAAATCCTATATCCTACTAGTTTTTATTTCTGACATTCACTTTCTTATTACTAAAATGCCTCTCTACAGTACTTTTTTATAACGTGCTCAGTGTCATAAATACTGCAAAAAATAAAGACATATCATTAATTGATATATCTTTATTTCATTTACGAATATTATATTAACACATCTGTAACAATTATGCAACAATTTATTTAAAAAACAACTGCTTTGCATTTAATTTTGTAATATTTGCAACTTTTTCAGGGCTAATATCTTTAATTTTTGCTATCTTTTCCACCACAAATTGTAAGTTTCTGGAATCATTCCTTTTGCCTCTATTAGGAATAGGTGACAAATAAGGGCTATCAGTTTCTATTAATATTTGTTCTAATTGTATAGCCTCTACAACTTCAACTAATTTTTTAGCATTAGAAAATGTTACAACACCGCCAACACCAATATAAAATCCCATTTTTACGTAATCCATAGCCATTTGAGCACTACCAGAATAACAATGTATTACACCTTTTTTTACTCCACTTTCTTTTATAATATCAAATGTTTCTTGTGAAGCATCTCTTGAATGAATTATTACAGGTTTATTAAGTTCCTTAACAATTTCAAGTTGACGTTTGAACCAATATCTTTGGACATCTCTTGGAGAATTATCATAATAAAAATCAAGACCAATTTCGCCTATTGCAACAACTTTTTTATGATTAGACATTTGACGGATTTCGTCTAAATCACTTTCTTTCATATTTTCAGCATCATGAGGGTGAACGCCTACTGCTGCATATATATAATCATATTTTTCAGCCATTTTTATGCTCTCTCTTGAGCTTTTCATATCACAGCCTACATTTATAACATAATCTATACCGCAGGAAGGGAGAAGATTTAAAATCTCCTCCCTATCATTTTTAAAACGTCCGTCATCATAATGTGCATGGGACTCAAAATACATATTAGCCTACTTCTGCTCCGCTTTCGAAGTCTTTTTTATCTACTGTTGCAAGAGAAAGATTTCCGTCACTATCTTCTGCCGCAAGTATCATACCATATGAATATTCGCCCATCATTTTTCTTGGTTTGAGGTTTGCAACTATTATTACTCTTTTACCAACCATTTCTTCTGGAGAATACCATTGTGAAATTCCAGAGAATATTACTCTTTCCTCATTACCAACTTTTACAACATTTCTTAAAAGTTTATTTGATTTTTTAACTTTTTCAGAAGAAATAACCTCTCCAACTTTAAGTTGTACTTTTAAGAAATCTTCTATTGTTATTTCAGGAACTGTTTCTTCTTCTTTTTCTTCTTCTTTCTTTGTTTGATTAGCAATAGAAGCAGCCTGTGCAGCTTTCATAGCTTCTTCAAGTTCTGCAAGTTCTTTTTTAATATCAATTCTTGGGAATATAGCATCACCTTTAGAAACAGTTACTTCACGTCCAAGAAGTCCCCAATTTTTGATAGAATTCCAATCTGTCATTTCACCTTCTTTAATACCTATTTGTTTCCAAATAAGAGCAGGTGTATTAGGCATAAATGGTTGTATCATAATTGATACTATTCTTATACTTTCAGCTACATTATAAAGAGCATTTGCAAGAACATCTTTCTTTGTTTCATCTTTTATAAGTATCCAAGGCTGAGTTTCATCAATATATTTATTTGTTCTTCTTATAAGTGTCCAAATTTCATTAAGTGCATCACTAAAGAGCATTTTTTCCATTTTTTCTTCAACTTTTTCTGCTGTTTCTTTTGCAACACTTATAAGGTCAGAGTCAAATTCTGTTTCTTTCTGTTCTTTTGGAAGTGTACCACCAAAATATTTTTCAATCATACCTGCTGTTCTTGAAACAAGGTTTCCAAGGTCATTTGCAAGGTCAGAATTAATTCTTTGTATAAGAGCTTCATTTGAGAAATTTCCATCTTGTCCAAAAGCGATTTCTCTTAAAAGGAAATAACGAATAGCATCAACACCATATTTTTCAACAAGTACAAATGGGTCAACAATATTTCCTACTGATTTTGACATTTTATTTCCGTTTATTACAAGCCAACCATGTCCAAATATTTTCTTTGGAAGTGGAATATCAAGAGCCATAAGCATTGCAGGCCATATAATAGAATGGAAACGAACTATTTCTTTACCTACAACATGCACATCTGCTGGCCAATATTTTTTAAATAATGAGTCATCATCAGAGCCATATCCTAAAGCAGTAATATAGTTTGAAAGAGCATCAATCCAAACATATACAATATGTCCTTTGTCAAATTCAACAGGAATACCCCAAGTAAATGATGTACGGCTTACTGCAAGGTCTTCAAGTCCTGGTTTTAAGAAATTGTTTATCATTTCATTCTGACGTGTTGCAGGCTGAAGCCATTCTGGATTTTCTTCCATATATTTAATAATTCTATCTTGATATTTTGAAAGTCTAAAGAAATAACTTTCTTCTTTTACTTTTTCAACTTCACGACCACAGTCAGGACATTTTCCGTCTACAAGCTGATGTTCTGTATAGAAAGTTTCACAAGGTGTACAATACCAACCTTCATATTCACTTTTATAAATATCACCTTGGTCATAAAGTTTTTTAAATATTTTCTGAACAGCTTTTACATGGTAATCATCTGTTGTACGAATAAATTTATCATATGATATATCAAGTTTCTGCCATAAATCTTTAAATGTAGCAACAACTTTATCTGTATATGCTTTTGGTGTTGTTCCTTGTGAATTTGCAATACGTTCTATTTTTTGACCATGCTCATCACTTCCAGTAAGGAACATTACATCATAACCTCTAAGTCTTTTATATCTTGCCATTGTATCTGTGGCAACAGTACAATATGAATGACCAATATGAAGTTTATCACTAGGATAATATATTGGTGTAGTTATATAGAATTTTTCTTTTTCCAAAATAATCCCTCCAAATATTTGATTTTCTGAAAAATATTATATATGTTTTGAAAACAAAATGCAATTAAAGGAAAAAAGTAAATACACTTATAATTTAAAAACAAAATACAAAATTTAAAATGCTTTTTTGTTAATTCTCAATTATTGAAAAAAATAAATTTCATATGATATTATAAATAAAAGGTAAAATGTTAAACAGGGGGTTTGTGGTCTTTTATGGTAGAAGGTATTGCTAAAGTTATAAATCCTACCGGTCTTCATGCCGTTCCAGCTTCACAGCTAACACACTTTACCAACCAATTCAAGTGCAAGATTCATTTCGTTCAAAATGGTATGAGCTCAAATGCGAAAAGTATATTAAATATTCTTGCTTTAGGTATTGAACAAGGTATGAATGTTACTGTGCGTGTTGACGGACCTGATGAAAAACGTGTTCTTAGAGATGTTATACATTATATAGAAACACTTGAAGACTAAAAAATTTAGGTATCCATAAAGTTATTTATTAACTTTATGGATACCTTTTTGTTTTTTATTATTTTATTATATAAGGTTTTCAGGATTTAAACATTCAAGACTTTCTATTACAAATCTTCCATCTTTTCTTATAAGAACATCATCAAAATAAATTTCTCCACCACCATATTCAGGAGTTTGTATAAACACTAAATCCCAATGTATTGCAGATTTATTTCCATTTGGTGCATCATCATAACAATTTCCCGGTGTAAAATGTATACTACCCATAATTTTTTCATCAAAAAGAATATTGTTCATAGGCTTTGTTATATAAGGATTTACACCTATTGCAAATTCTCCTACATATCTTGCACCTTCATCAGTATCAAAAACTTTATTTACTCTTTCTGTATCATTTGCTATGGCTTTAACTATTTTACCATTTTCAAATGTAAGACTAACATTTTCAAATGTAAATCCATCATATTCAGAAGGTGTATTATAAGTTATAACACCGTTTATAGAGTCTTTTACAGGTGCTGTATAAACTTCTCCGTCAGGTATGTTACATTCACCTGCACACTTTATAGCAGGTATATTTTTTATTGAAAATGATATATCTGTATTTTTGCCTGTAATTCTTACTTTATCTGTTTTATTCATAAGGTCTACAAGACTATCCATAGCCTTTGACATTTTACTATAATCAAGATTACATACATTAAAATAATAATCTTCAAAGGCTTCCATACTCATTCCGGCTGACTGAGCCATACTTGCACAAGGGTATCTCATAACAACCCATTTTGTATGAGGAACTCTTATTTCGTGATGAACAGGGTGTTGATAATATTTATTGTTTATTTCAAGTTTTTCAGAAGGAACATCATAAAGTTCCGCTCCGTTTTCTTCTCCTCTAACACCTATAAAAGCGTCCATTCCTTTCATTTTCTCACAAGCATATTTTGCTTCTATTTCTGCTTGTTCTTTTGTCATACCCATTAAAAGTTCTCTTTCAACAGAATTTGTACGTATTTCAACAAAAGGATATGCACCAACGTTATAAACCTCTTTTATAATAGCTTTTACAAGAGGTATAGGTGCTGTACCATTACAGTTTATAAGTACTTTTTCACCTTTTTTTAAATCACAAGAATAGTTAACAATATTTTTTGCAAGAATTTTTATTCTGCTATCCATAAAATCATTCCTTTCATTAAATATTAAGCGGCAAAATTAAACACTATACCAACTGCTGCCGCAAATGCTATATAAAATACAGGGTGTTTATTAAACTTTTTAATAAGTATAAAAATTACAACTGCAAGTATTATTTCTTTGTATCTAAAAAATGAAATAATATTGCCCATTTTAAGGGCATCTATATTTATAAGTGATATTTTTACTATTTCAAAGCAGGCTGCTCCTATAAGCCCTGTTGAAGCAGGACGCAAACCATAAAAAGCATTATTTACATATTTACTTTGTTTAAATTTATCAAGAAAACCAGCTATAATATCTATTATTATTATGCTAGGAAGTACAAGGGCAAATGTTGATATAAGGCAACCTATTACACCACTTGTTATAAAGCCTACATATGTTGACATATTAACACCTATTGCACCAGGTGTAGACTCTGAAACAGCTATCATATTAGCAAGGTCAGTATATGTGTACCAACCTGTTTTATCTGATATATCATATAAAAAAGGTATTGTTGCTGCTCCACCACCTATTGAGAAAAGACCTGTTTTGAAAAATTCTATAAAAAGTATAATTAATTCACTCATTTAATATCTTCCCCCTTTTTTATTGATTTTATTATTATTCCTGCTGCTCCTGAACATATTACAAAAATAATAGGAGAGATATTTGTGGCAACAGCTATTGCAAAAACTATAAGACATATTAAAAGTGTAAATTTATCTTTTATACCTGTTTTGCCTATTTTTAAAACTGCATTAAATATGAGTACACATACACAAACTCTTATACCTGCAAAAGCATTATTAACAGCTTTAATATGTGAAAATTCAGCTAAAAATGAAGCTATAACAGCTATTATTATTATTGAAGGTGATATAAAACCAAGTGTTGAAATAATACTGCCTATAATACCTTTCTTTTTATATCCTATAAATGTAGATACATTTACTGCTATAACTCCTGGAGTACATTGACCAACAGCAAAATAATCTATAATTTCATCATTTTCAGCCCATTTTTTATTTTCTACTATTTCTCTTTGAATTATTGGTAAAAGGGCATATCCTCCTCCAAATGCAATACAACCCATACGAAAAAATGTTATATAAAGTTCTAAAAGCATTTTCATTGTATCATCTCCTTATGTCATTATAAAATATAAAAGAGCATTTTAAAAAGTTTTCTTTTTAAAATGCCCATTTTTTTAATAATTATTGAAGTTTTTCTTCTATTAATGATGCAAGACTTTCTGCTTCTGCTTTCATAACACTAAGGTCTTTACCTTCTATCATAACTCTTACAAGAGGCTCTGTTCCTGATGTACGAATAAGCACACGTCCCTCTCCTGCAAACTTTTCTTCAAGCTGTTCTATACGCTCTCTTATTTCAATTACTTCCATATAATCATTTTTTCTTGAATTATTTACTTTGGCATTTACAAGAACCTGTGGCATAGACTCCATAATTTCTGCCATTTCAGAGGCTTTTAAACCACATTCTTTAAGTACTGTAAGCATCTGTATTGCTGTTACAATACCGTCACCTGTTGTATTATAATCAAGGAATATAACGTGACCTGACTGCTCACCACCAAGATTATAGCCTTTTTCAAGCATTCTTTCAAGAACGTATCTGTCACCAACACCAACCTGCTCAATAGATATACCATTTTCTTTTCCCATTAATGTAAGACCAAGATTGCTCATTATAGTTCCTACAATAGCATCTTTTTTAAGTTCGCCTTTTTTCTTCATGTTATATCCACATATTGCAAGTATTTTATCACCATCAATAAGGTTACCTTTTTCATCAACAGCAAGGCATCTATCTGCATCACCGTCAAAAGCAAAACCTATATCACAACCATTATCAACAACAAGTTTACATATATTTTCCATATGTGTAGAGCCACAATTTTTGTTTATATTTGTTCCGTCTGGTTCATTATGGATTATTGAAACACTTGCACCAAGATTTAAAAGAGCTATTGGTGCGGCTTTGTATGAAGCACCATTTGCACAGTCGATAGCAACTTTTATACCTTCAAATTTTGTATTTGTTGTTGTTGTAAGGAAATCTATATAATCATCAAGAGCATCTTCCGCAAGTGATTTTGTACCTATATCACTACCAACAGGCTGTGGAATAGTTTCCATATTCATAAGAAGGTCTTCAATTTCATTTTCGAGTTCATCTCTTAATTTATACCCTTCATTATTAAAGAACTTTATACCATTATACTCAACAGGATTATGAGATGCTGAAATAACAACACCTGCATCAAGATTATATTTTCTTACAAGATATGCAACTGCTGGTGTAGGAACTATTCCAGCAATAACAGCATGTGCACCAACAGAACATATTCCAGCAACAAGTGCTGATTCAAGCATATCTCCTGATATTCTTGTATCCATTCCAACAAGTATTCTAGGTGCATGAGCAGTTTCCTTTGTAAGTACATAAGCACCCGCTCTACCAAGGTTATATGCAAGCTCACCTGTAAGCTCTGTATTTGCAACACCTCTTACTCCATCTGTCCCAAAAAGTTTTCCCATTAAAATATTCTCCCTCCTGAAATATATATCAGATAAAAATTAAAATATATTCTAAAACTCCATATCAATGGCTATTATACCATTATTTCGAAAAAAAAGTAAACTATTAAAGAAATACTTACACTATTGTTCAGTTTCTGTTTGTGATGTATCAGATGTATTTGCATTTTCATCACTGGTATTTCCAGAAACTAAAACCTCTGCTGTATATGCTCCTCCAGAAATAGAAACTCCATCAGGTAAATTAAAAGTAACTTCAACATTATGAGTACCTTCTGTAAGATTTTCAATATTAACTGTACCTTTTATAGCTGACTCATCTATTGAATTTATAGCTTTTTGTGAACCTTTTACAGTAATATGAACATTTTCAGGCACAAAAGAAGCTTGAAGCCCATTTTGTAAATTACCTTCCATAGTTATTTTAGAGGAGTCTATTATTAATTCTTTAGTAACTTCTTCTCCTATATAAACAGTTACTTTAACATCACTTTGTGCACCTTCATAAATATATATTCCTTCCGGAAGAACATCTTTAATATCATATGTTTTTTCAACATTAGCACTACTACCACTTACATTAATTACAGGTAATGTTATACTTGATATATCAGAAAGTTTTTCTTCGTCACCTACAATATCTATATATTTAGGTTGCCATTCAATACCTTCAACAGTATATCCTACTGCCGGAACTCCCTGTACTGTTGTATTAACAGGAACTCTTTTACTTTTATTTACACCTATATTTACCGTTACTTGATTATGATTAAATGTTATACCAGAAACAACATTACCATCTTTATCATAAGCAACAGGAGTAGCTTTTATACTTACATCTTTATTAGGGTTTTCTATTGTAACTGCTGCTTCAACAACTGACACCATATTAACAGCAGACTCTGCACCGGATATTTTTACTGTTTGAGGTGAAACAGTAGCTTTTTCTGTAACATAACCATCTTTTGCTTGACCATTTATAACAGGCTCAACACTTCTTTCAACAGACACAATATTTTCTACCTTTACAGGAACAAATGCTGGGTCTTTTGACATAATTTCAAATGTATCTCCAGCTGTACTAGGCAATTTAACTTCAAGATATAAAGAAACATATTCTCCATTTCCATCACTTGCTGTTGCTTTTTTAAGGTCTACTGTTGCCTGTATGTAACTTTTATATTGAGAAAGCCTATCTAAAGCCATTCTTTCCCCTCTAACTTTTATTGTTACATTTGTATCTTTAATTTCATCAAGATTTGTTATTACAAGACCTTGTTCTGCTAAAACTTCCTCATTTTCAAATGTTATTTTTGTTGTATAATTTCTGTTTTCTATTGGATTTTCTATATTTATTACCATAAACCATAATCCAACTGCTATTGCCACAGAAAGAAGTTTCCAGCCTATATCTTTCATTATAATTTCTTTAATTTTTTTCATCTGACTGTCTTCCCTTCCATAAGCTTATTTTTCTCTTTATAGACTGCTTACTTGATTTTGAAGAAAGCATTCCCCTTAATGTTTCTGTACTTATATTTCTATAAAGAACTCCATCTTTAGCCATAGAAATATAACCTGTTTCTTCAGATACAACTATTACATAAGCATCAGAAACTTCACTTGCACCTATTGCGGCTCTATGTCTTGTACCAAGCTCCATACTTATATCATTACTTTCTGTAAGAGGTAAAAAACAAGTTGCTGCTGCAACTCTATTATTTCTAATAATAACAGCACCATCATGTAATGGTGTATCTTTTTCAAATATATTTATAAGAAGCTGACTTGTAACAACAGCATCAATAGGTATACCTGTTCTTTCAAGCTCTCCTAAAGGTACATCTTTTTCTATAAGTATAAGAGCCCCTGTTTTTACAGAGCCCATTTTATCAGCAGCCTTAAGAATTTCATCTATTGTTTTTGATGTTGCTTTTTCATCATTATTATCATTATCTTTTGCAAAAAGTTCGAACATTTTACCTTTTCCAAGCTGTTCTAAAGCACGACGAAGTTCAGGCTGAAACACAACTATAATTGCTATAATTCCAACAGAAATTGTATTTGTAAGTATCCATGTTATAGTATTAAGCTTTAACACAGATGCAAAAATATAAAATATAAATATAACAAGAATACCTTTTAAAAGAGTCCAAGCCCTCGTTTCTTTTATCCAAAATATTATTTTGTAAATAAGATAGGCAACAATAAATATATCTAAAAGGTCTATAATACCTATTGTAAGAGAAGTATTTATTGTCATATTACCTATGTTGTTTAAAGTTTCGCTTATATAACTCATAATCCCATACCCCATCTATATTTAATTGATTAATAACATATAATAACATTTTATAAATTTATGTATAAAACATACAAATAATGTTTGACTATTTTTTCACAAAAAATTTCATAATCATAATAATTATATCATAAAATCAAAATTAAAATTAAAAATTTACTATTAAATTTATTAAGATTTTATTACAACAAATTACAAAAAAACACCCTTATTTTCATAAAGGTGTTTTAACAATAACTATCATTAAAATAATTAGTAATAAAAATAATTTTTTAATCTATTTTTACACTTGCAAAAATATCTTCAAGAGAATTTGCATATTCCATAACAATATTATATTCTTCTGTATCTTTTTCAAAAACAGAATCTTGCATACCTGTATATGTAAGAACAAATCCCTCATCTTTATTTTCAACAACAACATCACCTATTGGTAAACCTTGTGTTTTTATATCTTCATAGTCTTTTTGATTATAAAGTGTAAATGTACCTATATTAGCACTTTTATCTTCTTTTTCAAATCTTACAAGTGCCATACTTGTTTGACTTACTTCTTCTGTTTCAAATGTAATATATTTTTGTAAATCTTCTGGAATATCTATTGAAAGCATATATTCTTTATCATTCAAATTCATAATTGCAGATATAGACTTTTGTTGTGTTTCAACATTATCCGTATTAGTAGTGTTAGTATTAGTATTACTAACATTATCTTTATTGTTAGCACAACCATAGAGCATTAAAAATGATATTATACATACAGCAAAAATTTTAAACTTTTTCATATGAAAAACCTCCTTAATATTTAATATACTAATTAGACATTTTATAATATTAATAAGTTTCATATTAAAGTTTTTTTATTATATTTTTTTATTGTAATACTAATACCATATTTATGCATTAAATCATAAAAATGATTTATATCAAAACATTCAGCATTTACATAATAATATTTTAATTTATAATTATTTTCATAATAATAGTCTATTTCTTCCTCAACAAAGCCATAATCTTTTATATTTTTAAATTTTGGCATTGATACAATATGTTTTGAATAATCCCCACCAAGCCATAAACTTAAAATATCTATTTGTTCATTTTTATATATATTTTCGGAAATAAATTTTTTAAATTCATAAAATGAATTTTTATTATAATCAATATAAACTTCATAAACATATTTTTTATTTATAATATTTTCAAATTCACAATATAAACTATAATCACATATTTCAATATTAAAATTATCAAAATTCAATTTTGAAACATTAAACTCTTTATCTGAACAAATTAAAATTATATGACTCATATATACCTCCAATGTAAAAAGGCAGTCTAAAAGACTACCTTAAATTTTTAATTACTGTAAAGGTTTCATTGTTGGGAAGAAAAGTACATCTCTTATAGATACTGATTCTGTAAGAAGCATTACCATTCTATCAACACCAATTCCAAGACCACCTGTTGGAGGCATACCATATTCGAGAGCTGTCATAAAGTCTTCATCTATCATATTAGCCTCATCATCACCAGCAGCTCTTAAAGCTTCCTGATGTTCAAAACGTTTTCTTTGGTCAATAGGGTCATTAAGTTCTGAATAAGCATTTCCATATTCACGACCTACAATGAAAAGTTCAAAACGTTCTGTAAATTCTGGTTTTTCTGGTTTTCTCTTTGTAAGAGGAGAAATCTCAACAGGGTAATCCATAATAAATGTTGGCTGTATAAGATTTTCTTCAACAAATTCTTCAAAGAAAAGATTTAATATATCACCTTTTGTATGATGTTTTTCATATTCAACATGTTTTTCATCAGCTATTTTTTTAGCTGCTTCTGTGTCAGGAATTTCATCAAAGTCAACACCTGTAAATTTCTTTACAGCATCAACCATTGTAAGTCTTTCAAAGTCTTTTCCAAGGTCAATTTCGTGTCCACCATAATTTACTGTTGTTTTTCCAAGCACATTTTGTGCAACTGTTTTGAAAAGGTCTTCAGTAAGTTCCATCATTCCTTTATAATCTGTATATGCCTGATAAAGTTCTATTTCTGTAAATTCTGGATTATGTCTTATAGACATACCTTCATTTCTGAATACACGACCGATTTCATATACTCTTTCAAATCCACCTACAATAAGTCTTTTTAATGGAAGTTCAAGAGCAATTCTAAGATACATATCAATATCAAGTGTATTGTGATGTGTTATGAAAGGTCTTGCAGAAGCACCACCCGGTATTGTCTGGAGTACAGGTGTTTCAACTTCAAGGAACCCTCTGTTATCAAGGAATTTTCTTATTTCTTTGATAATAGCTGAACGTTTAAGGAATGTATCTTTTACTTCAGGATTTACAATAAGGTCTGTATATCTCTGACGATAACGAATTTCTTGGTCTTTAAGTCCATGATATTTTTCTGGTAAAATTTGAAGGCTTTTTGAAAGAAGTGTAACTTCTGTTGCATGAACTGAAATTTCACCTGTTTTTGTTTTAAATACAGTTCCTTTTATACCTACAATATCACCGATGTCATATTTTTTAAAGTCAGCATAGTTTTCATCACCAATGTCATTTCTACTTACATAGCTTTGCATATTTCCGTTTCTATCCTGAATATTACAGAAAGATGCTTTACCCATAATTCTTTTTGACATAAGTCTTCCGGCAATAGATACTTCTTTACCTTCAAGTTCTTCAAACTCTGCACGAATTTCATCACTATGTTTTGTTACATCATATTTTACAATTTGGAAAGGGTCTTTTCCCTCAGCCTGAAGTTTTTCAAGTTTTTCACGTCTTATTTTTATAAGTTCGTTTACCTCTTCTTGAGTCATCTGAATTTCTTCTTTTGTATCGTTATTCTGTGACACTTCTTTTTCCTCCTAACCGAATTTACAAACAACAATTAGTTCTTTTTAATTTCAATAACTTTAAATTCAACTATACCTGATGGAGCTTCAATAGAAATTGTTTCTCCTACTTTATGTCCTAAAAGTCCTAAACCAACAGGAGATTCATTTGAAATTCTACCTTCCATAGGGTCAGCTTCAGCAGAACCTACAATAGCATATTCAACTTCTTCATCAAACTCTATATCATAAAGTTTAACGCGGCTACCTACTGTTATAACATCATTTGAAAGTTCATCATCATCAATAACTTCTGCATTACGAAGCATTTTTTCAAGTACAACAATACGAGCTTCAATTTCAGCCTGTTCTTCTTTTGCAGCATCATATTCAGCATTTTCGGAAAGGTCACCCTGTCCTCTTGCTTCTTTAATTTTTTCAGCAACTTCTTTTCTTCTTACGACCTTTAAGTTTTCGAGTTCATCTTCCATTTTCTTAAGACCGTCATATGTTAAAACTACTTTCTTTTCAGCCAATATAATCACTCCTCATTTTAATTTAGGGTTTATTTTACCCATTAAATTCTAAAAACGAAAAATCAAAAAAGCTTTTTCGTTGCATTAAAACATTAAATTGAATTATACCCAAAACTATTGATATTGTCAACATATCAACAGGCTATAACCCTTGATAAATCACAGTTTCATCATTTTTTATAACAATTTTACAATATATTTTTATCCATAAAATAAAGTGATGATACATGTGCATTTTCGTCTTTTAAAACAGAATATGCTTCATAAAAATCTTCATATATATCAAAATATTTTCTGAAAATTTTATTTTCATCATATTTTTTAGCTTCATAAAGTGAAGATTTAAAAAATCCTGTATCCGTTTTTATACCTATTCCATCAACAATTAACATATCTTCTCTTTTTCTGATTATTCTTAAAGATTTTCCATGATTTTTTACAATATCTATGTATACACTATTTCTTTTGTAATAATAATCTTGATTTTCCATATCACTGCTACAATTCATAATTACATCAGCATCTTTTAAAATTTGATTTTTAGGATTTGAAAATGTATTTATTATAAGACCTCTTTCACTTTCTGCAAATTCTTTTATTTCATCAAAAAAATATTCTCTATCTGTTAACACAGAAAGATAATTTACATTTTCAACAAGAGATTTTAAACATATATCAGTAAATTTTTCATTTCCATCAATAACAACAAACTCTGATTTTTGAATATCTTTATTTTTAATTTTAAGACACTTTTTAGCTGTTTCAAATGCCATAAGAGAATTTATTGTTCTTCCTCTAAAAACATTTACAGGGCTATAAAAAACATCATCTTCTGGTAATACAACACCTGTTATATCAAATTCATTAAGTTTTTCTAATGTATTATATATTGTGTTATACCATTTTTCATAATTACTCTTTTTTTCACCATAAACAAGAGGTAATGTAATATATAAAATATCATCATTTTCATTTTTTTCACTTAAAAAAGGTCTATATTTTTTAATAATAAAATCCCTAAATTTTTCAGGGATTTTATCATAAAATGGTAAAAATCTCTTTTTATCATTATTTTTCATATACATTAAAACACCAATCATACTATCACTCCAAAAAGGTTTTTTTAAAGTATATGAAATAAATTCAATTATTATCTGCAAAGTTTTTCATAAAGAAGTTTTTCCATTTCTTCATATGTTTCAGCCATATTAATTTTGCCTCTAAGCTCTGCTGCACCAGCACAACCTTTTATATACCAAGATATATGTTTTCTCATTTCTCTTACGCCTATATACTCACCTTTATAGTCTATTAGCATTTTTGCATGTCTTAATGCCTTATCAACTTTTTCTTTTGGAGTAGGCTCAGGGAGAATTTCTCCTGTTTCCATATAATGTATTATTCTTTTAAATATCCAAGGATTTCCCTGTGCTCCTCTGCCAACCATTATTGCATCACAACCTGTATAGTCAAACATTCTTTTTGCATCTTCTGGTGTATTTATATCACCATTACCTATAACAGGTATTGAAACTGCATTTTTAACAGATTTTATAATATCCCAATCAGCTTTTCCGCTGTAATATTGTTCTCTTGTTCTTCCATGAACAGCAACTGCTGCTGCACCGTTTTTTTCTGCTATTTTTGCTATTTCAACAGCATTTATATGGTCATCATCAAAACCTTTTCTAAATTTTATTGTAACAGGCTTTTTCTGTGATGTTACAAGAGAATGTACTATTTCTCCAACTCTTTCTGGATTAAGTGTTAAAGCACTTCCCTCACCGTTTTTTACTATTTTAGGAGCAGGACAGCCCATATTAACATCAATTATATCTATGTTATAAGGCTCTATTTTTTTTGCCATAGCACCAAGTATTTCAGGGTCACTTCCAAAAAGCTGTACTGCAACTGGTCTTTCTTTTTCATCAACTTCAAGAAGTTTTTCTGTATTTTTACTACCATAAAGTATTCCTTTTGCACTTACCATTTCAGAGTATACAAGACCACAACCCATTTCTTTGCAAAGTATACGAAAAGGAAGGTCTGTAACTCCTGCCATAGGTGCAAGGAATATATTATTTTCAAGTTCAATATTTCCTATTTTCATATTTTTTCTCCTATCAATCACTTAAAAACCACCGAAAATAAATTTCGGTGGTAAATTATTTGTTATTTTTTATTCTTGTTATAAAGTATTCTTAAACCTTCAAGTGTAAGCACAGGATTTAATATATCAAATATTTCTCCATCAGGGTCAATCACTTTTGCAAGTCCTCCTGTTGCTATAACTTTTGCATCAGGTATATTAAGTTCTTTTTTAAGTTCATTTATAATATATATACTTTGTCCTATATGACCAAAAACAAGACCCGCTTGTATACTTCCAACTGTATTTTTTGTTACTATTGATTCTGGCTTTCTTATTTCTACTTTAGGAAGCTTTGCTGCTTTTCTATAAAGTGCATCAGAGCAAATCTGTATACCCGGAGATATAAAACCTGTTACAAACTCACTATCACGACCTAAAACATCAAATGTATTGGCTGTTCCATAATCAATTACTATTGCAGGTCCTCCATAAAGCTCTTTTGCTGCAACAAGATTAACTATTCTGTCTGCACCAACAGCTTTAGGATTATCTTGTCTTATTTTTATTCCTGTTTTCATACCTGAGCCAACTATCATTGGCTCAATATTAAAATACTTTCTTATACCTTGAACAAGAGAATACATAATATTAGGTACAACAGAAGAAATTATTACATCATTTACATTCTCTGCCAAAACATCTGAGTTATCTAAAAGAGAATGTATAAGTATTCCTGTTTCATCAGATGTTCTATTATTTCCTGTTGTTATTCTCCAGCTTTTTATAAGTTTATCATCATCATAAACACCAAGTACTGTGTTTGTGTTGCCTACATCTACTACTAAAAGCATTTTATGCTACACTCCTCAAATTTTAGATTTATCTTTTGCATTTTTCTCATAAAGTATTCTAAGACCTTTAAGAGTAAGATATGGGTCTAAAACATCAAATATAGTTCCATCAGGGTCAATTACTCTTGCAAGTCCTCCTGTTGCTATAACTTTTAAATCTTTCATATTAAGCTCTTTTTTTATTTTTTCTATTATGTAAACAGTTTCGCCTATATGACCAAAAACAAGTCCAGCTTGTATACTACCAACTGTATTTTTAACCATTACTGTTTTAGGTTTTTTTATAGCAATTTTAGGAAGCTGTGCAGCCCTTTCATAAAGTGCATCAGCACAAACCTGTATACCCGGAGCAGTTATACCTGTTATAAATTCACCGTTTTTATCCAATACATCAAATGTTGTTGCTGTACTATAATCAATTACCATTACAGGACCTTTATATATTTCATTTGCGGCAACAAGATTTACTATTCTATCAGAACCCATTTCTCTTGGATTATCCATATTTAATTTTATACCTGTTTCCATATTTGGATTTACAATCATAGGTGTTATATTAAAATATCTTTTTATACCTTGTATAATAGAATACATTATATCAGGAACAACAGAAGAAATTATTACATCAGTAACGCTATCTGCTGAAACTTCTGAATAATCAAAAAGAGAATGTATAAACTGACCTGTTTCATCAGCAGTTCTTGTATTTGTTGTTGTCATTCTCCATCTAGCTATAAGTTCTTTACCATCATAAACTCCAAGTACGGAATTTGTATTTCCTATATCAATAACAAGAATCAAATTAACACTTCCTTTTATTTCAAAAAAACGGCAGAACAAAGATAATTTTCTTCGTTCTGTCGCTTATATCCAGTCTTAATACATTATATCAATAAATGTATATATTACAATATTTTTTTAAAAATTTAAAAACAAAAAATTAATTTTATTCACTTTGAAGAAGTTCAGCTTTTATACTTTCTCCTTTGTCTGTTTTATATATAAGATACCATAATCTTAAAGCGTTCAAAAGCTCTTTTTCTTTTCTCTGTATTGCTTTTATTTCAAGCTCTGCCCCAATATCATCAAAATTAAAATCATCTTCAGCTTTTACAGTTTCAAAATATACATTTCCTTCTTCATCGAATTTCATTATAAATGTACAACATAATTTTTCTGCAAGTGTTACACATATTATTTGTATATCTTCTTTAATTGATTGGGGAATACCATCATATTCTCCAGAAAAATAAAATTTTTGTTTTTCCCAACTTGCCGCAGCTATTACGTTTTCTTCCATATTTTATCTCCTTCTTACAGAAACTTCACCTGAAAATACAACTTCTCTTTTGCCATTTTCACGTTCCACAATAAGCTCACCTTCATCTGTTATGCCTATTCCTGTGGCTTTATAAGTTTCTTTTCCTATTACGTTTATTTCTCTATTTATTGTATTACAAAGACTTTCGTATTCATCTTTAAATATTTTAAAATTACTTTCATTTACATATTGTAAATAATATTTTTCAAAATCTTTTAAAACTTCATTAAGAAGTATTTTTCTTTGTATACTATGATTGCACTCCATTTTAAGAGATGTAGCAACATCAGAAAGTTCTTCTGGAAATTCTTCTGTATTTACATTTATACCTATACCAACAACAACATAATTTATTTTCTGTATTTCAGAACTCATTTCTGTAAGTATACCACATATTTTTCTATCATTAATCATAACATCATTAGGCCATTTTATAGAAACGTCAAGACCTGTAACACGTCTTGCAGCTTTACAAACACAAAGACCAGCAATTAATGTAAGCATAGGAGCTTTTCTTGGGTCTATATCAGGCTTTAAAAGTATAGAAAACCAAAGCCCATCACCTTTTTTAGACTCCCATTTTCTGCCCATTCTACCTCTACCGCTTGTCTGAACTTCTGTAATTGCAATAGTACCTTCTGGATAGCCTTTTTCGTATGCATCTTTTATAGCATCATTTGTTGATGTAATTTCATCATAGTATAATATATTTTTACCTATAAATTCTGTATCAATAACAGAACTTAATTCCGTTTCATTAATAATATCAACATTATCAATAATATGATAGCCTTTATTATTTACAGCTTCTATGTTATATCCTTCTTTTTTAAGTTTTGTTATAGCTTTCCATACAGCTGTTCTTGAAACTCCAAATTTTTGTCCAATCTCTTCTCCAGAAATATAACCATCTGTATTTTTAAGCATTTCAAGTATTTTATTATGCATAAAATCCCTCCCTACAACAACGACAGATTTTTAAAAAAAGCGGACTTAATAATAAGCCCGCAAATATATTAATATCAGTCTTTAAGAGTTGCAACCATAACAGCTTTTATTGTATGCATACGGTTTTCAGCTTCATCAAATACAACTGATTTTTCACCTTCTATAACTTCGTTTGTAACTTCATAACCTCTTACGGCTGGAAGACAATGCATAAATATTGTATCAGCATTTCCTGTTGAATTCATAAGTTCATCATTAACTTGATAATCTTTAAGAAGTGCAACTCTTTCTTCTTTCTTATCTTCTTCACCCATTGAAATCCAAACATCTGTATATATTACATCAGCGTTTTTAACAGCTTCTTTTACATCAGAAGTTATTGTAATTGTGCTACCACTTTCTTTTGCATATCCTTTGCATAACTCAACAAGTTTTTCTTCTGGGAAAAGACTTTCAGGTGCACCAATAGCAAAATTAAGTCCCATTTTTGCACAACCAATCATAAGGGCATTTGCCATGTTATTTCTTCCGTCACCAACATATACAAAGTTTATACCTTTAAGTCGTCCGAATTTTTCTTTTATAGTAAGGAAATCTGCAAGCACCTGTGTTGGGTGGTCTTCATCTGTAAGACCATTCCATACAGGAACACCACTATATTTTGCAAGTTTTTCAACTGTTTCCTGTGAAAAACCTCTAAATTCTATACCATCAAACATTCTTCCAAGAACTCTTGCTGTATCTTCAACTGTTTCTTTATGTCCAAGCTGTATATCGTCTTTTCCAAGATATTCTGGGTGAGCACCTTCATCTATTGCACCTACTGTAAAAGAACAACGTGTACGTGTTGAAGGTTTTTCAAATATAAGTGCCACATTTTTATTTAAAAGATTTTTTTCAAATATTCTTTTTTTCTTTTTTTCTTTTAAATCTTTTGCAAGGTCAACAAGATATTCTATTTCTTCACCTGTAAAATCTTTTAATGTTAAAAAACTTCTTCCCCTTAAATCTACTGACATTTTAAATTCCCCCTAAAAATAATTAAAAATAAATCCAAAAAGGGCGGAGAATAACTCCGCCCCTTATTAACAAAATAAATTATTTACCTTTGTTGTTTGCTTTTTTAAGGAACTTAGCTGTTTCAATAATAGCTCTTCCGTGTGTACCTTCACCAATTTTATCAATTTCATCATATGCTTTAACTTTGAAATTAAGCATTCTTCCGTTTACTTCAATAACTTCAGCAACAATTCTTACTTTCATTCCAACAGGTGTTGGTGCTAAATGAGATACATTTACACTTGTACCTACTGTGTCATATCCTTCTGGAAGAACAGCTTTAACTGCATTAAGAGCAGCAGCTTCCATCCAACCAATCATAACAGGTGTAGCAAGTACTGTAACTTCACCGCTTCCAAAATGTATAGCAGTATCTGTGCTTGTTACTACTCTTTCTATTTCCATACTAATTCCGCAATTTACATTGTAATCCATTATTTATTCTCCTTCCTTATTATCATCTATATCTAAAACAGTATCATTATTTTCAACTGCTTTTGTTTCTTCTTCAAAAATATTTACAGTTTCTTTTTCATCTTCAAAAACAAGTTCATCTTTTGAATTTGCCTCTTTAAAAAGTTTTCTAAATTCATCACCTGTTATTTTTTCTTTTTCAACAAGTATTTTTGCAGTTGCATGAAGAACATCAATATTTTCTTTTATAAGTCTTATGGCTTCAGCATATGCTGTGTCAATAATTCTTTTTACTTCTTTATCTATTGTTGCAGCAATATCTTCACCATAATTTCTTGAGTGTCCCATTTCTCTACCTATAAATACTTCATCAGAATCACTTCCGAACTGTATAGGTCCTAAAATATCGCTCATACCATATTTTGTTACCATACTTCTTGCAAGAGCAGAAGCTCTTTCAATATCGTTTGAAGCTCCTGTTGTTATATCATCAAATATAATAAACTCAGCAGCACGACCACCAAGGAAACTTATAATATCCTGTTCCATATGTTTCTTTGTAACATACATTTTATCTTCACCAGGTAAAGGCATTGTATATCCTCCTGCCATACCTGTTGGTATTATTGATATACTGTGTACTGGGTCAAGCTCACTTAAAACTTCAAAGAGAATTGCATGACCACCTTCATGGTATGCAGTAATAAGTTTTTCTTTCTGAGATGTAACTCTGCTTTTCTTTTCTGTACCAATACCAACTTTTACAAATGCACTTTGTATATCAGACATTTCAATCACTTTTTTATTAGCTCTTGCAGCAAGCAAAGCAGCTTCATTTAAAAGGTTTGAAAGGTCAGCACCTGTAAATCCTGAAGTTGTTTTTGCAACAACACTAAGGTCAACTTCTGGAGAAAGAGGTTTTCCTTTTGCATGAACTTTAAGAATAGCCTCTCTACCTTTAACATCAGGTCTACCAACATAAACCTGTCTGTCAAAACGTCCCGGTCTTAATATAGCAGGGTCAAGTATATCTGCACGGTTTGTAGCAGCAAGTACTATAACACCTTCATTAACACCAAAACCGTCCATTTCAACAAGAAGCTGGTTAAGAGTCTGTTCTCTTTCGTCATGACCACCACCAAGACCTGCTCCTCTACGACGTCCAACAGCATCAATTTCGTCTATAAATACTATACAAGGTGAGTTTTTCTTAGCTTGTTCAAAAAGGTCTCTAACTCTTGATGCACCAACACCAACAAACATTTCAACAAAGTCAGAACCTGAAATACTAAAGAAAGGAACATATGCTTCTCCAGCAACAGCTTTTGCAAGTAAAGTTTTACCTGTACCCGGAGGTCCTACAAGGAGAACTCCTTTAGGTATTCTTGCACCCATTTGAACGAATTTTTTAGGTTCTTTAAGAAATTCTACAAGCTCTTTAAGCTCTTCTTTTTCTTCATCAAGACCTGCAACATTTTCAAATGTTACTCTATTTTTATCATCAATATTAACTCTGGCTTTACTTTTTCCGAAGGACATCATTTTTCCTCCGCCGCCACCATTCATTTTTTGGAACATAAATGTAAAAAGTACAACCATAAGTATAACCATTACTATTGTAGGAAGTATAGCCATTATAAGGCTTGTTTTAGGTATACTTGGAGTCTTTATATTTATAGAACCATCAGTATTTTCACTTTGTATATAGTCCATAAATGTTTCAACACTCGGAATATTTACAATAGCCTCTCTGCCATCAACAAGTTCTACTCTTGCTGTACCATAATTTGTAATTTCAGAACTATTTTGAACTTGTATTTCAACTACTTGGCCATTTTCTATGCTCTGGGTAAGGTCACTGTATGTAAATTCAACAGGTTCTTTTTGACCAAAGCTTTTGTTTGTAGCAAAAACTGCTCCAAGAATTATTACAAAAAGCAGTGCATACAAACCTATTGTAGAACCAAATTTCTTCAAAATTATTTCCCCTCCTAAGACTGATTTTTAAGAATGTCTTTTAATTTTAACACGTTTAATTTCTAATTGCAACTTAGAAACATACGGTTTTGAATACATTATTTCCAAGAATTCCACATGATTATAAACGTAAAATTCAATAAAAATACTTATAAATTTATAATAAATTTTAAAAACTGTATTTTTTAGCTTTTGCATACTAAATATTATTTATACATAAAAAACTAAAAAAGGTACAGACTTTTAAAAAATCCGTACCCAAAAACAGCAAATTTGTTTTTTATTCTTCTTCAAATGAAATTACACCAATATAATTAAGGTTTCTGTATCTCTGTGCATAGTCAAGACCATATCCAACAACAAAAGCATCAGGAATTGTAAAACCTGTATAATCTACATCAACATGTGATACTCTTCTATCTGGTTTATCAAGAAGTGTACATAATTTAAGGCTTTTTGGATTTCTGCTCTTAAGAAGATTTAAAAGATGACTTAATGTTCTTCCAGAATCAATAATATCTTCAACTACAATAACATTTTTACCTTCTATTGATTCATCAAGGTCCATAAGTACTTTTATATGACCGCTGCTTTCAGTTCCATCACCATAACTTGAAACGTCCATAAAATGTAATGTAACAGGACATGTAATTCTTTTTGAAAGGTCGACCATAAAGAATACCCCACCTTTAAGAACACATACAAGATATATTTCTTCCCCTTTGTAGTCATTATTGATTGCCTCTGCAAGTTCGTCCAATCTTTTTTCAATAGCAGATGTTGAAATCAATGTTTCTATTTTTTCCTTCATAGTTCTTATTCCTCCCAAATGTAAAAATACACCCTTGTTTTAGTATTTTCAGTTATATAAAACTCAATAGAATCTCTGAGACCTAAAAGACTTATAACTTTATCTTTTGTTGCAATAATAGGGAAAACATCTCTTTTTGAAACAGGTATTTTACAATCTATAAAAATATCTTTTACTTTTTTCTTTCCATTTTTAAGAGTTACATAATCTCCTATTTTTCTTGTTCTCAGATATACATCATTTCTGATTTTATCATAGTCAAATACTTTAGTACATACGTTAAAAAGACTAAAATGCTTTTTCTCTTGATTTAACGATAATAATACATATTTATTAAGCTCTTTTATATATATTTTCTTTTCAGGTGCTAAAAGATATGTATATCCTTCAATCTTTTCAACATTTGAGTTATACATTTTAAGATTTTCATATTCAGTTTCACATATAATGCCCATTGGAAGATTTACTTTTTTACCTGTTCCCTTATTAATAATATAATCTATACTTTCAATATGATTATATGTAATATCTTTTATATCTTTATGAATTTCTCTTAAAGCTCGTCTTAAAACTCGCCTTCTCATAACACTATGAAGTTTTTTAAGTTTCTCATTATTAATAACAACTTCATTTTTATTTACTGATATAACACAATTTTTATATTCAACTTCTGTAACACTTTCCAAATATTCCTCTTCCTCATATATAAGAGAACCTGTCCTTGCTATATTTTCAATAGCATTTTCATTTATATCTTTCATAAGAGGTAATATATTAAGTCTTATTTTATTTCTTGTATATATATCAATTTCATTTGTACAGTCTGTTCTATACATTATATTATTTTTATTACAATACTTTTCTATGCTATCCCTTGAACATTCTATAAGTGGTCTTATTATATTTCCTCTTACAGGAGATATTCCACCAATGCCTTTTATGCCACTTCCTCTGCAAATACGCATTAAAATAGTTTCTGCTTGGTCATTCATATTATGAGCAACAGCTATTTTTCCATTAATTTCTTTTGCAACTTTGTAAAACTCATCATATCTTGCTTTTCTTCCGGCTTCTTCTTCACCAAGTCCCCATTCTTTTGACTTAGCTTTTATATCATAAAAAACACTTTTACAATTTACATTTAAACTTTTACAAAATTCTTCAACAAATTTTTGGTCATCATCAGCTTCTTTTCCACGTATACCATGGTTTATATGAACAGCATATATTTCTAATTTATATTTTTCTCTTAAAGAACACATAAAATGAAGTAATGCACAGGAGTCTGCTCCACCCGATATTCCTATTACTATTTTATCTCCTTTTTTGAGCATATTATATTTTTTTATTGTATTTAAAGCCACATACTGCAAAAAAATCATTCCTTTCGGTACAAGTATACCAAAGTAAATGTTTTTATTAAAGACCTTCCCATATTCTTGATACAACTACTGTCATATCATCATTTATACTGCCACCTGTCTTTTTTATTGCTTCTCTCATAATATAATCAGCTATATCTTTAGGATTAAAACTACTAAACTTTGAAAAAATATCTTCAAACCATTTTTCATCTTCTCCTGTATACTTTCCTATTATATCTTCTATACCGTCTGTAACCATTATTATTATATCTTTATCCTGTATATCATAAGTACTTTTTTCAATTTCTGCACCTGAAAATATACCTATTGGTAAAGACTCTTGACGTATTGCCATTACATTTCCGTTTCTCATTATATATGAAGATGCAGCACCCGTTTTTACAAACTCAGCTTTTTTATTATATGTATCTATTTTACATATATCTAAAGTTGCAAAACTATCTTTTGTAGAATTAAGTAAAAGTGCAGAATTTATAAGTTTTATTGAAATATCACTATCAAAACCGGCTTTAAAAAATCTTTCAAGCAATTCTATTGCAAAAAAACTTTCTCTGTTGGCTTCTTCACCAGAACCCATTCCATCTGAAAGAGCAACTGCAAATTCACCTTCCGAAAGAGGTAAAAATGTAAAATTATCACCGCTTACAGTATTACCTTTTTTACAATATAATGCTGAGGCAGTCATAACATTATATCTTTTAGCCTCTCTATATACAAACCAGTTATCTTCTGAAAGTTTATCTCTTCGCATTTTTTTACCTGTTGATTTGTTTATAACTTTGCCTACTTCTTCTATTAATGATTTATCAACAACCATATCTTTAAGTTTAAATTTTACTGTTATTTCTCCTTTTCCACTTTCTATGGCAGTAATATTTTTAAATTCTATTTTTTGACTATCAAAATATGCTTTTATTTCATTTTCTATATCTTCTCTAAATATTTGGCTAACATCTATATTTTTTTGCATATTTTCAAATATTTTTCCTACTGCAAAAAGCTGTTGACCAACAAGCTCTCTACTTTCTTTTATTCTATTTTCCCAAAAAATCTTTGACCTATATTCTTCACAGTTACTATTTATTTCAGAAACAAGTGTCATTATTTTTGCACAATTATTTTTAAATTCTAAAGGAAAATCATCATTAAATATTTGACCTCGTCTTTCACAAAGTGCTACTGCTTCATAAAATATTTTGTATGTATTATAAAAATCCTTTTCCCAACAGTATGAAAACAATCCACAGTTTTTGCACACTTTCCCACCTGTTTCATCTATAACTGCTTTAATACCACTTATATCATCTTTCTTTTTACTATCAAGTTTTTTAAACATATCAGAAAGAGCATAAAATGAATTAGATGACTCTTTTAAATTTTTTTCTGTTATATTTTTCATAGTTGTATAATATCTACTATCATAAACATCAGATATTACACCATAACCATTTATAAATTGAAAAGCCTTTTCCGGTATCAAATAAAAAATAATTATGCCAAAAATAACACTTTTAAACCAAGAAATATTTAAAAGTTCTAAATTTATATAAAAAACCATTATTGTACTTACTATAAAAAATGATAATGCTGAAAATATTTTTCCTCTTTTTCTAAGACTTCCTCCTGCAAGGGCAGATATTGTAATAACAGAAAATATATCTGAACTTCCTTCAAAACATATCATAAGCATAAACCCTGTAAATGCTCCTGCCAAAGCCCCTCCAGATGCTCCAAGTCTATACCCTCCAAGAATTGAAACAAACACACAAAGTGCTGTTTTCATATTTATATCCCATATTGAAAATTCACCTAAAGATACTATACATACTCCTGCAACTATTAAAAAAGATACTGTTTCTTCCGGTGACAGTATCTTTCTTTTTGGACTTTCTTTTATAGTATTAAAACCTTTAAGCATTATTCCTGAAAATACAAAAACCGCCACACTTTCTATAAACGAAGTTATTATTATATAATTTGAAAAACCATAAAACGCAGAAACAACTATACCCGCAGAAAATATTGAAATAGCTGTACAAAATGATTTTTGCCACATACTTATTTTAATATCACTTTTATATATAACAATATTTATAAGTGATGATAATACAGCCCAAATTATATATTTAATATTAAAAAGATTATTACCCATTAAAAACCTTCCGCATACTGCAAGAAATGTCATAAAAATATATGTTATACCATCACCGAAAAAAAGTGTACAAAATGATGCTCCAAATGGCGAAAATATATTAAATACATTTGTACCACCACTTATAAATGCAAAAAAACAAACCGTTGTTTTTTTTAAAAAATCCCAAACTCCCTCATTTTTTACAACTTTGATTTTATTATCTATAATTATTTTTTCCATATCAACAAACCCCTTTCCGTATTCTTGATTATACGGAAATATGATTGCTTTTTTTGTCATACTTTGATATATATATTAAAAATTTTTCGACATATAAAAATATTAAAGGCACAGCATATGCTGTGCCTTCTTTTTGCTTAATTTCTCAGTTGTAATATTCATAGTAGTCATCTTCATCATCAAGCATATAGCTTTTAAGACGATGTTTTCCTGAAGCACCATATGATGCTTTAGGTCTTCCCTTTCTTTTTTCCTCTCCAAAAGATTTCTTTTTGTGTAATTCGGCCTCCTTCTGAAGTTTCTTCATACGGTCGTAACGGTCGAATTCAGATTCTTTTTTTGACACTTTGGTTATCCCCCTGAAAATAAAAAATAATAATAATATAATTAATATAATAACGATTTTATTATTATTCAAAAAATATACTTTGTCAATAAAATTCTTACATATTAATATATTATTTTTTATATATATAATTTTATAAAGACTTGCATATTACTCTTTTTTATAAAATTATAATTTATTATAAAAAATTTATTAAAAACATTATTATTACAATACATTTTATATAATTATAAAAATATTCATTTTACATATATTTTTTATTTTTATACAGTAGTATATTGTTATTATAATATATTTATGCAACAAAACTAAATATAAAGTTGCATTTTATACAATTATGTTGATTGTGTAAAATTTATATTATTATTTGTATATAGTCAATATTTATATACAAATCATTCAAAACATATCAATTCTTAATAATATTATTAAAAGTTCTAAAATTTTATTACAATTATTGAAATTCATCATTTTAATTATTATAATACTCTAGAAATAATTAAATTTTAATATTATTTAAAGAAAATTTAATGTATTATTAACATTCTGAAAACGGAGGCAGACCAAATTATGATAGGATTTTTATCGAAATTCAATTTTTGTATCTTCATTATTTTTACTCTCTGCTATTCATATCAGTTTGTATTTCTTTTTTATGTTCTCGCTCAGAGATTAAAATCAAAAAAAGAAACTACACCTGACGGAAAGCAGAACCGATTTGCATTTGTTACTTCTGCAAGAAACGAAAAAAATGTTATCGGCGAGCTTATCGACAGTATACGTGCACAGAATTATCCACAAGAGCTTATAGATGTTTATATAATTGCTGATAACTGTACAGACAATACAGCAGAAATTGCAAGAGCACATGGTGCAAAAGTATATGAAAGATTTAATAAACAGCTTATCGGTAAAGGATATGCTCTTGACGAATTTTTCAAACATATTATGGCTTCAGGTGAAAGCAAAAATTATGACGGTTTCTTTGTATTTGATGCTGATAATGTTCTCGACGAAAACTTTACAAAAGAAATGAATAAAGTATTTAATAAAGGTTATAACATTGTTACAAGTTACAGAAATTCAAGAAACTATGGTAGCAACTGGATTTCAGCAGGTTATGCCCTTTGGTTCTTAAGAGAATCAAAATATTTAAGTAATGCAAGAATGCTTCTTAACACAAGTTGTGCTGTTTCTGGAACAGGCTTCCTTGTAAGAGAGTCAATTATAGAAAAAAATAATGGTTGGAAACATCATCTTCTTACAGAAGATATTGAATTTTCAATTGATAGTGTTATCAATGGTGAAAAAATCGGTTATGCTGATGGTGCAGTAATATATGATGAACAGCCTATAACTTTTACCCAATCTTGGAACCAACGTCTTAGATGGTCTAAAGGATTTTATCAAGTACTTGGAAAATATGGTGCTAAACTTGTTAAGGGTATGTTTACAAACAAAGGAAATAAATTTTCATGTTTCGATATGTTCATGACAATTTCTCCTGCTATGTTCATAACTCTTTTCAGTATTGCTGTAAATAGTGGTGTATTTATATCTGAAATGATGTCATCTTACGGAAATTATTTCCTTATAAATGAGTCAATAAACGCTGTTAGTGGTTCTCTTTTCAGATTTTATATACTTCTTTTTGTTGTAGGTGCAATAACAACTGTTACAGAGTGGAATAACATACATACAACAACATTAAAGAAAATTGTTTATACTTTTACATTCCCGCTCTTTATAGCTACATATATACCTATTGCCATAGTTGCTCTTTTCAAAAAAGTTCAATGGACACCTATTGCACATGGTATCGAAAGAAAGCCTATTGTTATGAAACAACAGGTTTAAAACCGACAGAATATATTATTTTGGGGAAGTCAAATATTAAAGGCTTCCCTGTTTTTTTATATTTTTTATTAAATACAGGAGTTAGAAATGAAAGATAAGATAATAAATATATTAAAAAACCCTATATTTTCATCAATTCTGTTTGCAGCCTTTGCTTGTATTATATTTAATTTATCAATGACAATGGTTGAACAGAAAACATTTTATGATACTGCATATTACATAATAAATCATTTTGATAATTTCTTTAAAAGTTATATACTTATGCTTCTTTCTTATTTTATACTTCTTTCTTTTGGAAGATTTTTTATACCTTCACTTATAATAGGTGCAAGTGGGTATATATTCGCTTTAGTAAATTTCTATAAAATACAATATAGAGCAGAACCTTTATTACCTTGGGATATATTCTCTTTTGGAGAAGCTGCGGAGGTTGTTACTTCACTTAAATTATCATTCCCTATAATAAATATAGTTGCTCTTTTAATTACTGTAATTGTTATAGTTATTTCATTTAAGAAAAAACCAATAAATTTTGGTGAGGGTAAGAAAAAACTTGTATCAGTATGTGCTGTTATAGTATGCTCTGTATATTGTTTCTCAACATATTATGAAAAAGCATATGCAGGTGCTAATGAATGGCCTGATACTTGGTTTAGAATAGATTATTATAAAAATAATGGTCTTTTAAATTCTTTTATTTATAATTTCCGTTATCTTTCAATAGATGCACCTTCAAATTACAGTAAAGAAACTATGAATAAAATATCAGAAGGTTTATTAAGTCTTGAAAGTAGCGAAGATAATAATTTTAAACCTGATATTATATTCATAATGAGCGAAAGTTTTTGGGACCCACAAACACTTAATGGTATAACATATGAAGAAGAACTTCTTCCAAACCTTAAAGCACTTCAATCTCAAGGACTTAGCGGTCAAAATCTTTCTCCTAAATTTGGTGGTGGTACATCAAATGTTGAGTATGAAGCTCTTACAGGATTTTCAAACGACTATCTTCCAGACGGTTGTATACCTTATCAGCAGTATGTAACAAATGGATTTTTCTCCATTGTTGATTATCTTAAAAACAGAGGATATGACACTCTTGCAATACATTCTGATGAAGGTAAAAACTGGAACAGAGAAAAAGCATATAAAAACATGGGATTTGATGATTATATTTCACTTGAAGATATGGAAAACCCAGAAATCACAAGGGGACGTGTTTCTGATAGAGAAATAACAAAATATATTATAGATAACTATGAAAAACATATTGCTGAAAGTGATGCACCATGGTTTAACTTTATAGTTACAATGCAAAATCACACAGGATATGATGTAAACAACTTTACAGAAGAAGAACGTGTAAAATTTACAAGTGAAAATCCACTTTCTGAAACAGCAGAAGGACAACTTTCAGATTTTTCAACAGGTGTACATATATCTGATGAGGAACTTGGTAAAATAGCTGATTATTTTATGAACCAAGAAAGACCAGTAATTCTTATATTCTTTGGTGACCACAGAGTAAATCTTGGTAGCGAAAACAGAGAAATATATTATGCTACAAATACAATTACAGAAGATATGACAGAAGCAGAAAAACAATACACAATACATACAACACCAATTATGGCAATAAGTAATTTCTCTGATGAAACAAAAGACTTTGGTGTAATGGCACCTTATATGATACTTCCTTCTGTTCTTGAAACATATGGTGTGGATATGCCTGTATATTTTGATTTCCTTAATACAATAAGAGAAAAGAGTACAGGGGCACATCTTAATATGACACTTGACGAAAACGGAATACCTTTAGAAACAGTACCGGAAGATACAGAAACACTTTATAATATACTTAATATGATACAATATGATTATATTATTGGTGATAAATACATTAATAGTGAAATATTCAAATAAAAAAAGCTGTGCATAAGCATAGATTTGAGGGTGTCCAAAAATCGACACCCTCTCGTCAAAATCAGGATTTTGACGAAGTAGACATAAGAATAAACAGACAAGTTCCATCGGCAAAAATGCCTCGAAACTTGCTGTTTTCCTCGACGGAAATCAATTCCGTCTGCGGATTAAAAAAGGGAAACTCTTTGTTTCCCTTTACCCTTCAGCGATATCAAAAAATTTAAAAAATAGTTTTTTTGACATTCTAAAAGCTATGCATAAGCATAGCTTTTTTTATTTTATTCCATAGTAGCCAAAAGTACTGCAAAAAATTCAGTTCTTTGTTTTAATGATGAAATATCTATATGTTCATTTGTTGTATGTATATCATACCAAAGAGCAGAAAGACCATCTGCCGTAGGAATGCCTAAAGAGCTTAAATAAGCCGCATCTGTTGCAGTAGGTTCTTCTATCTCATCAATAGGTATTCCCATTAATTTGGCGGCTTTTTCAGCCTGTAAATAGGCTTTATGATTTTGTTCACCCTTTTCCATAGCAGGGAAAAGAGTTCTGTATTTAACTTCTACCTTACAACCGTCAACAACTGTTGTTTTCTCAAGTGATTTTATGTTTTCTTCAGCTTTTGCAAATGAAGCATTTGTTGGAAGTCCTGCACAGCAAAATTCGGCTCTTGCACTTCCTGCAACAATACCGTTTGGACGTCCTCCCTCTATTGGGCTTACATTGTAATATATTTCATTTTCATAATCATTAAAGCTATATAAATCAATTATTTTATGAGCAAGTTCCAAAACAGCACTTCTTCCGTCAAGATATGCTGCCCCTGCATGTGCTTCTTTACCTGTAATATTCATTTCACCAAGTATTACACCTTTTCTTGCTGTTATAATTTGCATAACACCATTTTTTTCTCGTCCGCCTTCAAAAACAAATGCAAATTCTGCTCCTTTTGCCTCTTTTTCATATATTTTACTTCCTGACTCTGTTCCAATTTCTTCATCACAATTAAATATAAACTTAATTTCTTTTTTTGGAAGAAGTCCTGCATCTTTTAATATTTTTACAGAGTATAAAGAAACTGCAATACCTGCTTTACAATCACCTATACCAAGACCATAAGCATAATTACCTTCAATTCTAAAAGGGTGCTTTTCTGTAAAACCTTCTCCAAATACTGTATCTGTATGAGCATTAAGTATAATCGTTCCTGTGGTATTTTCAGGCTTTATTGATGCCACAATATGGTTTCCAACTGTTTCATCATAATAAAGTTTTATATCTGCTCCCATATCTTCCAAAATGGCACATATAAGTTCTGTAACTTTTTTGTTGCCTTCAATATTCCAAGTGCCACAATCTATTCCCGAAAATTTTTCGAGAAGTTCCATTTGATTATTAAAGTATTTTTCTGCCCCGTCTTTTGCTGTTTTAAGTATTAAATCAATATCTTTCACAAAATCATCTCCTTTATGCAAATTATACCATAAAGAATATGATTTATATAATTATTAACTTATAATCAATATGTCTTTTTTTACATTCATTAATAACATTTTTTGTACCTTTGCTTTTTTTGTCCCAAAATATAAGTACTTTATCTGCATATTCTATTATATCAGTATTCCTTTTTAATGGTGCGTATTTTCTGTAATGGCTGTAATCAGGAAGAAATTCTTTTAAAGCTATTCCATTTTCAATAGCATAATTTCTTGCACAAGTATCAATGCCTTTTGCACCACCTGAAACTATTTCTGTAACATCTTGAGGTATATATTTTTCTATATCATCAATATAAATACTTCTTGAGCCAACAATAGCCAACTTCATAATAATTCCCTCCACTTAATTTTTAAAGTTTTTTGTCAAACTTTTTTTCAAAAAAGTTTGTAGGGTTTGGGACAAAGTCCCAAGCATATAGTTTAATTTTATAAAAATATATTGCGTCAAAACTGCGTCATTATTAATAAATTATTTTATTATAATAATATAATTGCGTCAATACTTAGTTATTGAGGTGATTTTTATGAAAGATAATCTTCCAAGATTTACATTAAGAATAAACAGAGTTTTACTTGATAAATTACAATATATAGCCGAATTTGAAGGCAGAACAAAAAACAAAGAAATAGAACAACTTATAAAAAAACACATAGAAAAATTTGAAGAAGAACATGGAACAATAGAAATAAAAGAAGAATAATATAACATTAATAATTTAAAATATCACCCTTATAAAATAAAGTGTACTTAAAATAAGTACATTTTTAACATTATAACACAAATACTACTTATTATGTACTTAAAATAAGTATTTAGGAGTGTTATAATGAAAAATTCTAAACATCTAGGTATAAGAATTGATGATGAACTTCACTACAAATTACACTATATATCAAAATATGAAGGTCGTTCAGGAAATGGACAAATTTTATATTTAATAAGAAAATGTATATCAGAATTCGAAAACGAACATGGCGAAATTAAAATTGATAATAAAAATGATTAAATAAAAAATGTGCTGATAAAATTATCAGCACACTTTTTTTACTTCTTATTGTTCAAGTACTTCATTTTGGTTGCCATTCCGCCTCGTATATGTCTTTCAGCCTTATTTATTTCAAGTATTTTTCTTACATCAAGGGCAAGATTAGGGTTTATTTTTGTTACCCTATCTGTTATGTCCTTATGTACAGTGCTTTTGCTTATACCGAATTTTTTAGCTGTTTCTCTAACAGTAGCATTTGAATTAACTATAAATTTTGCTATTTCAACTGCTCTTTCTTCTATATAATTTTTCAAATGAGGCACTTCCTTATATTGTTTTCATATTAAATATATGAAATTTTTATAAGGCTATGACTGAAAATAAAAAACACCGTATAAAAATACGGTGCAAGGGTGTCGAAAAGTCGACACCCTCTCGTCAAAATCAGGATTTTGACGAAATAGACAGAGGAATAAACAGACGGGTTCCATCGTCATAAATTCCTTGAAACCCGCTGTTTTCCTCAACGGAAATCAATCCCGTCTGCGGATTAAAAAAGGGAAACTCTTCGTTTCCCTTTACCCTTCAGCGACATCTAAAATTTTAAAAAATAGGTTTATTAATAGTCTAACACTATATAAATATATGCTGATTTTATAATAAATTATATTAAACTTTAGCCTTCAATCTGTATATAATTTGTTTTTTCTACATTCTCAATCTGTTTTTTAGGAATTGACAATCTTAATATACCATTATCATATTTTGCTTTTATATCTTCTGGTTTAAAAGCAGTTCCTACATAAAAACTTCTACTCATAGAGCCTGCATAACGTTCTTGACGTATATATCTTCCTTCACTGTCTTTTTCATCTTTATTAAGACCTTTTGCAGCTGATACTGTCATATAGCCATTATCAAGTTTTATATTGATTTCATCTTTTTTAAATCCCGGAAGGTCAATATCAACTTCATATCCATTTTCTACTTCACGAATATCAGTTTTCATCATATGTTTTGCATGTTTTCCATAAAGAGGATTTCTTTTTCCGAAAAATTCTTTTTCAAAAGGAAAATCCATAAAATCATCAAATAAATTTTCTCCAAAAATACTAGGCATCATCATAAGTCATATCTCCTTTCAAAAGACACTACAAATTATTTATTAGCACTATCGGAGAAACCCGAGGGTGTCGATTTAAGTTTTTATATAAATAAAGTACTAAGTTACATATTCATTAACCTTTTCCTTTATTCTGAATACATTATAATACTTTTTATTAGCACTGTCAAGAGATGAGTGCTAATATTTTTCTGTATTTTTTAACAAATTTTAAAATAATTTTTTGTGCATATTGAAAATAAAAGAGCCTATATTAGGCTCTTTTGATTTATACAAAAAACTTTATTTCTCCACGTCTTTCATAACTATTTTCAAGGTCTGTTTTATGATAAATATAACCTTCATCATCGTAATATCTTGCTTGTACAGGACATTTTTTTATACACGCTCCACATTTTATACATATTCCTGTATATTCGGATACATTTTCAATACTTATTGAACCCATAGGACAGACATATACACATTTTTTACAATTATTGCATTTATCATTTACTTTAGGTTTAACTTTTCTTATGTCTATAAAATTACCTTCATTGTCCATAGGTCTGTAATATTTTTCAACAGGTTCTCCGTCAACTTCTATATTTTCAAAGTCATTTACTTTATTATTTATTTTTTCGGCTGTAAGATTGGCAAATTCGCTTATTTTCTCTATATCTTCACTGTCAGGTCTACCTTTACCCAATATATAAGAAAATGCATGTTCTGCCACAAAGCCTCCCGCTGTTATTGTTTTCATTCCAGATTTTTTACATATTTCTGAAAGTTCGCAAAGGGCTTCGTCATAATTTCTATTACCAAAAACAACAACTGGTATTGCTGTTGCTCCTTCTCCTTTCATAGTATCAAGGAATTTTAAAAGTACATTTGGAACTCTACCTGCATAAACAGGAGTACCAATTACAACTATATCATCACTATTAAAAACAAGTGGATTTTCTCGTCCTTTTGGTAATGTAAAATCAAAAATTTCAACAGGTAATGAAAGTTTATCCCCTAAAACAGATGATATTGTGTTTACAACTTTTTTTGTGCCTCCTGTTGGACTAAAATACACAGAACATACTCTTTTTGACATATTAATATACACCCCTTTACAAAATTAAAAAGGGAAACGGTTTTTCCCCATTTCCCCAATTTTTATATTTATTTTATTTGCAACAATCACAGCTACAAAGTACTTTTTCGGCATAATATACTGATGCCATAGCATCTTTTGAATAATGGTCAGCTTTTATCATATCGGCATATTCCTGTGTAAGCACAGCTCCACCAACCATTACTTTACAATCCGGTTTTTTCTCTCTTAATGCTTTTATTGTTTCTTCCATACTTGTTACAGTTGTTGTCATTAATGCACTTAAACCAACAAGTTTTACATCTTCTTTAATAGCTGTTTCAACAACTAATTCAATAGGAACATCTTTTCCTAAATCATACACCTCAAAACTATAATTTTCAAGAAGAACTTTTACTATATTCTTTCCTATATCGTGTATATCGCCTTTTACTGTGGCAAGTATTACTTTACCTTTTTTCTCCTGCACTTCTCCAACTTTATCCATAGCAGTTTTTACAGACTCAAAGGCAGCTTTTGCAGCTTCCGCAGACATAAGAAGTTGTGGAAGGAATATTGTTCCTTTTTCAAAACCTTTTCCGACTTTATCAAGAGCAGGTATAAGCTCTGAATTTATAATATCAAGAGGTTTCATTGTTTTTGTCATTTCAAGAGCTATTGCTCCTGCCTGTTCTTTAAAACCTTTTTCTATCGTTTCGCCAAGTGTCATTTCACCTGTATTTTGCTGTTTTACAGGTGCTTTTGACTGCTCACCGGAATATTTTTCTATATATTCAACACAGTTTTCATCTTTTCCTGCAAGTGCTTTATATGAATAATATGCTTTCATCATACCTTCTGATGCAGGATTTATTATTGCACAGTCAAGACCTGCCATAAGTGCCATTGTATAGAAATTTGAATTTATAATTTCTCTTTGTGGAAGTCCAAAAGATATATTTGATACACCGAGTATTGTTCTTACTCCAAGTCTTTCTTTTACCATTTTTAATGCATCAAGTGTTACCATAGCTGATTTATTATCAGAACTTACTGTCATACATAAAACGTCTATAACTATATCTTTTTTATCTATACCATAGCTTTTTGCTGTTTCAACTATTTTCTTTGCAACATTAAATCTTTCTTCTGCTGTTTCAGGTATACCACTTTCGTCAAGTGTAAGACCTACAACAACACCACCATATTTTTTTACAAGTGGGAATACAGCTTCCATAGACTCTTTTTTACCATTTACAGAGTTTATCATAGCTTTACCATTATAATGGCGGAGAGCCTTTTCCATAGCCTCTGTATTTGATGTATCAATTTGCAAAGGAAGGTCAATAACACTTTGAAGTTCTTTTGTTACAGCTTCAATCATAGTAACTTCATTTATATCAGGAAGACCAACATTTACATCAAGTATATGTGCTCCGTTTTTTTGCTGTGCAAAACCTTCTCTTAATATATAATCAATATCATTTTCTCTAAGTGCTTGTTTAAATCTTGATTTTCCTGTTGGATTTATTCTTTCACCGATTATTACAGGAATATCATTTATTTCTACGGCTCTAGCATATGATGTTACTATTGTTTTATTTTTAGGTTCTATTTTTAAAGGTTCTAAGTTACCACATTTCTGTTTTAAAAGTTTAATATGCTCTGGTGTTGTTCCACAACAGCCACCTATTACCCAAGCTCCCGCCTCTGCTATTTCTTTCATAATATCAGAGAATTTTTCAGGTGTTACATCATAAACTGTTTTGCCGTTTTCATTTCGTGGAAGTCCTGCATTTGGATTTACTATTACAGGAATAGAAGCTTCTTTTAAAATTTCAAGGGCTATGTCTTTCATCTGTACAGGACCAAGTCCGCAGTTTATACCAAGAGCATCAACTCCAAGACCTTCAAGCATAGCAACAACAGCTTTTACATTACCACCTGTAAGAAGTTTTCCTTTTTCATCAAATACAACTGTTGCAAAAACAGGTAAATTTGTATTTTCTTTAGCAGCAAGAACAGCTGATTTAAGTTCGTATGTATCACTCATAGTTTCTATAAGTATTAAGTCTGCTCCTGCTTTTTCTCCACATATAGCCATTTGTTTAAATGCTTCATATGCGTCATCAAAATCAAGGTCGCCCATTGGTTTTAAAAGTTTTCCTGTTGGTCCCATATCTAAAGCACAAAAAAGAGGTCTGTCTTTTATACCGCTTTCCTCTTTTGCTTTATTAACATTATTTATGGCGGCTGTAACTATTTCTTCAACTGTTTTATTTGTATCATGAAGTTTTATACCATTTCCGCCAAATGTATTTGCAAGAACAATGTCTGCTCCTGCTTCAAAATATTTTTTATGTATATCTACAACATCATCAGCACGGTTTATATTCCAAAGTTCTGGAATTTCACCAGCCTGAAGACCTTTTTCTTGAAGGAGTGTTCCTGTTCCTCCGTCAAAAAAAACTATTCTTTTTCCTAATATATCTAATATACTCAAAATTTCAGCTCCTTCTATACTTACAGTCAAGTTTTTCACATTCTTCACAGCCTTTTATATGGCAGTCTTGTTTTTCCGAAGAAATACCCATAACTGCTGTAACTGATTTTGAAGGTACAAGCATAAGACTTTCTGTAAGCATAAGACCTATTTTTCTTGGACAGTCTAACATATTTATAATTTCTTTTTGATGATTTATTGAAAAATCACCATATCCCGGAGAAAATCTAGGACGTATAAATTTATTTTCAGCTGCTAATTTATTTTCAATTTCTTTTTGACATATATCGCAATATTCTTCTATTACAGTTGCAGCAGCAGCTTGTATTATAACTGCATAACTCATATCTAATTTAGAATATTTTTTTATAAGCATATCTACACCAGTTCCCAATGTAGCACCAAAAAGAACTATTTTTTCACAACCTGTAAGATTTTTTGAAAGATTTTTACTTTCTGTTTTAAAACTGTTATCTATTATTATTGTACTTCCCTCTACATTAAGGTCAAAAATTCTATATATACTTTTCATATCTGAATTTTTAACAACAAGGTCTATACATTCTTCAACTGCTTCATATACCTTTTCATCAGGCTTATTTCTGCCATATCCAAGGTATCTGTATACTTCACTTCTTTTTATGTCCATTATTGATTGTCCCCTATTATGTATGAAAGATTTTTCTTTATACTTTCTGCAATATCAGGTTTATTCATTGTATAAATATGAATTCCTTTTATACCATTTGCAACAAGGTCAATAATTTGGTCTGTTGCATATGCAATACCAGCCTGTTTCATAGCTTCTGGATTATCACCGAATTTATCTACTATTGCTTTAAATCTTGCTGGAAGATATGTTCCTGAAAGTTGACAAATTCTTGCAATCTGTTTTCCATTTGTTACAGGCATAATTCCTGCAATTACTGGAACTGTTATGCCTTGTTCTCTTATTCTGTAAAGGAAGTTATAAAGCACATTGTTATCAAAAAACATCTGTGTTGTAAGGAAATCTACACCACTATCAACTTTTAATTTAAGATTTTTAATGTCATCTTCTTTATGTTCACACTCTGTATGACCTTCTGGGTAACAAGCTGCACCAACACAGAAATCTCCTTTTGATTTAATTTCTTTTACAAGCTCTGATGCATATTTATAATATTCTCCAACTGGATATTCCCCACCTTTTGGAATATCTCCTCTTAATGCAAGTATATTTTCAATTCCATTTGCTTTTATTTCATCAATAGCTTTTACAACTTGTTCTTTTGTTGAAGAAACGCATGTAAGGTGTGCAAGTGCTGTAACGTTTAAGTCATTCTGGATATGTGAAGCAATTTTTACTGTATTATTACTTGTTCCGCCGCCTGCACCATATGTTACACTCATAAAGTCTGGTTTATCTTTACAAAGTTCATCAACTGCATTTATTACTGGTTCGAATGAAGCTCCTGCCTTTGGCGGAAATACTTCATATGAAAGTGTTACTTTTTTACTGTCTAAAATATCTCTGATTTTCATTATACTGTTCTCCCTTCAAAGCATTCTCAATTTATTTTAATATATTAAATCCCCAAATTTTAACATTAAAAAGATTTAAAGTTTATTATATCAAAATAAGAATAAAAATTCAAACATAGTGTATAAAATTAGTATTATTTATACTGTAAAAAAAGAAGTATATGTGATATGATTTATAATGTTATATTTAATAAAAGGAGTTGATTATAATATGAAATACTGTTTTATAGGAACAGGTAATATGGCTGGTGCAATAATAAAAGGACTTACTTTAGGCAAAAATCCAATAGACGGAAAAAATATATCTGCAATAAGCAAAACAAATATATCTGCAAAAGAACTTTCTAAGGAATGTGGTATAGTTGTTTGTGACAGCTATACAGAGGCAGTTTTAAACAGCGACGTTATTATTCTTGGTGTAAAACCTCATATATTAAGTGAAGTTGCACCTTTAATAAAAGACACTATACAGAAAGAAAATCCTCTTGTAATATCTCTTGCAGCAGGAAAAACAACAGAATATATTGAAAGTCTTTTAGGCGAAAACACAAAAATTGCTCGTGTTATGCCAAATATAAATGCTGTTGTTGGCTGTTCTGTTTCCGGTTTATGCGGAAATAAAAATACAACTGCTGATGATATTAAAAAAGCTAGAGAAATATTTGAAACAATAGGAAGTGTTATTGAAATACCTGAAGATAAATTCGGTGTATTTAGTGCTGTTGCTGGTGCTTCTCCTGCATTTGCATATATTTATATAGACTCTCTTGCTCGTGCTGGTGTAAAACATGGTCTTACAAAAAAACAAGCTCTTGAAATTGCTGCAAATGCTGTTTTAGGTAGTGCAAAAATGGTTATTGAAAGTAATGAACACCCTTGGGCATTAGTTGATAGAGTTTGTTCTCCAGCTGGTACAACAATAGAAGGTGTTTCATCACTTTTAAAAGACGGTTTTGAAAGTGATATTATAAGTGCTATTGATGCTGTTGTAGACAAAGACAACAGACTTTAAGGAGTTTTTATTATGGAAAACAAAAGAATTTTAGGTATAGATATAGTACGTTTTGTAGCATTTTTATTCGTTCCTTGTGTACATTTCTTTCTTAATAACGGTTTTTATACTTATCCTGTACAAGGAAAAAGAATGTTTATAATGCTTGTTATGAGGTGGCTATTTTTTACTTGCGTTCCTCTTTTTATGCTTCTTACAGGCTATCTTAACGGAAAAAGAAAAGTAAATAAAGAACATTATAAAAGTATAATACCAATACTTATATCATATTTATTTATATGTGTAATAACAATAATTTTTAAAATAGTATATTTAGATGAAAAACAATCTATAATACAATGGATAATGACAATATTTAATTATAGTGCTTCCAACTATGCTTGGTATATAGAAATGTATATAGGACTTTTTTTACTTATACCATTTCTTAATATTCTTTATGATAATCTTAAAACAAAGGGGCAAAAATCACTTCTTGTTGGTGTAATGCTTTTTTCAACAGCTTTACCTCCCCTTTTTAATTTAAAATCAGGTTTAAAACTTATACCTGATTATTGGATTGATATGTATCCTATTACATATTATTTCCTTGGAAGATATATTAAAGATTATCCTATAAAAATAAAAAAATCTATCTGTATTATACTTATATTTGCAATATGTCTTATAGAGTCAATTATTACATATGCTGCTTGTTATGGTAAACACTTTAATTGGGGCTGTCTTGGTGGATATAATGCTTTACCTACACTTATCGTAACCTTACTTATATTTTTATTATTTTATGACTTGGATATTAAAAATAGATTTGTACGTTTTTTCATACAGGATATAGCAAAATTATCTTTAGACATGTATCTTATATCATATATATTTGATACTCTTTTCTATGCTCCTATACTTGAAAAAACAGAGTCAACAATAGAAACATTACCATATTTCTTTACTGTTGTTCCTCTTGTTATAGTATTTAGTTATCTTACAGCATTTTTAAAAAGAATTATATTTGAAACTATTAAAAACAGAAAACTTACAATATTATAAAATAAAAAGCACTGCTTCGCAGTGCTTTTTATTACTTAAATTCAACAAATACCTTTTTATCTTTTCCACAAACAGGACATTTCCAACTTTCAGGTAAATCCTGAAATTTTGTTCCTTCATCTATTCCCATTCTTTTTTCGCCTTTTTCTTCATCATAAACATATTCACAAACTGTACATATATATCTTGCCATATAATATTACCTCCATATATATTTATATGGTTAAAGTTTGTGTTATTTTTTATAAATTTATACAGTTATATTATTTTTATTTGAAAGTTCTTTAAACTCTCTTAATACTCCCAGTGTCAAAGGAATTGCTATTATAAATGTAAATATATCTGATATAGGCTGACATATTTGTACTCCTGTAAGACCTAAAAAATTAGGAAGTATAAATATAAGAGGAATAAAGAAAAGTCCTTGTCTTGCAGATGCAACAATAGATGCTTTTAATGCTTTTCCTACTGATTGTAACATCATATTTGACATAACTATCCAAGCATTAAGGAAAAATACTCCTGCTTGCATTCTTAATGCAAATGCTCCTATATTTATAACATCAGTATCATCTTTTCTAAAAAGTGTTACTATTGGTTTTGAAAATACAACTCCTATAATTGACACTATTATAAGAAAAACAAATGCTCTTTTTACACAATACCAAAAAGCCTCTCGTACTCTGTCATATTTCTTTGCACCATAATTCATTCCACAAACAGGCTGAAAACCTTGACCAAACCCTATAAGTGCTGAATTGGCAAACATTGAAACTCTTGAAACAATAGACATTCCGGCAATAGCCGCATCTGCCATAGCTCCTCCATACATTCCGGCTGCAAAATTAAGTGAAACTTGTGCTACACTTGCAAGACCTTGACGGCATAATGAAGGAAATCCTCCCCTAAACATTTCTTTAAAATAATATAATTGAGGTGTAAAGTTTTTAACTGATATTCTTATGTTATTACCTTTTTGACAACCTACAAGTAAAAGTATAAAACTTATAATCTGGCTTACAGTTGTTGCAATAGCTGCCCCTGAAATACCCATATTAAAACCAAATATAAGTATTGGGTCAAGACCTATATTAATAATTGCACCTGTTACTATTCCTGCCATTGCATATGATGCACTTCCTTGGTATCTAAGCTGATTATTTAAAACAAATGATGACATTATAAATGGTGTTCCTATAAGTATTATACTTAAATAATCTTTTGTATAAGGAAGTATTGTAGGAGTTGAACCTAATATTATTGATAATGGTTCTAAAAATATAAGACCTATTATACATATAATAACACCTACAACAAAAGCACTAAAAAAACCTGTTGCTGCCATTTTTGATGCATCTTCAAATCTTTTTGCACCTAATTTTTTTGATATATAGTTTCCTGAGCCATGACCGAAAAAAAAGCCTACTGCTTGTATAAGTGCCATTATAGAAAATACAACACCTACTGCTGCTGTGGACTGTGTATTTATTCTTCCTACAAAGAATGTATCTGCCATATTATAAAAATTTGTTACAAGCATACTTATTATTGTTGGTATTGCCATACGCCATATTAAAGGCGGTATTGGTTCTGTTGTTAGATAAATTATTTTTTCTTCTTGTGTCATTGATTTAGTTTTCATTATATATTATTCCCCATTCAAAAATTTATTTTTATATTATATAATAATTGTATTATTTTTTAAAATCATTTTTTATTAAAATTATATAACTATATTGGTAGGTGCAAAAAATTGGAAACTATAAACATACTTGTTATAGACGGTCAAGGCGGCGGTATAGGCAAAAGCCTAGTATATGGTATTTCAAATAAATTTAAAAATATAAATATTATAGGGGCAGGAACAACTGAATTAGCTACTGAAAATATGAAAAATTCAGGTGCTAATATATCTATATACGGAGAAAAAAATATTATTTCTTATACAAATAAAGTACATATAATAACAGGTGTAACAGGTGTTTTAGTTCCTTTTGGTATTGGCGGAGAAATTACACCAAAAATATCAGAAGCCGTATTTAAAAGCAATGCTATTAAAATAATGGTACCTATGAATAAATGTCATATAAGAATTGCTGCAAAAAGTGAGCCATTAAAAAACCATATTGACATTGCTATAAATATGATAGGTGAAGAAATAAAAAAATTACGAAAAGAGCAAGTGTAATAACTTGCTCTTTTTATATATATTAAGTTAAAATAAACTATATTATTTTAATCTATTATAAAGGAGGACATATGAGTTTACAAACATTCGACATAGGGCCTATACGCCCTCCAAGCGAGGCTACAAGCCTTCTTCTTAGAGTTACACAAAATTGTACATGGAACAAGTGCAGATTTTGTACTCTATACAAAGGTCATAAATTTATGACACGTACAAATGAAGAAATAAAAAAAGATATAGATGCTATGGCTTTTTACAGAGATAGAATACTTTCTTATTCAAAAAATGGTATAGTTGACTATGAAAAAGCATCTTTTGACTATGAAAATTTAGAAACACAAGAAGAAAAATACTGTTATAATATGGTATATACATGGATTGTTGCTGGTAAGATGCAATCTATGTTTCTTCAAGATGCTAATACAATGGTTCTTCAAAGTGACAGACTAGCCGATATAATTTCTTATGCAAAAGAAAAAATTCCTGAAATACAGAGAATAACATCTTATGGTCGTGCTGATAGTCTTTCTCGCATATCTGACGCTTCATACATATTATTAAAAAATGCTGGTTTATCAAGAATACATTCCGGTTTTGAAACTGGCTCTGATAAAATTCTTAAAATACTTAATAAAGGTACAACTCAAAATCAACAAATAGAAAGTGGTATTAAAATTAAAGAAGCTGGTATTGAACTTTCAATGTATTTTATGCCCGGTGCTGGTGGTATAAATTTATCAAAAGAAAATGCAATCGAAACAGCCAAAGTTATAAATGCTACAAATCCTGATTTTGTTCGCCTTCGTACATTTGTTGTCAAAACAAATTCTCCTATGAATGAACTTGTTTTAAATGGCGAATTTAAAGAATGTACAGATATTGAAAAATTAAAAGAAATCAAACTTTTAATTGAAAATATAAGTGGTTGTAATGGTTATATAGCAAGTGACCATATTATAAACTTACTTGATAGAGTAAATGGTCATCTTGATAAAGATATTCCAAAAATATTGAACTATATAAACGAGTTTTTAAGTCTTCCAAGATATAATCAAAGACAATATCAAATGGCTAGACGTATGGGATTTAATGGTGATTTTAAAGAACTTTCAAAACTTGATTTGGAAAGTATGAATACAGTTAATATGTATTGTAAAACTTTAAATGAAGAAAAATTTGAAGAACTTTTAATAAAGTATCTTAATCTTTATATATAATATAGGAGTGTGAACATATGATTAATTTAACATATATACATCATAGTGGTTTTATTGCTGAAACAGAAAATAATGTTTTTATATTTGATTATTATACAGAAGGTGGCAAAATATTACCTTTAAATACAGAAAAATTTAATGGTAAAAATATATTTTTCTTTGTTTCTCATTCTCATGGTGACCATTTCGATAAACGTATATTTAAGTACAGAAATAAAAATGTAAAATATATTTTATCTGATGATGTGGACAAGGAATATGCTGATAATGATGTTATTTTTGTAAAACCACATTGTACATATGAAATTGAAAATATAAAAATAGAAACTCTTTTATCAAATGATATGGGTGTTGCCTTTGTTGTAGAAGCTGATGGAAAAACTATATATCATAGTGGTGATTTAAACTGGTGGCATTGGAACGGAGAACCTGATGATTGGAATAAATCAATGGGAGATATATATAAATCTGAAGTAGCACTTTTAAAAAATAAAAATATAGATGTTGCTTTTGTTCCTGTTGACCCACGACTTGAGGAAAATTATATACTTGCTATTGATTATATTATGAAAAATATAAATATTAAAAAAGTACTTCCTATGCATTTCTGGGGAGATTTTAATATATACGAAAAAATATGTAATAATGAAAAATCTAAAGAATATAGAGATAAAATTATTAAAATAAATCATACAAATGAAACATTTTGTATTTAAAGAAAGAAGGATACAGAAAAATGATAAAACTTATTGCATCAGATATGGACGGTACTCTTTTAAATAAAGATGGTACAATACATGAAAGAAATATATCTGCTATAAAAAAAGCTATTGAAAAAGGAATTATATTTGTACCAGCTACTGGCAGAGCAAATAATACTATACCTTCTCAAATATTTGAACATTTTCCTATAAGATATAATTTATCTTCAAATGGTGCAGCTATTTATGATAGACATGAAAATAAATTCATATATAAAAATTGTATGGATACAGAAACTGTATTAAAACTTATTGAATATGTTTCATCATATAATGTTATTATTGAAGTTTATATAAATGGTAATGGATATTTTAGTGATAAACTTATTGATAATTTCGAAGAATATAATATAAATCCTTCATTTATTAATATATATAAAAATATTAAAATACCTACTGCAAATATAACAGAAATTGTTACTCAAAATCCAAATGATATTGAAAAAATAAATATACCTTGGATTAAACCTGATGTGCGTTCAATACTTTTAGAAAACTTAAAGAAAGATTGGAATGATAAAGTATATATAACTTCATCATTAAATACTAATATAGAAATATGTGGTAAAACAGCAAATAAAGGTGATGGACTTACTAATCTTTGTAAATTACTTAATATAAAACCAGAAGAAGTTATTGTTTTTGGTGATAATTTTAATGACCTTGAAATGCTTCAATTTGCCGGTATATCTGTTGTTATGGAAAATGGTGAAGAAGAAATTAAAAATATTGCTGACTTTGTTACATTACCAAATACTGAGGGCGGAGTTGGATATGCAATAGAAAAATATTGTCTTTAATATAAAAACCTGTAAGCAAAGCTTACAGGTTTTTATAAATTTTAAAATTAGCAAAAAAATAACTTTGTAATTATACTAATCCTAACTCACTTTTTAATTTATCAGATGTTATAAATTCGGAACAATCAGCATTATTTTTAATATCTTCAAGTAATTCTAAATCTATTTTATCTGGTTCTTCTTCCTCCAAAGTACTCCAATCAATTATAGGTGATAACTGATACTTTGATATTATATATCTAAATAATATTTCAGCGTCCTTTTCAGGCATTACCTCTAAAAGAGTAATTATTTTCTCTTTAACAGACATTATAAAAACCTCCTTTTAATCTTTATATACTTGTCCTCTATTACCAATTTTAATTATATATAATACATTTCCGTCTTTATCAAATATTACTCTAAAATCTCCAACTCTAAGACGGTAACTCTCTTTACCTTTAAGCTTCTTTACATCGCCACTTGGAAGCATTTCAATTGCTAATATAATTCTTTTAATAGTTGGTTTATCAAGTTTCTTTAAAAACTTTAGTGCCTGCTTTGAATATCTTATATCCACTTATATTCACCTACCTTATATAATATACGATAATCTTATATAATACTATTGTCAATAAAATTACTTATACTTAAAATTGATTATAAACATATAAAAATAAATCTATTTTATCACATTAAAATAATATAATATCTACTTATAAAAATATACTAATTTTACAATATGGGAAAAATCTTTAAAAACTATTTATTTGTAGTACTGATTAGAATAAAAATAGGATTTTGGACAAAAAAATAACTCGTAAACGTTGAATTTACGAGCTTTGCAGTAACGGAGAAGGAGGGATTTGAATTATACATATCACTTTTTCTATCATTTTAGAGCATTTTATTATTTATTAAATCACCTTTTAAAGCCTTGATTTTACTTGCTTTTTTTTATTACATCTTATTTCTTATACTTATATTTTATTATTTTGTTTGGGGTATTTATTGGGGTCAGTTGGGGTCAAATTGGGGTCAAATAATTCTGTGGTTATACTAACCCCAACTCACTTTTTAATTCATCAGATGTTATAAATTCAGAGCAATCAGCATTATTTTTAATGTCTTCAAGTAATTCTAAATCTATTTTGTCCGGTTCTTCTTCCTCCAAAGTAGTCCAATCAATTATAAGTTGTCTATCCAGCATTATAAAAACCTCCCTTTAATCTTATATAATATTATTGTCAATAAAATTACTTATACTCAAAATTGAGTAAAAACATATAAGCTAATAACTTAAGCTCAAAATAGAGCAAAAGTATATATTAAATAACCACAGATAATAAAAGAGGTATCGCCAAAACGGAAACACCTCTAATAAACTTATATGACCTTATTTATAAAATTATCCATTCTCTTGGAACTTTCTTTCCTCATTGTTTCGGTTGTATGACTGTATATATCAAGGGTAGTAGATACTGTTGAATGTCCTAAAGCTGTCTGTACTGTCTTTATGTCATCGCCCTCTTGTAATGCTAATGTAGCGTAAGTGTGCCTTAAATCGTGAAACCTTGCTTGTGGTATTCCTATTTCAGAAACAATCTTTTTAAATCTTTTATATACTGTCACAATAGCTAAATACCTTCCAGTTGTATTAGTAAATACAAGGTTTAGAGGGTTATCCCACATATGACCTAATTTAAGGCGGTTTTCTTTTTGTCTTATTTGTTCTTCTTTGAGTATGCTCATGACATACTGTGCAGGAGTTAATACTCTTACTTTACTTGTTTTGGTTTCAGCAAGATAATATTTGCCACCTTTTATTTTTTCTTTCTGTAATTGCTTATTTACTGTTATTGTACCTCTGTCAAAGTCTACACAATCCCAAGTTAATCCAAGTATTTCGCCCTCTCTCATTCCTGTAAATAATGCTGTAATATAGAGGTTCTTAAGTTCTTCTGTATCAAGTCTTTTTATAAATCTGCTTATATTATCAGCATTTAAAGGCTTAATTTCCTTTTTTTCAATTCTTGGAATATCACATACCGAAGCAGGATTTGTTGTAATATAACCTATTTTTATAGCTTTGTCTAAAGCCTTATGAAGAACACCATGTATATTCTTAATAGTTTTTGGTGATTTATCAGTTATAAGACTATTATAAAATGCTTGTATCTGTGGAGCTTTAAGAGCTTGTAATTTTATACTGCCTATTGCAGGCTTAATATGCACTCTTACAACTACCTCATATGATTTAAAAGTTAAAGGCTTTACTGATACTTGTACATACTCTTTAAGCCATAATTCAAGCCAATCCCCAACAGTTATTGTTTTAGGTGCTATATAAGTATTATCATCAATAGATTTTGCAATACTTGTCAATTTTTCTCTTACCTCTTTTTGAGTAAGTCCATATACACTTCTTCTTATAGGTTTACCAGTTTTAGGGTCATACCCACAGGAACAACGACCCTCCCAGCGTCCGTCTTTTCTTTGTCTTATTGAACCTTCTCCACTTGCTCTTTTTCCCATAGTTAAAAGCCTCCCTTATTTAATTCTATGTTCTTAATAAACTGTATTAATATAAACTCAATAACATTTTGTTATCAAGTTAATTCACATAATATACATCTAAAGTACCAAAACGGTACTGAGTTAACTTATATAAATAAAACTGCTATTGTAAATAAAAAAAAAATAAAATAGCAATATAAAAGACTTTTAACTTAGAGATGATGCCTTATTTTAGGACGCCACAATTTAGGGCGACCCTTAAAGGTAGTAGATTGTATCTACACCCTTAAAAATTTTAATAAACCACATATAGTGAATAAAAATATTGTTTATAATGGTTCATCAGCACGAAATAAATATAAAATTATAGCAATTTGTGATAAACAATAACTTTGACTAACTGCCTAAGTTAAATTTAGGGAGTAGCAAATCACGACCCCCTATGAATTTATGTACTAAAACAATGTTGTTTAGAGGGTGTGTCACAAATGTAGACCCATATAAATTTATATAAAAACAATATTATTTATTCTGTGGGTATATTTATGTTACATAGAACCATTACCCTAATTCAGGGGGTAACAAATCGTTACCCCATATCGAATATATAAAAATATGTTTATTTGCTTTTATTTTGTTCTAACTTCCACAGGTTGTTATATATCCTCTAGTACACCATTCTCTATTCTACTCATTAAGGCAAGCCTTTTTTCCTCGTATCTTTCCCAAAATTCAAAACGTATTTTTACTTCTGAAGCTATATTTTTACTTATACGCATAAAAACTTGATATGGTATTTTTTCAGAAAAATCATCTTTTTTTACTTCTACATAAGAATAAACTTTATCATTTTTTTTATATTTTAAAATATCACTTACAGTATATCCTAAAGCATTTAAGTATTTTATAAATATTCTTACATCATATGGAAATTTCATTTCACCATTTTCATAATCTTCATAGAGTAATAATGCACTTTCTATGCTTAATGCTCTGGCTATTTTTTCTATAATTTCAAGAGAAGGATTTGATTGCTCTCCAGTCTCCAATTTACAAATAGTGCTATAACCAACACCACTTTTATCTGATAATTGTCTCTGTGTTAATTTTTTCTCTTTTCTATATTTTTTAATATTATCTTTTATTGGCACAACTGACCACCTCATTATTATTTTTTATACTATCAATTATACCAAAAATGATATTTTCTATCTACTATTGATATTATAGCATTGACTTTTACCATTTTCAAGGTTATACTACATAAGAAATCAATATTATATTAATATATTAGTGTCTTTTATATCCTTATAAGGATAGTTTTATCAAAAGGAGGTCAAAAGCAAATGAAAAATACTTCTCTAAAAATAGCACGCATTAAAAAGAATTTTACTCAAAAAGAATTAGCAAGAACAATCAATGTAAGTACAAAATATATTTCTGTACTTGAATGTAGTAATAACTTACCAAGTATGTCTATAATGATTAAATTATCCAAAACACTTGGCGAGCCTATGGAAGTATTGTTTCCTCAAATTTCAGAGCTTTAAAAGCTATATATAAACTATTTAAAAGTAGAGGGGGTGATTTAAAAATGCCTGAAAAAGATATGGATTTTGACTTTATGTATTATCAAATGGAAACTGTGGATTTTATAAGAAAACTTGACTACACAAACCCACAGGATAATGACTTTATGAAAAAACTTTATACATTAGTCAAAACTTATATGAACCGTAAGAGAGTAAGTAAAAGGAGTGTATCAAAATGACAAATATTGAAAGTGATAAATTAACTTTAACAGTAAAGGAAATGTCAAAAATTTTGGGTATTGGTGCAAATAAGGCTTATCAACTTACAAAGATTGAGGATTTTCCTACTATACGTTTAGGTACAAAAATACTTATTCCGGTAAAGGGTCTTAATGAATGGATAGAGAACCAATCAAAACAAAAGAGAGAATTTTTTATTTAAAACAATGTAAGTAAAAAAGAGTTTTTCTGTTTTTTAGGAAAAACCTTTTAATGGCACAATAACGGGAGGTGAAAATCATAATGGAATATGATTATAAATCATTATTCATAGAGGATAAAAAGAAACTATTAAACAACATACCAACAGAATTAAAAAAATGCTTAAACTGGTGTAACTTTAAGCTGGTAGAGGATAACAAAACTAATAAAGTTAAAAAGATACCTATAAATCCTAAAAGTTTAAATGGTGCTGACAGTACAAATCCACTTACTTGGAGTACCTTTAAAACAGCTTGTTATTGCTTTTCAGTCGGTAAAGCTGACGGAATAGGCTTTATGTTCAGTAATTCCCCTTATGTGGGTGTAGACATTGACCATTGTATAAATGAAGAAGGTAAGATGTCAAAAGAGGCTCAAGAGATTGTAAACCGTTTAAACAGCTATACGGAATATAGTCCTAGCGGTACAGGTATACATATTATATGTAAAGTACAAGAAGGCTTTAATATAGAGGGTAATAAGAATACCTCTAAAGGTATAGAAATATATACTCATTCAAGGTACTTTACTATGACTGGAAACACTTTAGGAATAAATACAGATATTAGGGAGTGTACAGAGGATTTACTAAAAGTACATAATGACTTTATTCCAAAAAGGAAAAAAAGCCAAAATAAAAAGGATACAGTCAAAAACCGTACCCAAAGAACAGTAGAATTAAGCGACCAAGAGCTTTTAAATAAAGCCTTTGCGAGCAAGAACGGGGCAGAGATTAAAGCCCTCTACTGTGGTAATTATAACACTTTAAAGTATAAAAGTCAAAGTGAAGCAGATATGGCTTTATGTAATTATTTAGCTTTTTGGACTAATAAAAACCCTGAACAAATGGACAGAATTTTTCGTTCAAGTTCATTATATAGACCTAAGTGGGATAGCAAAAGAGGTGCATCAACTTTAGGACTACTAACGATTAATGAAGCCATAAACTCTTGTGTAGAAGGCTATGACCCAGTAAGGTACAGAGCTATAAAAGACTTTGAGGACTTAATCGGAGATGATGAAAACCCACAGGGTAACTCTTACTTTATGAGACACAGCAACGGTAAAATCATTCTTGATGATATAAGCCTTGAAGACATAGCTAAATACCTTGTAGAAAAATACAATATAAAACTAATAGATGATACATTACATTTTTATGATAATGGACTTTATAAGCCTATAATCGGAGGAATATTTGATAGTATAGCTTTAAAAGAGTTGCATAACTCAAAAAGCAATTATCGTAAAGAGCTTTTACCTTATGTGAGAGTTGGAGCAGCTGAAACAAGACCAAGTCCCTCAAACCTTATACTATTTAAAAATGGTGTACTAGATATAAATACTATGGAGCTTAATTCAATTTCTGAAAAGTATATATTCTTAAACCGTATACCTCATAATTACAATAGTAACCCCATAGTTAATAAAATGCTGGATAACTTTTTATCCTCTTTTGTCTGTTATGATGATGAAGCTATAACCCTTTTATGGCAAGTTATAGGATATTGCTTATATAGAGGAAATCCTCTACAAGAGTTTATTTTAATACAAGGTGAAGGTGGAAATGGTAAAAGTACTTTTCTTCAATTCCTAGCATATATAATTGGTGAAGATAACACCTCTTATTTATCATTAGATGATTTGACAAATAAATATATGTTATCGGATATAAAAAATAAGTTGCTCAACATAGGTGATGACATAAACAGCACATACAAAGAGCAGGAGGACACCTTAAAGAAAATAGTTTCAGGAGAAACAATAAGAGCTGATATGAAATATAAAGACCCAGTATCTATTAAGTATTATGGTAAAACTATTTTTAGTGCTAATAGTATTCCAAGATTTAACGATAAATCAAACGGACTTAAACGCAGAATGAACATATTACCATTCTTAAATGACTTCACTAAAAATGGCGAAAGGGACTTTAATATTTTATATAAACTTAGAAATGAAGATATAGCAGAGTATTGTATATATAAGGCAATACAACACTTAAAGGATTTATTAACCACAGGTGCTTTCACTAAGCCAGCAAGCGTAATATCAGCTAATGAAGAATACGCTAAACGAAACAATCCTATAATTGAGTTTTTAGAGGACTTCAAAAACGGAGATATTAAAAGCGATTTTGATACATCTACTGGTACAGATATAACAGCTATACCTGCACAAAAGGTATTTGAAACCTATAAAAATTGGTGCTTTATTACCAACTACAAACCTTTAGGACGTAATGAGTTTTATCGTTTAGTAAAAAATGAAGGTTTTGAATTGATAAGAAAAAGAACCCCTCAAGGTCTTATTAAGGCATTTAGACCTTTAGGAAAGTTCCCACAGTGGTGGTAATATATGTTCATAAAAAATCGGAACACATTCACTTTTATAGCTTTAAGTTTTTATTGTAAAATCAACATTGTTCACTTGTTCCATATGTTCACTTTTATAATAAAAAATATATTATATAACCATATAGAAGATATATAGCATATAGAGTATATAGCAATATATATGAGATATAAGAGGTTTTAAAAAAAAGTGAACACATAATTTTAGGAACAAACACCCTCTAAAGCCTTTAAAATCAAGGTTTTTAGTGTGTTCCTGTTTTGGAAAGCGACCCAAAATGTTCCTGTTTTTTAGACCATAATTAAATGAAAATTTATAGATATGAAGAATTTAAGAGCCATACCCCTCTACTGTGGTTATTTTATTGCAGTAGAGGCAAAAAGAATAAAGGAGATATACATAAATGAAAGATAAACTTATAAATGCTATTAATAATATAGATGATGAAAAGTTATTGAGGAAATTATACTTATTTACTTTAACAATAAGCCAGCATAAGTAATAAAGGTATATAAACTACTGTGGTTGTTTTATTTACAGTAGAGGTAAAAAGAATAAAGGAGATATAATAATTATGAAAATAACTGAAACTATGGACCAAGTTGACTTAATAACAATTAATATTGAAAAATGCAGGACTTGCCTCAATAGCGGTTTATACCTCTTTCCAAGAGATTTAAAGTCTAATGATACTGACACAGAGGTATTACTCAATATTGCTTTAGACTATTTGGAGGATATAGAGAAAAATTTTAATGCTCTATCTAATACAATAATTAGTACCTTAAAAATTACTAAGAGATAAAACCACTGATGAGCTGTTTAATAGGTATAAGGGAAAATAACCACAGGGGGGGAACGATTTGTTCACCACCTAGAATAGTGCATTAGCATTAATAATGGTGGAGTGTCAAATGCGTACCCCATTAAATTTATAGAAAAATCAAAATTTCAAATTTTATTGGAGCAGTTCTTCTAAGGGAACCCTTACTCCCTCCCTCCCCCTTACCCCTCGGTAATATATACAACTGTGGTAGCTGGAGAGAGGTGTAACAAATAGCGGTTATAGAGGATAGTATAATAATATTACATACATACACACCCCCTATATGATAAACCTATTAACCCTAAGCAATAATAATATATAGGAGATATAGAGAATGAAAAGAAGTAAAAGAAAGAAAATAACAAGAGGATTATATAACAATTTATCAGACTTTGGACAGCTTGGAGCTAATCTTAATTTAATGGAGCTAATAGCAATATATAAAATAAAAGATGAAGAATACAATCAGAACTTTGCTATACCTCTTGAGGTTGATATAAAACCAAAAGAAATAATGGAAATGATTATAAGTAAGCTAAAAGATATTTATGGTGATGATGTTAAACTATCAGCCATATTTGCTTTATTTCCTCATAGTAAACAAGTAATGCCAATTTGCCTATCTGATGAATTTAAAAAAGAAATGGAAAAAGAAAATAATCTATAAAAACAACAGCTGTAATATGGCTGAAACCTCAAAAAATAAGGTAAATCGCCCATTACAGCTTATTTTATTTATATTGATATTCTTATATGTCGCTTTATGCTTACTATCTATATACTTTATTATGCCCTCTACCACTCTAAAACCTTATATTTAAAGGATTTTCGGCTACACAGTTAAAATCTTTAATGCAGAATAATTCATAAGTATTTATACCAAAAACAACAATAAACCATATAAAACAAGTCTACTTTAGTGCGTTATAGTAGTACAATGTCTAATTATAAAATACACCAATTCCACAGTAGAAAACACCATTTTAAAGCTGGTTGGGGTACTAGTTGGGGTCAAAATGGTATTTTAGACAAAAAAATAACCCGTAAATGTTGAATTTACGAGCTTTGCAGTAACGGAGAAGGAGGGATTTGAACCCTCGCGCCGCGCAAACGACCTATACCCTTAGCAGGGGCACCTCTTCAGCCACTTGAGTACTTCTCCATAAAGTACAGTGCTTACTGCAAGAAATATAATACCACAATATATAATACTTGTCAAATACTTTTTTTAAAAAATTTAATTTTTTTAATAATTGGAATAATATGTAAAAAGAGCAGTTAAAAAAACTGCTCTTTTTATAAATTTTTATTTTGTAATTCTTTCAATTCCACCCATATATGGTCTTAAAACTTCTGGAATTATTACGCTACCGTCTGGCTGCTGGAAGTTTTCAAGTATAGCTGCTGTTGTACGTCCTACGGCAAGTCCTGAACCATTTAATGTATGAACATACTGTGCTTTATCTTTTACATTATCTTTAAATTTGATATTTGCACGTCTTGCTTGGAACGCTTCGAAATCACTACAACTTGAAATTTCAACATATCTATTATAGCTTGGCATCCAAACTTCAATATCATATGTCATAGCTGAACTAAATCCTAAGTCACCGCCACAAAGTCTTACAACTCTATATGGAAGACCTAAAAGCTGTAATATTTCTTCTGCATCATTTGTAAGTTTTTCAAGTTCTGCATATGATTCTTCAGGTCTTGCAAATTTAACAAGTTCAACTTTATTAAACTGATGCTGACGTATAAGACCTCTTGTATCTCTACCAGCAGAACCAGCCTCAGCTCTGAAACAAGCTGTATATGCACAATGTTTAATTGTAAGGTCTGCACCGTTTAAAATCATATCTGAATACATATTTGTTACAGGAACTTCTGCTGTTGGTACAAGGAAGTAATCTGTATTTGCAACTTTAAATGCATCTTCTTCAAATTTTGGAAGCTGACCTGTACCTGTCATTGATTTTCTGTTTACCATAAATGGAGGAAGTATTTCTGTATATCCATGTTTATCTACATGTGTATCAAGCATAAAGTTCATTATAGCACGTTCAAGTCTTGCACCAAGTCCTCTATATACAGTAAATCTTGCACCTGTTATTTTTGCTGCTGTTGCAGGGTCAAGTATTCCAAGTTCATCACCTAAATCCCAATGTGGTTTTGGTTCGAAATCAAATTTTGTTGGTTCGCCCCATTTTCTCATTTCCTGATTTTCTGTATCATCAACTCCGTCTGGAACAAGAGCATTTGGTGTATTTGGTATTGTATACATAAATGCTGTAAGAGCATCATCAACTTCTGTAACCTTTGCGTCAAGCTCTTTTATTTTTGTAGAAAGCTCTTTCATTTCTGCCATAAGAGCTGTTGTATCTTTACCTTCTTTTTTAAGTTTTGGAATTTCTTTTGAGTCTGCATTTTGTTTACTTTTAAGTTCTTCAACCTGACCTATAAGCTCACGTCTTTTTGCGTCAAGTTCTTTAAACTGCTCAAGATTATAATCTTTATGTCTTTTATCAAGTGCAGCTTTTACAGCGTCAAAATTATTTCTTAAATCCTTTACATCTAACATTTATAATTCCTCCTAAAATATTTTCATTTATTAAATAAAATAAAAAAATCCCGTCCCTAAAAAAAGGGACGAGATGATATTTTTCCCGTGTTGCCACCCAAATTGTTTTATTTATAAAAATAAAACCACTCTTAAAAAGCTATAAAGGGCTTTACCCTTTCGGCTTAATCACCGACTGCTGTGAAAGTGGAACATTTCTTTTCCTCACCGGTTCACACCAACCACCGGCTCTCTTAAGAGTAATTATGAAATTTAGCTTTCATTAACACCATTTTATCAATATATAGGGAATTTCTCCCCACTTTCAAAAGTTATTATATCACATAAAAAATATTTTTCAAGTAAAAAATAAATTAAAAAAATTTTTATAAATATGTATATAAAAAATAAAAGGGGTAATAATTATTATTGTACCAAGTTGGAAACCACATTCCAATAAAAGTACCAGCGATATACCCCCTTTATTTATCGGCTCGGTTTTTCCCCCAATTTCCGAGCAAAAAAAAATACTGTAATTTTTTAAATTACAGTATTTTTAAATTTATTTATTATTTATTTGATTTATCAATATCCTCATTAAATACATCAAATGCACTAAAATCTTTGAATTCGTCTATTTCTTGGATTTTTTCATTTGATAATGTATTTATGTTTTCTTCTTTTAATAATTCAGATTTTTTTTCCTCAACTGCATTGTCTGTATTTTCATTTGTTTCCGGCTTATGACCAAATATAGACTGGGCAATATCATTTATGTCAAAACCACCTTGTGGTTTTGACATTTCTTGTTTATTTTCTTCTTGTTTAACTTCTTGTTTATATTCTACTTTTTGTTTTGTTTTATATATCTTAGTAGGTTTTATCACTTTCATTATTTTTTTTGTATCATCTGGCTTATATGCATTTTCTTTTGCTTTTTCTAGTGCTTGAAGTTCTTCCTCTGTTAAAACATAAGGACTTACACCTCTTTCAATAGGCTTTGCATATGTAAATGTACCATTTCTGCTATGAATACCATTTAATACAACACCATTATCTTTTCCATCAAGAATTGCAACTGCATAACAAAGGTTTCCACCCATTTCATCAAAAGGATTATATCGTATAACACCTATTTTTTGTGTACACCATTTCATTTCATCATCAATTTCTTGTATCATTGAAAGTACTTTTCCATATGTTTCATTTGATTTTTTTACATTTTCATTATATTCATATAACATATTTTCAAGATTTTCTGAATGTATTTCTTCGCCGCCTGTAAATCTTTCATATCTCTTTTTAAGCTTTGATAATTTTAAAGAAAGTATAATTAAAAATATTAAAAATAATAAAATTATAACAGCCATTGAAAGCACTATATATGTCATATTATTATTGACTGTTTCTAAAAACATTTGCATTAATTACTACACCTCATTTATAATTGAATACCTTTCATAATTCCTATAAGTCTATCTAAATCTTCGTCTGAATAGTATTCTATTTCTATTTTTCCTTTGTTTTTATTATTTGAAAGTTTAACTTTTGTACCAAAAATGCTTTTAAGGTCATTTTCTATATATTTATAATTATTTGTATTAAACTTTATTTCTCTTTTTTCTTTTTTATCTTTATTATTATTTTCTGTAATTTTCTTTACAAGTTTTTCTGTTTCTCTTACACTAAGTTCTTCTTGTATAATTTTTTCTGCTGTTTCAAACTGTATATTATTATCTGATATACCAAGTAATGCTCTACCATGACCATTTGAAAGTTTATTTTCAGAAATAAATATTTGTACTCTTTCATCAAGATTTAAAAGACGCATAACATTTGCAACAACAGAACGACTTTTTCCAACCTTTTTAGCTGCTTCCTCTTGGCTTAATGAAAATTCTTCTATAAGTCTTTTATAACTTTTTGCTTCTTCCATAGGATTTAAACCTTCTCTTTGAAGATTTTCAACAAGAGCTGTTTCAAAGGCTTTTAAGTCATCTATATTTTTTACTACTGCCGGAATTTTTTTAATTCCTGCAATTTTTGAAGCTCGCCATCTTCTTTCACCTGCTATTATTTCATAACCAGAATTTATTTTTTTAAGTATTATAGGCTGTATTACACCATGCTCTTTTATAGACTCTGCAAGTTCTTCAAGTGCGTTTTCTTCAAATATTTTTCTAGGCTGATTTTTATTCGGTTCAATTTTATCAATATCTACTTCAAAAACGCCTGTTTCTTGAGTTTTTTCATTAAGTTCATTCATTTTACTGTTTAAAAGAGCTTCAAGTCCAAGCCCTTTTGAACCCAATCCTTTTTTTGGTGCTCCCAATTAAATCCACTCCTTATTTATTACTTCTTCTGCAAGAAGTCTGTAACTTTCTGCCCCTTTAGATTTACTATCATAAAGCGTTATAGGTAAGCCATGACTTGGAGCTTCGCCAAGACGTACATTTCTTGGTATTATACTTCTATAAACACTATCTCCAAGACTTCTTTTTACTTCCTCAACAACTTGTAATGAAAGATTTGTTCTTGCATCAAACATTGTAAATACTATACCTTCAATGTCAAGAGAAGTATTTAATCTATCTCTTACAAGTCCTATTGTATGTAAAAGCTGTTCAAGTCCTTCAAGTGCAAAATACTCACATTGTATAGGTACTAAAACAGTATCAGATGCAACAAGAGCATTTATAGTTATTATATTAAGTGAAGGTGGACAATCTATAAGTATAAAATCATAATTATTACTTATTTTTTCTATATTTTCTTTTAATATAAATTCTCTTGAGTCCTTTCCTATAAGCTCGATTTCTGCACCTGTTAAACTTATATTTGAGGGTACTATATAAAGACCTTCAACACAAGTTTTCTTAACTGTTTCTTCAATAGTCTTTTCACCAAGCATTATATTATATATTGTATCTTCAATATCATTCTTATCAAGTCCAAGTCCACTTGTTGTATTTCCTTGAGGGTCTGCATCTATTACAAGAACTCTTTTTCCTGCCTCTGCAAGACAGGCAGAAAGATTAATTGATGTTGTAGTTTTGCCAACGCCACCTTTTTGATTGGCAACTGCAATTATTCTTACTCGTCCCATTTTAAATTCTCCTTATATACATACCTTTTTTACATATAAAATAATATCATAAATCAGTTTTTAAAAAAAGTATTGTTTCACGTGAAACAAATACTTTTTTATGGTAATTTATAAAAATAAAATAGGATATGTATATACATATCCTATTTTTAATGTTTCACGTGAAACAAAATGATTTAAAAGTTACCGAATATTTTTACTTTCTTTTGTAAATTTGTTATTGTTACAGGAAAGTTAGGTCCTGTTTCTCCATCAACATCAGTTTCACTTTCTTCAAGACCTTCTTTTAAACATTCTATTTTAATATATTTGTCTTTAAAATATATTATATTACTGTCATTAATATGTTCTCCTCTAAGTATCTTTACAAAAAGAACTGCTAATTCATGTACAGGTCTTGCTTTTACACCTATAAAGTCAAATTCTCCATCACTTATTGATGCATCAGGTGAAAGTTTTCCAAAACTTCCAGCACCAGCACTATTTAAAACAAGGAAGAAATATAAATTTTCTTCTATTGCTTCTTTTGAGTTTGTTATTCTAAAAGGTATTGGAGTAAAATTTGCAAGCTGTTCCATACCCTTTAAATAATAAGCTACTGTTCCAAGAGCATTTTTAAAATTTGCATCAATAGTATGGGATACATTCATAAATACTCCGCCGCCACAAACATTTATAAAATATCTATCATTGGCAAGTCCTACGTCTGTATCTCTTGGTTCTGTTTCAGTAATTATACGGCAACATTCTTCAACATTATTTGAAGGTAAATTAAGATATGTTGCAAAATCATTTGCTGTTCCTGAAGGTATTATACCCAATGATGATTTTATATCATTTTTCATCATTGCATTTAATACAATATTAACTGTTCCATCTCCACCAGAAGCAACAATAACATCATAATCCTTATCCATTTGGCTTATATGATTTTCTATATCACCAGGATTTATACAACGTAATATATGAACATCATATCCGCCTTCTTGAAATATCTTTATACAATTATCAATATTGTATTTAAAGCTTTTATCACCTGAAAAAGGATTGTATATAAGTTTAAGTTTCTTCATAACAATTCACCTCACAGAATATATTTTACATCTGTTTTGGTGCATTTATTCCAAGAAGTTTAAGTCCTGATGCAAGTATTGTTTTTACTGCGTATACAAGAGCAATTCTTGCTTTTTTAACTTCATCTTCGCTGCTCATAATTGGATTGTCATGATAGAATTTATTAAATGCCTGTGCAATATCTACAAGATGTCTTGTTACTATTGAAGGCTCAAATTTTGCTGCTGCATCTTTTATTTTTGCAGGATACATTTCTATAAGTTTACATACTTCTACTGAAGCCTCATCATTAAGAAGTGAGAAATCTACATTTTTATCTATTTCTTCACTTCCGCATACTTTATTTATAAGACTGCATGCTCTTGCATGTGTATACTGTACATATGGACCTGTTTCTCCATCAAAGTTAAGCATTCTACTCCAAGAGAACACAACATCTTTTATTCTGTTATTATAAAGGTCATTAAATATAACAGCACCTATACCAACTTGTTTTGCAACCTCTTCTTTGTTTGGAAGGTCTGGATTTTTTTCTTCTATTATTTTTGTTGTTTCATTTATAGCCTGATTTAAAAGTTCTTCCATAAGAACAACATTACCATGACGTGTTGAAAGTTTTCCTGTGTCAAGGCTTACAAGACCAAAAGGAACATGTACAAGGTCTTTGCTCCATTCATAACCCATTTTTTCAATTACTTTGAACCATTGTGCAAAGTGAAGATTTTGGTCAAGTGCTGTAAGATATATACATTTTTCAAAATTATATGTTTTCTTTCTATAAAGTGCTGCTGTTATATCTCTTGTAGCATAAAGTGTACCACCATCTTTTCTTATTATAAGACAAGGAGGCATTTTATCTTCTTCAAGGTCAACTATCATAGCACCTTCACTTTCTTTAAGGAGATTTTTTTCTTTAAGTTCTTCTACAACTACGTCCATTTTATCATTATAGAAACTTTCTCCTGTATATGCATCAAATTTTACTCCAAGCATTTCATATACTCTTTCAAATTCTTTTATACTTATATCATAGAACCATTTCCATAATGTAAGAGCTTCTTCATCTCCATCTTGCATTTTTACAAACCAAAGTCTTGCTTCATCATCAAGTGATGGTTCTTTTTCTGCTTCGTCATGGAATTTTACATATATTTTCATAAGTTCTTGTATACCATCTTTTTCAACGGCTTCTTTTGAACCCCATTTTTTATATGCAACAATAAGTTTTCCGAACTGTGTTCCCCAGTCACCAAGATGATTTACACCTTCACAGTTATATCCAAGACATTCATATATTTTATATATTGCATTACCTATAACTGTTGAACGTAAGTGACCTACATGGAAAGGTTTTGCAATATTTGGTGATGAATAGTCAATAACTATTGTTTTTCCGTTTCCTTCTGTGCTTTTTCCATAATCAGCTTCTTTAGTTAAAACACTTTCAAGTACTTCTTTAACATAAACACTTTTTTCTGTAAAGAAATTTATATATGCACCTACTGTTTTTATTTCTTTTATAAAGTCTTTTTTCTCAATTTTTTCAACAAGTTCACCTGCTATCATTGGAGGTGCTTTTCTAAATACTTTTGCAAGTTTAAAACAAGGATATGCATAGTCACCCATATCGCTGTTTGGTGGTATTTCTATTGCACTTATTACTTCTTCTACATCTATATCTGCCGCAGAGCTTATAAGTTTTGCAATTTCAAATTTAAAATCCATTTTAAAATTCAATCCTTTCAAAAATAAAAAACTTTTTTAAAAGTTTAATTAATATAAAAAATATCCCCATCTTTGAGGACTTAAACACTATATAAATTTATCATATAAATGTCCAAAAATCAATATTTTTAAAGGTTATTACCATACCACAAAAGCTTTTATAAACTAAATAAAACTATTAAAAATATATATTATTTCTTTCATAATTTTTGCATAAATATAGTTAAGTACAATATAAAATGATACACCAATACATAACATAGATATAAGTTTTTTCATATATTCTTTATTGTTATCAAAAAAAACTTCTGCTACTGATTGAACCAAGCCTATAATACAAAGTTGCACTATTATATTTAAAAAATCTTTCATAAAAATCACCCTATTTTATTGTATGTTTCTATTTATAGGTTAATAATTTATGGTATACTAAAAATATAATATTTTTTGGATTAATTCTTTTAAGGAGTGATTATAAATGAAAAAAAACAATAATTTGCTTCTAAAAACAGCATTTGCTGGAAGTTTAATTATTATGCCTGCCTTAATAACTCGAGGTATTTTTAAACTTTCTGAATTATCTCATAAAGATGATAATGATGACGGATTTTTTTATAATTCAGATATGGGACATATTCATTACAACATAAAGGGTGTTGGAGAACCTCTCCTTCTTATTCATAGTGTAAACTATACTGGTGCTTCTATGAAAGAATGGGAACAAAACATTGATGAACTTTCTTTTAATTATAAAGTAATAACAATAGACCTTCCCGGTTTTGGAAAATCAGAAAAACCAAGAAGTACTTTTACTGCATATAACTATGCACTTTTTATAAATAATTTTATTAATGATGTAATAGGCAAGCCTTGTAATGTTATAGCATCTGGAACATCTTGCGGTTTTGCTCTTATGGCTGATAGAATAGAAAGCGGATATATTAAAAAACTTATGCTTGTAAATCCTATTGGTGTAGAAGGTAGTGATGTTGCTCTTAATGCTGATACAAAAACTCTTAAACTTTATGAAATGCCTTATATTGGTACAATGCTTTATGCTTTTAAAGCATCAAAAAGAAATATAAATCGTATGCTTGAAACAAAAGTATTTTTTGGAAAAGAAAATATTACAGATGATTTTAAAAAGAAATGTTATTTATATGCTCATAAAAAAGGTGTTGATTCAAGATTTTCTTATGCTTCATATATTTCAAAGTTTATGAATACAGATATAAAAACATCTTTTGAAGGCACAAAATTACCTTTATATGTTGTATGGGGCGAGGAAAATAATGAAAACCCTATTTCTAATATGGACATACTTGAGGAACTTCGTCCTGATGTTATGTTTGCGGTTTTTGAATATACAAAAATGCTTCCTTATTACGAAAATAGTGATAAATTTAATAAACTTGCAGAAGATTTCTTTAAGTAAAAAAAGCCCTTTAGGGCTTTTTTTGCTTATTTTTTAATTATTAACACTATAATCTACATATTTTACAAAATATTCTTCTAATGAACTTATATTTTGATTGTGCATTACTCCAGAAATATCTGTACCAACATATGTTATATGCCAAGGTTCTGACTGATAGCCTGTTATGTTTTTATTTTCTTCTGTATATCTTATTATAAAACCATATTTCCAACAATTTTCTGCTACCCATTTATATTCTTGTGTATTTCCAAAATTGTTCATATCCATATCTTCAGCAGCAATATCTAATGCACGCCCTGTGTGATGTTCACTATATCCTGCTCTAGCACTATATGTATCGGCAAGCTCTTTTCCATCTCTTTTTATATACTGTTTATATAAATTTTTCTGATAATCTATACTTCTGTATGCTGAAACAACATTTATACTTAAACCTTCAATAGCTGCATTTTCTTTCATTTCTTCAAAAGCTTTTGCTGTTGCTTCTGTTGCCTGTTTTCCATTTTCTATATCAACAAGATTTTTAGGAACATAATCATTTGGTAAATAATTATATTTATTTACTAAAATAATTTCATCTTCAGTATTTTCAATTTTTTCAGCTTTATCATAGAAATTTCTATCTAAATTTGCATTTACAAGCCATATAATATCTTCTGGTGAAACATTAGGATTTTTTGCAGAAAAACTTTTATATCGACTTAAATTATTACTATCATAATAATATATGTCATTATACATAGAAAAATCATGACTTACGTTTTCATCTTTATTTGATGATGATGTTATAAACGATACTATTTTTTCAATAAAACTTATACTACTTCTATGCAATGTATCATCTGTAAATGCATATACATTTGTTGCAATCATTGATGACATCACTGCACCTGCAATTACCATTTTTATTTTTTTACCCATTAAAACTCTACCCTTCTTTTGTTTGCATTTATTTTATTTATTGTTAAAATATAAATATTATAAAATTACCTCATTAATATTACAACAGATTTATTAAAAAATTAAAAACAAATTCTTAAGGAGTATTTAAATATTATGGCTAAATCATTATACAATCAAGAACACATGGAAGAAAGTATTAAACATTTTATAAACTCTATAAACAATCAGAAGAAATTTATTTCTTATGTTAATCCACAATTTAAAAGTTGTGATTTTACAAATAAAGAACTTGTTCTTAAATTTAATATACAAGAATGGGAACTTAATCCACAAAACTCACTTCATGGTGGAATAACTGCTTCTGTACTCGACACTACATTTGGCTACCTTGCACATTACTTTTCAGAAAACAGATATGTTACTACTATATCACTTACAACAAATTATTTAAAGCCTATATGGAAAAATGATACTATTGAAGTTCATGGAAAAATTGCATCTCTTGGTAAAAACATTGTAAATCTTACAGGTGAAATTAATATACCTGAAAGAAATATTATTGCTGCAACTGCAACAGCTTCTTTTATGATTTTACAAAATAAATTTTATTCAAAATAAAAATACCTGATTTTTAATCAGGTATTTTTAAAATTTATACTTCTCTAAATCCTTTTCCTACAATTTCACTTGTATTTGTTATAAGTACAAAACCTTTACTATCTATTGATTTTACATACTTTTTAAGTTGATTTGCTTCATATCGCTTTAAAGCTGTAAGTATAACCCATTTAGGTTCATCAGTAAATGCTCCTCTAGCCTCCCATATTGTTGCACCTCTATGCATATTATAATTTATAAAATCACATACTTCATGAGGCTTTGTAGTTATTACTGTAAAACTCTTTTTAAGATTTATACTTTCAATTACACTATCAACAATAAGAGATTTCATAACAAGTCCAAGTAATGAGAAAAGTCCTGTTTCAACATTAAATACTATTGCAGCTGATGCAGCAATTAAAAAGTCTGTGCATAAAAGAGCCATTCCTATATCTAATGTTGTATATTTCTTCATTATCATTGCTGCTATATCAGTTCCGCCTGTACTTGAATTATAATTAAAAAGTATTGCAGAACCAGCCGCTGGGAATATAACACTATATATAAGCTCCAAAAGTTTTTGGTCTGTTATAGGATTATTTAAAGGTATTATTATTTCAAATCCTCTTATCATAAGCGAAAAAACTATACTGCTATATATTGTTTTTATTCCAAAGCCTTTATCAAGAAATATAAATCCAAGTATAAGAAAAATACCGTTTATAATCATTACAAATGTACCTGGTGTTATTGACTTAAATATACTACCAAATATAATTGAAAGACCACTTACACCGCCTGTTGAAAAATTGTTTGGAAATTTAAAAAAATAAACTCCAACTGCAACAAGAAATATTCCAATGTTTATAAGTATAAATTCCGTTATTTTTTCTTTCATAAGCAATACCCCGCTTTTTATTATGCTATAACTATTGTTTATAAAATTATGATAAAGCACTATTGCCTCTTTGTAAATGTAAATATTGTTGGAATTTAATGTTATTATTGAAATTTTATTTTTATATTTATTTCATAAAAATTATCATTATAAAAATCTTCAAATCCTGCTTCAATGCCAGAGTCTTTGATTATATCCAATGTTTGTTTTATTGTATTTTTAAACAATCGTATATCAGTTATTTTTCTTTTTTCTTTCTGTTTATGTAACAATGATTTTTTATTATTTCTTAATTTTTCAAGTTCTTCATTTATAAATTCTTCTGTTTTTTTTACATTAAAACCTTTTTCAACAATAATTTTAATTATATTTTTTTGCATATTATAATCCGGAATTTTTAAAAGTGCTCTTGCATGTCTTTCTGTAAGGTTATTATCAAGTATTATTTTTCGTATATCAGTATTAAGTTTTAGAAGTCGTATTTTATTTGCTATTGATGATTGACTTTTATTTAATTTTACAGAAAGTTCTTCTTGTGTTAAATTATAATCATCTATAAGATTTTTATAACCTTCTGCCTCTTCAAAAAAATTGAGATTTTGTCTTTGTATATTTTCTATAAGTGCCATTACTGCACTTTCATTATCTGTAACAGATATTAATATACATGGTATTGTTTCAAGACCTGCTATTTTTGATGCTCTAAGTCTTCTTTCTCCCGATACAAGTTCATATGAACAATTGTTTATAAATCGTACTGTTACAGGTTGTAAAACCCCATATTCCCTTATAGACTCTGAAAGTTCCAAAAGCGATGTCATATCAAAATATTTTCTTGGTTGGTATGGATTTGGTCTTATTTTATCTATGGGAATATTTTGTACTATATTATTGCCTTTTTTAAACTTAAAATCACAAAATTTTAGTGCTGAAAGCATTACTTTCACTCCCTTTTCACCTTTTTACAAATTATACCATATACCTATTTGAGAAAAATATTTTTTATAATCAAAAAAGCCCCATATTAAAACAAAATACGGGGCTTTGACATTTATTTTATAGGATTTTTTGTAACCTTACCTGCTTTTCTAGGATACTGCTTTGGAGTCTGTCGAACTTTTTTAATAATAACAAGGCTATGTGTAATATCACTTTTTGGTATTGAAATTTTTTCTATTTTTATTATTTCTCCACCAAGTTTTTCTATTGCTTTTCTCCCCTCATTAAGTTCTTCTGTAACATCTGGACCTTTTAATGATACAAATGTTCCTCCAACTTTAACAAAAGGAAGACAATATTCAGAAAGTACAGCGAGATTTGCTACCGCTCTTGATATACACATATCATATTTTTCACGATAATTTTCATTTTGTCCGCCGTCTTCGGCTCTTGAGTGTATACAATTTACATTTTCAAGACCAATACTTTTTACAACTTCTTCAAGAAAATTTATTCTTTTATTAAGTGAGTCTAAAAGAGTTATATTTATATGAGGAAATGCTATTTTTACAGGTATTCCCGGAAAACCTGCACCAGTTCCAACATCAATAACATTTATATTTTCTGGAATTTCTATTTTTGATGCTATTGATACACAATCAACAAAGTGTTTTTGTATAACTTCTTTATCCTCTGTTATTGCTGTAAGGTTCATTTTTTCATTCCACTCAACAAGCAATTTTTTATATATCATAAATTGCTTTATTTGATTTTCGTTTATATCAATGCCGAGAGTTTTTAAACTTTCGGAAAGAAGTTTTTCAATTTCAGTCAAATTATACTACTCCTTTTCTACATGATAAATTTTCCATTTACCAAAACTATCCGGTTCATTTACCATTTTAAGATTTATAATTTCTATTTTACTTTTTGGCTGTTTTTTTACTGCTATTGATACCTGTCTTAAATAAGGTGAACTTTTTTTAACTGAAATTAAATATTTATAACTTTTTACACCTTCAAATATTGAATATATTTCTTCAAAATTTACAGGTTCAACAACATTTTTACTTATATATCCCATAGCCTCATCAAAATAATTATTATTTAATGCTTCAAGAAATGATTTTACAATTCCATTTGCATTAGGTATAGAAAAAAAGGGACTTCCTTTTTTGGGAATACAAATTCTGTTTCCTATTTCTGTTTTTCCTTTATGAATAAATATATTTTTTGGTGTTATATTATTTTTTTTGCCTAATTCTATAAATGGTGTATCCAAATTTTCCTACACCTCCTAAATTTATTTTATTTTCTCATTTTTTTAATTTTTTCTTTTCATCTGTTCCATATATACAAGAAGAACTGATATATCAGCTGGTGAAACACCTGCTATTCTTGATGCATGACCTATTGATATAGGGCGTATTGCATCAAGTTTTTGTTTAGCTTCAATACGAAGTCCACTTATTGTGCTATAATCAATATCTTCTGGAAGAAGTCTATTTTCAAGTTTTTTAAATTGTTCAACCTGATTTAATTGTTGTTTTATATAACCTTCATATTTAATTTGTATATTAACTTGTTCTGTTATTTCGGCGTCAAGATTATCTGGTCTATTTTTATCTATTGGTGCAAGTTTAAAATAATTAAGTTCAGGACGTTTTATAAGTTCTGAAAGTCTTACACCAGATTTTATAGGAGTTGAACCATATTCAGCAAGAAGATTTAAAACTTCTTCTTTAGGTGTTATTATAACACTTTGAACACGTTCAATTTCTTCTGCTACAAGTTTTTCTTTTTCAATAAGTCTTTGATATCTTTTTTCTGTAACAAGACCAACTTCATAACCAAGTTTTGTAAGTCTTTGGTCTGCATTATCTTGTCTTAAAAGAAGTCTATATTCTGCACGAGAAGTCATCATTCTGTAAGGCTCTTTACTTCCTTTTGTTACTATATCATCAATAAGAACCCCTATATATGCATCTGAACGTTTAAGTATAAGAGGTTTTTCACCTTTTACATATTGTGCTGCATTTATACCACCTATTATACCTTGTGCTGCTGCTTCTTCATATCCACTTGTACCATTAAACTGACCTGCACTGAAAAGACCTTTTATATTTTTAAATTCAAGACTTAATTTAAGTTGTGTTGCGTCTATACAATCATATTCAATAGCATAAGCTGTACGCATTATTTCACAATTTTCAAGCCCTGGTACACTTCTATACATTTTAAGCTGTACATCTTCTGGTAAAGATGTTGACATACCTTGAACATACATTTCATAAGTTCCTTCTCCTTCAGGCTCAATGAAAATTTGATGACGGTTTTTATCAGAAAAACGTACTATTTTATCTTCTATTGAAGGACAATATCTTGTTCCTGTACCTTCTATAACACCTGCATACATAGGTGAACGGTGGAGATTTTCTCTTATAATATTGTGAGTTTCTTCATTTGTGTATGTAAGCCAACAAGGTATTTGTTCACGATAAATATCTTCCGGTTTATTTTCAAATGAGAATGGTACTATATTTTCATCTCCATATTGTGGCTCCATTTTTGAAAAGTCAACAGTTCTTTTATCTATACGGGCAGGAGTTCCTGTTTTGAAACGATAAAGTTTTATACCTAAATCCATAAGATTTTGACTTAATTTTGTTGCATTCATAAGTCCATTTGGTCCACAATCCATAATTGTTTCACCATAAAGGCAACGAGCTTTCATATATGTACCCATACAAAGTACAACAGCTTTACAACGGAATATTGCTTCTGAATGGGTAACAACACCTGTTACTTTTCCGTCTTCAACAAGAATTTCTGTTACTTCGTTTTGACGAATTTTAAGATTTTCAGTATTTTCAAGTGTTTGTTTCATTGTTTCTTTATATCTGTTTTTATCAGCTTGTGCTCTTAATGAGTAAACGGCAGGACCTTTTCCTGTATTAAGCATTTTGGTTTGGATATATGTTTTATCTATATTTTTACCCATTTCACCGCCAAGGGCATCAACTTCTTTTACAAGATGACCTTTTGAACTTCCACCTATACTTGGATTACAAGGCATCATTGCTACACTATCAAGGTTTATTGCAAACATTATAGTTTTAAGCCCCATACGAGCCGCCGCAAGAGCTGCTTCACAACCTGCGTGACCGCCGCCTACTACTATAACGTCTACTGAATCAGCTTCATATCTCATTTTTAATTCTCCTTAAAATAAAATTAACAAATATCAAGGGCGTAGCCCTTGCGGGGTTTGGGGCATAGCCCCAAAGTTATATTTTTTGTTTTATTGAATTTTTTATTATTGGTTCTTTGTCAAACTTTCTTTTAAGAAAGTTTGCAGGGTTTGGGACAGAGTCCCAAGTGTTTTTTAGGGGCGTAGCCCCTTTTTTTTACAAAGTTTTATTATTTTTATAAATATTTTATAGAAATTACTTTCCAAGACAGAAACGTGAGAATATTCTGTCAATAATTTCTTCATCAACACTTTCACCTGTTATTTCTCCAAGATAACGAAGAGCATCTTGTAAGTCCATAGAAATAAAATCTTCAGGCATACGTGTTTCTATTGTTATTTTTGCCTTTTCCATACTTTCTTTTGCATAGTAAAGTGAATTTTTATGACGTACATTTCCAATCATTACTTCATCAGAAATATTTACATCACCTGTCATAAACATATCTTTTATTCTATCAGTAAGATTTTCAATACCCTTATTTTCTTTTACTGACAGACTTATTATATCATTTTCGTTTACATACTCAAGTAATTTTTGTCTGTCAAGTTTATTTTCAAGGTCTGATTTATTTAAAATAATAAGAGATTTTTTATCTTTTATAAAATCAAGAATTTCTATATCTTCATTATCAAGTTCTTTGGATACATCAAGCATCATAAGAACCAAGTCTGCTTTTTGTGCATATTCTTTTGATTTTGAAACACCCATTTTTTCAACAATATCACCTGTTTCTCTTATTCCTGCTGTATCAACTATTTTTACAGGTATACCGTCTATATTCATAAACTCTTCAACAGTATCTCTTGTTGTTCCGGGAATATCTGTTACTATTGCCCTTTCTTCTTCAAGAAATCTGTTTAAAAGAGATGATTTTCCTACATTTGGTTTTCCAAGTATTACTGTTTCTATACCTTCTTGAACTATTTTTCCTCTGTCAGCAGTTTCAAGAAGTCTGTTTATATCTTTTAATACTTCATCAGATTGTTTATACATATTGTTATATGTTTCTTCTTCAATATCATGTTCAGGATAATCAATAGCAACTTCTATTGATGCAATCATATCAAGAAGTCTATCTCTTATAGCATTAACAGCTTCTTTAAGTTTACCTTCAAGTCTACCAACTGCTGCCTGTCTAGACATATCTGTTTTTGAATTTATAACATCAATAACAGCTTCTGCTTGTGAAAGGTCTATTCTACCATTTAAAAATGCTCTTTTTGTAAACTCTCCCGGTTCTGCAAGTCTTGCACCACTATTTAATACTGACTCAAGAACTTTTTTTACAACAACAGTTCCACCATGACAGTTTATTTCAACTATATCATCTTTTGTATATGTGTTTGGAGCTTTCATAACAGTAACAAGAACTTCATCTATTATATTTCCTGTCTTTATATCATATACAGTACCATATGAAACTGTGTGACTTTTCTTATCTTTAAGTTTAATACCTTTTACACCTTTAAAAATTTTATCTGCAATATCTATTGAACCATTACCGCTTATACGAATAATGCCTATACCACCACTACCGGCAGGTGTTGATATTGCTGCAATTATATCATCTAATGATGTTCCTTTCATTATGACACCCCTTTTTATATTTAAAATACTTAATTTTTATAATTAAAATACCCGATACTTTCAAAAATAAGAAATTATCGGGTAGTGTCTTTTATTTACTGCTGATTTTTTAAAACTATAACAACATTACGATGTGGTTCTTCGCCTTCGCTATATGTTGTAACATATCTATCGTTTTGAAGTGCTGAATGAATTATTCTTCTTTCATAAGGATTCATAGGCTCAAGAACAACACTCTTTCTTGTTTGTTTAACTTTTTTAGCAAGATTAAGAGCAAGAGTTTCAAGAGTTTCTTTTCTTCTTTGACGATAATTTTCAGTATCTATTGATATACTGACATATGGTGCATTACCTTTATTTACAACAAGGTTTACAAGATACTGTATTGAATCAAGAGTCTGTCCTCTTTTTCCAATAAGTACACCCATATCATCACCGCTTAACTCTATTGAAAGCTGTTTATCCTTAAGTTTTGTATCAATATTTACTATTATACCCATAGCAAGGAACATTTCTCTAAGGAAATTTTCTGCTATTTTTTCTGGGTTAAATTTTCTTTTAACTTTTACAACGGCATTTTTTGCACCAAACATGCCGAGAAATCCTTTTGAACCTTCATCAATTACAGTTATTTCAACATCTTCTCTTGTAAGGTTCATTTCTCGAAGGGCTTCATTCACAGCATCATCTACGGTTTTTCCTGATTTTTCGAGTTCGTCCATTTTATAATGCTGCCCCTTTCTCATCTTTATTTCTAAAATATTTCTGTAATACTATTTGTTGTCCCATCTGGAAAAGGTTACTTACTGTCCAGTAAAGACCAAGACCAGCTGGAAGTGTTATAGTCATAACACCCATCATTATAGGCATTACCATATTCATTGTTTTCATTGTTGCTGCTGTTGGGTCGTCCGGGTTTTGTGATGGTTGGTTTTTCATCATAACTTTTGTTGAAAGCCAAGTTGTAGCACCTGATAATATAGGAAGTATTATTTCAGGGAAACGTATACCCGGATTTTCTATAAGATGGATAAAAAGGAAGTTTTCCATCTGATTTTTCTGGGCAAGAAGCGGTATAAGGTCTTTTCCGCTATCACCTAAAACAGCAAGTATTTGGTCCCAATTACTTGATGTAAGTGAGTTTACAACCTGCACAATGTCTTGTGCATTATTCATATCAAGCTGTACTTTCATTGAGTCTGCTATTTGTGTTGCAAATCCTCCAATTGCGTCCATTCTAAGGTCAAGAGGAACTGAAAGAAGTGTATTTGCTATTGCATTATAATTATCTGCAACAACATCTACATATACATATGCTTGTTGGAAAATATAAAACAACGCATATAAAATAGGAAGCTGTATAAGTAAAGGAAGACAACCTCCAAACATACTTATGCCATTTTTCTTTTGAAATTCTTGCATTTCATATGCCATTCTTTGTTGTGATTCCTGGTCTTTCTTTCCTTCATATTTAGCTCTGATTTTATTTAATTCAGGCTGAAGTTTCTGCATTTTATATGTTGATTTCTGCTGTTTAACCATAAGAGGAAAAAGCACAAGTTTAACAATAATTGTAAAAAGAATTATTGCTATACCAAGAGAGCCTGACTGTATAAACGAATAAATAAAGTTAAATAATATATTGTAGATAAAACCCAAAAAATCTGCTATTGGGCCAACTATCACTCCGGGCTTTCTTACAGCAAGAAGTCCTACTGTAGAAACTGCTATCGATTCTAACACTTTTTTGCCTCCTTAAAACGACGACTCACTAATCGAATATATGAAATTTTTATGGTACAGGGTCATACCCTCCCTCGTGAAAAGGGTGACATTTTAAAAGTCGCCTTATAGTAAGGTAACCACCTTTAAATATGCCATATTTTGATATTGCTTCAAAAGCATATTGAGAACATGTCGGAGTAAAACGACAATGTGGACCTAATGCTGGAGATATACATTTCTGATAAAAACGGATAAGAAGTAATAAAAACTTTTTAATCATAAATTCACTTTCCTTCTTTGTTTTTCTGAGATGATATCATTTCTGATTTTATTAAATTATGCTTTTTCATAAGATGTTTTAAAGATTTTTCTAATGTAAAATAATCAAGAGAAGCAGAAGAAACTCTTGCAATAACAACAATATCAAAACCGGATTTTATGTCATTTTCCATGAGTCTGTAACTTTCACGAATAAGTCTTGTAACCCTTGAGCGGGTAACACTTTTACCAACTTTTTTACTTACAGATATACCAAGACGATTTATATCTTTATTATTTTTGTGTACGTACATAACAAGATGTTTATTAGCTATTGATTTTCCTTTGTTATATACATATCTGAAATGTTGGTTCTTTTTTAGAGATTCAGTAAATTCCACTTTTATTCTCCTTCGGACAAAAGTTTAAATCCGTCAAAATAAACTACATATTATAAAAGGCCACTTATATGCGGCCTTATTATAGTAGTAAGTATATAGAACTTTTAGATTATGCGGATAATACTTTTCTTCCTTTTCTTCTTCTAGCTGCTAATACTTTTCTTCCGTTTGCTGTACTCATTCTTTTTCTGAAGCCATGTACTTTACTTCTCTGTCTTTTCTTTGGCTGGAATGTCATTTTCATTTTTGTGCACCTCCTTTTATTGCATAGCTTATCCTTGCTCCCATGCAAGCACTGCTACTATTATATTAAAAATTTATTGCCACGTCAAGAAAATTTATATTTGTAAATGAAGTATTTTTGAGACTTTTTTGGACTTTTAATATTTTAAAATAAATATGGATAAATTATTTTTATTAACATACATTTCATAGATATACTGTTGATAAATTTTAAAATTTTTGTCGGTAACCGCTTTTTTTCTTGATAAACACACAGTATTTTGTTATTATTATTAGAGTTATACACATTTTAAACATTTGTTGATATTTATTTTTGTTTGTAGTACTAAAGTTGTCCACATTCTGTTGATAAGTCTGTGTATAAGTTATAATATTTATTAAAAAATACTTCATTTTGACACAAATTTACAAAACACGACCGTGAAAAACTTTGTCCACAGCCGTGTTTATATCTTTTTTTGTGTGTTTTTTTATCTGGAATTTATTTTTATTAATAACAGTTTATTTTTTGTTATGTGTATAAAATTATTTTTTATCCACATTTTTTTAACCGTTTTTTTAAGGAGGAATTTTTATATATGAACCAGGTAACAGAATACTGGAATGAGGCTTTAAAAATTATAGAGGAGGAAAGTTCTTCTCTTGTTAGTTTTGAAACCTGGATTATGCCTTTAGTTCCTATTGAAATAGAAGGAAATAATTTTATTCTTCAAATCGGTGACTCTTTTTATAAGGAAATGATTGAAAAAAGATATATGGCACTTATAAAAAATTCAATCAAAAAAGTTACTTCAAAAGAATATAATATACTGATTTTTACAGAAGAAGAATTAAAAGAAAGAAATAATCCAAAAAAAGTAAAAGAAACAAAACCTGTAAATAATGTTGAAAGTGTAGGAAATCTTAATCCAAGATATGTTTTTAGTTCTTTTGTTGTTGGTAACAGTAATCGTATGGCACATGCTGCATCTTTAGCTGTTGCTGAATCACCAGCAGATGCTTATAACCCACTTTTTCTCTATGGTGGTGTTGGTCTTGGAAAAACTCATCTTATGCATTCAATAGCTCATTACATACTTGAGCATAATCCTGATAAAAAAGTTCTTTATGCATCAAGTGAAACTTTTACAAATGAACTTATAAATTCTATTAAAAATAACAAAAATGAGGAATTTAGAAATAAATACAGAAATATAGATGTACTTCTTATTGACGATATTCAATTTATTTCTCAAAAAGAAAGTACACAGGAAGAATTTTTCCATACATTTAATACTCTTCATGAGTCAAATAAACAAATTATAATTTCTTCTGACCGTCCTCCAAAAGAAATTAAAACTCTTGAAGATAGATTAAGAAGCCGTTTTGAATGGGGGCTTATTGCTGATATACAACCTCCAGACTATGAAACAAGAATTGCCATTTTACAGAAAAAAGCTGATACTGACGGGCTTACTGTTCCTAATGAGGTTATGGCTTTTATAGCTAAATGTATTGTTTCAAATATACGTGAACTTGAAGGTGCTTTAACAAGAATTGTTGCTTATGCTTCACTTACAAATCAAGAAATAACAATAGAACTTGCGGAAAATGCTCTTAAAGATATATTTAGTGAACAATCTGTTGTACAAATAACTCCTGAGCTTATACAGGAAGTTGTTGCTAATTATTATAATATAAGAGCTGAAGATATTACTGGTAGTAAAAAGCCTAAAAATATAGCATTCCCAAGACAAATTGCTATGTATCTTTCAAGAAAAATACTTGATATATCTCTTCCAAAAATAGGAGAACATTTTGGTGGTCGTGACCATTCTACTGTTATACATGCTTGTACAAAAATAGAAAAGGAACTTGAAAAAGACCCTTCTTTACAAAAAACAATAATAGAAATAGAAAAACGTATTAAAGGGCAATAATTTTTATTGTGGATAAGTTGTTGAATTATATGTTATAAAAATGTTAATAAATTTTGTAAAAATTTTGTATTGTTAAATATGTTGATAATTTTAAAAGTTATACAAATATATTAACATTGTTATCAAAATATATTTTTCCACAGATTTCAAGGCTTTTTTGAGTTATCCACATTTTCACAGCCCCTACTACTACCACTACTAAAAAAATTTATATATATGTATATAACTATAACAAAAAGGAGTTGTAAACAATAATGAAATTCACATGTCAAAGAGAAAATCTTTTAAATGCAATTAATATAGTTTCAAAAGCTGTATCAAATCGTACAACTCTTCCTATATTGGAATGTATTTTATTAACAGTTTCAGAAAATGGCTTTAAATTAACAGCAAACAATCTTGAACTGGGGATAGAAACTGCTTTTATTGATGCAAATGTGGAAGAAAGCGGAACTATTGCTATTGAAGCCAAAATTTTTTCAGAAATTATTCGTCGATTAAATGGAAATACAGTTACTGTTGAAACAGATGAAAAAAATATTGCTATTATTTCATCAAATTTTTCTCAATTTAAAATTGCTGGTCAAAATGGTGAAGATTTTCCAATGCTTCCTACTGTTGAAAAGAAAAATGAATATAGCTTAAACCAAAATGATTTAAGAAATATGATAAGACAAACTATATTTTCTATTGCTCAAGATGAGTCTAAACCTGTTCTTACAGGTGAGCTTTTAGAAATGTCTGAAAATAGTATAAATATGGTTTCTGTTGATGGTTATAGAATTTCTTATAAAAAATGTTCTCTTTTAAAGGGAAATGAAAATATTGATGTTATAGTTCCAGGAAAAACTCTTAATGAAATAAGTAAAATACTTTCTACTGAAAATGAAGATACTGTTTCTATTTATGTTACAGATAAACATGTGCTTTTTGACCTTGGAAAAAGTATTGTTGTTTCAAGAATTATTGAAGGTGAATATATAAAATACAAGCAAAGTTTTACTGAAGATTTTAAAACAAGAATTTTAGTAAATAGAAGTGAATTTATTTCAAGCCTTGAAAGAGCTTCTCTTATTTCTAGAGATAGTAAAAAAATTCCTGTTAAACTTGAAATAGGTGCTAACAGAATTATAATAAATTCAAATGCAGAACTTGGAACAGCTCATGAAGAACTTGATATTGAATGTGATGGTGATGGTCTTAAAATTGCTTTTAATCCAAGATATCTTATAGATGCTTTAAAAGCTATTGATGAAGATAAAGTTGCTATACAATTTACTGCTTCTTTAAGCCCTGCTATTATTAAACCTCTTGAAGGTGATGAGTATAAATATCTTATACTTCCTTTAAGAATGTAATAAAGGAGAATTTTTATGAATGTTGTTGAAATAAAAACAGAATTTATTAAACTTCAGCAAGTTTTAAAACTTGCAAGTATTATAGATACTGGTTCTGATGCAAAATATTATATCTCTGAAGGTATGGTAAAAGTAAATGGTGTTGTTGCTACTGAAAGAGGTAAAAAAATAAGAAATGGTGATATTGTTGAAGTTTCAGGTATAGGCTCTGTAAAAGTAGTAGCACCTGAAATGTAATTGAATATTTATACAATGTTGAGTTTAATATTTATAAACAAACAGGCTGTTATTTAACAGCCTGTGTTTTTCTATGAAGGACAAAAAGAAGGTGATTTTTTGTATATTGAAAGTATTACTGCTTCTAATTTTAGAAATCTTTTAAATGTAGATGTAAAACTTAATAAAGGTGTAAATATTTTTTATGGAAATAATGCTCAAGGTAAAACAAATATATTAGAGTCAATATATGTTTGTGGTACAGGTCGTTCACATAGAACAAGAATTGATAGTCGACTTGTTAATTTTAATGAACAAGAATGTCATGTAAGATTATTTTGTGTTAAAGGTAAAAGACGTGATAGAATAGACCTTCATGTAAAAAAAGATGAAAAAAAAGGTATTGCTGTTAATGGTATTGCTATAAAAAAATCAGGTGAGCTTTTTGGAACTTTGCTTACTGTTATATTTTCTCCAGAAGATTTAGGGCTTGTTAAAGAAGGACCTTCTGAAAGAAGAAGATTTATGGATATGGAACTTTGTCAAATGAGTAATGTTTATTACCATGATTTACAGCAATATTATAAAGTTCTTAAACAAAGAAATAGCCTTTTAAAAGAAATTCAAAAAAATCCAAAACTTAAAGAAACTATATTTATTTGGGATAGCCAGCTTGAGGAATATGGAAAAAGGCTTATATCTGCCCGTAGAAACTTTATTTCTAAGCTAAGTGATATATCAGCTTTAAAACATGAAAAAATTACTAGAGGTAGCGAAATACTGAAAATAGAATATAAGCCAGATTGTATTGAAGAAAACTTTAGTAAAAAACTTTCTTCTGGTATTGATAGAGATATTTTATATGGAAATACAGGTCAAGGACCTCATAAAGATGATATTATTTTTACTGTAAATGGTTGTGATGTAAAACTTTTCGGTTCACAAGGTCAACAGAGAACAACTGCATTAAGTACACGTCTTGCGGAAATTGATATTATTGAAAGCGAAACAGGTGAAAAACCTGTTGTACTTCTTGATGATGTTTTTTCTGAGTTAGACGAAAGTCGTCAAAAATTTTTGATTGAAAGTATAGCTGATACACAAATAATAATTACTTGTACAGGTATTGAAGATATAGTAAGAAATTATATAAAAAATGCTGGAATTTATTATGTTGAAAATGGTAATATAATGGAAAAAATCAGTATCTAATTATTTGTTATAGATACTGATTTTTTTGTTTTTAAAATTGCTAATAATAAGTATTTTTTATTAGCTTTTTAGTTGTAGAAAATAAATAAAAATTATTGTTAAAATAAAATGTTTTTGACGTTTAGAATACTTTTTAAAAGGTTATATTTCTTATTATAAATAAGTATTTAAAAATGGTCTTAAATACTGTTTTTTAGGCTTTTTTTTGACCTATTTCCTTGTTAAATCAATAAAAAAATGGTATAATAAAAAACAGTAATTAATGAAATTTTAATTTATTATATTTAATGTTTCACCTTTGTGTGAATTATTTTTTTGCAAGGTTCTTTGGGGCCTTTTTTATAATTGAGGAGAGATAATATTTATGTCAGCAGAGTATAATGAAAGTCAAATACAGGTCCTTGAGGGTCTTGAGGCAGTTAGAAAGCGTCCTGGTATGTATATTGGTTCAACAAGTACAAGAGGACTTCATCATCTTGTATATGAAATCGTAGATAATGCCGTTGATGAGGCTCTTGCAGGATTTTGTACTGAAATTTATGTTTTTATACACAAAGATAATACTATAACAGTAAAAGATAATGGTAGAGGTATTCCTGTTGGTATACATCATCAAAAAGGTATTCCTGCTGTTGAAGTCGTATTTACTATACTTCATGCAGGTGGAAAATTTGGTGGCGGAGGCTATAAAGTTTCCGGTGGTCTTCATGGTGTTGGTGCTTCTGTTGTAAATGCACTTTCTGAATGGCTTGATGTTAGAGTTGAATCAGATGGTAAAATATATGAACAGAAATACAGTAGAGGTAATGTTCTTACAAAACTTACTGTTGTTGGTGAAACCCAAAATCATGGTACAACTGTAACATTTAAACCTGATAAAGAAATTTTTGATGACCTTATTTTCCAGTTTGATATACTTAAACAAAGACTTAGAGAAACTGCATTTTTAACAAAAGGTCTTAAAATTAATCTTATAGACGAAAGAGAAGGTATTGAACAAAATCGTTCATTCCATTATGAAGGTGGTATAAAAGAATTTGTTACTTTTATAAATAAAAACCGTTCACCACTTTATGATAATGTATTTTATGCTGAAGGTTCAAAAGATGGTGTATTTGTTGAAGTTGCTTTCCAACATAATGACGGTTATATGGAAAATATATACTCTTTTGTAAATAATATAAATACAGTTGATGGTGGAACACATCTTGTAGGTTTTAAATCTGGTCTTACTAAAACTGTAAATGATTATGGTAAAAAATTTAATCTTATAAAAGAAAATGATAAAAATCTTTCTGGAGATGATGTAAGAGAAGGTATAACAGCTGTTATAAGTGTAAAAGTGCCAGAACCACAGTTTGAAGGACAGACAAAAACAAAATTGGGCAATGGTGAAGTAAAAGGCATTGTTGAGAGTATATTTAGTGATGAATTGGCATTTTTCCTTGAACAAAATCCACAAACAGGAAAAATAATAATTGAAAAAGCTCTTGTTGCTTCAAGAGCAAGAGATGCTGCAAAAAAAGCAAGAGAACTTGTAAGAAGAAAAACAGGTCTTGAAAGTACAAGACTTCCGGGAAAACTTACTGACTGTTCAGATAGAGACCCTAGAAATTGTGAAATTTACCTTGTAGAGGGAGATTCTGCCGGTGGTTCAGCTAAGAAGGCTCGTGACCCTAAAACACAAGCTGTGCTTCCTTTAAGAGGTAAAATACTTAATGTTGAAAAAGCTCGTCTTGATAGAATTCTTGGTAGTGAAGAAATAAAAGCTATGATTACTGCTTTTGGAACAGGTATTTCTGAAGATTTTGATATTGAAAAACTTAGATACCATAAAATAGTTATTATGACTGATGCCGATGTTGACGGTGCTCATATAAGAACTCTTCTTCTTACTTTCTTTTATAGATATATGCGTCCTCTTATTGAAGAAGGCAAAGTTTATATTGCACAGCCTCCACTTTATAGAGTTGAAAAAAATAAAAAGCATTATTATGTTTATGATGATATAGAACTTGAAAAACTTTATGAGGAAATTGGAAGAACTGGTATAAAAGATGTTCAAAGATATAAAGGTCTTGGAGAAATGGACTTTGACCAGCTTCGTGATACAACTATGGACGTTAAACACAGAATACTTAAAAAAGTAGACCTTAATGATGCTATTACAGCTGATGAAATTTTCAGTATGCTTATGGGTGATAAGGTTGAACCTAGACGTGATTTTATTACAGAAAATGCACAGTATGTAAGTAATCTTGATATTTAGTTTTTAAAATAGGAGTTTTGTCCTTAAGGGCAATTTTAGCCGTTATTTTACATTTTTAACGGCTCTTATAGAGAAAGGACGTTAAAATAAATGGAACATAATCAGTATGACAAAATGGTTGCTGTCGATATAGGGGAGGAAATGAAAAAATCCTATATTGATTATGCCATGAGTGTAATAGTTGCAAGAGCACTTCCAGATGTAAGAGATGGTCTTAAGCCTGTTCAGAGAAGAATTTTATTTTCTATGAGTGAGCTTAACCTTGACCCTTCAAAATCATATAAAAAATCAGCTCGTATTGTTGGTGAAGTTATGGGTAAATATCACCCTCATGGTGATAGCTCAATATATCAAGCTATGGTTCGTCTTGCTCAAAATTTCTCAATGAGATATATGCTTGTTGACGGTCATGGGAACTTTGGTTCAATAGATGGTGATGGTGCTGCTGCTTCTCGTTATACAGAAGCTAGAATGTCACGTATTGCTGTTGAAATGCTTTCTGATATAGATAAAAATACAGTTGATTTTACACCTAACTATGACGAAAATGAAAAAGAACCTGTTGTTTTGCCTTCAAGAATACCTAATCTTCTTGTAAATGGTTCTGCTGGTATTGCTGTTGGTATGGCAACAAATATACCACCTCATAATCTTGGTGAAGTTATAGATGGTGTTGTAAGAATTATTGATAATAAAGTAAATGAAAATAGAGAAACTGACGTTGAGGAACTTATGGAACTTATACAAGGTCCAGATTTCCCAACAGGTGCAAATATACTTGGTAGAAGCGGTATAAGAGCTGCATATAGAACCGGTAGAGGTAAAATAATAGTTCGTTCTGAGGCTGAAATAGAAACACTTGAAAATGGCAAAGAAAGAATTGTTATTACAGAAATACCTTATCAGGTTAATAAAGCAAGACTTGTTGAAAAAATAGCTGACCTTGTACATGAAAAACGTGTTGAAGGTATTAGTGGAATACTTGATGAGTCTGCTGGTGATGATATTAAAATTACAATAGACCTTAAAAAAGATACAAATGCAAATGTTGTTTTAAACCAGCTTTATAAATTTTCACAGCTTCAAGAAAGCTTTGGTGTAATAATGCTTGCTCTTGTAAATGGCAAACCGGAGGTTTTAAACCTTAAAGGTATACTTGATGAATATATAAAACATCAAGAAGAAGTTGTTACAAGAAGAACTAAATTTGACCTTGAAAAAGCTGAAAAAAGAGCTCATATACTTGAAGGTCTTAAAATAGCTATAAATAACATTGATGAGGTTATAAGAATAATAAGAACAAGTTATGATGATGCTAAAGAAAGACTTATGGAAAGATTTGAACTTTCTGAAGTTCAATCACAAGCTATTTTGGAAATGCAACTTCGTAGACTTCAAGGTCTTGAACATGAAAAAATAGACAATGAATATAAAGAACTTATGGAAAGAATAAAATATTTTAAAGCAATTCTTTCTGATGAAAAACTTCTTTTTGGTGTTATAAAAGAAGAAATTCTTGCTGTTAAAGCTAAATATGCTGATGAACGTCGTACAAGAATTATAAATAATCCAGGTGAAATTGATATAGAAGACCTTATTGAAGAAGAAACAAGCGTTGTTACTATGACAAACCTTAATTATGTAAAAAGAACTCCTCTTGCTACTTATAAGAGCCAAAATAGAGGCGGTAGAGGTATTATGGGTATGCAGACAAGAGATGAAGACTTTGTTAAAAATCTCTTTGTAACTTCAACTCATGATTATATACTTTTCTTTACTAACTTTGGTAAGGTTTTCAAAATAAAAGGATATGAAATACCAGAAGCAGGAAGAACTGCAAGAGGTATGGCTATTGTAAATCTTCTTGAACTTTCTGCTGGTGAAGATATAACCGCTGTAATGCCTGTAAAAGATTTTGAAGAAGATAAATATCTTGTTATGATAACAAAAGAAGGTATTATAAAAAGAACAGATATGATGAGTTTCAAAAATATAAGAAAAGGCGGTCTTGTGGCTGTAAATCTTAGAGAAGATGATGAACTTATATCTGTGCTTCTTACAGATGGAACAAAAGACATTTTTGTTGGTACAAGAAATGGTATAGGTATTCGTTTCAATGAAAATGATGCAAGACCTATGGGAAGAAGTGCAACAGGTGTTAAAGCAATAACTCTTAATAAAGATGATTATGTTGTTTCTGCACTTATTATGGAAGAAGGTATGAAAGTTCTTAATGTAACTGAAAATGGTTATGGAAAACGTACTGATGCTTCTGAATTTAAAGTTCAAATAAGAGGCGGTAAAGGTGTTAAAATACATCAGCTTACTGAAAAAACAGGACTTCTTACTGAAACTGTAATACTTGGTGATAATGAAGATATTATGCTTATTACTTCTGAAGGTGTTATAATACGTCTTAGAGGTAAAGATATTTCAACATTTGGTAGAATTTCTCAAGGTGTAAAACTTATGAACCTTAATGAAGGTATAAGTGTTGTAAGTATAGCAAAAATTTCAGAAGATGAAATTGAAGCTGAAACTGATGAAGAAATCGTTGAAAATACAGAAGAATAATTTATTATTTTTTAAAGACCAGAAAATTTCTGGTCTTTTTTTATGTAAAAAAATGAACCATATATATTATTTTTTACTCTATATTATAGATGCATCATTAAATGAACGTTCAAAAATAGAAAGGAGGTATGGCTGTGTGGATATTGAATTTATTGTAAAAAGAATGATTGATGATGATAGAGAGGCTTTCAATAGTTTAATGGAAATTTATTATAAAAAGGCTTTTCGCATAGCATATCTTATTTCTGGAAAATATGCAGATAGTGAAGATATTATACAAGAAGCATTTATATCTTGTTATCTTAATCGTAAGAAAATAAGAGAACCTGAACATTTTGAAAGATGGCTTTATAAGATAGTTACCAGAACAGCTTGGAGTTATTGTAAAAAATCAAAAAAAGAACAACCAGTTGATTATATTTTTGATGAAAGTCTTAAATGTGATAACTCTTTTATTGATGATATTATAAAATCACAAGAGAATATGGAGCTTTATAAAATTATAATGTCACTTCCTATAAAGCAAAGAACTGTTATAATACTTTACTATTACAATAATATGGGTACAAAAGATATTGCAAAAATTACGAGTTCTTTTGAAGGTACTGTTAAATCAAGACTTTTTTCAGCAAGAAACAGTATAAAAAAAGAGTTATGTAAAAAAAAGCCGATTTGTAAAAAGGAGGTGCCTTCAAATTGATTAAAAGAAATGAAATTGAACAAAAAATAAATGAAACTTTAAATGAAAGAGCAAAAAATATTTCATTATCTGATGAACATTTTGAAATTATGAAAAGAAATGTAAATTATAGTATAAATTCTTTTGAGGAGGAAAAAAATATGAAAAAATTTAGCTTTAAAAATATAGCAATTGTTATGAGTGCAATTTGTATTATTGGAAGTGTTACAGCAATAGCAAGTGGAATTATTTCAGGAAGTGAGTCCCATAGCAGTCGTAAAGATGAGATAAAAGACTATAAAAGAGTTTCTGAATTAGAAGAAAAGACAGGTTTTGAATTTAATATACCTGAATTTTTTGAAAATGGTTATAAATTTGATTATGCAGTGCCTGTATATTCAAATAATATTGATGAAGATGGTAAAAAAGTTGGAGATAGTTGGGTTGATATTTTTGTAAATTATAAAAATGAAAAATATCCTGATGTAAGTTTAAGTATAACAAAAAATTTAGATGATGAATTAATTAGTGATGAAAATGAAATTTATGAAGGAGTTACTATAAATTATAGCTATAACAAGTATATGTTTGTTCCACCTACTTATGAACTTACAGCTGAAGAACAAGCCCTTGTTGATAGTGGAGAACTTGTTGTTTCTTATGGTACAGATACTGTTGAATATAAAGTTGTAGAGAATGTTTCATGGATTAAAGATGATATTAAATATGTACTTACAACTTTTGATAATGATATGGCAAAAGATATACTTAATGATATGGCAAAAGATATAATAAAATAAACGACAAACAAGGGACTGCCAAAGGCAGTCCCTTGTTATTTACTCAAGAAGTTTATCAGTTGAAATTTGTAAAACATCAGCAATTATTTTTAATTCTATGTCCGTCACAAATCTTTTTCCTGCTTCTATACGTTGTATTGCATTTTTATCTAAATCAAGACCTTTAAGTTGTAGCATATCAGCAAAAGCCCTTTGAGATACTTTAGGATTAAGACTTTTTCTCATAATTGCTATTTTTGAACCACATATATTTAAACTTCCATCAATATTTCTATTTTTATAAATAATAATCACCTCTTAAGGTCGTACAAACAAATATTCATCTTGTATTTGTTCAATAGGAATATCATATTGTAAAAGTTTTTTTGTTGTTTCATAGTGTATATCATTAAGACGTGCAATATCTTTTTGTCTTAAAAGAGCATTTTGCTCATCAACAGGTAGTGTAAGCATTTCATATACACTTCTTACAACAAAATGGTCTATACCGTCAGTACATCTAAATTGTGTCCATATAGGAACAAATGATACATTTTCTACTGTGGCTTTGTTATCATCTATTTTTTTAATATCAATATTTAAAAGTATAGATGCATTTCTTGGTACTGTTGTTTGAGATGATATAAAATTTCCCATAGAATACATTACAAAACATTGTCTTTCTGTTCCGTCTTCGTCTACTACTGTTTTATATTCCATAGGTAAAAGTACATGAGGGTGGCTTGCAACAACTATATCTGCACCCCAGTTAAACATTTCGTCAATATATTCTACAACATAATCATCAGGTGTTTCTTTGTATTCTGTACCAATATGAGGCATTACAACAACTATATCTGATATTTCTCTTGCTTTTTCTATATCAGATTTTATTTTATCTTTTGTTGTATCATCAATTATATTTACCATATATGGATTTTTAACAGGTATTCCGTTTGTGCCGTATGTATATGAAAGGAAGGCTACATTTATTCCGTTTATGTTTTGAACAAGTATATTTTGACTTTCTTCTTCTGTTCTATATGTACCCATATGAGAAATACCATATTCATCAAGTTTATCAAGTGTTCTTATAAGCCCATCGCTTCCAGAGTCCATACAATGATTATTTGCTGTTGTAAGTATATCAAATCCAGCATCTTTTAAAGCATCAATAAAACTATCAGGTGTTGAAAACATTGGATAGTCACTTACTGTCCCTCCAAATGTTGTTTCAATATTACCTATTACACAATCTGCTTTTTCAAAATATTTTTTCATATCTTGAAAGTTATGCATAAAATTATATGTATCTGTTTGAGCATCATATGCTTCATTATATTGGTAGCTATGAACCATTATATCCCCTGTAAATGTAAGTTTTGCTGTTGATATTACAGGTTCTTTTGGTTCTTCTTCTATTTCTTCAATTTCTTCTGCATTAACGTTTTCTATATTATTATTAATTACAGGTTCTGTTTTTTCTGTACAACCTGTAAACATAAATATAAAAATAGATATTACAAAAATAAAAAGTATTTTGGTTTTTTTCATAATTAAAACATTCCTTTATTTTTGATACTTAAGTTTTTCTGTTTCATAAAGATTATTACCTTCACAGTCTATTATTACTACAAGAGGAAAGTTTTCTACATAAAGTTTATATACTGCTTCTGCTCCAAGGTCTTCATATGCTATAAGTTCACATTTTTTTATATGGCTTGATATTAATGCACCTGCACCACCTGTTGCTCCAAAATATACTGCTGTATGCTTTTTCATAGCATTTATAACATTTTCGTTTCTTGCACCTTTTCCAATCATTCCTGTTTCACCTTTTTCAATCATAAAAGGTGCATATGCGTCCATTCTTCCTGATGTTGTAGGACCTGCTGAACCTATAACTTGATTAGGTTTTGCAGGAGAAGGACCAGCATAATATATTATTGTATTTTCCATATCAAAAGGGAATTTTCCTGTTTTTTCATATTCCTCTATCATTCTTTTATGTGCAGCATCTCTTGAAGTATATATTGTCCCTGTAAGGTTTACTATATCACCTGCTTTAAGATTTGCTGTTTTTTCCTTTGTAAGAGGAGTTGTTATATTTATTGACATTTATTATACCTCCTTATATTTCGGCTTCTGCATGACGTGTTACATGACAACTTATATTTATTGCAATAGGCATACCTGCTATATGTGTTGCGAATGTTTCTATATTTACACCAAGAACTGTTGTATTTCCTCCAAGTCCTTGTGGACCTATACCTAAATTATTCATTTTTTCAAGAAGTTCTTCTTCCATTTCTCTTATATGAGGTTTTTCTGAATGAGAGCCTATTTTTCTTAAAAGAGCTTTTTTTGCAAGATATGCACTCATTTCAAAATTTCCGCCACAACCAACTCCAACAACCATTGGTGGACATGGATTTGGTCCAGCTTCTCTTACTGTTTCCAAAATTGCTTTTTTTGCACCTTCTATTCCGTCAGATGGTTTTAACATATATACATGACTCATATTTTCACTACCAAAACCCTTTGGTGCAACTGTTATTTTTATTTTGTCACCTGAAACTATATTATAATGTATTATTGCTGGTGTATTATCTTTTGTATTTGTACGTATAAAAGGGTCTGAAACAACAGATTTTCTAAGATAGCCTTCTGTATATCCTCTTCTTACACCTTCGTTTATAGCGTCTGTTAAAAGTCCATCTGTTATATGAACTTCTTGTCCTATTTCAACAAATACAATAGCCATTCCTGTATCTTGACATATTGGCATATTTTCTGATTTTGCTATATCTGCATTTTTTGTAAGCTGACAAAGTATTTCTTTTCCAATAGGTGATGTTTCACTACATTTTGAACATTCAATAGCATTGTAAACATCATCATTAAGTATACAATTTGCTTCAATACAAAGTTTCTTTACTGTTTCAATAATTTCATTTACTGAAATATTTCTCATAATATCAGACACTTCCTTATACTAATTTTTATGTTTAAATATATCATAGCAAAAAATAAAATTAAATAAAATATATTATTTTTTTACATTTTTTGTTATATATAAAATTTATATACATTGATAAATAACAAAAAATTTATATATAAATGTAATCATATTAAAGATATATGTAGAAAATCAATTTTTGAATATAAGTAAAAAATATAAAAAATAGTTAAAAAATAAGATGTATTTATATCTTAGATTGTATAATTTGCATTTAGGTTATTTTGATATAAGAAAAAGTTATATGAAATATAGATGGTAAAACAATGTACATCTGTTAAATACAAAAAAAAATTACCTTGACGTATAATTAATTTAAGCGTATTATTTACCAAAATAAAAAAACAGAAAGTTGTTTCATAATATGAAACATTGAAATAAAGGCAAATACAGTGCTTAACAAAAATTGTTTCTTAATATGAAACAAACAGTGCTTCTTAAAATGTTGAGGGGGAATTATTTATGAAGAAATTTTTAGCAGCTATAATGGCAGTAGCTATGACATTTTCACTTGCTGCCTGTGGCTCAAGTAGCGAAGGTAACACAAGTAATGCAGGAAGTACAAGCGGAGAAGATACATTTGTTATTGGAGGACTTGGACCACTTACAGGAAGTGCAGCTTCTTATGGTATTTCTGTAAAACAGGGTGCAGAAATAGCAATTAATGAAATAAATGAAGCTGGTGGTGTTAAAGTTGGAGATAAAACAGTAAAACTTTCTCTTAACTTTAAAGATGATGAAGCTAGTGAAGAAACAGCTATTACAGCTTATAACTCTCTTATGGACGAAGGAATTGATGCACTTTTAGGAACAGTTACAAGTGCTCCTTGTATCGTTATAAAAGATTATACTGCACAAGATGGTATTTTACAGATTACACCTTCAGGTTCAGCTATAAACTGTATTACAGATGCTGATAATGCATTCAGATTATGTTTTACAGACCCACTTCAGGGAAAAACAATGGCTGACTTTGCTGTTAATGATTTAGGATATAAAAACATTGCTGTTATATTCAATAATTCTGATGAATATAGCACAGGTATGAAAGATGCTTTTGTAGAAGAAGTTGAAGCTTTAGGCGGAACTGTTGTTTCAACACAGGCTTTCAATGAAGGTGATGTTGACTTTACAGCACAGCTTACAGCTATTAAAAATACAAATGCAGAAATACTTTTTGTTCCTACTTACTATGAAGCAGCTGCTTATATAGCACAGCAGGCTAAAGATATTGGGCTTGGACTTCCTTTAATCGGTGGAGACGGTTGGGACGGAGTTCTCAAACAAGTTACAGACCCTTCAACTGTTGAAGGTGCTATATTCTTAAGCCCATTCCTTTCAACAGACCCAGAAGTTGCTGATTTTGTAAGTGCTTATGAAGAAGCTTATAAAGCAACTCCAGACCAGTTTGCTGCTGACGGATATGATGTTGTTTATGTTATGAAAGCAGCTATGGAAAAAGCAGGTTCAACTGAAAGTGCTGATATGATTGCTGCTATGACAGAAATTGAAGTTGATGGACTTACAGGTAGCGTTAAATTCTCAGCAGACGGTGAGCCAGAAAAAGGTGCTAAATTCGTAACAATTAAAGATGGACAGTATGCTGCTTACAATGTAGAAAATACAGAAGAAACAACAGCAGAATAATTTATTTTAATAAAATAAAAAGTATTTAATTTGCCCTCCCTGTTGTCAGGGAGGGCAAATGTTACGTTTATAGAAACTTTAAGTAATTAAAGTGTTTTTTAATTTATAAAAGAATAAAAAAATTTAAGATGTAAAAGAGGTGGAGAAAAACATGTTTAATAATATTTTAGAACAGCTTATAAACGGTTTAAGAACAGGAAGTATATATGCACTTATAGCTCTTGGATATACAATGGTTTACGGTATTGCAAAAATGATTAATTTCGCACATGGTGATATCATTATGGTTGGTGCATATGCACTCTATGTTGCCATAGTTCTTTTACATCTTCCTGTTATACCGGCTATAATATTTACATGTGTTGTTTGTTCAGTATTAGGTATACTTATAGAAAGAATTGCATACAAACCTTTAAGAAATGCTCCAAGACTTGCAGTTCTTATTACTGCTATTGGTGTAAGTTATTTCTTACAGAGTGCATCACTCCTTATATTTAAAGCAACACCTATTCCTTTCCAGTCAATAATAAATATACAGTCTATAAACATAGGTGGAGTTACAATATCTGGTATAACAATAGTAACACTTGTTGTTACAACAATTTCTATGATTGCACTTACACTTTTTATAAATAAAACAAAAGCTGGTAGTGCTATGCGTGCTGTTTCAGAAGATATGGGTGCAGCACAGCTTGTAGGTATAAATGTAAATAGAACAATAACATTAACATTTGCCATTGGTTCATTCCTTGCAGCTGTGGCAGGTATACTTTACATATGTCAATATCAATCACTTAAACCTACAATGGGTGCTTTACCAGGTATTAAAGCCTTTGTTGCTGCTGTTTTAGGTGGTATTGGAAGTATTCCGGGAGCTATGCTTGGTGGAATTATACTTGGTATAATAGAAAGTTTATCAAAAGCTTTTATTTCAACAGAACTTTCTGATGCTATTGTTTTCAGTGTTCTTGTAATAGTTCTTCTTGTAAAACCTTCTGGTTTCCTTGGCAAGAAGAAAAATGAGAAAGTTTAAGGAGGTGTACACTGTGGAAAATTTAAAGAAAAAATTTGCCGGAAAACAAGCTTTTATTAATTTAGCTATTATTGTATTAACTTATGTTTTACTTACTGTTTTAATGAGTGCCGGTCTTCTTAACCGTCAGTATACATCACTTCTTGTACCTATTGCCATAAATGTTATTCTTGCAGTATCATTAAACCTTATTACAGGTTTCTTAGGAGAACTTTCATTAGGTCATGCAGGGTTTATGTCTATTGGTGCATATGTAGGTGCTTTAATAACAATAAATATGGATGCACCGGAAATAGTTGAGCTTACACTTGCACTTCTTGCTGGTGGTGCTGTTGCTGCTTTCTTTGGTTTTGTAATCGGTATGCCTGTATTAAGACTTAATGGTGACTATCTTGCTATTGTTACTCTTGGTTTTGGTGAAATTATAAAATCAGTACTTATATCAATGAAAATTACAAATGGTGCAAAAGGACTTCAAAGAATTCCTCTTTACACAACATATAAAAGCTATACTCTTGTATTTATACTTATGGTTATATCAATACTTGCAATTATGAATATTGTAAAATCAAGACATGGTCGTGCAATATGTTCTATAAGAGATAACAGTATTGCTACACAGTCAATAGGTATTAATGTAAGTAGATTTAAAGTAATGACATTTGTTATATCTGCTTTCTTTGCAGGTATTGCTGGTGTTTTATATGCTCATAATGTAGGTATACTTAAACCTACAACATTCGATTATAATAAATCAATAGAAATACTTGTAATAGTAGTTCTTGGTGGTATGGGAAGTATAAGAGGTTCTGTTATTGCTGCTATAATACTTACAGCACTTCCAGAACTTTTAAGAGGTGCAGATGATTTCCGTATGCTTCTTTACGCAGTTGTTCTTATTATAATAATGCTTTTCAATCACTCAAAAATTAAAGAAGGACTTCTTAATAATAATATATTTGGGAAGTTATTTAAAAGTAATGAAGAGAAGGTTGGTGAATAATAATGGCTTTACTTGAAGTAAATAATTTAGGAATATCATTCGGTGGTCTTAGAGCTGTTGATAATTTCAATATAAGTATAGAAAAAGGTCAGCTTTATGGTCTTATAGGTCCTAATGGTGCTGGTAAAACAACAGTTTTCAACCTTCTTACAGGAGTTTATCCTCCTACTGACGGAAGTATTGTTCTTGATGGTGTTAATTTAAACGGAAAGTCAGCAAATGAAATATGTAGGGCTGGTATTGCAAGAACATTCCAAAATATACGTCTTTTTGATAAACTTACTGTTCTTGATAATGTTAAAACAGCGTTACATAATCAAATTAAATATTCACTTTTAAGTAGCATATTACGTACACCTGCATATTTTAAAGCTGAAAAAGCTATGGATAAAAAAGCTTTAGAAATATTAAAAGTATTTGGTCTTGACCGTATACATGAATATAGAGCATCAAATCTTCCATATGGTATGCAGAGAAAACTTGAAATTGCAAGAGCTTTAGCAACAAATCCTAAAATTATACTTCTTGATGAACCTGCTGCTGGTATGAACCCAACAGAAACACAAGAGCTTATGGATATGATAAGATTTATAAGAGATAATTTTGATGTTGCTGTACTTCTTATAGAGCATGACATGAACCTTGTACTTGGTATATGTGAACAAGTTAAAGTTCTTGAATATGGAAGAATTATTGCAGAGGGTGACCCTATAAAAGTTGTAAATGACCCTAAAGTTATTACAGCATATCTTGGAGAATAAAAGGAGGGAACGTTTTTATGTTAAAAGTAAAAAATCTTAATGTATATTATGGAAACATACATGCAATTAAAGACGTTTCCATAGAAGTGAATGAAGGTGAAATTGTTTCTCTTATAGGTGCAAATGGTGCAGGAAAAACAACAACTCTTCAAACAATATCAGGTCTTTTAAAAGCTCGTTCAGGTGAAATTGAGTTTTTAGGTCATGACCTTATAAAAACTGAACCACATAAAATATTACAGCTTGGTGTTGCACAAGTTCCGGAAGGAAGACGTGTTTTTGCTGAGCTTAGTGTAAAAGAAAATTTACAGCTTGGAGCTTATACAATAAAAGATACAGCCGAAAATATAAAAGAAGATAGAAAAATGGTTTATAAACGTTTTCCACGTCTTCAGGAGCGTAAAAAACAGCTTGCAGGAACTCTTTCCGGTGGTGAGCAGCAAATGCTTGCTATGGGTAGAGCTCTTATGAGCAGACCTAAAATACTTCTTCTTGATGAGCCTTCAATGGGGCTTTCACCTCTTCTTGTTAAAGAGATTTTTGAAATTATAAAAGAAGTTAATAAATCTGGTGTTACTGTTCTTCTTGTTGAACAGAATGCTAAAATGGCACTTTCGATATCTGATAGGGCTTATGTTCTTGAAACAGGTAAAATTGCTATGGAAGGTAATGCAAAAGAACTTATGCAAGATGAAGCTATTAAAAAAGCATATCTTGGTGCTTAATAAAAAACTCTCTGTGTTTCAGAGAGTTTTTTTATTTATATTTTGATTATTTAGATATATAAATTGTTTTATAATTTCTTCGATTATAATATTTTGTTCATCTGTTAAGTTTGAATTTTGAAATTCTGTTTTTTCAGAAAGTCCTAAAAGATAATCTGATGAAACATTAAATATATTTGAAATTTTTATAAGAACTTCGATAGATGGATACTTAGCATTAGTTTCATATGCAGATACAGTAGCTTTTGTTATCTCTAATTTATCAGCAAGTTGTTTTTGTGTTAGATTATTGTCTTTTCTTAATTTGCGTAATTTTCTACCAAAATAAAGCACGATATCACTCCTTTTATTTTTTAGAGTAATACAGAAAAGTATATTTTAAATTGATTTATATGCTAATAGTTGACTAATTTATTATAATAGTATATTATTAGTATATATATTATATTTATTCAAATTGTTTATTTTATGAGAAGAACCTCATTTAAAATAAAAATCAGTTAAACATAAAAAAGACTGTTATTTATATATAACAGCCTTTTTTGTTCATATATTTTATTAAAAACTATTGACAAATGTATTTTAAAGTAGTATTATATACAAGTCGCAAGTTAATAGCTTTTTATTTTGCCCAGATAGCTCAGTTGGTAGAGCAGAGGACTGAAAATCCTCGTGTCACTGGTTCGATTCCGGTTCTGGGCACTTTTTTATTTTTAAAATCAAAAAGGCGTAATATTAAATTACGCCTTTTTTTGTTTTATACTTTTTCAAATGTTGAATTTGATGTTGTTATTATATTTCCGTCTTCTGTTACAAAAACTGCTTCTATGCCGTCAAGACTTTCAATAAGTTCAAGTCCCTTTTCAAGACCAAGTACAAAACAAGATGTACTTAAAGCGTCTGCATCAGCTGATTTTATACCTTCTATTGTTACAGAAACAAGTCCGCTGTCAGATGGCTTTCCTGTTTTTGGGTCAAGTATATGATGATATTTTTCGCCTTCATATTCAAAATAACGTTCATATGTACCAGATGTCACTATTGTTCCATTTTCGCAAGAAACAGCACCTAAAACTTCATTTGTGTCTGCAAAAGGTTTTTGTACACCTATTTTAAATGGTGTGTTATCTGGCTTTGAACCTATTGTAACCACATTTCCACCGAAATTTATAAGAGCAGATGTTATATTTTCTGATATAAGATATTCGGCTGCTTTATCTGCAATATAACCTTTTGCTATACCACCTAAATCTATTTCTGTTTGAGGATTTAATTTTGTAACTACATTTCCTTCTATATTTATAAAATCCATTCCTACATATTTTAAAAGTGATGAAATTTCATCATCTGAAGGTGGTACTGGGTTTTCGTTATGGAAATTCCATTTTTCTGAAAGAGGTGCTATTGTAATATCAAATGCACCATTTGAAAGCTCATAATATTTTTTTGAAAGATTTATAAGTTCTGCTGTTTCTGAAGAAACTGTTATAGGTTCGCCTTGAGAGTTATTTATTAAACTTACATCACTTGTTTCTATTGTTTTTGAAAGTTTGTTTTCAAGGTCTTTACACATTTTGAATGTATCTAATATAATTTCTTCAGGGTCTTTTTCTGTTTTTGCTGAGTACAATGTTATTGTTGTGACTGTATCAAACATAAAAGATGTATTTGATACAGGTGTTTTATATACAGTTGAACCGTCAGATGCTTTGTTTTGACACCCTGATAATACCATACAAGCTAATAATAATAGTGAAATTTTTTTAAGTATTTTATTCATTTTTGTCTCCTTTAAGAATTTTTTAATTTTATATTTTTCAAAAGTAAATATAATTATGATTATATAACATATCAAAATATTATAAAAGGACTGAGTGTATGAAGAAGAAAGACATAATATTAATAATTTCAATTATAATAATTGCTATTATATCTTATTTTCTCTTTACTTTAGGGAAAAATGAAAAGGGTAGCCAAGTTATTATAACTGTTGATGGAACTGTAATTGAGAAATTTAATCTATATGAAGATAGAGAGTATACAATAAAAAACGGTGACCATTATAATATACTTACTATAAAAGATGGTTATGCTGATATTATAGAGGCTGATTGTCCTGATAAACATTGTGTTAATCAGAAAAAAATTAATAAAATGGGAGAAAAAATAATATGTCTTCCTAATAAAACAATAATTGAAATAATAGGAGCAGATGAAAGTAATATTGATAGCATAGCCAACTAAATAAACAAATAAATAGGTAGGTGTATTTATGAACAGCAGTCAGAAAACAGCATATTATGGTATATTTGCAGCCTTAGCAATTATTATGGGGTGGGTAGAAATGATGATACCTTTGCCCGTTCCTGTACCCGGAGTTAAAATTGGACTTGCTAATGTTATAGTTGTTATGTCTATGTATTATTTTGATAATAAAACAGCTCTAGGTATATCGTTTATAAGAATTGTAATATCAGGTTTGCTTTTTTCAGGTTTTTCAGGGTTTTTATATAGTGTTGCTGGTGCAATATTAAGTTTTATAATTATGGTGCTGGCTAAAGATATAATTAAGTTTAATATATACAGTGTCAGCATATTAGGTGGAATTTGCCATAATATTGGTCAGATTGTCATTGCAAGTATTGTTGTAAAGACAAATTTATCAATTTATATGCCTATACTTATAATTTCTGGTCTTATAACAGGGGCTTTAATAGGCATAATAGCAAAAAATTGCTTAACTCACATTAAGAGATAATTTATTTATAGAAAATTGTTTCATTTAGTGATAAACTATTTAAAATATAAACGTGATTAATATTAAATAATTATATGAAATAAGGAGGAGTTTTAAAATGGCATTTTATTACAATGAACCTTCCCGTACATTCAGCGAGTATCTTCTTGTACCGGGATATTCTTCATCTGACTGTATTCCAGCAAATGTAAGTCTTAAGACACCTGTTGTTAAATTCAAAAAAGGTGAAGAACCTGCTATAACAATGAATATACCTATGGTTTCTGCTGTTATGCAGTCTGTATCTGATGACAAAATGGCTGTTGCTCTTGCAAAAGAAGGCGGTATTTCGTTTATATATGGTTCTCAGACAATAGAAAGTCAAGCAGCTATGGTTGCTCGTGCAAAATCATATAAAGCAGGATTTGTTGTAAGTGACTCTAATATTAAACCAGAATGTACTTTACAAGATATTTTAGACCTTAAAGAAAAAACTGGTCATTCAACAGTTGCTGTTACAGAAGATGGAACTGCAACAGGAAAACTTATAGGTATTGTTACAAGTCGTGATTATCGTATAAGTCGTATGGAAAGAAGCGTTAAAGTAAAAGAGTTTATGACTCCTTTTGAAAAACTTGTTGTTGCTCCAAAAGGAACTTCTCTTAAAGAGGCTAACAATATAATTTGGGACCACAAACTTAATGCACTTCCAATAGTTGACGAAAACCAGCATCTTGTATATATGGTATTCCGTAAAGATTATGATTCACACAAAGAAAATGTAAATGAACTTCTTGATGCATCAAAAAGATATGTTGTTGGTGCTGGTATAAATACAAGAGATTATGAACAGAGAGTACCTGCACTTATTGAAGCAGGAGCTGACGTTTTATGTATAGACTCATCAGAAGGTTTCTCAGAATGGCAGAAAATCACTATACAATATATAAGAGAAAAATATGGTGATACTGTAAAAGTAGGAGCTGGAAACGTTGTTGACCGTGAAGGCTTTATGTTCCTTGCAGAGGCAGGAGCTGACTTTATTAAAATTGGTATTGGTGGCGGCTCTATCTGTATAACAAGAGAGCAGAAAGGTATTGGTCGTGGACAGGCTACTTCTGTTATTGAAGTTGCTGCTGCAAGAGATGAATATTATGAAAAAACAGGTATTTATATTCCTATTTGTTCTGATGGTGGTATTGTTTATGACTATCATATAACACTTGCACTTGCTATGGGTGCTGACTTTGTTATGCTTGGTAGATATTTCTCACGTTTTGACGAAAGCCCTACAAACAAAGTAAATATTAACGGAAGTTATATGAAAGAATACTGGGGTGAAGGCTCAAGCAGAGCTAGAAACTGGCAAAGATATGACCTTGGTGGAGATAAGAAAATGGCATTTGAAGAAGGTGTTGACTCTTATGTTCCATATGCAGGAAAACTTAAAGATAACGTTGCTCTTACACTTAGTAAAGTTAAACACACAATGTGTAACTGTGGTGCATTAACAATTCCTGAACTTCAGAAAAACGCTAAAATAACACTTGTTTCTTCAACAAGTATTGTTGAGGGTGGAGCTCATGACGTTGTTCTTAAAGATAATAATATGACTGTAATTAAATAAATTTATTTAAAAGTTGGAGAAAACTCCGACTTTTTTTATGTCTATTTTTAGATAATATTGGGACAAGGGCATAATTTTACTTTTTTCTGACTATACTTTTATTAAAAGCGTATAGAGGAGGATTTTTATGACAGCCGAAAAAATACTTGAAAATAAATATACAGAGAAAGAAATAATTGATGAAATAGAAAATATAAAATTACAGCTTAATAAAACAAGAATGAATTTTGAAATGTGTACTGATGAAATTCTCATTGATAGCTATATTTATGAAATAATATCACTAAATAAAAAATACCAGTATTTTTTAAGGCTGGCGAAAAAATATGGTATATCAGCAACAGTATTCAAAAAACAAAAAAAATTTCTATGGAAAAATAGATAGGGGAGGTTTAATAATTGAATTCTGATAGCATGATACATCTTATGCTTATTATATGTTTTGTACTACTTATAATAGTTTTATTCTCAAAACCAATTAAATTTATATTAAAGTTAACATTAAATGCAAGTATGGGATATATAGTATTTACAATTATGAATTATTTAGGCTTTTCTATTGGTGGTAATATTATTACATGTGCTGTATCAGCTGTATTAGGTATACCGGGAATTATAGGAATACTCGCCGTAAATGCTCTAATTTAGTAATAAGGCTGTTGACTAAATTGTGGATAGATGTTACTATAAAAAAGGATATAGAAAAATATGTTCTGTATCCCCAATCCTTTTAAATTTTAAAGTATATATCACTCCCGGAATAAGAAATCCCCGTTTCTTATTCTAAAAACTCATTGAATTTATTTTCAATGAGTTTTTTCTATATAGAAAGGAATTTTTATGAATAAATTAGTTAATGATTTTTGTAATAATATACAAACTCAAGGTTTTTCAGAAGTCAAAATAAAATTTTCTGATGAGGAGTTTAGTGAAAGGGCGTTTATAAAGCCTGATAGCCCCGTTCTGTACTATGTATCAATATGTGATGACAATTTGAATGACTTTAATAACTATACAGCTAAGAAGGCTAATTTTTCTGAAAATATGTATGGTGCACTTAAAACTACATTATCTATTGTTAGATGTAAAAGTGTTGTATGTGTAAATATAATTGTTACAGATAACATGAATAGTGAAAAATCGGAGTTTTTGAAATCATGTGAAATTTATCCTGAAACAGGTCATTATAATGTATGGTGGATATATGATACATCTGAAAATAAACTTTATACAGGTAATAACCACCCTAATAAAGTTATTGGAATAGAAGATATACTTTTTTATTCAGCAGGTATAAAATCTCAAAAATTAAAAGAAGTTAAAGAGGCACAAGGTAATAATAAAATACCATTTACATTATCTATATGTTTTATAAATATAATTATATTCGCTGTTATGATGATTATAGGAAAGAGAGATGAATTTATACAATTATTTGGCAATAGTCAGTATTATATATTAGAATATAAGGAATTTTATAGATTATTTTCTTGTATGTTTATACATGCTGATATATTCCATATTATTGAAAATATGATTTCATTATATATATTTGGAGGAATGACAGAAAGATTTTATGGTAGTTTTGATACAGCTTTAGTATATTTCTTTTCTGGAGCTGTTGGTAGTCTTATAAGTTTTGCTTTTGGTACAGGTATTTCAGTAGGTGCATCAGGTGCAATATTTGGTCTTATTGCATGTATATTATATACTTCAAAAGTAAATAAAAAATCAGTTGAAGGTATAAATTATGCAACAATGCTTATTGTTGCTATATTGAATATAGTATCTGGTTTTATGATTTCGGAAGTTGATAATTTCGGTCATATAGGTGGATTTTTAGCTGGTTTAATAGTTTCTAAAATAGTTTATAAAGTAAAATAAAGTCATATTATCAACAACATTGTTGTGGATAAAATATGAATTAATATACAAACATACGTACTTATAAATAAACATAAAATATTAAAATATGTAAAAATATATAGTTATATGACTACAAAATTGTATAAAATATGAATAAATAGTGTTATAATTTAAGAGTAATGTAAAATAAAGTATATATAAAAATACACATTTTATTATATTTTTAACTAATAGAAAGTTATCCACAGGTGTTTTGTGGATAATGTTAATAACTTATAAACAAATACAACAAATAATTGACTTTATATTGTTTTTTATGAAGTATATTATGTTATATAATATTAAAAAATGTTTTAAAATCAATATTTTATGATATTGTTAAATTTTAAAAAATTAAAAGTTTGGAGGTATAATATGAGTATTGAGGCTATTAAAGAAAGTTTGCTTGAAGCTGTAAAAACATCAGATTATTCTGATAGAGTTATAGTTTTTGGAGAAGGTGCAAATAATGCAAAAATATTTATGATTGGAGAAGCACCTGGAGGAGATGAAGAAAAACAGGGACACCCTTTTGTTGGTAAAGCCGGTAAAAATCTTAGCGAGTTTTTAGAGATTGTTGGTCTTAAAAGAGAAGAAATTTATATTTCAAATGTTGTTAAAATAAGACCTTTTAATATAAGCCCTAAAACAGGAAATCCTGTAAATAGAACTCCTAATAAATCTGAAATTGATTTCTTTACACCATATCTTATGAAAGAAATAGATGAAATTAAACCGGATATTATAGTAACACTTGGAAATACACCTTTAAGAGCTGTTTTAGAAGATAGTAAGGCTAATATAGGGGATTATCATGGAAAAATAACAGAATATAATGATAAAAAGATTTTTGCTCTTTATCACCCTGCTGCTATTATATATAATAGAAGTCTTAAAGATACATATTATGATGACCTTAATGAACTTAAAAAGATACTTTAAAAGATACCTTTAAGGTATCTTTTTTTTGTTTTTATTTTAATACAATTATGCAATATGTATTTTTTAAATGGTTTTTTCCACTTAAAATGATGTTTTATTTGAGTTTTTTGACTATAATATCACTATTATTGTACTTTTATACATACAATGAAAATAAAAAAGAAATTTTTAATAATTTTATAAAATACTATTGACATTTTATTATTATAAATATATAATAAAGACAAGATAAAGAAATAAATCAAAGAACAAATTCATAATAATAAAAGTTTTTTATTTAATTTTTTAATCTTATTAAACAATTCCCAGGGATAATTTTTATAATGATTGTTAAATGTTCGAGATTAAACTTTAATTTAAAATTTAATACTGAATTTGTATGGTTTATGATTTTATCTTTAATTATATATTGTAAAGGTTTATTAATTTTATTAATCCAATGCAATTTATAAAAAGGAGGAACTCGCTAAAAAAACAATGTAATTAATTAAAAAAAGACCATTTAAAAACCGTATCTTAATTGTTTAACTGAAAAGCCAAGAGGTTTTCGATACCTAAGTATTATGCAAATAAGCATAGAATTATTAGAGGTTTTTAATTCAGAAAAAGTAAAGAATACGTACATTGTTAATTAAGGGAGTTAAAATTATTAATTTATTTTTTATAATTAATAAAATATGTTTATAATAAAAAAGATAATATGATTTTATATTTCAGATGTTAATATTTATATATTGGTATTTGATAAGAGTATAGTCAATTATACTTATAATAAAAATAAATATATTATTATTAAAATAAAAGATAAAATAAAAAGGGGATAGTCCAATGGAAGTGTTAGAACCAGTAGCTTCTAGAGAATAACCTTTGAATTTTGTGTAAAGAAACATTATTCAGAGGTTATTCTTTTTTTATTGTTTGAATTACCATAAATTTATTCTTTTTCAGGAATATATCTTTCAACTCGCATTTTTAATTTATATTTTTCTCTTAAATTAGCAATTTTTTTCATCATTTCTGATTTATGATGAATATCAAGTGCCTCTTGATTTTTCCAACTATCAATAAGTAGAATTGTTTCAGAATTGTTCATTGGTAAAAAATATTCATATTTTAAATTTCCTTCTTCGTTTCTTATCTCATCAACAATACCGCTTGAAATCATTTCATTAGCAAATTTATATGCATTTCCATCTTTACCTGTATAGTAAATATTAATTGTTATACTCATATTGCACCTCTATAAATTTTAATATAGTTTTATTCTATTGAAAAAGCCAAAAACTATTATATAATAGTTTTTGGCTTTTTTATGTTCCCGACAGGAATTGAACCTGCGACCTACCGCTTAGGAGGCGGTCGCTCTATCCAACTGAGCTACGGAAACACAATTCCCTCTTATTTTATGTACTATTTTAATTTTAGTCAATACTTTTATAATCAATTTTAATTATATACTTGACAGAATATAAAATATACTTTAATCTACTAATGTGATGATGTGATATAATGTTTTTAATTTTTATAAGATATTTAATTTTAGGGGGAATTATTATGAAGAAAAAATTATTGGCTTTAGGTTTAACACTTGTTATGGCTATGGGTGTTTTTGCAGGTTGTGGAAATACTGAAACAACAACAAATGAAAATAATACTGAAGTATCTGATGAAACAAGTCTTGATTATGATAAAGTTATAGTTGGTCTTGATGATACATTTGCACCTATGGGATTTAGAGATGAAAATGGTGAACTTACAGGTGCTGATGTTGAACTTGCAAAAGCTGCTTCAGAAGTTATTGGTGTTCCTTTCGAATTTCAGCCTATTGACTGGTCTATGAAAGAAACTGAACTTAATAATGGAACTGTTGATGTTTTATGGAATGGATATTCAATAACAGATGAAAGAAAAGAAGTTGTAAACTTTACAGATGCATATCTTGAAAATAGACAGATTGTTGTTACAATGGCAGATAGTGATATAAATACTATTGCTGACCTTGCAGACAAAACTGTTGCTGCACAGGATATGTCAAGTGCTGTTGCTGCAATAGATGCTAAACCTGAAATTAAAGATACTTTCAAAGAGCTTGTAACATTTGAAACTAATGACCAATGCTTAAGAGACCTTGAAGCAGGTAGAAGTGATGCTGTTGTTGCTGATGAAATTCTTGTAAAATATTATATTTCACAAAAAGGTGCTGAAAAATATAAAATCCTTGAAGAAGACTTTGGCGAAGAAGAATATGGTATTGGTGTAAGAAAAGATGATACAGCTTTACTTAATGCTTTAAATGAAGCTCTTGATACACTCAAAGAAAATGGAACATCTAAAGAAATAGGTGAAAAATGGTTCGGTGATGACATCATCAAATAATTTTTAAATTAGAAGGGAAACCACAGGTAATGGACGTTATTTTTAATTATTTTGCTCAAATAGGTGCAGGACTTGAAGTAACACTTAAAGTCTTTGCTGTCTGTATTATATTTTCAATACCTCTTGGTATTATAGTTGCTTTATGCAGACTTTCTAAAAACATTATTATAAGAAAAATTGCAGAATTTTATATATGGGTATTAAGAGGTACTCCTCTTTTGCTTCAGATAATGTTTATATTTTTTGGACTTCCAGTAATGGGTATAAGTCTTGGTAATAATAGACTTATGTCAGCATATATTCCTTTTGTACTTAACTATGCTGCATATTTTGGAGAAATATTCCGTTCAGGAATACAGTCTATTGAAAAAGGGCAAAGAGAGGCTGCGTCTATACTTGGGTTTACTCCTTTTCAAATTAATATGAAAATTGTACTTCCACAGGTTTTTAAAAGAACATTACCTTCTGTTGGAAATGAGATAATAACTCTTGTAAAAGATACTTCTCTTGTATACATAATAGGTGTTAATGATATTCTTAAACTTTCAAAGGGTATTGCAAACAGAGATGTTACTTTGCTTCCTTTTGTTGTTGCTGCTATAATGTATCTTGTTATGACATTTGTTATTACAAAAATTCTTGAAAAAGTAGAAAAGAAAGTAATTTATGAGGAGTAGGTGTAAAATGCTTTTAAAAGCTGACGGTTTATATAAATCATTTGGTGGAAAATCTGTACTTAATGGTGTAAGTTTAAGTGCAAATGAAGGTGAAGTAATTTCTATTGTAGGGAAATCTGGTGCTGGAAAAACAACTGTACTTAGATGTATTACTGGACTTGAAACATGTGACAAAGGCACTATAATAGTTGATGGTAAATATCTTTGTATGGAAGAAAATAATGTTATGGTTCGTGCTACAAAAAATGAACTTTATGAAATAAGAAAAAGTTTGGGTATGGTTTTTCAGAATTATCATCTTTTTCCTCATCTTACAGTACTTGAAAATGTTACACTTGCTCTTACAGAGGTTTATAAAATGTCTAAGGAAGAAGCTGATGAAAAAGCTATAAAAATGCTTAAAAGGCTTGATATGGGCGAAAAATTAAATAATAAGCCTTTTGAACTTTCTGGTGGACAAAAACAAAGGGTTGCTATTGCTAGAAGCTGTGTAACAAATCCTAAGTTACTTTGTTTTGATGAACCAACAGCAGCTTTGGACTCTGCTCTTGTAATGGATATTGTTAAAATTATAAGGGACCTTGCTAAAGATGGTATGGGTATACTTATAATAAGTCATGATGAAAAATTTGTAAGAGATGTTTCTGATAAAGTTGTTATTGTTGAAAATGGTGTTATTAAAGCTAATATGACAGCTGAAGAATATGGTAAAACAATACGTTCTTAATAATAAAGGCTCTGTCACAACAAATGGTTGATTTTTGACGAGAAATAGCGTATAATAATAGTAAGAAACAGTACCACCG
>CALWGF010000005.1 GCA_944379995.1 uncultured Clostridia bacterium
CACATTTCTGTTTTTCCATATTGATTTTCGTTTTTAAGTGCATATTTATCATCAGGGTGTACTTGAACAGAAAGAGGTTGTTTTGAATCTATAAATTTTATAAGTATAGGGAAATCTTCAAAACGCTCACAGTTTGTACCAAGTATGCTTTTACCTTCTTTTTCGATGTATTCAGAAAGAGTTTTACCACTATATTCTCCATTTGATATAATGCTGTTACCGTCTTTATGACAGGAAAGTTCCCAAGTTTCAGCAAGTATATCTGTATTACATTTTTTGTTGAAAAATTTCTTAAGTTTATCTCCTCCCCATAAATAATCTTTACAAGCAGGTGTAAGTTTTAATATTTCCATAAAATCATTCCTTTCAATATATATTTTTATATAAATTACTTATAAATTCTTCAAAATCATAACTTTGTAAAATTTCTTTTTGTAAATTTGAGTTGTTTATAATTTCTATAAAAATATCATATAAATGTTCTATATTTTGTTGTTCACCTTGTTTTATTGCTAAAAGAAAAACTATTTGTACACTTTCTTTATCACTCCATAAAACAGGTTCATCAATTATTGCAACAGCTACTTTTGTTTTTTTAGCACATAGTTTTATAGGGTGGGGTAATGCAAATACATCATTCATATTTGTTTTAGAAAGTTTTTCTCTGTCCATTACTGACATTATATATTCATCATCTATTATATTGTTATTTTTCATAACTTCAAATAGTTTATCAAATAATTCATTTTTAGAAGTACATTTATTTAAGTGTATAAATAAATTTTTATCAAAAAAAGAAAGTGAATTTTTAGTTTTATTATAAGAAATTTTGTTAAGAAGTTTTGATATTTCTTCAATGTCTTCGCTTTTTAAAACAAAGTTTACAATAACATTTGGTATATTAATATCAATATCGATTGGTATTGTAGAAATTATAAAATCTATATTTATAAGTTCTGATTTAGGATAATTTATAAAATTATTATAAGACATACGTGAAACAATGTTTATTTTATCTTTAAAAAATATATTAATACGAGCTTCCAACATTCTTGTTGTAGCTTGTCCAGAACCACATATTAATATAACATTTTTTACTTTAACCGTACCAAAAAAACATCTTTCAAGAGATGCTCCTATATGCAATGATATATAACCTATTTCATCTTCTGTAAGTTTATATGGAAGATTTTTAAATGTTTTTGTTATACAGGATAAAGTTATATCAAAAGCTAATGGGAAATTAGATTTTATTGTATTTAATAAGGGATTACGTTTATTTAATTCTAAATATTTTGTATTTAAAATAGATTTTAAGTGTAAAAATAAATCATTTAATAAAATTTCATCATTTCTTAAATCAAAATTATAATCAGAATATATAGTATTTAATAATTCGGAAACAATTTCTTTAATTTTAACATCATTATTTATTTGACTGTATATATGGCTGTTAGCTATTAAATGTAAATATATATAATGTTTTTCTCCTTCAGATATAGTAATATTAAAATTATTTTCTATTTCTTTAGTTATGTTATTTATAAAATTTTTATATTTATCATCTATTGTAACATTAAAATTATTATTTATATAATAATCATTTTTTATCCTAGAAATCATTAAGGCAAAATGTATTATTAAATTTTTTAAATTATAGTCATTGATTTCAATATGTTCATTTTTGATATTGTTAAATATAATATTTTTAAGTTTATATAGGTCTATATCTTTAAATAATATATATTCGTCTTTACTAAAAGTAGTTATATAGTTTTGAAAATTATTATTAATAATAGACTCTACTAAACATTTACGTTTATCATCTTCATTTCCTATAATTTTTATACCAAGATTGGATTTACTTATAAATTCTAGATTATATTTACAAAGTATATCATTTAAACTTTTTATATAATTTTTTAATGTGTTTACACCTACAAATATTTCTTCAGCAAGGTCATCTAATAAAATATAATCATTTTTATATAATAAAATATTAAGAAGATGCTTCATTCTGTCTTTACTAGAATCTAATTCTATACTATATTTTTCGTTTTGCGATAAATTATTTAGAAATTTATTGTATAAATTTTCATCATTAATTTCTATAAAATATCCACATTTTCTTTTTAATTTTATTAAAGCTCCATTTTCTTTAAGAACATTATTTATTGTTTGTATATCTGTTCTTAAAGTCCTGTCTGTAATGTTTAATAAATTGCATAAATCCCTAACAGAAGCTATTTCTTTTTTGTTTACATAATCAAAAATTTTATTAAGACGATAATAAGGAAACATTTTGAACTAACCTCCACAATAAAATATATAACAGTAATTATATATATGCAAATTTCTTTTTGCAAATAAATGATTTCCGAAAAAAGTGGAAATTGTTTTGAAAAAAATAAAATGGATTTCCTTTTTGAACGGAAATTGGTTGTGTTGTTTTAGGGGTAAACATATTATAAAATGTGTTCAAGGAGGTGGCAGTTAAATGTTAAACGAAAAAAACATATTTTTTAATTTAGATGCTACAAATAAACAAGAAGTTTTAGAGTTTATATCAAATAAAGCTGTAGAACTTAATATTAGTGATAATAAAGAAGGACTTTTAGGTGACCTTAATAAAAGAGAAGGTGAGTTTTCAACAGGACTTCAAGATGGTTTTGCAATACCACATGCTAAAAGTGAGTATGTAAAAACACCAACAATATTATTTTTAAAACTTAATTCGCCTATTGAATGGGAAACAATGGACGGTACAGATGTAAAATATGTATTCTCTTTATTAGTACCAAAAGAAAATGAAGATAATATTCATTTACAAATGATATCAAAATTAGCTGTATGTTTATTAGAAGATGAATTTAAAAATTTCATTCAATCTTGTAATGATGCAGTAGAATTAAAAGAATATATTATAAAAAATATGGAGGTAGAATAATATGAATATAGTAGGAATTTCAGCTTGTCCAGCAGGACTTGCACATACACCAATGGCTGCAAAAGCATTAGAAAAAGCAGGGGTTGCTTTAGGACATAATATAAAAATGGAACAACAAGGAAGTATGGGACAAATTAATACAATAACAGATGAAGAAGCTAAGGCTTGCGATTTTGTAATTATTGCATCTGACCAAAAAATTATAGGTATGGAAAGATTTGATGGAAAACCTATTATAAGAATTGATATAACAACTTGTATAAAAGCTCCAGAAGCTGTTATTAAAAAATGCGTTAAAGCAATAGAAGAAAAAACTAAATAAAAATATATTTAGTTTTTATAAAAAAAGGAGGAGAATAAAATGAGTAAGTTTTTAAAAGAAGCTAAAGGCCATTTAATGACTGGTATAGGTTATATGCTTCCACTTATTATTGGTGCATCTTTAGTTGTAGCTATTCCTAAATTAATAGGGGTTGCTATGGGAATTAGTAGTTTAACAGCAGACCATGAAGGATTTTTACATGTTCTTTACTTATTAGAACAAGTAGGTTGGACAGGTATAGGTTTAGTAAATACAGTATTAGCCGGATTTATAGCATATTCAATAGGTGATAAACCAGCTATCGGTGCTGGTTTAATTGGTGGTGCTTTAGCATCAAGTACACAAGCAGGTTTCTTAGGTGCAGTATTAGCAGCGTTTATTGCTGGTTATGTAGTTAAATGGGGTAAAAAGAATATACATATGCCAGAAAGTATGCAGCAGATGATGCCACTTGTTATAATGCCTTTTTTAGCAACAGGTGCAGTTGCTATTATAATGGGTGTTATTTTAGCTGAACCTTTAGCATTTATTAATAATGCATTAGTAAACTGGTTAAAAGAAATGTCAAATAATAATACAAGCCAGTTAGTTTTAGCTATTGTTTTAGGTCTTATGATAGCATCAGATATGGGTGGTCCTATTAATAAATCTGCTTGGATGGCAGGTAATGTTCTTCTTACAGAAGGTATATATCAGCCAAATGTATATATTAACTGTGCTATTTGTATACCTCCTTTAGCTTATGCTATATCAACAGTTATAAGAAAAAATAAATTCTCAAAGAGTTTCCAAGAAGCTGGTAAGAGTAACTGGGTAATGGGCTTTATAGGTATTACAGAAGGTGCTATACCTTTTACATTAGTAAAACCTACTAGATTAGTTCCAATAAATATGGTAGGTGGTGCTTTAGGTGCAGCTGTTACTTGTTTATTAGGTGCAAAAGCAGAAATTCCTCCAGTTGGTGGTATGTATGGATTTGTTTCTATAACAAATGGTTGGGCTTACTTAGTAGGTTTAATAGTAGGTGCAATATTTATAGCAGTTGTTGCTCCTATGTTTGTAGATTTTAATGCTGAAGAAGAAACAAAAGAAACAATGACAGAAGATGATATAGATATAGATATTCAAATCTAAAATAATGGAGGCTTCTATGAAAAGAAAAATACATATAGTACCACATTCTCATTGGGATAGAGAATGGTATTTTAACACATCAAGGTCTAAAGTGTATTTAATGAAAGACTTAAAAGATGTTTTAGATACATTAGAAAAAAATGAAGATTTCAAATATTTTATGGTAGATGCTCAAGGTTCATTATTAGATGACTATATTAAATGGGTTCCTGAAGATAAAGAAAGAATATCTAAATTAGTTAAAGCTAAAAGATTAATAATAGGACCTTGGTATACACAAACAGACCAATTAGTTATATCTGCTGAAAGTATTGTTCGTAATATGTATTATGGAATGAAACGTTGTGAGGACTTTGGTGGATATATGAATGTTGGCTATGTTCCGGACTCTTTTGGACAGTCTGGAAATATGCCACAGATATATAATCAGTTTGGTATTGTTGATACTTTATTTTGGCGTGGAGTTTCCGATGATATGGTAAACCATACTGATTTTAATTGGCGTGGTGATGATGGAAGCGTTGTATTTACTACACAAATTCCTTTTGGATATTATATAGGTGGTAATATACCAGAAGATGATGTTCAAAGTGAAGAATTTTGGCAAAAAGAATGTTTTGAAAAAGCAGGAAAAAGAAGTGCTACAAAACATATATATTTTCCAAATGGTTTTGACCAAGCTCCAATTAGAACAAATTTACCAGAATTAGTAAAACAAAGAAATGAAAAAGATAAAGATAATGAGTATGTAATTAGTTGTGTTGAAGATTATATTAAAGATGTTAAAAGTGAAAATCCAGAATTAGAAGAAGTTTCTGGAGAACTTGTTATTGCTAAACATATGAGAATACATAAATCAATATTTTCTTCACGCTCTGATTTAAAAGTATTAAATACACAAGTACAGAATTATGTAACTAATGTATTAGAACCATTATTAACATTATCATATCAGTTAGGAAATGAATATCCACATAATCCAGTAGCGGAAATATGGAAGTTATTATTTGAAAATGCAGCTCATGACTCAATAGGTTCTTGTATATCTGACAATGCAAACGAAGATGTATATGTAAGATATAAACAGGCTAAAGATATTGCATTAAATCTTGTTGAATTACACAGTCGTTTAATAGCTACAAAAATAAAAGCAGATAAAGATGTAACTTTAACTTTAATTAATACTTTACCTGAAAAAAGAAATGATGTTGTAGTATTTGAAACATATTTACCAGCTGATGATTTTATTTTAAGAGATGAAAATAATAATATTGTAGATTATACAATAATAGAAAAACAAGACCTTACACAATATGTTTTATCTCAAACTATTAGATTAAACCCAAGTAAGAATATTTTTATACCTTCAAAAGTATATAAAGCAAAAATAGCTATAAATGCAAAAGATATTCCTGCTTTAGGATATGTACAGTATGGATTTGATTTAACAGATAAAAAAGAACAGGAAATGGAAAAATTATCTTGTTTAGAAAATGAATATTATAAAATTACTGTTAATGAAAAGGGTAGTTTGGATATATATGATAAAATTGCTGACTATAATTATATAAATCAAGCTGTTTTAGTTGAAAATGGCGATGATGGTGATAGTTTCAATTATTCACCACCTCGTAATGACTTAGAAGTATTTTCAACAGAAAGTAAATTTGAATATATTATAAATGGTTCAAATATATATCAAAAAGTAGAAATAGAATATACTATGGTTATACCAGCTGATTTAGATGAAAGAGCTAATAAAAAAGTAAGTGTAAACTTACCAGTAAAATTAGAAATTGGTCTTAAAAAAGGTTCTAAAGTAATAGATTTTAATGTTATTGTAGATAATAAAGGATTATATCATAGACTTTGTATATTATTTGATAGTAATTTATCTACTAAATTTAATTATGCGGACCAGCAGTTTGGTATAATTAAACGTCCTAATGTATATGAAAAAGAAATGAAATTATACTTAGAGGGATTAGGAAATAAAAAAGAAGTAGATACTACAAAAATTATAGAATTAGCAAATTGGGCTAATGACCAATCAACTTGGCAAGAACCACCAATATCAATAGAACCAACACAAAGTTATGTAAGTTTAACTGATGAAAAACGTGGTATTGCTGTTATTCCTCAAGGTGTTAGAGAATATGAAGTTATTGGGGAACAAGGAAATATAATAAGATTAACATTATTCAGAACATATGGCTTTATGGGTAAAGAAAATCTTGTTTATCGTCCGGGTAGAGCATCAGGTGAAAAAGTTATTGAAACTAAAGATGCACAGTTATTAAAAGAAATGAATTTCCAATTAGGTTTTACAACATATACAGGTGATATTAATGACTCTGATATAGATACTTTATCTAAAAAATATAATACACCAATACAAGTATATGAATATGCAGATTTCTTAAATGGTAGATTAATATTTGCTCAAGAAGATGTAGAACAAGTATTAGATAGTAAAAAATCTTTATTTGAAACAGACAATAAATTAGTTGTTAGTGCAATAAAGAAATGTGAAAACAGAAAAGGTTATATTATACGTCTTTATAATGGTAAAAACCATAAAGAAATTGGAGATAATATTAAATTTAATTTTGATATATCAAAAGCATATTATACAAACTTAAAAGAAGAACTTAAAGAAGAAATTAATATCAATAATAACACAATTAGTATTGAACCAATATCTCATTGTAAATTTGTTACTTTATATGTAGAATAATTAAAGTAAAAAAGAACTCCATTTTTATATTAAATAAAATGGAGTTCTTTTATTATTTATAAAAATAAAACTATATATTATGTATAGAATTTAATAAATTATTGAAATTTTCTTTTATTGTGAAGTCTTTTATAAATAAACCAGAACTTCCACCTGTAAATATATTAGCACCAGCTGAAAATAATTTAGGTATTGTTTTACAATTAACATTTCCATCAGTTTGAATATATGTATTAATATTATTCTCTTTTATAATATTACTCATTTGTTTTATATGTTCTAAAGAAGCTTCTTGTAATTTTTGACCTGAAAATCCGGGATTTACAGTTAATTTTAATATCCATTCAACTTCTTTAGCCAATGTTAAAAAGTCATTATTTGGTGGTGTATCTGATTTAAAGGCAAGAATAGGTTTTGAACCACATGAACGTATATATTCAAATGTTTTTAATGGATTTGACATAGCTTCATAATGTACAGCTATATAATCTGCACCAAGTTTTGAAAGTCTTTCTATATATTTTTCAGGATTATAAGCTGCTAAATGCACCTCAATAGGAATATTAGTTATAGGTCTTATAGCTTCTAGTATAGACTCGCCAAGTATAAAACAATTATTAAATTGACCATCTACAATATCAAAATGTAAAAAAGATATTCCAGCTTCTTGAACTTCTTTAATAGATTTTTGAAGATTGCATAAATCCATACAAGAAACAGATGAAGATATTAATATTGAATTCTTTTCTATATTAAACATATATTTATGCCTCCTTAATTGATAAAATTATTATTTTAAAGTAATAGTATATAAATAAAAATACTGTGACTTATATAAACCACAGTATTTTTATTTTGGTATATTTTGTTTGTATAATACTAAAACAATATTGTTATAGGAGGTTATAAAACAACATTGTTTATTAATTAATATTATAGATAATTATATATCATCTATTATTAATTCTAAAGTTTGTAAAATATTATTTGCTATTTTATATCCTTTTCTAAATGCAAAACTTGAAGTTCTTACTGCTTTAGGTAATATTACAATATCTTGTATATTTGAGTTATCTAATAATAAACGAATAGACATATAATTTATTATTTGTTGTTTTTTTGGATTATTATAAAAATCCATTAATTCATTAAATGAAATATTAGGTTCGGTTATAAGTTTATAACCTTTTAAAGACTCGTAAGGAAATATCTGTACATTAGAGTATTTTTTTGTTATATGAATATTACAAGGAATACAAATTTTTTTTCTAACTTCATCTAACATTAAAAATGTACCAATTTTTTTTGTAGTAAAAAAACCATCATTTCCTAAATTTATTGAACTTGTTTTTTTTAAATTGTTAGTGTATATTTCTAAAAGTTCTACAAGTTTTTTATCTACAATTTTTGATGTATATTGATTACTAACAATTTTATAGCAATCAGCACATACAACTCCATCTATACAGCGAAATTTTTTCCAACCAAGCTTTTTGTTGCATATGCTACAATTTTTTGACATCTTATTACTCCTTGCTAAAATATATATTTAATCTATCATATTTAAAATTACTTTATATGTATCAGGTTTCATAGCAGTATGAATTGCTTCATCAAATTCTTTATAAGAGTATATTTTTTCAATAAGAGGTTCAGGGTCAAATAAACCTTTATTGAGTAATTGTACAGCTTGCCAAAATGTTTTTATTGAACCATTTTGTGAACCAATAATACGTTTTTGAGTTGAATGAATTGCACCTAAATTAACTTCGACAGGTAAATTAGGGTGTAAAGATGAAAACATAACTATTGTACCGCATACAGCAGCACAATCAATAGCTTGTAATGCAAGTTTAGGTATTGCTGTTGTATTAAACACAACTTTTGCACCTAAGTTATTAGTTATATCTTTTACTCGTTTAACAATGTCTTCATTAATAGGGTCTATAACTATATCAGCACCTAATTCCAATGCTTTTTTACGTCTTTCTTCCATAGGCTCTGATAATATTACACGAGCACCTTTCATTTGTGCTAACATAACATGTAACATTCCCATAGTTCCGCCACCAATAACTAATACATCATCTCCAAATTCAATGTTGCATTGATTAATTGAATTTAATACACAAGCAATAGGCTCTACCATTGCTAACTTTTCATAAGCTACATTTTTAGAACATAAATAAACATCTGTATATTTTGCTACACAATATTGAGCAAAACCTCCAAAGCCTGAAATTCCATTATGATTTTGATATGCAGTAGTATGTGCAAAGTCAGGACAAACATTATCATAACCATTTTTACAATAATAGCAAGTATTACAGTTATCTATTATATATGTTACAACAGGAGTACCAGTTGCAAAAATTTTTTCATTAACAGATTTTCCAACAGAAACTATTTCACCAGAAAACTCATGTCCTCCAATACGTGGATAACTATAATTACAGTCACCTTTATAATCACGAACATCATTTACACATATACCAGATGCATGAATTTTTATTAAAACTTCATCATCTTTTATTTCTGGAATATCTAAATCAACTATATCTACATTACCTGGATTTTTCATTAAAATAGCTTTCATTTATATTCACGTCCTTACTTAAATACAATTACAAAAAGTATACTATTATTTTAAAAATCAGCAATTCTTTTTTTAGAATTGCTGATTAAATAAATTATTTTATTTTAAGTTATTAAGCAAAAATATTAAGCATACCACCAACAATACCAACTACAACAATTAAAAGTATTATTTTTATAGATGTCCATTTTTTCTGCATTAATCCATATATACCCATAGTAGCTAATAATGGTAATATGTTTGGTAATACTGCGTCAAATAAGCTTTTCTGGAGAGAGAACTCTGTTCCAGATGTATTAATAACTATACCACATGATAATTTAACATAGTTTACAATTAATCCACCCATTACGATACAACCCATAATAGATGCACCTTTAAGTAATTTATTAAGTGTTCCTTTTTCAAGGAATTCCATAATTGCATTACTACCTGTATTATAACCAAACATAAAGTTTGCGTATGAAAAACCATATGATATTACTATCATTAATACTGCATAAAGTACAGAACCCCATATATTTCCATCACCTGAACGTGTAATATCAATACATAAAGCAAGTAATATAGGAATAAGAACTCCCTGATAAATTGTATCACCAATACCAGCTAAAGGTCCCATTAATGATGTTTTGATATTTGTTATAAATTCGTTTGGAATATCAGCACCCATTGCTTTTTCTTCTTCTAATGAAACTGCAAGACCTAAAATACAAGAACCAAACTCTGGGTGAACATTGAAGAATTCCATTTCTCTAGTCATTAAATCAATTTGTTTTTCTTTATCATTTGGATATAAATGTTTTACAATAGGTAAGAATGTGTGACAACAAGCTTGACCCATCATACGTTCATAATTATAACAAGTCTGTACCCATGATTCCCAAATAAGTGATGCACGTATAAGGGCATTTTTAGGAATTAATCTTTTATTTGATGTATTGTTTGACATAATTAATCATTCCTCCTATTCTTAATCTTCGTCTGGGTCATAGTCCGGGTCATATCCACCAGAATTTCCTGAAGCTGATGCACTAGCTGCTGGCATACGGTCTGTAACTTGAATATAAATTAAAGCAATAATTAAACCAATAATACCTTGTTGAATAAGGGTTAAGTTTGTACAAGTTGCAGCCATAAAGCCTAAGAATAAGAATATTTTTGCTTCACCTTTAAATATATACTGAAGTGTAATTGCAATACCAAGAGCAGGCATAATTCCACCGATAATCTGGAATATCTGTAATGGTTTACCAGCACAAATTTCAATGAAAGTCTGTATATAGTTTGCACCAAAATATGCTGCTAATGAACAAGGAACAATACATATAATTGCTGCATAAATCTGTGGTAAAATTACATTTGATAAATAAAGATTATTGAATTTTCCTTCTGCAACCCATTTGTCACCCATATGTACGAAAATAGAGTCAAATGTCATTCTTAAATACCAAATAATTGTACCTAATAAACCAAGTGGAACAGCAATAGCTAAAGCTGTGTCAGCATCTAAATTACCGCTTATTGCATATGTAACACCTAAAACACCGGCAAGAGCCATATCCGCAGGCATAGAACCACCAGCAGAAATAAATCCTAAATAAACAAGGTTTATTGTTGCTCCAACAACAGCTCCTGTTACCGGGTCACCTAAAACTAATCCGGCAAGAGCTCCACAGACAAGTGGTCTTTGTGTAACCCAAAGTGATACGAATGGTAACTGTGCTTCACCAATCCAATATATAATTCCTAATAAAATGGCTTGAGTTATTGTAATAGTCAAGTTAACCCCTTCTTTCTTTGTTTCTATATAACATTCCTTTTATTTATTATATTCCAAAGTTTGCTTTTGCTGTTTTGAGTGCATTATCAATTTCGATAACACCTTGTTCAGGAACAAGCTGATAATAAACTCTTACTCCTGCATTTAACATTTCTTCGCAAGCTTTAACTTCTTCTGGGTCAAGAGCTACATTATTAATAAATGGTTTACGTTCGCCTCTTATTCCTGCACCACCAAGATTAACTTCTTTTATAGGTACACCAGCTTTTATTAATCTATTAAATGTTATTGGAGTTTTTGTAAGTATTATTATACGTTCACCATCAACACCAGGAACCATTAATTTTTCTGCTGCTTTTTCAACACTATATACAATTACTTTTGTACCAGCAGGTGCTAATGCTTTAACAACTCTTACATTAAATTCATCTCTAACTACATCATCATCAATTATCATTATTCTGTTACCACGCATTGCAGGTGTCCAAGCTGTAACAACTTCACCATGAATTAAACGGTCATCTACTCTTGAAAGAACTACATTTCTCATAAATCATCTTCCTCGCTTTCTGATGTTGATAATAATTTTTTTACATCTACAAAACTTCCGTTTGCAGCTTCTAAAGCAACCTCACAAATTTTTTCTGCACTTGTGTCTTCGTTATCACGTTCTATAATTGCACTCATTAGCATAGCTAAATTTATACCTGAAATATGATATACATCATAATCTCTTGTAAGGCTTACGACTGAATTGAATGGGGAACCGTACATTAATTCTGTCATGAATATAATATTTTCTACTCCATATTTTTCAATTTCCGCTTGTAATTTTTCTGTTAAATCTGTTACTGTCTGCTCTGGATACAAGCCATATGCAATGATATTATCTTGTTCGCCTAATAACATCTGTACAGTGTTTAACATACCTTTGCTTTGCTCTCCATGAGAAGCTAACACAATCCTATATTTGTGTGACATTCTACATATCTCCTTTCTTTTATCACATTTTGATATGCATACATTTACTTTATTTAAAAATAAAAGTTAAAGTGTATACTATTTAGGTTGTTTTATGTATGTTTTTTGTCGATTCAACCAATCGATAAACAAAATATATCATACGCAATAAATAAAAACAAACAAAATAATTGCGGTATATTTACACATTCTATATTATTAATAATTTTAATTTTTCACTAAGGAATGAACATTGATAAATATTTAATATTGCATAATTTACATTTATATATATGATAAATTATAAATTGAATGTGCAATATTATACTATATAAAGTGTTTGTTAGTTATTTTGATATGTAAAATTGTATAGGTATAATCATATTTAATATAAGGTATTATAATACAATTAAATTGAATTTATATAATGTTAAATATAAATATATGTTGTATATTAATGCATATTATATATGCAGCAATTATTTTAAATAAAAATTTATTGTTTTCATAATACATATGCAAATTTGTTGATTTGCACTTTTCATAATACATACGTAAAAATGTTAATATATTTTTATGATATTATTTGATATAATATGACATATTTCTACAAAAGGAGAGTTTATTATGTTTAATCAACGACAACTTGAAATACTATTAGAACTATTTGAACATCCGGATACATATATAACAGCATCTGTTTTTGCAAAAAAACAGGGTGTTAGTTTACGTACTGTTCAAAATGACATAAAAAAGATAAAAGATACTCTCACAAATATAACTTGTATTACATTTCAGTCTTTACCACCTAAAGGTAGCAGAGTAGTTATTCATAATCAGGCGGAGTTCGATATACTGAAAGAATCATTGTACATAGAATTTACAAAAGCATCTACTAATTGCCATGATAATCGTATAAATGAATTAATATATTTACTTTTATATCAACATAGGTCTATATCATTATATTATTTGGAAGATATAATTCATGTGTCTTGTTCTACTTTATTAAATGATTTAAAAAGAGTAAATGAAATTGTTAGTTTATTTAATTTAGAAGTGTTAAGAAATTCAAATAAAATAATAATAGACGGTTCAGAGATTAATAAACGTAGATGTATTATGGAAACAAATTTAGCAACTTCAAATATTAGTTTAAACAGTGCTTTTTCATCAAGTCAATCTAATGATATGACTCGTATAAAAGATATTTTGGTTGAAGTATTTGTTTTATTTAAAAGACATATATCTGAAAGTGAACTTATGAATACATTAACAATGTTATATGTTGCACTTCGTAGAATGCAAAGTTCATTTTTTATATTACCGTATGAGTTGGAAATATCAGAATCATTATATCCAGAACGTGAAATAGCAAGTGCTGTATATAATAGAATAGCTGAACATTTTCATATACGTGTTACAGAAGATGAAATTGATTACTTTGCACTTTATATGAAAGGTCAAAGAGAAAATACAAGCTCTGATATTTCATCAGAGGTTGATGATTGTATATTAGATATATTGGTTGCTATAAGAGATAATTATGGTGTTAACTTAACAGATAATTTGAATTTAAGAATGGCACTTGCAATGCATTGTGCATCTTTATTTGTAAGAATAAAATATGATATGCAATTAAAAAACAGATTAGTAGATTATATTAGACAGTCTTATCCTCAAGGTTTTGATATGGCAACTTTCTTTGCTTCTAAATTACAAGAAAAATTTGGCAAACATATTTCAGATGATGAAATATCATTTATTGCAGTTCATTTATATTGTGCATTATATGAACATCAACAAAAATGTGGTGATATAAGAAAAATGTTAATAATATCATCTTTACGTTGGAGTGAAAATATTCTTTTACAACAAACTTTATCAAAATGGTTTTCAGACCAAGTTACAGACCTTGTATTTGTTACTCCTAGTGAAGTTGAAGACAGTATGTTAGATGAATATGATGTTATAGCAACAACAGAAAAAGGCAAATATTATGATAAGGGTATAGCTTTTTATATAAATCAATTTCCTAATAAACAGGATTATCTTAATTTAAAGCTTGCTATGGATGGATTTCGTAGTCTAGATGATATTATAGATATTTTCCATAGAGATTTATATTTTACATTTGAACACACAGATAAAGACACAATTTTAAAAACTCTTTGTAATAATGCAGCTAAAACTTTCCAATTAGATGGATTGTATTCAGCAGTTGCATCAAGAGAAGATATGAGAAGTACATTTTTTGGAAATAGTATAGCAGCACCACACCCATTAAATGCTATATCATCTGATACTTTTGTTTCAATAGGTGTATCTATTCAGCCAGTTGAATGGGACGCTAATAAAAATATGGTTAATCTTGTTTTATTAGTTGTAATAGGTAAAAACAGCCATAAAGCTTTTCAACTTTGGAATTATCTTTCAAAATTGTTTACTGATAAAAAGTTTGTTGAACTTTTAATTGCAAATCCAAGTTATGGAAATTTTATAAAACTTCTTAAAAATACTTTAATAGATGATATTAATTAAATAAGTATAATTTATTTTAACTTAAAGAGGTGTATATTTTATGACTATAAGCGAAGCTATACGAAATACACAACATCAAAAAATAGGATTGTTACATAAATTATCAATTAAATTTGCAGAAGAAAATTTAATTGATAATGAAAAGGTAATTACAGCTATACTTACAGGAACAATAAAAACTAAACGAGAAACATTTCCAGGAGTTTTGGTTATCACAGATAAATCTGTTTTTGCTGTTTGTGGACTTTTGGGAATAAAACGTGTTGTACGTATTCCAATAGAAGATTTAAAAAGATGTGAAGAAAATATTTCAATAATACGATATAAAATAACATTTATTTCAAATAAGATTTCATTTTCTATATTTTTAAATCCACAAAATGGAGAAAGTTTTTTACCTTATGTAGCTAAATTAAATAAAGAAGATTTTGATAATATAGAAGAAAATAAAATATTTATTCCTACTTTTAAAAGAAGTTCATTATTAAAGAAGAAAAATATAAATCGTAAAAATAACGATATTATAGAAAGACAAATAAAGGCAGCTGAAAATTTTGATAATCTAAATAAAAAAATATTATAATATTATTATGTAGGAGGCGTATCATAATGTTAACAAATTCAACTAGTATCTTATTAAATGCCAAGAAAAATAATCATGCTGTAATAGCACCAGACTTTTTGGATTTAGAAATGGCAAGAACATTTGTAAAAACTGCTGAAAAGTTTGAAAAGCCTATTATTCTTTCATTTGCTCAAATCCATAAAAACATAATTTCTTTGGAAGAAGCTGCTGCTATTGGTAAAATTGTATCAGAGGAAGTTAATATTCCTATATCACTACATTTAGACCATGGTGAAGATTTTGATTTTGTTAAAAAAGCTATTGAATTAGGTTTTACATCAGTTATGATAGATGCATCAGAAAAACCTTTAGATGAAAATATTAAAATAACAAAAGAAATTGTTGATTTGGCTCATAAAAATAATGTTTCAGTAGAGGCTGAAATAGGGCATGTAGGTCAAGGAGAAAATTATAGCGGCTGTGATTTTTCTGAAACTATATATACAGATGTTAATGATGCCGTTAGATTTGTTAAAGAAACAAATGTTGATTCTCTTGCAGTTTCTATTGGTACAAGTCATGGTTTATATAATAATAATATAAAACCAACACTTAATTTTGAACGTTTACATGAATTATCAAATGTTTTAGATATTCCTCTTGTTCTTCATGGTGGTTCTGGAACAGGTGATGAAAATTTATATCGTTGTGCACATGAAGGTATAACAAAAGTAAATCTATATACAGATTTCTTATTAGGGGCAATGAAAGAAGTTAAAGATAAAGAACTTACTAATTACATAGCACTTAAACATAATATTGAATGTGGAATTGAAAAAGTAATGATGCATTATATTGAACTCTTATGCTATCCTAAAAAATAATTAATATTATAAAAATAACTTTTGAAATATAGCCAATTATTATTGGCTATATTTTTTTATTTCTATGAATTAGTATATTTTAATTTTTACTTAATTACAGATATAAAATATGTACTTAAACAATTAATACATTAAAATAAATGTAATTTTTTATGTGAAATTATTTTATATTACACGAAATTTTACCATATAGTATTTTTATTCATTTGCGTAATATATATGAATTTTATATCAACCTTTTTTCTCTAAATACATCAACCTATGCACTTTTTTAACCGTCACCATAAAATCAGTTTTATATAATGTAATTACATAAGACATATACATTTAGGTTAAATAAAACCTAATTTATATTATGTATTTTTATTATATATTTATAGTTTATTATAGAAAGGTTGGTTTTATCATGACAAAAGCTCCAAAACTCTCCGATTATTTAGGAAAACCTTTTGATTGTTCTTGTGGTAAAAAACATTCAACAGGTTTAGAAAGTGTTACTGTATGTTCGGGTGCAATAAACTCACTTCCTGATTATGTTGAAAAATACAATTTTAAAAATTTATATATAGCATGTGATAAGATTACATATGATATTGCAGGAAAAAAAGTAATGGAAATTCTTGCAGCACATAATATTAAAGCAAAAGCACATGTATTTACAGAAGCAAGATTTATACCAGATGAACAAGCATTAGGTAATCTTATGTTAGATGCAGACCGTGATTGTGACCTTGTTGTTGCAGTTGGTACAGGTTCAATAAATGATTTATGCCGTTTCTTTAGTTATCAAATGGGAATTCCTTATTGTATAGTTGCAACAGCAGCACCTATGGATGGATTTGCATCAACAGGTGCAGCATTAATAGCAAATAATATAAAAATAAATATGTCTGCACAATCACCATTATTTATTATTGGTGACACAGATATATTAACAGGTGCTCCTGCTCGTATGGTATCTGCTGGACTTGGAGATTTGTTAGGTAAATTTACTTGTCTTACAGACTGGCGTATTTCAAAAGTTATAAATGAAGAATATTATTGTGATACTATTGTAAATTTAGTATCTGATTGTATTGAAAATGTTTTATCAAGTGCAGATAAAGTTGCATCTCGTGACCCTAAAGTAATAGGGGATATAATGGAAGGTCTTGTTCTTACAGGTGTTGCAATGAGCTTTATTGGAAATTCAAGACCAGCTGCTGGTTGTGAACATCATATGTGTCATTTCTGGGAAACATTAGAACTTCAAGAAGGTAAAATACCTGTACTTCATGGTACAAAAGTAGCAGTTGGTACAGTAATAATATTAAAAATGACAGAATTATTACGTGAAAATAGACCTGATTTTGAACTTGCTAGGGAAAAAGCAAAACAATATAGTCAAGATGCTTGGGAAAAAACTATCAATGAAGTTTATGGTGCTTCAGCTTCATCTATAATAGAATTAGAACATAAATCACAGAAAAACGCAGTTGAAGGACGTCTTAAGAGAATTGATAGTATTGAAAAAAATTGGGATAGTATTGTAGATATTATGAACAAATATTTACCAACTTCAGAACGTATGATTGAAATTCTTAAGAGCTTAGATGCACCATATTATCCAGAACAGATTGGATTTGATGATAATCATTTAGTAAATGCAATGCTTTATGCAAAAGAAACACGTGAACGTTATACTTTATTATCTATGATGGCTGACTTAGGTGTATTAGAAGATTTAGCAGATAAAGTTGTTGAATATGTTCATAAATAATTGATTGGTTTATTAAATATATATTTTTATGGTTTGTATATTTATTTAGTTAGTTTGGTGAGAAGATTTAATATATATTTTAATACAAACTGTATAATATATAAGTATAAATTGCTTAATACAGTAGTAATATTTTTTAATTATAACAAGCCCTTTTACTTGTGATAAAAATATGTCTAGCAGCTATAATATTACTACTGTATCATATAACATATTATAACAAATAGCAAAATATTCATTAACAGATTAATAGTTAAATCTATTTTTGGTGAATAAGGAGGCTTTTATTTTGGAAAATAAAAAATTAATGGAATTTGCAAATAAAATAAGAAAAGATATTTTAACAGCAGTTTATAGTGCAAAATCAGGTCACCCAGGTGGTTCACTTTCAGCTGCAGATATTTTCACATATTTATATTTTGAAGAAATGAATATAGACCCACAAAATCCTAAAAAAGCAGATAGAGATAGATTTGTATTATCTAAAGGTCATACAACACCGGGATATTATGCAGCACTTGCAAATAGAGGATTTTTCCCAACAGAGGATATAAAAACATTTCGTCATGTAGGTTCATATCTTCAGGGACACCCAGATATGAAACATACACCGGGTGTTGATATGTCAAGTGGTTCTCTTGGACAAGGTATTTCTGCCGCTGTTGGTATGGCTATATCAGCAAAACTTTCAAATGAAGATTACAAAGTGTATACACTTCTTGGAGATGGTGAAATACAAGAAGGTCAAGTTTGGGAAGCTGCTATGCTTGCAGGTCACAGACATCTTGATAACCTTATTGTAATAATTGATAATAATGGTCTTCAGATTGATGGTGATATTGCAAAAGTAAACTCTCCATATCCTATTGATAAGAAATTTGAAGCATTCAATTTCCATGTAATAAATGTAGATGGTCATGATTTTGATGCTTTAAGAAATGCATTTAATGAAGCTAAAGCTGTTGAAGGAAAACCAGTTGCTATTATTGAAAAAACAGTAAAAGGTAAAGGTGTTTCATTTATGGAAAATAATGCAGGTTGGCACGGAAAAGCTCCTTCTGAAAGTGAATATTTAGAAGCAATGGCAGAACTTGAAAAGGAGGGTGCTTTATAATGTCTGAAATAAAAAAAATAGCAACAAGAGAAAGTTATGGAAATGCACTTTTAGAGCTTGGTAAAAATCATTCAGAAGTGGTTGTTCTTGATGCTGACCTTGCAGGTGCAACAAAAACAAGTATATTTATGAAAGAATTTCCAGAGCGTCATATAGATTGTGGTATTGCGGAATGTAATATGATGGGTGTTGCAGCAGGTCTTGCAACAACAGGAAAAGTTCCATTTGCAAGTACATTTGCAATGTTTGCAGCAGGACGTGCTTTTGAACAAATAAGAAACTCTATTGGATATCCACATCTTAATGTAAAAATAGGTGCAACACATGCAGGTATATCAGTAGGAGAAGATGGTGCAACACATCAATGTAATGAAGATATTGCACTTATGAGAACAATACCAGGAATGGTTATTATTAGTCCTTCTGATGATATAGAAGCAAAAGCAGCTGTAAAAGCAGCATATGAATATGAAGGACCTGTATATTTAAGATTTGGCAGACTTGCAACACCTGTAATTAATGAAAATGAAAATTATAAATTTGAAATAGGTAAGGGTATTGTACTTAGAGAAGGTAAAGATGTTGCAATTTTTGCAACAGGTCTTGAAGTATATGAAGCTCTTGTTGCAGCTAAAAAACTTGCAGCAGATGGAATTGAAGCTAAAGTAATCAATATTCATACAATTAAACCTATTGATAAAGATTTAATAATTGAAACTGCAAAAGAATGTGGAAAAGTTGTAACAGTAGAAGAACATTCAGTTGTTGGCGGTTTAGGTAGTGCTGTATGCGATATATTAAGTGAAAATTATCCTACTTCTGTTTTGAAGATAGGTATTAATGACGTATATGGTGAGTCTGGACCTGCAACAGAATTAATTAAAAAATATAATCTCGATTCTAATGGTATATATAATAGTATAAAAAACTCATACTTTAAATAATTAAAAAAATATAAATCTTATTAATCTACCCAATGTTCAAAAAAGATAGCTTTATTTAAAGCTGTCTTTTTTTATATATTTTTTCGTAAATTTATTATTTTACTTTCGTACGAAAATATTTATTGACATATACAAAATAAAATTGTATTATATAAATATAATCAGAAAGGAAAAATATATGAAACAAAGACATTCTGAAATTATAGAAATTGTAAGCCAAAGAAAAAAAATAGAAGTAAATGAATTAGCTCAAATTTTAAATACTACACCTGTAACTATAAGAAAAGATTTAACATATTTGCAAGATAAAGGTATATTACGTCGTGAACGTGGTTTTGCATTATTAAATAGTCCAGATGATATAAATTATAGAATGGCATTCCATTTTGAAAATAAAAAGAAAATAGCTGAATATGCTGCAAAACTTGTTAGTGATGGCGAAACTATTATACTTGAGTCAGGTTCTGCTTGTGCTTTATTTGCCGAAGAAGTTGCATATACCCATAAAAATGTAACTTTTATTACTAATTCAGCTTATATTGCAAATTATATAAATTCAAATAATAATAATCAGATTATATTATTAGGTGGATTTTACAGTAAAAGCCATCAAGCTGTAATAGGACCTATGACTAAGGAATGTATTAAAGATTTTTATGTAGATAAAATATTTGTTGGTATTGATGGATATTCTAAACAAATGGGATTTACAGGTAATGACATTATGAGAGCTGATACAATTCAAGCTATGACAAAATCAGCAGAAAAGGTTATTATACTTTCTGAATCTTCAAAGTTTGAAAAAAGTACAGCTATTCCTTATTTAAAGGAAAAACAAGTATATCAAGTTATTACAGATAAAAATATTGATAATGATATAAAGGAATATTTGGAAAGTAAAAATATAATAGTTTCAACTGTTTAGTTAATAAAAGTAAAATATTAAATATATTAAAAATATAATTGGAGGTTATTATGGAGTACTTACTTGACACAGCTAATATTGAAGAAATTAAATACTATAATGATTACTTACCTATTTCAGGTGTAACAAGTAATCCAAGCATTGTAAAAAAAGAAGGTAATATAGATTTCTTTGCACATATGAAAGAAATTCGTAATATTATTGGTTTTGATGCTACATTACATGTACAAGTATCTACAAAAGACTATGAAGGTATGATGGCTGATGCTAAAGCTATTTTAGAAAATATTGATGATAAAGTGTACATAAAAATTCCTGTAACTATGGACGGAATTAAAGCTATTAAAGAATTAAAAAAACAAGGTGTTAATATAACAGCAACTGCTGTATATACAAAAGCACAAGCATTTATGGCACTTGAAGCAGGTGCAGATTATATAGCACCATATTATAATCGTATGGAAGCTATGGGAGTTGATTCTTGTGATGTTATTGCTTCTATTGCTGAAGTGATAGATATGTATGGATACAATTCAAAAATTATAGCTGCAAGTTTTAAAAATGTTGCTCAAATTGATAAAGCCATATTGGCTGGAGCACATGCAATTACAAGTGCACCTTCTATATTTAAAGATAGCCTTTCTATGAAAATAGTAAGTGATGCAGTAGATGTATTCTGTGATGATTGGACAGAAATTTATGGTGATAAAAAAATAATTGATTTATAATTATATATGTTTATTTAAAGTCTGATACTTATATAAAAGTATCAGGCTTTTTTTATTAATATGCATAATGTATGTATATTACATTTTGTAAAAATATACTGTACAAATAATAACACTTATACATTTTGTTAAAAAAATAAATGGCATTGACAATAAATTTTATATATTTTATAATAAACGTGGGAGATTAATAAGTATATAGATGTATAATATTAATTTGTTATACATCATTTTTTGGGTTTTATAGGTATTTATATTATTAAATTAGAACGGGATTGTTATATTAAAATTTAAAGCTATTATTACGGGGAAGGGTGAAAAAATGGAAACAGAAGAAAAAATAATAAAGACTATTGGTGTACTTACAAGTGGTGGTGATGCACCAGGTATGAATTCAGCTATAAGAGCTGTTGCAAGAACTGCTCTTAATAACGGTATTCGTGTTATAGGTATAAATAGAGGCTATAATGGTCTTATTAATGGTGATGTTGTTGAAATTAACAGTAATTTTGTTTCTGATATAATACAAAGAGGAGGAACAATATTATATACTGCAAGATGTAAAGAGTTTTATGAAGAAAGTGGAATAATAAAAGCTGTTGAGAAAGCAAAAGAACTTGGTATAGATGGTCTTGTTGTAATAGGTGGAGATGGCTCATTTAATGGTGCGATAAAACTTTGTAAACATGGTCTTCCTACTGTTGGTATACCAGGAACTATTGATAATGACATAAAATGTACAGACTATACAATCGGTTTTGATACAGCTTGTAATATTGCTGTTGAAGCAATAGACAGATTAAGAGATACAGCAAGAAGTCATGAAAAATGTAATATCATTGAAGTAATGGGTAGAGATGCAGGATTTTTAGCATTAGATGTTGGTTTAGCAGTTGGAGCAACTGATGTTTTAGTACCAGAAATAAAAAGTGATATTGAAACAGAAGTTTGTGGCAATATTATGGCAAGAAAAAAACAAGGTAAAACACATCATATAATTGTTGTTTCTGAAGGCTGTGACCTTGACATAAATGATATGGCTAAAATAATTCAAGAAAAAACAGGTATTGAATCAAGAATAACTGTACTTGGTCATATTCAAAGAGGTGGTTCTCCAACAATGCTTGATAGAGTATATGCAGCAAAAATGGGAAGTTATGCTGTTAATCTTCTTCTTGCAGGAAAATGTAACAGAGTTGTTGCTATACAAAGAAACTATGTAGTTGATTTTGATATAGAAGAAGCTCTTTCAATGAAAAAGACAATAGATTTTGATGCTGTAAACTTATGTAGACGTATTTCTAAATAATATAATATATTTTGCCTGTTAAAGTATTTGATTTCAAGTATTTTAACAGGCTTTTTTAATAGTTTGTATTTTATTGTTTAATTATATACAAAATATGGTATAATATTTATGGAAATTTTTAAAAGGAAGAGGGAGTTTTTTTATGTATGCTATAATTGACGTAGGTTCAAATACAATAAGACTTACTGTATATAGGGTTTATAAAGATGATTTTAAAATTCTTTTTAATCAAAAAGTAATGGCAGGTCTTGCAGGTTATGTTGAAGATAATAAAATAACACAAGAAGGTATTGATACTGCTTGTAAAGCACTTGCTAATTTTAAATCAATAGTAGATAATTTTAATATCGAAAATCTTCTTGTATTTGCAACAGCTTCTTTAAGAAATGTTGAGAATACAGATGAGGCAGTATCTCAAATATGTAAAAAAACAAGCATAAATGTTGAGATTATTTCTGGAGAGGAAGAAGCAAGACTTGATTTTGAAGGTGCTACTCATAATATTATAGATATGAATAGTGGATTGCTTGTAGACATTGGCGGTGGAAGTACAGAGCTTGTATCTTATGAAAATAAAGAAATTATAAATGCAGTAAGTATACATTTAGGTTCACTTAAACTTTATAAAAAATGTGTTGAAAACATAATTCCTACAAAATCAGAAAGTGAAAAACTTCAAAAAACATCTGTAAAAGAACTTGAAAAAGTAAATGAAATTAAAAAACAGAAATATTCTGTTATATGTGGTGTAGGTGGTACAATTCGTGCTGTTTTAAAACTTAATAACTTTATATTTAAAGCTCACGAAACAAACAGAACAATAACTGTTTCAAACCTTCAAAAAATACTTGAAGTTTTAAGAAAAGGTGAAACAGAAGGTGTTAATACAATACTTAAAGTATGTCCTGACCGTATTCATACAATAATACCAGGTATTACACTTCTTTATAACATAGCAAAGTTTTATGATTGTGATATGATTACAGTAAGTAGTTATGGCGTAAGAGAAGGATACCTTTATGATAGAGTTATAAATAAAAATTAATTAATATTTTAACCTTCCGATTTTCGGAAGGTTTTTTTGGAGGGATAAATTTATGGATTATTATGGTACACTTGGGCCAGCTTGTAATAATGTAGAAATATTATGCGAAATGATAAAAGAAGGTATGACAGGTATAAGATTAAATCTTTCCCATGGAAATCTTGATGACAACAAAGAATATATTTATAATCTAAGAAAAGCTGAAGAAATAACAGGTATAAAAATGAAGCTTCTTATTGATATTAAAGGTCCAGAATTAAGAATAGGAAAATTAAAAAATAACTTAACACTTGTAGAAAATGAAAATATAACATTAGGTGAACATGGTATACCTGTTCCAAAAATTATTTTTACTGTTTTAGAAAAAAATATTAAAATACTTATTGATGATGGTAAAATACTTTTATCTGTTATTTCCGTAAATAATAATAGTGCTGTATGTAATATAGAAAGAGGTGGTGTTTTAAAATCTAATAAAAGCATAGTTATTCCTGAATGTAAAATTTATATACCAACACTTACAGAAGATGATAAAATTAATATATCAAAAGCAAAAGAATATGATGTTGCAGGTGTTATGCTTCCTTTTGTTAGGTCAAAAGATGATGTTTTGAATTTAAAAAATGAACTTTTGAAAAATAATTGTGATGATATAAAAATATTTGCAAAAATAGAAAATAAAGATGGTATTGAAAAATTAGATGAGCTTATGGAATATGTAGATTTATTTGTAATTGCAAGAGGTGACCTTGGTAATTCTATGAACCTTTGGGAGCTTCCTGTTGCTCAAAAAATAATATCTGAAAAATGTATAGCTAAAAATAAACCATTTATGGTAGTAACTCAAATGTTAGATTCTATGCATAATAAAAAAGTACCTACAAGAGCAGAAGTTCTTGACATATTTAATGCTGTTATTGATGGTGCTAATTCTGTGATGCTTACAGGAGAAACAGCAGCAGGAAGCTATCCTGTTGATGCTATGAAATATCTTGTAAAAACAGGTAATGAGGCTGTTAAATATAAAAATAAACAATAAAGGAGGACTATATGTCATCAACACAAGCAGTAGAAACGGTAATAAATACAAGTTTGAAAAGTTTTACACTAGAAAAACTAGGTTCAGCACTTTTGGTTTTTGTAATAGGATATATTGTTTCTAAAATAATAATAAAACTTTTAAGAAAAATAATGAAAAAATTACCATTTGATAGAACACTTACAGGTTTTATAAATGCATCTATAAAATTTGTTTTATATTTTGTAATTGCTATAATGGTATGTGATAATTTAGGTATTGACCCAACATCTCTTATAGCTATATTAAGTGTTGTAGGTCTTGCTGTTTCACTTGCTATACAGGGAACACTTTCAAATGTTGCAAATGGTCTTGTTTTACTTATATCAAAACCTTTTGCAGTAGGTGATTTTGTTGAAATAGGTGGTGTAAGTGGAACTGTAAAAGAAATAAACTTAAATTATACAAAAATTGTAACATATGATAATAAGGTTATATATATACCTAATAGCGATATTTATGCAGATAAAATAATAAATTATACTGCTGAAAAATTAAGAAGAGTTGATATAAATGTTACTGCTTCATATGAATCAGCAGTGGAAAATGTCAGAAAAGCTTTAAAAGAAGCTGTTGATGATATACCAGAATTTAATAAAGAACCAGAACCATTTATATGTACTTTATCATATAATGAAAGCAATATTTCATATGGTGTAAGAGCATGGACTGATACAGAAAATTATTGGAAAGCATATTTTGCACTTATGGATAATATTGCTATAAAATTTAAAAAATATAATGTAGAAATGACATATAATCATATAAATGTCCATATGATTGAAAAATAATTCATTAAAAAAACAGATTTTATTTTTTTAGAATAAAGTCTGTTTTTTTATATAAAAAATAAATAAAATTTAAATTTTTATGTTAATTTTCTAAACATAGATAAAAATTTTTACAACATTTAAAAAGAATGAATATAAATTCTTACAAATGGTATTAAATAATTTAACAAATTTTGATTAATAAATAAAGTTGAGTTTTATAAAAATAAAGAATATAATTTTGGAATGAATGGTTAAAATTATAGTAAAAGAAAGGGGTAAAAAAATGGAATCTTATGACTTTTTATTGTTAGCAGCAATTATACTTTTATCAACAAAGATTTTTGGAGTTATGTCAGAGAAAGTTCATATGCCACAAGTTGTAGGAGCACTTTTAGTTGGTGTACTTCTTGGGCCAAGTTGTTTTAATATACTTCATGATACAGACTTTCTTACAAAATCAGCAGAAATAGGTGTTATATTCCTTATGTTTCTTGCTGGTCTTGATACAGATATGGACGAGCTTAAAAGTACAGGAAAAGCATCGTTTATAATAGCTGTTATTGGTGTTATAGTTCCGCTTATAGGTGGTTTAGCAACATATATGATGTTCTTTGGTAAAAATGAGGCATCTGATATTGCTATGCTTGAATCTGTATTCGTTGGTGTTGTATTAACAGCTACATCTGTTAGTATTACTGTTGAAACACTTAGAGAAATGGGAAAACTTAAAGGAAAAGTAGGTACATCAATACTTGGAGCAGCTATTATTGATGATATTTTAGGTATTATAGCACTTACTGTAATTACAAGTTTTGCTGACCCAAATGTTAATATTGTAATAGTTCTTCTTAAAATAGTTCTTTTCTTTGTATTCGTTCTTATTTGTGGTGTTATTATCCATAAATTATTTAGAATTATGGAAGAAAAATATGGAAGAAAAAGACGTGTTGCAATATATGGTATTGCTTTCTGTCTTATAATGTCATACTGTGCTGAAGAATTTTTTGGTGTTGCAGATATTACAGGTGCTTATTTTGCAGGTCTTATACTTTGTAATATTTCTGATACAAAATCATATATTGCATCAAAAGTAACTATTGTATCATACTCATTCTTTACACCAATGTTTTTTGCAAGTATGGGTATAAAAACAGTTATAACAGGTCTTACACCTACAATAATAATGTTCTCAATAGCACTTCTTATAGTTGCTATAATAACAAAAATTATTGGTTGTGGATTAGGTGCTTTATTATGTAAATTTACAAAAAATGAAGCTCTTGCTGTTGGTATAGGTATGGTATCTCGTGGTGAAGTTGCTCTTATTGTTGCTCAAAAAGGTTCACAAGTTGGACTTATATCAGAAACTCTTTTCCCTGCTATTGTAATCGTTGTTATTGTAACAACTCTTATTACACCTATACTTCTTAAACTTAGTATGAGAAGCAATAAAAATGTTGAGACTTCTAAGGCATAATTTACCTTATATAATCAATTTTCTATTGCATAAAAAAGATTATAGTGTTATACTAAATGTGTATTTAATATCAGTTTTGTGTTAAGAGTGGGTTTTTGCCCACTCTTAAGTTTTGTAAAGAAATAATTTTTAATTAGTTAGGTGTGATATAATGGCAAAAGCAAATAACTCTGAAAAAAAAGTGGAAGCATTAGTTCTTCCTATCGTTGAAGAAAAGAATTTTGAACTTGTTGATGTTGAGTTTGTTAAAGAAGGTCCAAACTGGTATCTTAGAATTTATATTGACAAAGAAGGCGGCGTTGATATTAATGACTGTGAATATGTAAGTCGTACACTTGAAGCTAAACTTGATGAGGCTGACCCTATTGAACAGGCTTATATACTTGAAGTAAGTTCTCCTGGAATTGATAGACCACTTAAAAAAGAAAGTGATTTTGTAAAATATGCAGGAGAAATCGTTGATGTAAAACTTTACAAGGCTTTTGAAGGCTCAAAAGAATATCAAGGTGCTTTAAAAGGTCTTGAAAATAATATTGTTACAATAACAGATGAAAATGGTAAAGACATAAGTTTTGACAGAAAAGATATTGCAGGTATTCGTCTTGCTGTTATTTTTTAATTTATAGAATGGAGGAGTTTGAAAAATGGATAATGCAGAATTTATTGATGCTTTAAATCAGATTGAAAAAGAAAAAGGTATTGATAAGGAAATAATATTTGAAGCTATTGAAACATCACTTGTTACAGCTTGTAAAAAGAATTTTGGAACAAGCCAAAATATAAAAGTAGTTATTAATAGAGAAACAGGTAATGTTGCTGTTTATGCACAAAAAGAGGTTGTTGAAGAAGTTGTTGACCCAATGCTTGAAATATCTCTTGCAGAAGCAAAAGAAAGAAATCCTTACTTTACAGTAGGCGATGTTATTGATATTGAAGTTACACCAAGAAACTTTGGAAGAATTTCTGCTCAGACTGCAAAACAGGTTGTTGTTCAGAAATTTAGAGAAGCTGAAAGAGAAATACTTTTCAATCAGTATATAACAAAAGAAAAAGAAATTATGACAGGTATTGTACAGCGTAAAGAAAAAAGAAACGTAATTGTACAGCTTGGAAAAATTGACGGTATACTTTCTCCAAATGAACAAATTGCAGGAGAAGAATACAATTTTATGGATAGAATAAAAGTGTATGTTCTTGAAGTTAAAAACACAACAAAAGGTCCACAGATTTATGTTTCAAGAACACACCCTGAACTTGTAAAAAGACTTTTTGAACAAGAAGTTCCAGAAGTACATGATGGTACAGTTGAAATTAAAAGCATTGCTCGTGAGGCAGGTTCAAGAACAAAAATTGCTGTATACTCAAAAGATGAAAATATTGATGCAGTAGGTTCTTGTGTAGGACCAAATGGTTCAAGAGTAAATGTAATTGTAAATGAACTTAAAGGTGAAAAAATTGATATTATAAATTGGAGTGAAGACCCTAAAGAATTTATTGCAGCAGCATTAAGCCCTTCAAAAGTTCTTGCTGTTTCAATAAATGAAGAAGAACAAAGTGCAAAAATTGTTGTTCCAAATCATCAGCTTTCACTTGCTATTGGTAAAGAAGGACAGAATGCAAGACTTTCTGCAAAACTTACAGGTTGGAGAATTGATATTAAGAGTGAAACACAGGCTAAAGAAACAAACTTTATGTCTGAAGAAGAACTTTCAGGTAGTGAATTTGAATGTTCACTTGAAGATGAAATTAATGATGATGTATTTATGGAAGATTTTGAGTCTGAGGAAGTTATTACAGACGAAGAATAATTAGGGTGAGGTGTTTTTATGAAACAAAGAAAAATCCCTTTAAGAAAATGCACAGGCTGTCAAGAAATGAAAAATAAAAAAGAGCTTGTTAGAATAGTAAGAAATGATGAAGGCGAATTTTCTGTGGATTTTACAGGTAAAAAACCCGGCAGAGGTGCTTATGTATGTCCTAATGAAGAATGTCTTTTAAAAGCTCATAAATCAAAGGGTCTTGAAAGGTCTTTTAAATCAGCTGTTCCTGCTGAGGTTTATGAGGAACTTAAAGCACAGCTTTTAAAAGAAAAGGAGAATTTACATGAATAAGCTATTAAGTATTCTTGGACTTTCTATGAGAGCAGGAAAAGTTGTTTCAGGTGAACAAGGTGTTGAAATTGCTATTAAAAGTAAAAAAGCATATCTTGTTATTATATCTTCTGATGCTTCAAATAATACTCTTAAAAAGTTCAGAAATTCATGTGAATATTATAAAATACCTTTTATTATAATATCTGATAAATATACTCTTGGTTCTGCAATAGGTAAAGATACAAGAGCTGTTATAGGCATAACAGAAAAAGGATTTGCAGATAAAATAAAAGAACTTGCGGAAAATGAAAATTAATATATTAAAATTTGGAGGTGGAGCGTTTGTCAAAGACACGTATACATGAATTAGCAAAACAGTTAAACGTAAACAGTAAAGACCTTATGGAAAAGCTCGAAGAATTTGGAATTGAAGCAAACAGCCATATGAGTACAATAAGCGAAGATGACGCAGCACTTATAATTGAATATTATCAGTCAGAAAATGAAGCTTCAGAAGAAGCTTCAGAAGAAAGTGGAGATATTGAAACAGTTTTTATCGGTGAAAATATAACAGTAAAAGAACTTGCCGAAAAACTTAATATGAGTGGAACAGAACTTGTTAAACATCTTATGAAAAAAGGTATCATGGCAGGTATAAATCAGACACTTGATTTTGATACAGCTGTAAAAATCGGTGAAGATTTTGATTTTATAATTGAAAGAGAACCAGAAAAAGATATTATGGAAGAAACTTTCAAAGAAGAGCCAGATGACGAAAAAGATTTGCAGGAAAGACCTCCTGTTGTAGTTGTTATGGGACACGTTGACCATGGTAAAACATCATTACTTGACTCTATAAGACACAGTAGTGTTACAACAACAGAAGCTGGCGGTATCACACAGCATATAGGTGCTTATACTGTACAGATTGATGGAAAACCTATTACTTTCCTTGATACACCGGGACACGAAGCATTTACAGCAATGCGTATGCGTGGTGCACAGGTTACTGATATTGCTGTACTTGTTGTTGCTGCTGATGACGGTGTAATGCCACAGACAATAGAAGCTATTAACCATGCCAAAGCTGCCGGTGTTGAAATTATAGTTGCTATTAATAAAATAGATAAAGTTTCTGCAAATCCTGACAGAGTTAAACAGGAACTTGTTGAATATGGACTTCTTGCTGAAGACTGGGGTGGAGAAACTATCTGTGTTCCTGTATCAGCTGTTAATAAAACAGGTATAGATAATCTTCTTGAAATGATTATACTTACTGCTGAAATGAAAGAACTTAAAGCAAATCCTAATAAAAAAGCAAGAGGTGCTATAATCGAAGCACAGCTTGATAAAGGTAGAGGACCTGTTGCAACAGTTCTTGTACAGAGTGGTACACTTCATGTAGGTGACCCTATTGTTGCAGGTTGTGCATATGGTAAAATTAGAGCTATGACTGACGATAAAGGAAGAAGAGTTAAAAAAGCAGGTCCTTCAACTCCTGTTGAGATACTTGGTCTTTCTGAAGTTCCTTCAGCAGGTGACAGTTTTTATGTTGCTGCTAATGACAAACAAGCAAGACAGGTTGCTGAGTCTGTTATAGCTAAAAACAGAATGGATATGATTAAGAATACTCCAAATAAAGTATCTCTTGATGACCTCTTTACACAGATACAGTCCGGTAACGTTAAAGAGCTTAACATAGTTGTTAAAGCTGACGTTCATGGTTCTGTTGAAGCTGTAAAACAGAGTCTTGAAAGACTCTCTAATGACGAAGTAAGAGTAAGAACAATACATGGTGGTGTAGGTGCAATTACTGAATCTGACGTAATGCTTGCATCAGCATCAAATGCAATTATCATAGGCTTTAACGTAAGACCTGAACCAGCTGCAAAGGCTTTTGCAGATGAGGAAAAAGTAGACCTTCGTCTTTACAGAGTAATTTATAACGCTATTGAAGATGTTGCAAATGCTATGAAAGGTATGCTTGACCCTGTATATGAAGAAAAAATTATTGGTCATGCAGAAGTTCGTCAGCTTTTCAAAGCATCAGGTGTTGGTACAATCGCAGGAAGTTATATTCTTGATGGTAAATTTGTACGTAACTGTAAAGTTAGAGTTACTCGTGAAGGTGAAAAAATTTACGAAGGCGAACTTGAAAGTCTTAAAAGATTTAAAGATGATGTTAAGGAAGTTGCAGCAGGATACGAATGTGGTCTTGTTATGAAAAAATTCAACGACCTTAAAGAATTAGATATTGTTGAAGCATATATGATGGTTGAAGTTCCTAGATAATTGGAAAAAAATCAAAATAATGCATAGCAGGTGAAATATATGAAAAACAATAACAGAATGACAAGAATTAATGACGAAATATTAAAAGAACTTTCACAAATTATTAGAGGTGAAATTAAAGACCCTCGTGTGGGAGTTATGACAAGTGTTTTAAGAGTTGATACAACTCCTGACCTTAAATATTGTAAAGTTTTCGTTTCTGTACTTGGAAATGAAGAAGAAAAAGATGGAGTTATGAAAGGTCTTAAAAATGCAACAGGTTTTATAAGAAGACTTCTTGCACAGAGAGTAAATTTAAGAAATACTCCAGAACTTATATTTAAACTTGATGACTCTGTTGAATATAGTATAAGAATGTCTAAACTTATTGATGAAATAAGTAAGGGAAATACAGCTTCTTCAGGAGATGAAGAATAATGAATAATAGTTTTGAAGAAATAAGAGAAACTATTGATAATAGTGAAAATATAATTATTGCAGGACATACAAATCCCGATGGCGACGCTATCGGGGCTGTTCTTGCTTTTGCTTTTGCACTAAAGTCTAAAAATAAAAATGTTTATGTACTTCTTGAGGAGTATGGACAAAAATATGACTGTATAGCAGGAAAAGAGTTTATATACAAAGGTGATTATTCAAATATAAATGCTGATTTATTTATTTCTCTTGACTGTGGTGATACAGAAAGACTTGGCAAAGCTAAAGAATTATTCGAAAATATGTATACTATAAATATTGACCACCATATAAGCAATAAATATTTTGGTAAACTTAATTTTGTTGATGCTAATGCATCTTCTACATCTGAAATAGTTTATAAATTGCTTACAGGTTGGATTGATATTGATAAAAATATTGCATCTTGTATTTATGCTGGACTTGTGAATGATACAGGTGGATTTAGACATACAAGTACTACACCAGTAACAATGAGTATTGCTTCAGAACTTATAACATATCCTTTTGATTTTTCAAAAATATATAACAGTATATACCATAGCCACACTTTTACAGAAGTGAAAATTATGGGTGAAGCCCTTATGAACTCAGAACTTTTATGTAATGGTAAATTTGCTTTGTCATATATTTCTATGGATACAATAAAGAAATATAATGGAACACCTAAAGATGTTGATGGTGTATCTGAATATCTTAAAAATATACCTAATACAGTTGTTTCTGCATTTCTTTATGAAAAAGGAGAAAATCAAATTAAAGCAAGTTTAAGAAGCGAAGACGGCTTTGATGTTTCAGAGCTTATGTTACAGTTTGGTGGTGGTGGTCATAAAAAGGCTGCTGGTTGTACTCTTGAATGTAGTCTTGTTGAGGCTGTTAATATTATAAAAAATACAGTATGCAATAAATTTGAAAAAGGAGAATAAACCTTTGGACGGAGTAATTAATATTTATAAAGAAAAAGGTTTTACATCTCATGATGTGGTTGCTGTTGTGAGAAAAACAATAAATCAGAAAAAAGTTGGGCATACAGGAACATTAGACCCTGATGCAGAAGGTGTTCTTCCTATTTGCCTTGGAAAAGGTACAAAACTTGCTGATTATATTATGGCAGATAAAAAAGGTTATCGTGCAGAGGTTACTCTTGGTGTTACAACAACCACAGAGGACTCTTCCGGAGAGGTTTTGGAAGTTAAGCCTTTTGATTTTAATGAGGAAAAAATAAAAGAGGTTGTATATTCTTTTATAGGAGAATATGAGCAAGTTCCTCCTATGTATTCTGCAATAAAAGTAAATGGTAAAAAACTTTATGAACTTGCAAGAGAAGGTAAAGAGATTGAAAGAAAATCAAGAAAAATAAAAATATATGATATTAAAATACTTGAATTTCTCCCACCTAATAAAATAGTTATAGATGTTATTTGCTCAAAAGGAACTTACATAAGAACACTTTGTTCCGATATAGGTAAAAAACTTGGCTGTGGTGGAAATATGTCTTACCTTTTAAGAACAATGTCCGGAAGATTTAATATTGATACTGCAATTAAACTTGATGAATTAAAAACTATTGTTGAAAAAGGAAATATTGATGATATACTTATAACAATAGATGATGTTTTATGCAATTATAAAAAAGTTAAAATATCACCAAAAGCTACAAAGCTTCTTCATAATGGTGGTAAAATATATGAGTATTTTTTTGATGATAAATATGATATTAAAAAAGGTGAAGAAGTACTTGTATATGACGCAGAAGGAATTTTTATAGGAATTTTTCAATATAATTATGATAAATCCAAAGAAATGTATTGTGTAAAACCAGTTAAAATATTGTTGTAAAACCTTAATATAGGAGTAGTTAATAATGGAACATATTACAGATGGAAATATTGAGCAAAGTGCACCCACTGCCGTCACAATAGGCAATTTTGACGGTCTTCATATGGGACACAGAGCTCTTATAAATCTTACAAAAGAATTTGCAAAAGAGGAAAATCTTAAAAGTGTTGTTTTTACTTTTAATCCTCACCCTATGTTTCTTTTAAAGAATAAAGTGCATTCAGCTCTTGTTATGGCTCCAGAAGAAAAAAAATATATTATTGAAAGCCTTGGTGTTGATGTATATATTGAATATCCATTTGATATGGAATTTGCTTCAACAGAGCCAGAAAAATTTGCAAATGAACTTATATTTGATAAACTTAATTGTAAAGTTCTTGTTGTAGGTGAAAATTACAGATTTGGTAAAAAACAAAGTGGCGATTATGAGCTTTTAAAAGAACTTGGGGAAAAAAGAGGTGTAAAGGTTATATATGTACCTTATGTTCTCTATGAAGATGAAAGAGTAAGTTCAACAAGAATAAGAAATTGCCTTGTGGATAAAAATTTAGAACTTGCAAATACACTTCTTACTGTGCCTTATTTTATACAAGGAGAAGTTATGCAAGGTAAAAAACTTGGTAGAACAATAGGTTTTCCTACTATTAATATAGTTGCTGACCCTGTAAAACTTTTTCCACCAAATGGTGTTTATGCAACAAAAACAATATATAATGGAAAAGTATATAGTGGTGTCACAAATATAGGAATAAATCCTACTGTAAACGGTAAATTTAAAGTTATAGAAACTTATCTTTTTGATTTCCATCAAATGGTGTATGGAGAAACTTTAAGAACTCATTTCTTTAAATGGATAAGAGATGAAAAGAAATTCCCTAGCGTTGAAGACCTTCGTCAACAGATGGAAAGAGATGCCGAAACTTCTAAGGAATACTTTGAAAGCCATGAATTTGATAAATGGCGTAAATTATATTAAAAAACTATTGTAAAACATTAATTTATGTGATAAACTTTAATAGCTGTTGAACCCAGACCCAGAATACGGAAGCTCCAACCGTTTACTTAGTCTTGGGGGATAGCAAAGTAAATTTTATTTATGTATTTTTAAGGAGGATTTTTAAAATGGCAACAATTAACAAACAAGAAATTATCGCTAAATATGGTAGAACACCATCTGACACAGGTTCACCAGAAGTTCAGATTGCTCTTTTAACAGCAAGAATTGAACTTCTTACAGACCACTTAAAATCACACAAAAAAGACCATCACTCAAGAAGAGGTCTTTTAAAAATGGTTGGACAGAGAAGAGGTTTATTAAACTATCTTAAAGCTAACGATATTACAAAATATCGTGAACTTATTGCTGAATTAGGTTTAAGAAAGTAATTAATAGACAAGCGAATAGAGAGGATTTTTCCTCTCTATTTTTTTAAAAATTGTTTTACACTATAGATTTCCAGTTTTGTATATATAAAATAATTTATACTATGTATATAAAACTGAAGATCTATGGTGTATTGTCCTAAAAATAGGACTTGCTTGTCTTAAGTATTATATTAAAAAGGAGAATTACTATGGAAAAAAAATACAGAAGTTATTCTATGGAACTTGCCGGACGTACTCTTACAGCTGAAATAGGCAGAGTTGCTGAGCTTGCAAACGGTGCAGTTATATTACGTTATGGTGATACAGTTGTTCTTTGTACTGCAACTGCATCAGAAAAACCAAGAGCAGGGATTGACTTTTTCCCATTAAGTATTGATTATGAAGAAAGATTATATTCTGTTGGTAAAATACCGGGAGGATTTATAAAAAGAGAAGGTAGACCAAGCGAAAAAGCTATACTTACATCAAGATGTATAGATAGACCTATTCGTCCTCTTTTCCCAAAAGATTATAGAAATGATGTTTGTATTGTTGCTACTGTTCTTTCAGTTGACCAAGATTGTTCACCAGAAGTTGTTGCTATGATTGGTGCATCAATAGCTCTTTGCATTTCTGATATTCCTTTTACAGATGCTGTTGGTTCTGTAAGTGTTGGTCTTGTTGACGGTAAACTTATTATAAACCCTAATGCAGAAGAAAGACTTGTTTCTGACCTTTCTCTTACTGTATCATCAAAGAAAGATAAAGTAATGATGATTGAAGCTGGTGCAAATGAAATTCCAGATGACCTTATGATGGAAGCTATAAGATTTGCTCATGAAACAAATGTTAAAATTGTTGAATTTACAGAAGAAATCGTAAAAGCAGAAGGTAAAGAAAAGAAACCTTATGAAGAACACGTCATTCCAGAAGATATGTATAAAAAAATCACTGAATACATTACTGATGAACGTATGAAAGAAGCTGTATTCACTGATATGAAACAAGAAAGAGATGAGAAAATAAGCCAGATTACAGAAGAAGTAATTGAAAAATTTGGTGAAGAATATGCTCCTCTCTTTGAAGAAACAGAAGATACTTTCGAAACAATGGTTGGAGAAATTATCTATAAATTTGAAAAACTTACAGTTAGACATATGATATTAAGAGAACACAAACGTCCTGACGGTAGAGCTATTGAAGAAATAAGACCTCTTTCAGCTGAAATTGATATTCTTCCAAGAACTCACGGTTCAGCTCTTTTCTCAAGAGGACAAACACAGGCTCTTACTGTAACAACTTTAGGTGCTTTATCTGAAATACAGAAACTTGACGGTCTTGATACAACAGAAGTTGCAAAAAGATATATTCATCACTATAATTTCCCAGGATATTCTGTTGGTGAAGCAAAAACATCAAGAGGTCCGGGAAGACGTGAAATAGGTCATGGTGCTTTAGGTGAAAGAGCACTTCTTCCTGTAATTCCAAGTGAAGAAGAATTCCCATATGCAATAAGACTTGTTTCTGATATTATGAGTTCAAACGGTTCTACATCACAGGCAAGTATTTGTGGTTCTACACTTTCTCTTATGGCTGCTGGTGTTCCTATTAAACGTCCTGTTGCTGGTATATCTGTTGGTCTTGTAACAGGTGATAATGATGATGATTTCATTGAAATAACAGACATTCAGGGTATTGAAGACTTCTTCGGAGATATGGACTTTAAAGTTGCTGGTACACATAAAGGTATTACAGCAATTCAAATGGATATGAAAATTAAAGGTCTTACATTCCCTATGATTGAACAGGCACTTGCACAGACAGGTAGAGCAAGAGCCTATATACTTGATGAAGTTATGGCAAAATGTATTGACAAACCAAGAAAAGAACTTTCACCATATGCTCCTAAAATTGCTTCAATGCAGATTGAAGTTGATAAAATTGCAGAAGTTATTGGTGCAAGAGGAAAAACAATTAAGAAAATTATTGAAGAATCAGGCTGTGAAATTGATACACAAGATGATGGAAAGATTTATATTAAAGGTGTTGACCCTGAAGGAATTCAGCTTGCAGTTGATATGATTTCAGCTATTGTTATGGAACCTGAAGTAGGTAAAATTTATAAAGGTAAAGTAACAAGAATAATGAATTTCGGTGCATTTGTTGAAATCGCTCCAGGTAAAGAAGGTCTTGTTCATATTTCAAAAATTTCACACAAACGTGTTGCAAATGTTGAAGATGCTTTAAAAGTTGATGACCAAGTTGTTGTAAAACTTCTTGAAATTGATGCACAGGGCAGACTTAATCTTTCAATAAAAGATGCTGTTGAAAAAGAAGAAAACAGCGAAGAGTAAAAAAGATTAATAATAGGTATAAGTAAATTTATATTGCAATTTACTTTAATATAATTTATAATTCTTTTTGTAGTTAAATAAATTTAAATTTTATATAGGGTTATATCTGTAGAGTAGCTTTCTACTCCGACAAAGGCGTTGAGAATATACCATTCATAATCGACAATTTTGGGGAGAACTATGCACTTTTGCAGTATAACCCTATTGTTGTATATAAATTTAAAAAAATGTAATTATAGTAATATATATTTTTTTGAGGTGAGTTGAATGGTTAATATAAAAAAGCTTAGTAATGGAATAAGAATTGCTATTGAAGAAATACCTTATGTAAGAAGTGTATCTTTCGGTATATGGGTTAAAAATGGTTCAAGAGATGAAAATACAGAAAATAACGGTATTTCACATTTTATAGAACATATGCTTTTTAAAGGCACAGAAAAAAGAAGTGCAAAAGATATTGCAGAAGAAATGGACGCTCTTGGTGGACAAATAAACGCATATACAACAAAGGAATATACTTGTTATCATACAAGAGTTTTGGATAAACATTTTAAAAATGCTGTTGATATATTAAGTGATATGTTTTTAAATTCAAAATTTGACGATAATGATATATCAAGAGAAAGAAATGTAATACTTGAAGAAATAAATATGTATGATGATGCACCGGAGGAAGTTGTACATGATAAACTTCAAGAAAGTATATGGAAAGATAGTAGTATAGGTATGCCTATACTTGGAACTGCTGAAACAATATCAAATTTTAATAGTGATATTATAAAAGACTACTTTAAAAAACGTTATACAAATGAAAATACAGTTATTTCCGTTGCAGGAAATATAAAAGAATGTGAAGTAATGGCTCTTATGGAAGAATATTTCGGAAATAAAAAGCCACTTGAAACATTTAATGAAAAACAAAATAAAACTGTCTATTATCCGTCATTTATAAAGAATAAAAAAGATATTGAACAAATTCATATGTGTATGTGTTTTCCGGCTCTTAAAAGAGACCATGAAAATAAATATGATATGGCTGTATTTAATACTATATTCGGTGGTGGTATGAGTTCAAGACTTTTTCAAAAAATAAGGGAAGATAAGGGACTTACTTATTCTATATACAGCTATATTTCATCTTTTACAGATACAGGAATATTTGCTGTATATGCAGGTATGAACCCAAATCAGACAGAGAAAGTTGCAAGACTTATTTATGACGAGATAGAGGACATAAAAAACAGCATACTTTCAGAAAAAATAATTAAAATTACCAAAGAACAAATAATAAGTAATTATATTATAGGAACAGAAAGTACAGTAAATAGAATGACTGCTTTAGGTGGTTCTGTTCTTTTAAGAAATTCTGTACAGACACAGGAGCAAATAATAGAGAATATGGAAAAAGTTACACCTCAATCTGTTTTTGATATTGTAAATAAAATTTTAGATTTTGAAAAAATTAGTATATCTATTGCAGGAAATACAGATAATATTGATTTTAAAAAATTAATGCCATAACATTAGAATAAAATTTTATTTTATACTAATAATAATAATGAACTTATAATTTATTTTATGAGAGGAGTTATTATTATGAGCAGATTTATAAATTTCTTTGCACTTACAATAATGATTATAGGTGCTTTAAACTGGGGACTTATTGGACTTTTTGGTTTTGACCTTGTAACAACATTGTTCAATGGTTCATTATTCTTTATTGCCAGAGTTATATTCTCTCTTGTAGGTCTTGCAGGATTATATGGACTTACTTTCTATTCAAAAATAGGTTCTGAAGAAAGATATGGTAATGCTAATTAAATAAAATATATTATTACAAAGGACAGCTGTTTAGTTATATAAATTACTGTCCTTTTTTAATTTTGGGGGGAATATAATGAAGTTCACAAAAATGCATGGTTGCGGAAATGATTATATTTATATAAACTGTTTTGAAGAAAATATTGAAAATCCTTCAGAACTTGCAGTTAAAATGAGTGAAAGACATTTTGGAGTAGGCTCTGACGGTATTGTTCTTATTTGTCCTGATGAAAAAGCTGATTTTAGAATGAGAATGTTTAATTCTGACGGTTCAGAAGCTGAAATGTGTGGAAATGCTATAAGATGTGTAGGTAAATATGTTTATGATAGAGGTCTTACAGATAAAACAAATATTTCTGTAATCACTCTTGCTGGTATGAAATATCTTGATTTACATATTAAAGATAACGTTGTTGATACAGTTACTGTTGATATGGGAGAACCTATACTTGAACCAGAATTAATACCTTCATCAGATAAAAATGTAAATATACAAGTTTATGATAAAAATTTTGACTTTACTTGTGTATCAATGGGAAACCCACATGCAGTTACATATGTTGAAAATGTATCTGATTTTGATGTTGAAAAATATGGTAAAGTTGTTGAGGTTGATAAAAATTTCCCAAGAAAAATAAATGTTGAGTTTGTTGAAAAGATTTCTCCTAATATGCTTAAAATGCGTGTTTGGGAAAGAGGAGCAGGAGAAACATTTGCTTGTGGTACAGGTACTTGTGCAACAGTTGTTGCTTCTGTAATAAATGGTGTTTGTGAAAGAAAAACAACAGTTGAACTTCTTGGTGGTAATCTTGAAATAGAGTGGAGTGAACAAAATAATCATGTATATATGACAGGTCCAGCAAGATTTTCATTTGATGGTGTTTGGCTTGGAGAATAAGAAAGGAGATTTTCAATTATGGCAGATAGTTATATTCAAGAATTAATAGCAGAAAGAATTGGTGGAAATAAATTCGGTAAAGATACAGTTCTTTATAAATTTGAAAAAATTAAAAGAGCCAGAAGGGCAGCTATGAAAGAACACCCAGACATGGATATAATAGATATGGGTGTTGGTGAACCAGATGCTATGGCTGATAGTGGTGTTTTAGAAACACTTGTTAAAGAGGCTTATAAATGGGAAAATAGAGATTATGCAGATAACGGAATTGAAGAATTTAAAAATGCCGTTTCTAAATATATGGAAGATGTTTATAATGTTAAAGGAATTGATGGTACAACAGAAGTTTGCCATTCAATAGGCTCAAAACCTGCTCTTGCAATGATGGCACAGGCTTTTATAAATCCAGGTGATGTTACACTTATGACAGTTCCAGGTTATCCTATTATCGGAACAATGACAGAATGGCTTGGTGGTGAGGTTTATAAACTTCCTTTAAAAGAAGAAAATAACTTCCTTCCTGACCTTAAAAGTATACCTAAAGACATACTTAAAAGAGCAAAACTTCTTTATATAAATTATCCTAATAATCCAACAGGTGCTTCTGCAACAGTTGAATTTTATAAAGAAGTAATTGAATTTGCTAAAGAAAATGATATTGTTGTTGTTCAAGATGCAGCATATGCAGCACTTACATTTGACGGTGAAAAACCTTTAAGTTTCCTTTCTGTTGAAGGTGCAAAAGAAGTTGGTGTTGAAATACATTCAATGAGTAAAGCATTTAATATGACAGGCTGGAGAATGGCTTTTGTTACAGGAAATGAACTTGTTGTAAAGGCTTTTGCAGCTGTTAAAGATAATAATGACTCAGGACAGTTTAAAGCTATACAGCTTGCTTCAAAATATGCCCTTGAACATACTGAAATTACAGAGGAAACAGCTAAAAAATATTCAAGAAGACATTCAATGCTTGTTGAAACACTTAATAAACTTGGATTTAATGCTAAAAAACCAAAGGCTTCATTCTATCTTTATGTAAAAATTCCTAAAGGTGTCAAAAATGGTCCTGAATTTAAAACAGCAGAGGATTTTAGCCAGTATCTTATAAGAGAAAAACTTATTTCTACTGTGCCTTGGGACGATGTTGAACCATATGTAAGAATGTCTGTTACATTCCTTGCTTATGGAGAGGAAGAAGAAAGAAAAGTTATGGATGAAATATACAGAAGACTTTCTGATGTTGAATTTATATTCTAAATATTGTATTATTTAAGACGGATAGTATATCCGTCTTATTTTTATGTAATTAATTTTTTTAATATATGGAGGTTTATATGGCAAAAGAAACTCAGCTTCATATAACAGAAGAAATGAAAGAAAGAGTAATTCTTGTTGGTGTTGACCAAGATACTATTGGAATGGATACTGAAAGTTGTCTTGATGAACTTGAGGAACTTGTAAAAACAGCTGGTGCAGAGTCAGTGGCAAGAATTATACAGAAAAGAGAAAAGGTACACCCTGCTCATTATCTTGGAAAAGGTAAAATAGAAGAATTACAAGTTATGATAAATGCTTATGATGCAACAGGTATTGTTTGTGATGATGAACTTTCACCGGCACAAATTAAAAATCTTGAACAAATGCTTAATACAAAAATAATGGATAGAACAATGGTTATACTTGATATTTTTGCTTCAAGAGCCATATCAAGAGAAGGTAAAATTCAAGTGGAACTTGCTCAGCTTAAATACAGACTTTCAAGACTTGCTGGTATTGGTGCATCAATGTCAAGGCTTGGTGGTGGTATTGGTACAAGAGGTCCTGGAGAAACAAAGCTTGAAGTTGATAGAAGATATATAAAATCAAGAATAGCAGAACTTAATAGCGAACTTAAAGAAATTGAAACTCACAGACAGCTTTTAAGAAATCAAAGAGATAAAAATGGTAAACCTGTTATTTCTCTTGTTGGGTATACAAATGCAGGAAAATCAACACTTATAAATTATCTTACAAATGCAGGAGTTTTGGCAGAAGATAAACTTTTTGCTACTCTTGATACAACAACAAGAAAAGTAAAACTTACAAATGGTTCTGAAATACTTCTTACAGATACAGTAGGTTTTATACAGAAATTACCTCATAATCTTGTACAAGCATTTAGAGCAACTCTTGAGGAAATGAAATATGCAGATATACTTCTTCACGTTGTTGATGTATCAAATCCTCAAAGAAAAGAGCATATGAATGTAGTTTATAATACACTTAGAGAACTTGGTTGTGAAGAAACACCTGTAATAACTGTATTTAATAAAGTTGATAAAGAAGATGTTGAATATCCTCTACCTTTAGATACAAAAGCAAGAAGTACTGTTAAAATATCTGCAAAAACAGGAAAAGGTACAGATGATATGTTAACTACTATTGAAGAACTTTTAAAATCATTTAGAAAATCAATTAAAGTTCTTATACCTTATCAAGAAGGTAGTCTTATAAGTTATATACATGGAAAATGTGAGATAATTTCGGAAGAACATACAGAAACAGGTTATCTTATAGAAGCATATGTAAATGATGAAACAGAAAATAGATTGAAACTTTATATCTGCTAATAATATTAATTTTCGACAACATATAGTATTTGATTTGTATATTGGCAATATATATTGATTTATGCTGTCGAATATTTTAATTTATATGGTTTAAAGGTCGATATTGTTTTATAGCATTATATAATTTTTACTGTTATAATCTTTCTTGTGTGAAAAAGGGGGATATATACTATGAAAAAGGAAATGTTTTTAGAAAAAAATATAATGCTTGAAAACGGAGAAAATGTATTATTACAATATTTTATAACGAAGACGGATATAAAGTATAAAAATATGAACTCACCTGTATATGGTATTGAAATATCAAAATATTGTGATAATGAATTTATAGAAAAAGAAGGAGATTATGGTATAACTGAAAAAGAAGAAGATATTATGAAATTAATAAATATTATTTCTGAATATAATGTTATGCCATCATCACTTCTTAATATAATAGACGATTTTGTTTCATAAATTATAAACTGAATTCTTAATTTTAAGAATTCAGTTTTCTTTTTTTTATATTGATTTTTTGGTAATATAATAATAGGTGGTGATTAATATATGAAATATGATTTTGAAACGGTATTATCAAGAGTAAATACAGGCTCTACAAAATGGAATAGTATATATAAAAAGTATAAAAATATACCTAATAATATAGTGCCTCTTTCTGTGGCTGATATGGAATTTAAAAATCCGCCAGAAATAAATGAAGGGTTAAGTGAATATTTAAAAACAGCCATAATGGGTTATACTATGGGTGAAGATAGTTATTATAATGCAGTTATAAATTGGCAAAAAAGACATCATAATTGGAATATAGAAAAAGATTGGATAATAGATTATCCGGGAGTTGTTCCAGCACTTTTTAATATTGTAAAAACTCTTACAAATGAAAACGAAGGAGTTATTATATTTACACCTGTATATTATCCTTTTTATAGTGCTATAAAATCAAATAATAGAAATGTAGTTGAATGTGAACTTATAAATAATAATGGTATATATGAAATTGATTTTGATGATTTTATTAAAAAAGCAAAAGACAGTAAAAACAAACTTTTAATACTTTGTAATCCTCATAACCCTGTTGGTAGAGTTTGGACAAAAGAAGAACTTATAAAAATAGGTGAAATATGTATTGAAAATGGTATAATTGTTGTTTCTGATGAAATACATAATGACCTTATTATGCCAGAATATAAACATACTGTTTTTGCTTCAATATCAGATGAATTTGCTAAAAATAGTATAATATGCACAGCACCAAGTAAAACTTTTAATTTAGCAGGTCTTTCGCTTTCAAATATAATAATACCTAATTATGATATTAGAAAAAATATAATAAGAGGAAAGCGTGATAGTGGTATTTTTCATTGTAATATAGCAGGGTATAAGGCTTGTGAAATAGCTTATAATAATTGTGAAGATTGGCTTTTACAGCTTATAGATGTATTGAATGAAAATAAAATTTTTGTGGAAAATTATATAAAAGAAAATATACCTGAAATTAAAGTCACACCTATGGAAGGGACATATCTTATGTGGCTTGATTTTAGAAAACTTTTTAATGATTATAACGAGCTTGAAAAATTTATGACAGAAAAAGCATATGTATTTGCTGATGAAGGATATATATTTGGTAATGGCGGAAAAGGATTTGAAAGAATAAATATAGCTTGTCCTAAGTCAGTATTATTTGATACCCTTGAAAGAATAAAAAATGCTTTGAGATATAAGAACATATAAAAAATAGTTGAAAATTAACATAAATCATGTTATTTTGTTTATGAATGTTTTTTTTAAAATACAAAAAAGTAAAAAGGAGATTAATATATATGAATGGAACACCACATAATAATGCAAAATTAGGCTATATAGCAAAAACAGTACTTATGCCGGGCGACCCTCTTCGTGCAAAATTTATTGCAGAAACATATCTTGAAAATCCTGTTTGTTTTAATACAGTAAGAAATATGTTTGGGTATACAGGAACATATAAAGGTAAAAAAGTATCTGTAATGGGTAGCGGTATGGGTATGCCTTCGATGGGTATTTACTCATATGAACTTTTTAATATGTATGATGTTGATAATATTATAAGAATTGGTACAGCAGGTGCTATTTCTGATAGTGCGGATTTAAGAGATATTGTTATTGCTATGGGTGCAAGTACAGATTCAAACTTTGGTAGCCAGTATAACCTTGGGGGAACATTTGCTCCAATAGCTGATTATTCACTTTTAAGAGCAGCTGTTAATTCTGCTGAAAAATTAGGAATTCAGCCAAAAGTAGGAAATGTTTTCTCATCTGATGTATTTTATAATGATAACAGCAAAATAAATGAAGGCTGGGCAAAAATGAATGTTCTTGCTGTTGAAATGGAGTCAGCAGCCCTTTATATGAATGCAGCTCGTGCAGGTAAAAAAGCTCTTTGTATACTTACAATATCAGACCATGTTGTAAAAGGTACAGCACTTCCTGCTGAAGAAAGACAGACAGGTTTCCGTCAGATGATGGAAGTTGCACTTGAAACTGTTTGTGCAATATCTGAATAATTAAAATATTTATTATTTATAAATAATAGGGCGGTTCTATTTCTGTGGAATAGAGCCGCTTATTTAATACTTTTGAATAGGAGGAATGATATATGAAATATAAAAGAATATTTACAATAGTTGTTGACTCTATGGGTGTAGGAGCAGATGAAACATCTCCAAAATACGGAGATATTGGTGTTGATACTCTTGGTCATATTTCTGAAAAAATGGAAGAGTTTAATATACCTAATCTTCAAAAACTTGGTATTGCAAATCTTCATAAGTTAAAACAAGTTAAACCTGTTGAAAATCCTATGGGATATTATTGTAAACTTAATGAAATAAGCACAGGAAAAGACACAATGACAGGTCATTGGGAGATTATGGGGCTTAAAATTGATACTCCATTTAAAACATTTACAGATACAGGTTTTCCAAAAGAACTTATTGACGAACTTGAAAAACGTACAGGTCATAAAATTATAGGAAATAAAAGTGCAAGTGGTACAGAAATACTTGATGAACTTGCAGAAGAAGAAATTGCAACAGGTCATATGATAGTTTATACTTCTGCGGACTCTGTACTTCAAATTTGTGGTAATGAAGAAACATTTGGACTTGATGAACTTTATCGTTGTTGTGAAATAGCAAGAGAGCTTACAATGAAAGATGAATGGAAAGTAGGAAGAATTATTGCTCGTCCTTATGTTGGACGTAAAAAAGGTGAGTTTAAAAGAACAAGTAACCGTCACGATTATGCCCTTAAACCATTTGGTAAAACAGTACTTGATTTTATGAAAGAAAAAGGTTTTGATGTAATATCAGTAGGTAAAATAAATGATATATTTGATGGTGAAGGTATTACAGAAAGTAATAAGTCAAAAAGCTCTGTTCATGGTATGGAGCAAACAATAGAGATTACAGAAAAAGACTTTACAGGACTTTGTTTTGTAAATCTTGTTGATTTTGATGCACTTTGGGGACATAGACGTAATCCAATAGGCTATGGAAAAGAAATTGAAAAATTTGATGAAAATTTAGGTATATTACTTACAAAACTTAAAGAAGATGACCTTCTTATAATAACAGCAGACCACGGAAATGACCCAACATATACAGGAACAGACCATACAAGAGAAAAAGTTCCTTTTATAGCATATTCACCTTCAATGAAAGGTAATGGAAAAATTGAAGATGGAGAAACATTTGCAGATATTGGTGCAACTATTGCTGATAACTTTGGAGTTAAAATGCCTAATATAGGTAAATCAAGACTTTCAGAACTTAAATAAAAATATAAAAAAGCCTTTTACAAAATTGTAAGAGGCTTTATATTTTTATTTAACAAAAACTAATGTATTTTTATTTGAAAAGTTTTCTGAGAAAGTATAATCATTTTCACAGAAATTTTTTATTTCTTCAACAGTATCTATTTTATTTTTTACAATATATCTTACCATTTTACCACGAGAAATTTTTGCATCTGTTGCAAATGTTTTATACTTTCCTTTTGAGTATTTCATAAATTTTACTGTTATAAAATTATTTCCTTCTGAAATAAAAGGAGTAACTGATTTTGAATATTCATCTGATGCAAGGTTTATAACTGTGTCTGTATCATAAAAAAGTTTTGTATATATTTTATTATCCCAAAATTTATAAAGATTTTCTGGTATTTTACCACCCATTTCAAGACGATAAGACTGTATAGGTTCTGTTGCATTAATAATGCCATATAAAGCACTTATTATAAATATATGTTCTGATGCAAACAGAATATCATTACTATCAAAATCATTTAATTCCATATTTTTATATTGTATTCCGTTATATGAAAAAATAGCAGGAGTTCCCATACCTTCAAAATCCATATCTTGGTAATATGCAAATGTTTTTAAAGCTATTTCGATGTTTACATTCATATATGCACTAAAGTCTGATGGTGAAAAATTTTTTAATTTATTATGTAAAATTATTGTGTTTTCATCTAAATCTAAAGTGTTTATTGGCTTTATAATATTTTTATCAGTAATCATATTTTTTGCTGGAGATATTATAGTTTTCAAAAAATCACCTCTTATTTTTAATAATATCATAGGTTTAAAGGTATTGACAATTATATTTAATGTACTTAATATAAAATAAATTAATTTTATATTATAAAGGAGTAAGGTATGATAAAAGCAGTTATATTTGATATGGACGGAGTTTTAATAAATAGTCAAGAAACACATTATAAAGCCGATATTATGGCGCTTTCAGAATGTGGTTTTAATGTTGACCTTCCTTTTGTTATGAAAGGTGCAGGGACAAGTACACTTGAAAGATTTTCAAAATGGAAAAATGAATTAGGATATGAAAAAGATGCAAAAGAAGTATCTATAAGAAGAGAAGAAATAATGAAAGAACTTTTAATAAATGATGGCGTTGATGGTGTTAAAGGTGCAAAAGAGCTTCTTATGGATATAAAGAAAAATAATATAAAAACTGCTGTTGCAAGTTCATCAGCATATGACCTTATATATACAGTTATTGATGCACTTGGAGAAAGAGAACTTTTTGATAAAATATTAAGTGGTGAAGATGTAGAAAATGGTAAACCAGCACCAGATGTATTTTTAAAAGCAGCAGAACTTCTTGGTGTTGAGCCTTCAGAATGTATAGTTATAGAAGACTCAACAAATGGTGTAAAAGCTGGAGTAGCTGCTGGAATGAAAGTTCTTGGGTATATAAATCCTACAAGCGGAGAACAAGACCTTTCAAAAGCAAGTTGTGTAACAGATGATTTTACAAAATTTAATTTTGAAAAGCTTTCATTAATATAAAAGGAGTAGTAATGTATGGAGCTTATAGATATTATAGTTATAGCATTAGCTGTTTTTATAGTTTTTGCAGTAATACATTATAGTATAACAAAAAAGAAAAAAGGAAAATCCACAGGTTGTAGTGGTGGTTGTATTGGTTGTAGTATGAGTAGTCAATGCTCTGCAAATAAAGAAAATAATAAAAAGTAAGTTAAAAAAGAAAGGTTTAAAATAATTATGAGAATTTTTTCTGATAATACTGTTGCTATTGCAATAGACTTACAAACACATTTAATACCAGCAATAAATAATAATACTGAAATTTTAAAAAATAGTATAAAATTTATAGAAGGGCTTAATATTCTTGGTGTACCTGTTATTGTTACAGAACAGTATAAAAAAGGACTTGGAGATACTTGTGATGAAATAAAAAATATTCTTAAAGAATATAAACCATATGAAAAAATAACATTTAGTGCATATGCTGATATGGATATAAAAGATGCAATAGATTGCCTTGATGTAAAAAATATTTTAATTTTTGGAACAGAATGTCATATATGTGTTGTACAAACAATAATAGACCTTATAGATGCAGGATATAATGTATTTCTTGTTGAAGATTGTACAGGCTCAAGACGTGAAAATGATAAAAAATATGGTATTAATAGAGCTGAATTTGAAGGTGCTTGTACAGTTACTTCTGAAGCTGTTCTTTTTGAACTTACAGGTATTGCAAAAACAGAAAAATTTAAAAAAATACTTAAAATAGTTAAATAAATAAAAATATCCTGATAAAATTTTTTATCAGGATATTTTATTTATTTTATATATAATTTTGAAAAATATTTATATACATAAAAATTCTTTTGCTTTTTCAATTTCATCATTAAATATACTGTTTTTTCTTGTTACAAAATTTATTGTATGGTTTACTGGGAAACCCTCAATATCAATTTTTTTTATTGTTCCATTATTTAATTCTTCTAAAACAACAGCTTCAAATAAAAATGCTATTCCACAACCTTGTTTTACTAATGCTTTTTGAACATTTATATTATTAACTTCAATTCTTTTTTTAAAGTCAAGTATATTTATATTATGTCTGTGTAGGCTATGTTCAAGAATATCTCTATTTCCAGAGCCCTTTTCTCTTATAATAATAGTTTCGTTTGTAATATTTTCTATTGAACAGTTTTCTGTTTTTAATTTATATGAACATACAGGAAAATATTTTTGTGTCGAAAAATTTATATAGTTATAATCATCTTTTGGGAAATTACCTTCAACTACTGCAAAATCAATTTCCCCTCTATCAAGTTTATCCAAAAGAAATTCTGTATTACCTACAACCATATGTATTTCATAAAATGATTTATTACTAAAGTATTGGGCTATTTTTTGTGGCAACATAAATTCTGCTGGTGTTGGAGTAGAGCCAAAACATATTTTTTTAATACTTTGATTTTTTAATTCATTTTTAAGTCTTTTTTCATCTGCTTGAGCTGTCCTTGCTGATTTTATAAGTTTTTTTCCTGCTTCTGTAAGATACATTTTTTTACCTTCATATCTAAATAATTGTACATCATAATATTCTTCAAGACTTTTCATTTGTCTTGAAACAGCAGGTTGTGTAAGATTAAGAGCCTCTGCCGCATGAGTGAAATTCATATAATCACATACTGCTATAAATGTTTCTATTCTTATGTCAATCATTTCTATCACCTCATATTAATCATAACATAAATGCATAGTTAAATAAATAATAATTATTTTACTTTATGGTTTGGTAATGATATACTTGTTTCAACAAAAGGAAATCGGAGGAGAAATTATGAAAGAAAAGAATAAATTTAAAATTTTATGGCAACTTTTTAAAGCAACTTTTACATTAAGTGCTTTCACATTTGGCGGTGGATTTGTAATAGTTTCACTTATGAAGAAAAAATTTGTTGAAGAACTTGGTTGGCTTGAGGAAGATGAAATGCTTGATATAACAGCAATAGCACAATCATCACCAGGACCAATTCCCATAAATGCTTCTGTAATACTTGGTTATAGAATGGCAGGAATAGCAGGAACTCTTGTTGCTATACTTGGAACAGCTCTTCCTCCTATGATAGTTATTTCACTTATATCAGTTTTTTATACACAGTTTAGAGAAAATCAGGTTATAGCAACTGCATTACAGGTAATGCGTGCAGGTGTTGCAGCAGTAATATTTGACGTTGTAATAAATCTTGCAAAAAATGTTGTTAAAACAAAAAGAGCTCTTTATATAGGACTTATGACAGTAGCATTTATTGCAACCGTAGTATTTGATGTAAGTGCTATGCTTGTAATTCTTGTATGTCTTGCAATAGGAATAATTGATGCGGTTATACCAGTAATTAGAAAAGAAGTAGTGGCAAAAGAGGAGGCAAAAATATGATATTACAACTTTTTTGGAGTTTTATTCAAGTAGGAATGTTTAGTGTAGGTGGAGGATATGCAGCTATACCACTTATACAAAATCAAATTGTAGATATACACAAACTTATGACACTTCAAGAATTTACAGACCTTATTACAATAGCAGAAATGACACCAGGACCAATATCAATAAATTCAGCAACATTTGTTGGTACAAGACTTGCAGGTCTTCCGGGTGCTATAATATGTACAATAGGTTGTGTTTTACCATCATTTTTTATATGCCTTGCTCTTGCATTCTTTTATTATAAATATCGTCAACTTGATGGAGTACAAAAAGTTCTTTCAGCTATGCGTCCAGCAGTAGTTGCTCTTATAGCATCAGCAGGAATTTCAATACTTGTGCTTGGACTTTTTGGAAGTAGTACAATAGTTTTAAGAGATATAAGAATTGTTGAACTTGGATTATTTGCAGTAGGATTATTCCTTCTTAGAAAATATAAATTAAGTGCAATACAAATTATATTTGGTACAGGTGTTGCAGGAACATTAATATATTCATTTATATAATTAAATACAATTTTAATATAAAAAAGCAGTTACTTTTATTTTAAGTAATTGCTTTTTTTATGTTTAATAAAAAAATACAAAATTTTAAATTTTGTGTTAAAAAACAATCAAATTTACATTTGTAAAAATAAATAGCAAATTTTAAAAATGATATTTTTACAAAAATAAAAATGAGTATATGCAAATAGTACATTTTGAACATATATTTTTTGTATTTCTTTCATAAAATAAATAAAAAAATAGTAAAACTGTTGACTATATATTAATTAACGTTTACAATTATAAACATAAAGAGAACAGTATTACTTTTACAAAAATAAAAATATGAGTTTTAATTATATTTTGTAAAAATACATAAGGTTGTGATTTTAAATGAGAAAAATTATAGATAATGAAAGAATAATAATTAAAGTTTGTGATATGTATTTCAATGGTATGAAAAAACAATCAGAAATAGCAAAAGAATTAAATATATCAAGACCTACTGTTTCAAGAATGATAGATATAGCAAAAGAAAAAGGTATTGTAAAAATACTAATATCAGATTTATCAGGAAGAAATTATTTTAGTCTTGAAAGAAAACTTGAAGAAAAATTTAATTTAAAAGAAGTTATTATTGTAGATACAAAAGAAGATGATAAAGAACAAAAAGATGAAATGGGAAAAGCAACTGCTAATTTTCTTGAAAGAATTGTCAAAGAAGGAAGTATAGTAGGTGTTTCGATGGGTACTACAATATCCTGTATAGCAAAACATATCTCAGGATATTATTCTTATAGAAAACTTCAACTTATACCTATGATTGGTGGTGTTGGTCAGGTTGCAACAGAGCTTCATTCAAATTCAATAGTTGAAAATCTTGCAAAAAGCTTTGGTGCTAAATATCAGTTTTTACATATACCTGCTATGGTATCAAGCAGTCATATAAAAGAAGAGCTTATGAAAGATGATTATATAAAAAATATATTTGATAAAGTAAATAAAATGAATATAGCTCTTTTGGGTATAGGAAGTATATCTGAAGACTCTACGGTAATACATACAGGATATTTTGAAAGTAACCAGTATGAAGAATTAAAAAATAATGGTGCTGTTAGTGATATATGTATGAATATTTTAGATGCTAACGGTGACCCATCAAAATTTGATATAAATAACAATGTTATTTCAGTGGATATTGATAGATTTAAAATGACAGAATATTCAATAGGTATTGCAGGAGGTTTAAAAAAAGAAGAGGCAATATTAAGTGTTATAAGAGGTGGATATATAAATGTACTTGTAACAGATGTCGAGTGTGCTAAACGTCTTCTTGAAAAGAAGTTATAATTTGAAAGGGTTTTGTTATGATTAAAATAGCTTTTTTAGCATTTATACTTATGATAGTTCAGACTTTTTTTGCTATATTACAAATAAAAGCATATCAAAAAGAATTAAAAAGTCTTGTTGGAAAAGGAATATTAGGTATAGGACAGAAAAAGGGTTTTTTAAGTCAAGGTGAAATACTTATTCTTTGTTATGATAGAAACAAAGATAAGGTTATAACTTGTCGTTCAATGAAAGGAATTACTGTTTTTAACAGATTTAAAGAAAAGAAAAATATTGCAGGTCTTTCTTTAGATGAAGTTAAAAAAATAGCTAAAGATGAAGATGACATTATAAATAAAAAACTGAGACAAAAAGTACCTTATGACGAGAAGGTACCTGACAAAAGAAAATGTGCACTGCTTCAGGCTGTTGAAGCTGTAAACTTAAGACTTCAAAGAGAGGGTAATGGTGAGGAAGCGAAAAGTGCATGAAATATTAAAAAAAATAAAAGGAGGTTGTAGTAAGAGTATATACATAGATATACAGGGTTTTTAAATTATTATTTGTAGGAGGTTTTGTTTTATGGAAATGTTATCTAATTTAGCCACTAGTTTTATAGGTCTTTTCCAAGCTGGTGGAGAACAGTTTATGGGTTATGTTACAGGAATTATACCAACGCTTATTGCTCTTATGACAGCAGTAAATGCTCTTATCAAAATTATCGGTGAAGAAAAAGTTGAACGTGCCGCAAGAGTTTGTAGTAAAAATATGATTTTAAGATATACACTTTTACCATTTATGGCAATGTTCTTCTTTACAAATCCTATGGCTTATACATTAGGAAGATTTCTTGATGAAAAATACAAACCATCTTTTTATGACGCAGCTGTTTCATTTTGTCATCCAATAACAGGTTTATTTCCTCATGCTAATGCTGGTGAATATTTTGTATATATGGGTATTGCAACAGGTGTTACAACATTAGGATTAAACATTGGTGACCTTGCTATAAGATACTTCATTGTAGGTATTATTGTTATATTAATAAGAGGTATCGTTACTGAAAGAATTTATGTAGCAATGTCTAAAAAGAACGCAGGCAAGGAGGCTTAATTATGTATAAATCTGTAAAAATAACAAAAGGAAATGGTGGTTGGGGCGGACCATTAGTTATTACTCCTAACGAAAAGAAAAATAAAATAATGTCAGTTACAGGTGGTGGAATTGACCCACTTTGTCAAAAAATAGCTGATATGACAGGTGCACAAGCTGTTGATGGATTTACAACTTCTGTTCCTGATGATGAAGTTGCTTGTGTTGTTGTTGACTGTGGTGGTACAGCAAGATGTGGTGTATATCCTAAAAAAAGAATTAATACAGTTAACTTAACACCTGTTGGTCAGGCTGGTCCTTTAGCACAGTTTATTAAAGAAGATATATATGTTTCTGGTGTTACAGAAAGTTGTATCCAATACACAGATGAAGTTGAAAAAGCTCCAGCAGCTGAAGAAAAAGATTTCAAAACAAAATATCAAGAAGTTAAAGCAGAAGCAAAAGCTCAGCATGAAAGTAATGTAAATGCAAAAGGTGGCATTGGTGCTACTGTTACAAAAATAGGTAAAGTAATGGGTGGTGTTGTTGGTAAATTCTATCAGGCTGGTAGAGAAGCTATCGACACAGTTATAAGAAACGTTTTACCATTTATGGCATTCGTTGCTATGCTTATCGGTATTATTACAAAATCAGGACTTGGCGATATTATAGCTAATACAATAGCTCCTTTCGCAGGAAGTCTTCCAGGATTATTAATTATATCAATAGTTTGTGCTATTCCTGTTATATCTCCAATACTTGGACCTGGTGCTGTTATAGCTCAGATTGTAGGTACACTTGTAGGTGCTCAGATTGTAGGTACACTTGTAGGTGTTCAGATTGGTACAGGAGCAATCCCTCCATCATTAGCATTACCTGCACTTTTTGCAATAGATGCTCAGGTTGGTTGTGACTTTATACCTGTTGGTCTTTCTCTTGGAGAAGCTGAACCAGAAACAGTTGAATTTGGTGTTCCAGCAGTTATGTTCTCAAGATTAATTACAGCTCCTATTGCTGTTCTTATAGCTTATGGTTTTAGTATTGGTATGTATTAATATTTATTAACAATATATATCTAAATTATTTTATATACGGAGAGATACATTTTATATGTACTCTCTGTATATAAAAAATGGTTTCTTATTTGGTTTTAGTGGTTATTAATAATAGGGTATTAATTATATATAATATTGTACTTTTAGAAAATCAGGATATATAAAATATCCTGACTTTCTAAGAGAAATACAATCTCTTATAGATTATAAAGTCTATTTTGACTTAATAATACAAGTTTTCAAAGAGCTTATCTTGACAAAAAAAACTCTGGTAGTATTTTAATTTTTTTGAAAAGAAAGTGGAGAGGTGCATTAAAATGATAGGAATGAACTACAAATTACAGAAACTTGAAGAAGAAGGCAAACCAATACTTGCAGGTATTGTTGGTGCTGGTCAGATGGGTAGAGGTATGGTTGGACAGATGCTTTCAATGAAAGGTATGCGTCCAGCAGTAGTTGTTGATGTTAACATTGAAAACGCTAAAAATGCTTATATTCATGCAGGATTAAAAGAAGGTACAGACTTTGTTGAAGCATATACAATAGCTGATGCTGAAAAAGTTCTTGCTGAAGGTAAATTTATTGTAACTGATAATAATGAAATCGTTACAAAAACATCATTAATTGATTGTGCTGTTGATGCAACAGGTGTTCCTGAAGTTGGTGCTAAAGTAGCTGTTGATGCTATTAACAATAAAAAACATATTGTTATGTTAAATGTTGAAACTGATGTATGTATCGGACATATACTCTATAAAATGGCAAACAATGCTGGTGTTGTTTATACAGGTTCAGCAGGTGACGAACCGGGTGCTGTTATAGAAATGTTTGATTTTGCTGAAGCTTTAGGTTTTGATGTAAGAGTAGTTGGTAAAGGTAAAAATAATGCTCTTGACTTAGAATGTAATCCTGATACAGTAGCAGAAATAGCTAGACAAAAAGGTTCTAGTCCAAAAATGATTACTGCATTTAAAGATGGTACAAAAACAATGGTTGAAATGACTGCTATGGCTAATGCAACAGGTTTCTTACCAGACGTTGTTGGTGGACATGGTGCTTCAGGTACAGTTAAAGACCTTCCAGATTTATTAAGTCTTAAATCAGAAGGTAGAGGCGGTATATTAAATAACTATAAAGTAATTGACTTTATAAATGGTGTTGCTCCTGGAGTATTTATTATAATTTCAACAGACCAGCCAGATATATTACATGAACTTAATTACTTAAGTATGGGAGAAGGACCAAACTTCTGCTTATATAGACCATATCACTTAACAAGTCTTGAAACACCTCTTTCAGTTGCAAAAGCTTGTATAGACCATGAACCAACAATAGTACCAAGAAAAGGTCTTGTTGCTGAAACAGTTACAGTTGCAAAACGTGACTTAAAGAAAGGTGAAAACCTTGATGGTATCGGTGGATATACAATAAGAGGTACATTTATGGCAGCAAAAGAAGCAAAAGAACTTAATTGTCTCCCAATGGGACTTGTAAATAAAAACACAGTTGTTACAAGAGACATTAAAAAAGGCGAATACATTACATACGATGATGTTGTACTTGATGAAAAATCATTAATGGTACAGCTTAGAAAATTACAAGATGCACTTTTCTTAGACTAAAAATATATATTGCAAATTCTGCTAATATTTATTAGCAGAATTTGCACTTACTAATCCTTATATAATCATCATATCTAATATTTTTCTTATTAATTAATAATTCAATTTATTTAAACAGTTCTTATTTTTTTATTTAGTATATTCAATTCAATCAAATCAAATTGCCGAGATTATGTATAATAAGTATATATTTATAAAATAATTAAAAAAACTAATTGAAGTTTAATATTAGTATATGTAAGATTAAGTAATAGTAATATATTTGTTTATACAAAGAAAATAGGAGATGAATTTATATATGAAAACTGATAGTAAAATAGATAAAGCATTAGCATTAGATTTGCTTGGAAAAATGATGAAAGCAAGAAAATTTGAAGAAAAAGTACAGTATTATTTCTCACTTGGTATGATACATGGAACAACTCATTTAGGAATTGGTGAAGAGGCTTGTGCAGCTGGTACTTGTTCAGCACTTGAACCACTTGATGATATGTTTGCTACACATAGAGGACACCCAGCAGCTGTTTGTAAAGGTATTGACATAAATAAAATGATGGCAGAAATATTTGCAAGAGAAACAGGTGTTTGTAAAGGAAAAGGCGGTTCAATGCATATAGCTGATAAATCAGTTGGTGTATTAGGTGCAAATGGTATTCTTGGACCATCATTACCTTTAGCTTGTGGTTCTGCTCTTGCTCATAAAAAATTAAAAGATGGAAAAGTTTCACTTGCATTCTTTGGTGATGGTGCATCAAATGAAGGTGCTTTCCACGAAGCTATGAACCTTGCTTCAGTATGGGGATTACCTGTATTATTCGTTTGTACAAATAACACATATGGTATGTCAACTCATATATCAAAAGTTATGAAAGTAACAGATATTGAAAAAAGAGCTATTCCATATGGTATGAAATCAGTTACTGTTGATGGTAATGATGTTATGGAAGTTTATAATACAGTAAAAGAAATGAGAAAATATGCATATGAAAATAATGAACCTGTATTAATTGTTGAAAACACATATCGTACATCAGGACATTCAAAGAGTGACGGTAATCTTTATAGAACAAAAGATGAAATAAACTATTGGAAAGAAAGATGCCCAATTAAGAGATTTAAAGAAAGACTTCTTTCAGAAGGTATTGCTACACAGGAAGAAATTGATAATGTAGATAAAGAAACAACAGAAATAATTGATAATGCAGTTAAATTTGCATTAGATAGTCCATATCCTAAACTTGAAGACATCTATGATGATGTTTATGCAGACTAAGGAATAGTAATTATTAAGTACTAGGAGGAATTAAAATGGTTGAAATAACTTATGCAAATGCTATAAAAGACGCTATAAGCGAAGAAATGAGAAAAGATGACAATGTGTTTATGATGGGTGAAGACATTGGTGTATATAGAGGAGCTTTCGGTGTTACAGGTGGTATGGTAGAAGAATTCGGTGAAGACAGAATTATGGATACACCTATATCAGAAACAGCTTTTGTTGGTGCTGCTATTGGTGCTGCTGTATCAGGTATGAGACCAATCGTTGAAATTATGTTCTCAGACTTTATGAGTGTATGTTGGGATATGATTTTAAATCAGGCTCCAAAAATGCATTATATGTTTGGTGGTAAAGTTAATGTACCTATGGTATTAAGAACTGCATCTGGTGGTGGTACAGGAGCTGCTGCACAACACTCACAGTCACTTGAGGCTATGCTTTGCCATATTCCAGGGTTAAAGGTTATTGTTCCTTCAACTCCATATGATGCAAAAGGACTTTTAAAATCAGCTATTAGAGATAATAACCCTGTTATGTTCCTTGAACAAAAACTCTTATATAGAACAAAAGGTATGATACCAGAAGAAGAATATACAATACCTATTGGTGTTGCTGATGTTAAGAGGGAAGGAAAAGACTGTACAATAGTAACATACGGAAGAATGGTTCATACTTGTCTTAATGCTGCAAAACAGCTTGAAGAAGAAAATATTGATGTTGAAGTTATTGACCTTAGAACACTTTTACCAATGGATAAAGAAGCTGTTCTTAAATCAGTAAGAAAAACAAAACATCTTATAATTGTACATGAAGCCGTAAAAACAGGCGGTTTAGGTGGAGAAATTGCTGCAAGTGTTGCTGAAACAGATGTATTTAATTATTTAGATGCACCTATTAAAAGACTTGCATCAGAAGACGTTCCTGTACCATTCTGCCCAATACTTGAAAAAGGTATATTACCAGATGAAGATAAAATAGTTAAGGCTGTAAAAGAAGTATTGGCTTAATTATTAAATCGGAAAAGGAGGTGTTTTTATGGCAGTAGAAGTATTTATGCCTAAAGCAGGTATGGATATGAAAGAAGGAAAAATAATTAACTGGCTTGTTGAAGTTGGTGACGAAGTAAAAGAGGGAGACGGCATATTAGAAATTGAAACTGATAAAGTTACAATGGAAGTAGAAGCTCCTGCTGATGGTACTTTACTTTGTAAATATTTTGAAGATGGTGCAACAGTTCCTGTTGTTACTGTTATAGGATATATTGGAGAAAAAGGCGAAAAAGTTCCAGATGGACCAAGTGTTGCCAGTGGAGAAGAAACTAAAGAAAAAGTTAAAAAAGAAGTTGAAGAAACAGTAGTTAAAACTGAAACTGTTGTAAATACAAATAGACAAAAAGGTGATATTCCTGCAACTCCATATGCTAAAAAATTAGCTAGAGAAAATAATGTTGATTTATCAGAAGTTAAAGCAACAGGAATTTATGGCGAAATTAAAGCAAGAGATATATTATCATATTGTGAAGAAATCAAAAAACAGAATAAAGGTATTAGTCCATTGGCTAAGAGAATTGCAGAGGCTAATGGTGTAAATATTGATGGTATTGAAGGTTCTGGATATAATGGTAAAGTTATGAAATCAGACGTTTTAGGTGCTATGTCAACACCTGCTGCAAAAGCTGCTGATGTTAAAGAAGCTACTGCTGCAACTGATGATAGTAGAAAACGTGTTAAACTTTCAGGAATGAGAAAAGTTGTTGCTGAAAGAATGTTCAAGAGCCATAATGAAATACCTTCAGTTACACATAATATGCGTGCTGATGTAACAGAACTTGTTAAATTAAGAAAACAAGTAAATGAAAGCTCAGATGTTAAGATAACATTAAATGACTTTGTTATTAAAGCTGTTACAAAAGCTCTTCAAAAATATCCAAATATTCTTGTTGAATTAGACGGTGATTATTTAGTATATAATACAGAAGTTAATATGGGTATGGCTGTTGGTATGGAAACAGGTCTTATTGTTCCTGTAATAAAAAATACTGATAAAATGAGTATTACAGAAATTGCAAAGGCTACTAAAGATTTAGTATATAAAGCTAATAATAATAAACTTAAACCAGATGATTATAAAGGTTCAACATTTACAATTTCAAACCTTGGTATGTATGAAGTAGAAAGCTTTAATCCAATAATTAATCAGCCAAACTCAGGTATTTTAGGTGTTTGTACAATAGTTGATGAACTTGTTCTTAAAGATGGTCAAGTAGCTGTATCTAAGAAAATGGGATTATCATTCACATATGACCATAGAGTTATTGATGGAAGACAAGCATCAGAATTCTTAATGGAAATTAAACATATACTTCAAAATCCATTATCAATATTAATATAATTAGAAATTTCGTATAGTTTATATAGAGTAAGGAGTTGACATTATGGCAGTAGAAGTATTTATGCCTAAAGCAGGTATGGATATGAAAGAAGGAAAAATAATTAAATGGCTTGTTAACGTAGGTGACGAAGTCAAAGAAGGTGATGGAGTATTAGAAATTGAAACTGATAAAGTTACAATGGAAGTGGAAGCTCCTGCTGATGGTACTTTACTTTGTAAATATTTTGAAGATGGTACAACAGTTCCTGTTGTAACAATTATTGGATATATCGGAGAAAAAGGTGAAAAAGTTCCTGATGGCCCAGCTACTGCCGGTGCGGAAGAAACAAAAGCTCCTGAAAGTACTTCTGAAGCTACTAAAAAACCAGAAAAAAATGATAATAGTTATGATGTTGCAGTAATAGGTGGCGGTCCTGCTGGATATGTTGCAGCTATAAGAGCAGCTCAGTTAGGTGGAAAAGTTGTTATATTTGAAAAAGATGTTGTTGGTGGTACATGTCTTAACAGAGGTTGTATACCTACAAAAACATATATTAAAACAGCTGAAACAATTCATGGTATTAAAGAAGCTCATTTAAGAGGTGTGCATGTAGATACAAATAGCTTAAGTGTTAATATGGAAGAAATTTATAACTATAAAAACACAGTAGTTAAAAAACTTACATCAGGTGTTGGTGCACTTCTTAAAAGTAATGGTGTTGAAATTGTAAATGGAACAGCCACTATTGCTGATAAAAATACAGTTGAGTGTAATGGTAAAAAATATACTTCACAAAATATAATATTATGTGGTGGTTCTGTTGCTGGAAGAATACCTTTAGAAGGCATTGAAGGTAAAAAGGTACTTGATAGTACAGATATATTAGAATTAAAAGAAATACCTGCTAAATTAGGTGTAATTGGCGGTGGAGTTATAGGTTGTGAAATTGCTACTGCTTTTAATGCTTTTGGTAGTGAGGTAACAATAGTTGAACTTGCTGATAATTTAGTAAGTATGTTTGATAAAGAAGTATCTACAAGTATAGAAAAAAGCATGAAAAAAGCTGGTGTAAAAGTTCTTACAGGTAAAAATATTAAGAAAATAGAAAATAGTGATGAAAAACCTTGTATAGTTCTTGAAAGCGGAGAAAAATTTGAGTTTGATAATGTATTACTTTCTATTGGCAGAAAAGCTGATATTGAATTTGTTGGAAGTTTAAAAGATACATTAAAACTTGAAAGAGGAAAAATTGTTGTTGATGAATATTGCAAAACAAATATAGATAATATATATGCTTGTGGTGATATAACAACAAAGAGTACATTGGCTCATTCAGCATTTAAAATGGGTGAAGTTGCCGCTAATAATGCTATGGGACATACAGAAAAATGCAACTTAAATAATGTACCAGGTTGCTTATATACAATGCCAGAGGCAGCATCTGTTGGCCTTACTGAAGAGGCTGCTAAAAAAGACCATGATATTGCTGTTGGAAAATTCCCATTTGGTGCAAATGGTCGTGCACTTTCAAGCGGTGAAAGTGAAGGCTTTGTAAAAGTAATAATTGATAAAAAATATGGTGAAATTTTAGGTGTTCATATTGTTGGAGCTGTTGCAACAGAAATGATTATGGAAGCAAAAGCTGCTATGGACGCTGAATTAACAGTTTATGAAATAAGCGAAATGATACACCCACACCCAACATATACAGAAGCATTTGTTGAGGCTTGCACAGATGCTCTTGGAAGATGTATTCATTTACCTAAAAAATAAAAATTAAAAAAAATGACATCTTTATTTTTAAAGATGTCATTTTTTTATTTTGACAAATATTATTATATATTATATTATCTAATAAAAAAGTTATTTTGGAGGGTATTTATGTTTAATAAATTTGGTAAATATGAGTCGGTAGTATATTTGGAGGTTATATTATAATTAGTTAATTTACCTCCATAGAGTTTTACTTTTAAATTAATATTTTTTATTGGAGGATTTAAAATGAATTATATAAAAACTGAAAAATATGATAAAAATTTTATTAGTGAAAATATGATGGGGCCTAATTCAATGATTATTATTGAAGAACTAACAAATAAATTACCTTTAGAAAAAGGTATGCGTGTTCTTGATTTAGGTTGTGGAAAGGGGCTTACATCTATTTTTATTGCAAAAGAGTTTGATGTAGAAGTATATGCTGTTGATTTATGGGTTTCTGCAACAGAAAATTATGAAAGATTTAAAAAAATAGGAATGGATAAATCAATAATACCAATACATTCAAATGCCTTAGATTTACCTTTTGCAAATGAATTTTTTGATGCTTTTATAAGTATTGATGCATATCATTATTTTGGTAATAATGATACATATTTTGTTGAAAAGATTATGCCATTATTAAAAAAAGATGCACCTGTTATTATTGGTTTTCCAGGTATGAAATATGAATTACATAATAATATACCAAAAGAAATGGAAAAATATTGGGAGGCAGAGGCTCTTGAAATGTGGCATTCAATAGAATGGTGGACTCCTAAGTTTAATAAATATTTAAAAGATTTTAATATTTATGAACTTGAGTGTTTTGATAAAGCTTGGGAAGATTGGCTTTGTTGTGATAATCCATATGCTGTTGAAGACTTTGATATGATAAAAACAGATAATGGAAGATATATGAATATTATAGGTTTGACAGGCAAAGTTTTATAATATTTATAATTAGGGTTATATAACTAATAAAGTAGTGCAATTAACTACAAGAATTATAATAATCTTAAATAAGCCGACCGTTTGGGTAGAAAAAGCCTAGATGTGCGGCTTTTTCTATTTTGTTAATAAATAGAAAAAGGTTATGATTATATGAAAGAGAAAATTAATTTTGTTGAAACAATAGGGCTTGGTTATAGTATAAAAATAGTTTTATTTTTAAAGACTGTAAATTTTAATCATATTTCAAAATAATATCAATGATAAACAATAAAAATAATATTTCACCAATTAATATAAGTAATCAATCATTTTTGATAAAAATTATCAATAACAATAGGCGTTTATTGACAAAAAAATAATGATATTATACACTAATATAGTATAGTTTTATTAAAAAAGCCTGTCTTTTATATTTAATTGACAGGCTAATAATTTTATTTACAAAAGAAAGGAAGATGTGTAATGAATTGTTTTGATTGTTTAAAAGACAAAAAAGTAGCATATTTTATAGGAGGTATTGTAACAGCAATAGTTGGTACAAAAATTGCAAAAAGTAAAAAAACACGTGAACTTTGTGTTTCAGGTTTAGCTAAAGGTATGAAACTTCAAAAAGATGCAGAATCAGCATTCCAGAGTATGAAAGAAGATGCTCAAGACCTTTGTTATGAAGCAAGAGTTGAAAGTGGTCTTGTAGAAGAAGATAAATAAAAGAAGGTTAAATATATGCAGTATAAAATAGTACATAATACTGCCGGAAGACTTCGTGTAAGATGTGGAACATATGCTTTTTCTGATGAACAAGGTTATGGCATATCTCATATGCTTATGAAAAAGAAATATATTAATAATGTTATAACACAGTCTGCAAACGGTAGTATATTAATTTATTACAAAGAAGGCTGTATTGAAAAAGTATTGGCAGATATTAGTAATATAAAAAGAGAGGATATTCCTTTTGTTAAGCCTTCTGGTGAACAAGCAATACAAGAAATAGATAATAGATTTCATAAAAGTTTTGTAAAACTTATTGCAAAAAGAGCTATTTTTAATTTATTTTTACCAAAAACTTTAAAAATGGCAATTACTTTATTTAATGCTTCTAAATATGTAAGAAGTGGTGTAAAGAGTCTTATGTCAGGTCATATTGATGTTGCTGTTCTTGATGCAGCTTCTATAACTGCTGCTATTGCTCAAGGCTCTCATAGTACTGCTGGTTCTGTAATGTTCCTTCTTAATGTTTCTGGTCTTCTTGAAGAATATACAAAAGAACGTACAAAAAATGCACTTACAAACAGTATAGCAATAAATGTTGACCAAGTTTGGCTTGTTACTGAAGATGGAAAAGAAGTTTCAATGCCTATGAATAAAATTTCTGTTGATGATTGTATACGTATAAGAACAGGAAGTATGATACCTGTTGACGGAATTGTTGTTGATGGAAATGCAATGGTAAATGAGTCAGCTATGACAGGAGAGCCTCTTGGTAGACATAAATATGAAGGAACTACTGTTTATGCAGGAACTATTGTTGAAGAAGGTGCAATAACTGTTAAAGTTACAGCACTTTCAAATGAAAGTAGAATAAGTAAAATAGTTGAACTTATAGAGGAGTCTGAAAGTCTTAAAGCAGGAGTTCAGAGTAAAGCTGAAAACCTTGCAGACTCTATTGTTGGATTTAGTTTTATGGGGGCTATATTTACAGGTTTGTTTACAAGAAATATTATGAAAGCAATATCTGTACTTATGGTTGACTATTCTTGTGCTATAAAACTTTCAACACCTATTGCTGTTATATCGGCTATGAGAGAGGCTTCTGTACATAATATAATGGTCAAGGGCGGAAAACATCTTGAAACTTTTGCAAAGGCAGATACTATTGTTTTTGATAAAACAGGAACAATAACAAATGCTTGCCCTCAAGTTGTACATGTTGAACCTTTTGGTGAGTATACAAGAGATGAAGTTCTTAGAACCGCTGCTTGTATAGAAGAACATTTCCCACATAGTATAGCAAGAGCTGTTGTACAAAAGGCTAAAGATGAACAACTTAATCATGAAGAAGAACATTCAGAAGTAGAATATATTGTTGCACATGGTGTTGCTACTCAACTTTATGGTAGAAAAGCCATTATAGGAAGTAGTCATTTTGTATTTGAAGATGAATGTACTGAAATTACAGAAGAACAAAAAGAAAGAATAAAAGAAATTTCTAATGGCTCATCGCTTTTATACCTTGCTATTGGTGGAAAACTTGCTGGTGTAATATGTATAAATGACCCTCCTAGAGATGAGGCTAAAGAGGCTATTGATTTGCTTAAGAAAAGTGGTATTAAAAATATAGTTATGCTTACAGGTGACCATGAAAATGCAGCTAAAGCAGTAAGTGATGAAATTGGTATAACAGAATATAAAGCACAAGTACTTCCAGAATATAAAGCTGAATTTATAAATGAACTTAAATCACAAGGAAGATGTGTAATAATGGTTGGAGATGGTATAAATGACTCTCCAGCACTTGCTACTGCTAATGTATCAGTTGCTATGAAGGATTCTTCAGACCTTGCAAGAGATGTTGCAGATATTACACTTCTTTCAACAGATTTAAGAGAACTTGCAAAATTAAGAATTTTAAGTAAAGCTATGCTTAAAAGAATACATAATAATTATTTATTTATAATTAACTTTAATACTATGCTTTTACTTGGAGGTCTTTTTGGTTTTATGCGACCTACAACAACAGCACTTTTACACAATACATCTACAATGGCAATAAGTGCAATGAGTATGAAAACATATCTTAAATAAAATATTTTAAATGACATCTAAAAAAGATGTCATTTTTTTATTCTTAAAATAAAATAAAAAAGTTTTAAAAAAAATAAAAAATTTTTTAAAATTTTGAAACGAAAATGGAGTTTATAGCGTCATGTATATATAGAAAAAAATAAAGAAGGTGAAAATGTTGGATTTATATTTGATTTCAGAATATACAAATTCTGTTTGTATGAACATAAAAAATAAGAAAGTAAGAGAAAGTGTAAGAAATAGTCTAAATAGAGAAATAACAGAACTTGCTAAAAAGTATGTACCATATTTTGATAATGATGATATTGCGGTGAAAAAAGCAATTCAACATTTTGGAAATCCTTTGTTATATGCTGAAAAAATAAATAATGAAAATAAAATAAATATTCTTGATATATTTAATCTTTGTTTTTTTTAATATTGCTATTATATTTTTATTAAAAATATAACATAAAACAAAAACTCTAACCCTAAAAGAAATAAAGCTGGCTTTTTTAAGCCGGCTTTATTTCTTAGGAGTTATACATAAATAATATTAAAAATATGAATAAATCATATGTTTTTTCTGCCTCCCCCTTTTGTGGGGAAGGGTTATGGTTGGAGTATATTATGAAATTTCTGCAATATCAATTGCATATTCATAATATACAGTATAAATATGAAGATGTTATGTAGAATTTATGAACAAAATGTAAATAATTTAATTTTTAAAAAGGTATTGACATATTATAAAAATAAACATATAATTCCTATATAGTTAATAGGAAATGAAAAGGAGAGATTTTATGAGAGTATATAATGGTATGAAAGAACTTATTGGTAAAACACCTCTTGTTGAAATTTTAAATATAGAAAAAGAATTTAATTTAAAAGCAAAATTATTAGTAAAGTTGGAATATTTTAATCCAGCAGGTAGTATTAAAGATAGAATTGCATTAAACATGATTGAGAAAGCAGAAAAAGATGGTATATTAAAAGAAAATTCTGTTATAATAGAGCCTACTTCTGGAAATACAGGAATAGGACTTGCAGCAGTTGCAGCATCAAAAGGTTATAGAGTAATACTTACAATGCCAGAAACAATGAGTGTTGAAAGAAGAAATATACTTAAAGCTTATGGTGCTGAAGTTGTTCTCACAGAAGGCAGTAAGGGTATGAAAGGTGCTATTGAAAAAGCAGAAGAACTTTCAAAAAATATTGAAAATTCTTTTTTAGCAGGACAGTTTGACAATCCTGCAAACCCTGAAACACATATAAATACAACAGGTCCTGAAATATGGGAAGATACAGACGGAACAGTAGATATTTTTGTTGCTGGTATAGGTACAGGTGGAACAATAAGCGGAACAGGAGAATATTTAAAATCAAAAAATCCAAATATAAAAATTATTGGTGTTGAACCTTTTGACTCTCCTGTAATATCAAAGGGCATTAGTGGTCCACATAAAATTCAGGGTATAGGAGCAGGTTTTATACCTAATACATTAAATAAAACAGTTATTGATGAAATGGTGACAGTAAGAAATGAAGATGCTTTTGAAACATCAAAAAAACTTACAAAAAAAGAAGGTATACTTACAGGAATTTCATCAGGTGCGGCACTTTATGCAGCAATAAATGAAGCTAAGAAAAAAGAAAATGAAGGCAAAACAATAGTTGTAATACTTCCAGACTCAGGTGATAGATACTATTCAACACCTTTATTTACTGAATAAAATAAATATACAAAAGATAAGGAGAATGTCTATGAGCGAAAAAATAACAAGAGATAAAAGAAATTTTAAATTTGAAACACTTCAATTACATTGTGGACAGGAAAAACCTGACCCAACAACAGATGCAAGAGCTGTGCCTATATATCAAACAACATCATATGTTTTTGAAAACTGTGACGATGCTGCACAAAGATTTGAATTGAAAAAAGCTGGTAATATTTATGGTAGACTTACAAATCCAACAGAAGATGTATTTGAAAAGAGAGTAGCAGCCCTTGAAGGTGGTGCAGCAGCTTTAGCAGTTGCTTCTGGTGCAGCAGCAATATATTATACATTTAGAAATATTGCAGCAAATGGTGACCATATTGTTTCTGCAAATAATATTTATGGTGGAAGTTATAACCTTCTTGCTCATACATTACCAGAATGTGGTATAACAACAACATTTGTTGATATAAGTAATTTTGAAGAAGTTGAAAATGCAATTAAAGAAAATACAAAGGCTATTTTTGCAGAAACTTTAGGAAATCCTAATTCTGATGTTACAGATATAGAAAAAATAGCTGAAATTGCTCATAAACATAATATACCTTTTATTATAGACAATACATTTGGAACACCTTATATTATTCGTCCTATTGAATGGGGAGCAGATATTGTTGTTCATTCTGCTACAAAATTTATAGGTGGTCATGGAACATCTCTTGGTGGTGTTGTTATTGATAGTGGAAAATTTGATTGGAAAGCATCTGGAAAGTTTAAAGGACTTTCAGAGCCTAATGAAAGCTATCATGGTATAACATTTACAGAGGCAGCCGGAAACCTTGCTTTTATAACAAAAATGAGAGCTGTTTTACTTAGAGATACAGGTGCAGCTATATCACCATTTAATGCATTTATGCTTTTACAAGGACTTGAAACTCTTTCTCTTAGAGTTGAGCGTCATGTTGAAAATGCTCTTAAAGTAGCAAAATATCTTTTTGAAAATGATAAAGTTGAAAAAGTAAATCACCCTTCATTATCAACTGATGAACGCCAGAAGGAATTATATTCAAAATATTTCCCAAATGGTGGAGGCTCAATATTTACATTTGAAATTAAAGGTGGAGAAGAAGAAGCAAAAAGATTTATTGATAATCTTGAACTTTTCTCACTTCTTGCTAATGTTGCGGATATGAAATCTCTTGTTATTCACCCTGCAACAACAACACATTCACAGCTTAATGAAGCTGAAATGGCAGAACAAGGAATAAAACCTAATACAATACGTATATCAATAGGTACTGAAAATATAGACGATATTATACAAGATATGGAAGAAGCCTTTAAAATGGTATAATTATAAAAACATCTGCAAATTTTTGCAGATGTTTTTGTTTTGTAATATAATATACTCATTAAAATTTAAAGGGTGGTATTATGATAAATTCAGAAAATTGTACAATAGGTATTCTTGCTCATGTTGATGCAGGAAAAACTACACTTACAGAAGCACTTTTATATAAAACAGGTGCAATAAGAAAAATGGGGCGTGTTGATCATAAAGATACATTTCTTGATACACATTATATTGAACGTTCTAGGGGAATTACTATATTTTCAAAACAAGCAGAGTTTTTTATAAATAATAATAAATATACTATTGTAGATACTCCGGGACATATAGATTTTTCACCGGAAATGGAAAGGTGTATTCGTATACTTGATTATGCAATTATAGTTATAAATGGTGCAGAAGGTATACAATCTCATACAGAAACTATATGGAAAATACTCGAAGAATATAATGTACCTGTTATATTTTTTATAAATAAAATAGATAGAGAAAGTTTTAATAAGGAAAATATAATAAATGAATTAAAAAAACGATTTTCTGAAAAATGTGTAACTGTTGAATATGAAAATAATATGCTTTCTGATGAATTTATAGAAACATTAGCTTCAACAGATGAAGTCTTATTGGAAAAATATTTTGAAGGTACATTAAATTTAAAAGAAACAATTTCTGAATATACAGAAGAAAGAAAACTTTTTCCTTGTTTTTTTGGTTCTGCACTTAATAATATTGGTATTGATGATTTTATAAAAGGTATAAATGATTTTACAGTTTATAAAAGTTATGATAATGATAAAAAATGTCGTATATTTAAAATACTTCATGATGAACAAGGAAACAGACTTACATTTGCAAAAATTACAGGAGGAATTTGGAATGTAAAAGATACTGTTTCATATGATGATATTGATGAAAAAATAAATCAAATAAGAATATATAATGGTGATAAATATACAACTGTCCAAAATGTTAAAGCAGGTGATATATGTGCATTTACAGGATTAAGTAAAACAAAAGCAGGTAAATCATTTAATGATTACGATTATACAAATTTTATATCACCAGTACTTTCTGTAAAAGTTATTTCTTGTGATAATACTGATATTTCAACGCTTTTAAAGACTATGAAAATAATTGAGGAGGAAGAACCAGAATTAAGAGTAAAGTTTAATAAAGAGTCTAAAACAATAGAAATATATATAATGGGACTTATACAGCTTGAAATACTTAAGAATACTATTAAAGAAAGATTTAATATTAATATAGATTTTGGACCTTGTGAAATAATATATAAAGAAACAATAAAAGGAAGTGTAATGGGATATGGACATTTTGAGCCTTTAAGACATTATGCAGAAGTACATTTGAGAATTGAAGAAGGAGAAAGAGAAAGTGGAATAGTTATAAAAGATGAATGTAGTGAAGACATGCTTGATAAAAATTATCATAATCTTATACTTTCCCATGTACTCGAAAAAGAGCATAAAGGTATACTTACAGGTTCACAACTTACAGATGTTATAATTACACTTGTTGCAGGAAAAGCTCATTTAAAACATACTGAAGGTGGAGATTTTAGAGAAGCTACATATAGAGCAATAAGACAAGGTCTTGAAAAAGCTGAAAATATTATTTTAGAACCATACTATAATTTTAAAATAGAAGTGCCTATTGACTGTTTAGGTAGAGTTTTATCTGATATGACAAGACTTAAATGTGAATTTGATACACCTATTATGACCGATGAAAAAGCTATTGTAAAAGGAAAATGTCCTGTTGCATTATTTATGGATTATCCTTTAGAATTGGCTTCTTATTCTAAAGGTAAAGGAATAGTACAATTTTCATCAGCAGGATATTTTAAATGTCATAATAGTGAAGAAATTATAGAAAAAATAAATTATGATAAAGATAGAGATGTAGAAAACACATCAAGTTCAGTTTTTTGTTCTCATGGTGCAGGTTATGAAGTAAAATGGTTTGATGTTGATGATAAAAGACATATAAAATAAAATATTACAATATGTACAAAATGCACAATAATATTTATTATGAATATTGAATAAAAAATGAGCTTTTAAACCTTTGTTTAATATATAATTTTAGTACTTATATATAAATATTTTATTGAAATAGTGTTTAAAAAATAGAAAAGAACATACTCGTATTGCAATTTTTCACAAAGAGGAGTATATTGTATACATAGCAAATGAAAAATAATTTTAATATTGTATATAGTATAAAACGAAAAGGGGATTTTTAATATGAGTAAAGAAACTATTAAAAAAATATTTATGGATTATATCAATACACCAGCTATATTTGTTATGAGCGAAAGCTGCATTAAAAAATTAAATAAATAATTTTTAAAATATCCTGATTATATATCAGGATATTTTTTTATGCTAATTTACGATAATTTTAATTTGTTATTATTAATATTGACAATAAAAGTTAAAACATATAATATATAAAAATATTAATGCTTTTTTGATTTAGCAGGATAAAATATAGGGGAAAAGCATTATTTAAACATAAAGTATGTACTTCGCTTTATGTATATTATTAATTTAAGGGGGAGCATCAATTTGAGTATAACAGGTGCAGAATTATTTGTAAAAGCTTTAAAAGAAGAAAATGTAGATAAAATTTTTGCTTATCCGGGTGGTAATATAACAGATATTTTAAATGCTCTTTATAAACAAAATGATATTGAGCTTATACTTCCACGACATGAACAAGCACTTTCTCATGCTGCTGACGGATATGCACGTTCAACAGGAAAAGTTGGTGTCTGTCTTGTAACAAGTGGACCGGGGGCTACTAATCTTGTTACCGGAATTGCAACTGCTAATTTTGACAGCGTTCCTATGGTATGTTTTACAGGTCAAGTTCCTACACATCTTATAGGAAATGATGCTTTTCAGGAAGTTGATATAGTAGGTATTACAAGACATATATGTAAATATGCTGTTACTGTAAGAAAAAGAAGTGACCTTGCTTCTATAATTAAAAAAGCATTTTTTATTGCAAGAAACGGTAAACCAGGAGTTGTTCTTGTAGATATTCCTAAAGATATTCAAATGGAGTTTGGTGATAGACATTATCCTGAAAGTATTGAAATAAGAAGTTATAAACCTAATACCTCAGTACATATTGGTCAGATTAAAAAAGCTGTTGATATTCTTAAAAAAGCAAAAAAACCTGTATTTCTTATAGGTGGTGGTGTAAATATTGCACATGCCAATGAAGAAATGAAAAAACTTGCAGAAAAAAGTAATGTTCCTGTAATTACTACAATTATGGGTAAAGGTGCTATACCTACAAATCATGAGCTTTTTGTTGGTAATATAGGTATACACGGAAGTTTTGCGTCAAATAGTGCTATAAGTGAGGCAGATGTACTTTTTTCAATAGGTACAAGATTTAATGACCGTATAACAGGTAAAATAAGTGAATTTGCTAAAAATGCAACTATAATACATGTTGATATAGACCCTGCATCTATATCAAGAAATATAGTTGTTGATATTCCTATTGTTGCTGATGCTAAAGTATCAATACAGGCTATTACAGAAAAAATAGACAGATTAAATACTGATGATTGGCTTAAACAAATTAAAGAGTGGAAAGAGAAATATCCTTTAAAAATGAAAAGCGAAGGACTTACTCCACAGAAAATAATTGAAACTATAAACAGAAAATTTGATAATCTTATTGTTACAACAGATGTTGGTCAAAATCAGCTTTGGACAACACAATATATTGAGCTTGATGAAAATAAACAGCTTATTACTTCTGGTGGTCTTGGAACAATGGGCTTTGGTTTCCCTTCTGCAATAGGTGCTAAACTTGGAAATCCTGATAAAACTGTTATATCAATATCTGGTGATGGTGGTGTACAAATGAATATACAGGAATTAGCAACTGCTGTTGCTTATGAACTTCCTGTTATATTATGTATATTTAATAATGGATACCTTGGAAATGTTCGTCAGCTTCAAGAATTTTTTAGTAAAGGACATTATTCTTGTGTATGTTTAAAATATGATAGAAATTGTGATTGTACTGTTGCAAAAAATGTGCCTAAGGCAGGTTGTGCTAAAAAGCCATATTCACCAGACTTTGTAAAACTTGCTGAAAGCTATGGTGCAAAAGGTATTCGTGTTATAAATGAAGAAGATATTGAAAAGGCTTTTGATGAGGCAGCAAAAAATACAAAAACTCCTACAATAATAGAATTTATGATTGAGCGAGAAGAAGACGTGCTTCCTATGGTGCTTCTTGGAAATCCGCTTAATGAAATGATTATTGAAAAGTAAAGGAGGATTAATATGTTAAAGAAAAGATGTATAAGTTTATACGTTGAAAACGAAGTTGGTGTTCTTGCGAAAATTTCAGGTCTTTTTTCAGGAAAATCATATAACCTTGATAGTTTAACAGTTGGTACAACAGAAGATAGCACAATATCTCGTATGACAATATGTCTTACAAGTGATGACCAAACTTTTGAACAGATTAAAAAACAACTTAATAGAAGTGTTGAAGTTATAAAAGTAGTTGATTTTACAGAAACTCAAATACATATGAAAGAGCTTATGTTTATAAAAATATGGGATTGTTCAAAAAATGATAAAACAGATATTTTTAGAATTGCTCAAGTTTATGATTTGAAAGTAATTGATTATGATATGTCTTCTTTTATAATAGAATGTACTAAAAGTGAAGAAGAAAATAATAGTATAATAAAAATTTTAAATAAAAACTATCCTAATCGTATAGAAGTTGTACGTGGCGGGAATGTTGCAATAGAAGCATTAAAAATATAATATATTTATAAAGAGAACATATTTTTATGTTCTCTTTATTTTTGAAGAGGTGATAATTTTGATAAAAGCTGATTTTCATACACACACAAATTTTTGTGACGGTAAAAATACTCCTGCACAAATGGTTGCATCTGCATATGCTATGGGACTTACAGATTATGGAATATCAGGTCATGGATATATTACATCAGGTGAAGAATTTGGAATGAACCCTAAAGTTTTTGAAGAATATAAATCTGAAATAATGAAACTTAAAGAACAATATAAAGGTAAAATGAATATTTATATGGGTGTTGAACTTGATATATTGGGATATTTACATGAAGCTGATTATACAATAGGTTCTTGTCATTGTATAGAAAAAAATGGTGAATATGTAATAGTTGATGATACAGAAGAAAAACTTTGCAATGCTGTAAATAGACTTTGGAATGGTGACTGGTACAGTATGACAGGTGATTATTATGAACTTGTTTCAAAAACATATGATATAACAAAATGTGATTTTATAGGTCATTTTGATTTAATAACAAAATTTAATCAAGACAATAAACATTTTGATGAAAGTAATGATATATATTTAGAACAGGCATATAATGCTATGAAAAAATTAAATTCCTATGGTGTACCTTTTGAAATAAATACAGGTGCAATTTCAAGAGGTTATAGAAAAGAGCCTTATCCTAATAAAATACTTCTTAGGGAACTTTATAATATGGGTGGAAGAATTATTATAAATTCTGATAGTCATAGTGCTGAAAATATATGCTATAAATTTGATGAAGCGGCTAGTATTGCAAAAGAATGTGGTTTTAAAACATCACTTGTACTTAAACCAGAAGGCGGTTTTAGAGAGGTTTATTTATAAAATTTTAAAATATAACAAAAAAACAGACAGTTATATATGTCTGTTTTTTGTTTGTTGTGTTTTGAAAAAATCTTTTGATATTTTTATAAGTTTTTTTAAAGGTATATTATTTTCTGTATTTTTATAATACATACCATAAGAAATAGTTTCAGAATTTTCTATTGGTATATAATTTAATGAACTATCCCTTGCTATTGGTATATCAGGTAATATTGTAAATGCATTAAGTCCTTTTACAAGTGCAAATGTTGATTCTATATTTTCACATATATAAACATCATGTGGCAGTCTTTGACCTATAACTTTTTGATTTACATGAGCTGTTATAGGATAGTTTCTTCTTGGGTCACAAAGTATAATTTTACCGTATGATAAATCATCTGCTTTTATTATTTTTTTATTTGAAAATGGGTGATTTTTAGGACATATACATACTATTGGAAGTTGTATTAATTCTGTATATGTTGCAAAATCATCAGTTTTAATTCCATACATTATATCAAGTGACTCTGTATCCATCATATTCCTTAATATTTGAGGTATGGCTGTTTTTATAATTGGGTGTATTCCTTCTTCTTCTTTTATAAATTCTTTGAGTAATTCAGGAAGAAATGAAAATTCAAGCATACTATGACAGCCAATTAAAAAAGGTATCATTTTATCTTTTGTATTTGTTGTAAGTTTTATTTTTGCCATACGAGTAATACCTAATATATTTTTGGCATCTTCTATAAAGTTCCAACCTGCATGTGTAAGTTCTACCGTTCTAGTTGTACGTTTAAAAAGTTTAACTTCAAGTTCTTTTTCAAGAGAATTTATTTGATGTGTTACAGCAGGTTGTGTAATATGAAGTACTTCTGAAGCACGAGCAAAATTAAGATTTTCTGCAACAGCAAGAAAACATTCAAGTTGTACTGTATTCATATTTAATCCTCCTTTATATCAGTTATATTATTCATATTAATAAACATTTTTTATTAATGATAACATTTTTGAATTTCACATTCAATAAAAAATGTTGTAAATTATTAGGGTGAAAATAATTAGTGTGTTAACAAAAAGAGAGGTGATATACTTGTGGATAAAGAATATGATATAATGAAATTTTTCAGAAGAATAAATATTGAAATTGAAAATATAATAAATGATAGTGTTAGTAAACATAATTTGACAGCATCTCAAGGTAATATACTTGGGTATTTAGTAAAACATAAAAATGAAAAAATATGTTCAACAGATATTCATGTTAAATTAGGTCTTTCAAGAGCTTCTGTTTCTGCAACTTTAAAAAAGCTTAGAAGTAATAATTTTATATTATTTGAAGATGTACCATATGATGATAGAAGAAAATATATTGTACTTACACAAAAAGCACTTGATATAGAAAAAGAAATACAATTATGCTTTGAAAAAATGAAAAATATAATATATGAAGGATTTTCAGAACAAGAAAAAGAAAATTTGAATATTTTAATGGAGAAAATAAAACAAAATATAAAAAATAGTAAACAATTAAATTGAAAAAAACATTTTGTTTTTGACATAATTATTTTACATAAAAGGAGGTATAAAAATGGTAAAAACATTAATGGGTCAAATTAAAGAATATAAAAAAGTTTCTATTCTTACACCTGTTTTTACATCATTAGAAGTTTTTATGGAAGTTCTTATTCCATTTATTACTTCTGCATTAATTGACCAAGGTATCCAAAAGGGTGATATGGGTAAAATTTATTTCTATGGTGGAATAATGCTTGCTATAGCAATGCTTAGTCTTCTTTTTGGTATACTTGCAGGAAAATATGCAGCAAATGCTTCATCAGGATTTGCTTGTAACTTAAGAAATGCTATGTATGATAATATACAAACATTCTCTTTTTCAAATATTGATAAATTTAGTACAGCAGGTCTTGTAACAAGAATGACAACAGACGTTACAAATGTACAAAATTCATATCAGATGTGTTTAAGAATTGCTGTTAGAGCACCACTTATGCTTGTATGTAGTTTAGTTATGTGTTTTTTAATAAATGTGCAACTCAGCCTTGTATTTGTTGTAGCAATAGCAGTACTTGCCTGTGGCTTAATATTTATTATGAAAGGTGCAATAAAAATATTTGATGTTGTATTTAAAAAATATGATGCATTAAATGCAAGTGTTCAGGAAAATGTTACAGCAATAAGAGTTGTTAAAGCATTTGTAAGAGAAGATTTTGAAAACAAAAAATTTACACATGCTGCAAATGAATTATATAAACTTTTTGTAAAGGCAGAAAGTATACTTGCTTTTAATAGTCCTATAATGATGTTTGTTATATATGGTTGTGTTACTGCTCTTTCTTGGTTTGGTGCAAACTTTATTATTGCTGGAAACCTTACAACAGGTGAACTTACATCAATGTTTACTTATATTATGAGTATAATGATGTCATTAATGATACTTTCAATGATTTTTGTTATGATTACAATGAGTGCTGCAAGTGGTAGACGTATTGCAGAAGTTATAAATGAAAAACCTGACATTGTAAATCCAGAAAATCCTGTTATGGAAATAAAAGACGGAAGTATTGATTTTAATCATGTTAATTTCCATTATAAACATGCAAACGATAAAGAAACTCTTACAGATATTGATTTACATATTAAATCTGGAGAAACAATAGGTATTATTGGTGGAACAGGAAGCGGTAAATCAAGTCTTGTAAATCTTATAAGCCGTCTTTATGATGTTGCTAGTGGTTCTGTATATGTTGGTGGTAGAGATGTTCGTGAGTATGATATAGAAGAACTCAGAAATCAAGTTGCTGTTGTACTTCAGAAAAATGTACTTTTCTCAGGTTCTATACTTGACAATCTTAGATGGGGTAAAGAAGATGCAACAGAAGAAGAATGTATTGAAGTATGTCGTCAGGCTTGTGCTGATGAATTTATAGAACAATTCCCAGATAAATATAATACACATATTGAACAGGGCGGTTCTAATGTATCTGGTGGACAGAAACAAAGATTATGTATTGCAAGAGCATTACTTAAGAGCCCTAAAGTATTAATACTTGATGACTCAACAAGTGCAGTAGATACTGCGACTGACTCAAAAATAAGAGAGTCTTTTGCTAAAAAAATTCCGGGTGTTACAAAAATTATAATAGCACAAAGGGTTTCAAGTATTGAAAATGCAGATAGAATAATAGTTATAGATGATGGAAAAATATGTGGATTTGATACACATGAAAATCTTATGGAAACAAATAAAATTTACCGTGAAATATATGATACACAGGTAAAAGGCGGCGGAGATTTTGACCAGCCGTCTAAAGACTGAAAGGTAGGTGGATTATAATGTCTGGAAACGCAAGACAAATGAAAGGTCCTATGGCTATGAGAGGTTCTAGACCTAAGGTTGAAAATCCGGGAAAAATAATGAAAAGACTATTGGGCTATATGCTTAAAAATTATAAAATACAGTTCTTTATAGTTGTTGTATGTATTATTATTACTGCTTGTACAACTTTAAGAGGTATGCTTTTTATGCAATCACTTATTGATGATTATATACTTCCAATGACAAAAGTAGCAAATCCTGATTTTGGTCCACTTAAAAATGCTATTTTAAATCTTGTTGCTACTTATGTTATAGGTGTTGTATCTGCATATGCTTATAATAGAATTATGGTTAATATTGGTCAGGGTACAATGCTTAAGCTTCGTACAGACCTTTTTACACATATGGAGTCACTTCCTATAAAATATTTTGATACAAATGCACATGGGGATATAATGTCAGTATATACAAATGACGTTGACACATTAAGACAGCTTATGAGCCAGAGTATACCTCAAACAATAAACTCTGCTGTTACTATTATAATGACATTTGTAAGTATGATAGTACTTGATATTCCTCTTACAATAATAAGTTTGTTAATGGTAGGATTAATGATGTTTGTAACATCAAGAATAAGTAAAAAAACAGGAAGATTTTTTGCTGACCAACAAAGAGATTTAGGTAAAGTAAATGGCTTTATTGAAGAAATGATGGAAGGACAAAAAGTAATAAAAGTATTCTGTCATGAAGAAAAAAGTATTGAAGAGTTTAGAAAAATAAATGATAAACTTAGAGAAAGTGCAAACAATGCTAATAAATTTGCTAATATAATGATGCCTATCAATGGTAATCTTGGTAACATAAGTTATGTAATATGTGCAATAATAGGTTCTATGCTTGCACTTACAGGTATTACAGGTCTTACTCTTGGTAAACTTGTATCTTTCCTTGCACTTAATAAGAGCTTTACACAACCTATAACACAGATAAGCCAACAGATGAACAGTATTATAATGGGTATGGCTGGAGCGGCTCGTGTATTTAAACTTCTTGATGAAATACCTGAAGCTGATGATGGATATGTTGAACTTGTAAACGTTAAAGAAGACTCTAAAGGAAATCTTACAGAAACAAATGAACGTACAGGAATATGGGCTTGGAAACACCCTCATAAACAAGAAGGAACAATTACTTATAGAAAACTTGAAGGTGATGTAACATTTAATGATGTTGACTTTGGTTATGATGATAAGAAAATTGTACTTCATAATATTAAACTTTTTGCTACACCAGGACAGAAAATTGCATTCGTTGGAAGTACAGGTGCAGGAAAAACAACAATTACTAATCTTATAAACCGTTTTTATGATATTCAAGATGGTAAAATAAGATATGACGATATTAATATAAATAAAATTAAAAAATCAGCATTAAGACGTTCTCTTGGAATGGTTCTTCAAGATACACATCTTTTTACAGGAACTGTTATGGATAATATACGTTATGGTAGACTTGATGCAACAGATGACGAATGTATTGCAGCAGCAAAACTTGCAAATGCTGACGGATTTATAAGACGTCTTCCAGATGGATATAACACACTTCTTACAGGTGATGGTGGAAATTTAAGTCAGGGACAAAGACAGCTTCTTGCAATAGCTAGAGCAGCAGTTGCTGACCCTCCAGTATTAATACTTGATGAGGCTACATCTTCTATTGATACAAGAACAGAAACTCTTGTTCAACAGGGTATGGATAGACTTATGCAAGGTAGAACAACATTTGTTATTGCTCATAGACTTTCTACTGTAAGAAACTCTGATTGCATTATGGTTCTTGAACAAGGAAGAATTATTGAAAGAGGAACTCATGACGAACTTATAGAAGAAAAAGGAAAATACTATCAGCTTTATACAGGAAATTTTGCTGAAGAATAAAATTAAAGCCGAAACTATTTAGTTTCGGCTTTTGTATTTATTTTTAAAATAGTATAATTAAATATATTAATAACATTAATAAAATTGATAAAAAGGAGTTGTTTATTTATGGTTACAGCTGTATATTTTAGTGGAACAGGAAGAACAGAAAATTGTATTAAGAAAATAACAAAAATTTTTAAAGATGATGTAAATTATATTAATATAACATCTTTAGAAAGTAGAAATTCAGAATATGTATTTAATGAAAATGATATTGTTATTGTAGCTATGCCTGTATATGCAGGACAAATTCCAGCAGTTTATAATATTATTGACTGTTTAAAAGGAAATAATACACCTTGTATTATTATTGCTTGTTATGGTAATAGAGATTATGATGATACTCTTGCACAAATGAGCCAATTATTACAAAAAAGAGGTTTTATAATAGCAGGTGGAGGAGCTATTATTATTGAGCATACATTTGCTAATGAACTTGGTAAAAACAGACCAAATGAAAGTGATATGGAAAAAATAGAAAAATGGATATGTGAAATTAAAAATAAAATAGATAATAAAAATTATAAAAATAATAAAAATATAGAATTTAAAGGTAATCCATTTGTAGAACCTAAAAAGAGTATACCTGTTCCTAAAACAATTAATATTGATAAATGTGTATTATGTGGAAAATGTGTTAAAGAATGTCCAGTTGCAGATATAGTTATTAATGATAAAGTAGAATTTAAAAATGAAAATTGTATAAATTGTATGAGATGTAGTGTTGTATGTCCAAATAATTGTATATCTTATAACTGTGAACCACTTACAAAAAGACTTATGGATAATTTTTTAAATCCAAAAGAATTAGAATTATTTGTATAAAAATAAAGTGTCATTTTTGACACTTTATTTTCAAGATTTTTTATTTTTTCTATATTCACTTGGTGTACATTTCATGTATCTTTTGAATATTTTTCCATAGTAACATGAATTTGAAAATCCACATTTTTCGGATATTTCAGTTATTGACATATTATCGTCATTTAAAAGTGAAAGACTTTGTTGTATTCTGTAAAAAAGAATATAATCAAAAAGTGTTGTTTTCATATGTTTTTTAAAAAAACGACAACATTCACTTTTACAAAGATTAACATTTTTTGCTACATCATCAAGAGTTATAGACTCTGAATAGTTATGATGTATAAATGTAAGTATATCTTTTATACGATTAATATTATATTCTGCTCTATAACCGGCATCTGGTATTGATGAAAAATAATTATATATATCAAGCCAAAATTTTGAAAATTCTATATGTAATTTAAGTTCGTCTATATTTTCGTTATTTATAAAATTTTGATTATATAAATCATTAAGAAAATCTAATATATTTTTATGCCATAATATATCATCTGTAAGTTTTAATGATGATGTTTTATGATTACCTGTAATAAAATTTACATATTTTGTATGTATTATACTATTTTCGAAGCCATATATAAATCTTGGGTGAAATGTAACAGAAAGATATATACAATCTTTATTTTCTATCATTCTACCACTATGCATTGTATTACTGTTACAAAATACACCATCACCTTTTTTTAAAATATAACTTTTTTCGTTAATATTATACTCAATTTGTCCATCAACAATATATGTAAGTTCTATTTCAGGGTGCCAATGCCATAAAAATGTTCCGCCTTCATATGATGATAAAATTTCTTTGCTTATATTTACAGGAAAACCATAATTTCCATGAGTTTTAATTTCCTTTTTTTCTTTATTAATATTTAATTGCAATGAAAACACCTCAATATAGTTATAAAATATCATATTATATTTGTAGCTTTTAATTATATATAAGCATTATAATTATATTAAATTATTAATGAATAATCAATTCATATTTATAAGAAGGACGTGTAGGAAATGAAAACAAAACTTATTGAGAAATTTATATCACTCTATGGCGAAGGAGGAGAAATAAAATCTTATTTTTCACCAGGTAGAGTTAATCTTATAGGAGAACATACAGATTATAATGGAGGTCACGTTTTCCCTTGTGCCCTTACTCTTGGAACATATGGAATTGCTAGAAAAAGAGAAGATAATATACTTCGTTTTTATTCAATGAATTTTGAAGAAGATGGAATGATTGAAACAACTATTGATGATATGAAACCATTGAAAGATATAGGCTGGACAGCATATCCAAAGGGTGTTATATGGGCTCTTGAAAAACATGGATATAAAATAGATAAAGGTCTTGATGTTCTTATTTATGGAACAATACCTAATGGTTCTGGACTTTCATCTTCAGCTTCTCTCGAAGTTCTTACAGCTGTTATATTAAAAGATATGTTTAATTTTGAAGGACTTACAATGGAAAATATTGCTTCAATAAGTCAATATTCAGAAAACAATTATAATGGTTGTAATTGTGGTATAATGGACCAGTTTGCTGTTGCTATGGGTAAAAAAGATTGTGCAGTATTCCTTGATACAGCAAAACTTAAATTTGAATATTCAAAAGTTGAACTTAAAGATGCAAAAATAATTATAACAAATAGTAAAGTAAAACATAGTCTTGTAGACTCAGCTTATAATGATAGAAGAAATGAATGTAATGAAGCCTTAAAATGCTTACAGAAAATAAAAGATATAAAAACACTTGGTGACCTTACAGAAAGTGAATTTGAAGAAGCTAAATACATAATAGATAATCCTGTTTGTAGAAACAGAGCAAAACATGCTGTTTATGAAAATCAAAGAACAATAAAAGCTGTTGAAACACTTAAAAATAACAATATTGAAGAATTCGGAAAACTTATGAACCAATCACATATATCATTAAGAGATGATTTTGAAGTTTCTTGTAAAGAAATAGATATACTTGTAAATTTAGCTTGGTCAATACCGGGAGTTCTTGGTTCAAGAATTACAGGAGGCGGCTTTGGTGGCTGTACTGTAAGTATTGTTAAAAATGATAGTGTTGATGAATTTATTGATAAAGTTGGAAAAGGATACAAAGAAAAAACAGGAATTACAGCAGAATTCTATATTGCAGAAATTGGTGATGGTGCAGGAATTATAGAATAATTGTAGGGAGTGTTTAAATATGTTTAATACAGAAATTAAAAAACTTGTAGACTATGGTATATCAACAGGTATTGTACCTGAATGTGAAAGAATTTATACAACAAACCAGCTTTTAAGCCTTTTTAAAGAAGATAACTATGAAGAACCTGTTGGTCAGTATTTTAATACACAGCTTGAAACTGTTTTAAAAAATCTTCTTGATGAAGCTGTAAAAAGAGGGCTTATTGAAGATACAATAACAGAAAGAGACCTTTTTGATACAAAAATAATGAATTGTCTTATGCCTAGACCTTCACAGGTTCAAGAAAAGTTCTGGAATGAATATGAAAAATCTCCAGAAAAAGCTACTGATTATTTTTATAAACTTAGTCAGGACAGCGATTATATAAGACGCTATCGTATTGCAAAAGATAAAAAATGGAAAGTTGACTCAAAATACGGAAAAATTGATATTACAATAAATCTTTCAAAACCTGAAAAAGACCCTAAAGCAATAGCAGCTGCTAAAAATGCAAAAGCAAGCAGCTATCCAAAATGTGCTCTTTGTATGGAAAATGAAGGATATGCAGGAAGATTAAATCACCCTGCAAGAGATAATCATAGAATAATACCTATAACAATAAATAACAGTAATTGGGGATTTCAGTATTCTCCATATGTATATTACAATGAACATTGTATAGTGTTTAATGGTGAACATACACCTATGAAAATTGACCGTTCTGCTTTTATAAAATTATTTGATTTTGTAAAACAGTTCCCACATTATTTCCTTGGTTCAAATGCTGACCTTCCAATAGTTGGTGGTTCTATTTTAAGCCATGACCATTTCCAAGGTGGACATTATACATTTGCTATGGAAGAAGCTCCTATTGAAAAAGAAATAACAATAAAAGGTTTTGAAGATGTTGAAGCTGGAATTGTAAACTGGCCTTTATCAGTTATAAGAATTAGACATAAAGATGATAAACATCTTGTTGACCTTGCTGAACATATTCTTGGAAAATGGAGAAACTATACAGATGAAGACGCATTTATATTTGCAGAAACAGATGGAGAACCTCATAATACTATAACTCCTATTGCAAGAAAAAAAGGTGATATATTTGAACTTGACCTTACATTAAGAAATAATATTACAACAGATGAACACCCTCTCGGTGTATATCACCCACACAGCCAGTGGCATAATATCAAAAAAGAAAATATCGGTCTTATTGAAGTAATGGGGCTTGCTGTTCTTCCTTCAAGATTAAAAGAAGAACTTGAGCTTATTGAAGAATATATATTATCAGGAAAAGATTTAAGAACTTCAGAAAAAATAGAAAAACATGCTGATTGGGTTGACGGATTTATAAAAGAGTACGATAATCTTAATAAAGATAATATAACAGAAATAATACAAGAAGAAGTTGGAAAAGTATTTGTCCATGTTCTTGAAGATGCTGGTGTATATAAATGTACACCTGAAGGCAGAAAAGCATTTATGAAATTTATTAATTCATTATAATTTTCAATATATATTAATAGAAAAGGAGAGATATTCATGAATAAGATTTTAGTAACAGGCGGTGCAGGATATATAGGAAGTCATACTTGTGTTGAACTTTTAAATGCAGGTTATGAAGTTGTTGTTGTTGATAACCTTTATAATTCAAATAAAAAAGCTATTGATAGAGTAGAAGAAATAACAGGTAAAAAAATTACTTTCTATGAAAATGATATAAGAGATAGAGCAAAAATGGACGAAATATTCGATAAAGAAGATATATATGCAGTTATTCACTTTGCAGGTCTTAAGGCTGTTGGTGAGTCTGTTGCAAAACCTCTTGAATATTATGAAAATAATATAAGTGGTACAATATCTCTTTGTGATTGTATGAGAAGTCATGGTGTTAAAAACATAATATTCAGTTCATCTGCAACTGTTTATGGTGACCCTGCATTTATTCCAATTACAGAAGAATGCCCAAAAGGAATTTGTACAAATCCTTATGGTTGGTCAAAATGGATGCTTGAACAGATACTTACAGATTTTAATACAGCAGACCCAGAATGGAATGTTGTTCTTCTTCGTTATTTCAATCCTATTGGTGCTCATAAGAGTGGACTTATAGGAGAAGACCCAAAAGGTATTCCTAACAACCTTCTTCCTTATATTGCACAGGTTGCAATAGGAAAACTTGATTGTCTTGGTGTATTTGGTAACGATTATGATACACATGATGGTACAGGTGTACGTGATTATATCCACGTTGTTGACCTTGCAGACGGTCATGTAAAAGCTCTTAAGAAAATTGATGAAAAATGTGGTGTTAAAGTTTATAACCTTGGTACAGGTAATGGTTATAGTGTTATGGACGTTCTCCACGCTTTTGAAAAAGCTTGTGGTCACGAAATAAAATATGAAATCAAACCAAGAAGAGCTGGAGATATTTCTACTTGCTATGCTGACTCTAAAAAAGCATATGAAGAACTTGGCTGGGAAGCTAAATATGGTATTGATGAAATGTGTGCTGACTCTTGGAATTGGCAGTCAAAAAATCCAAATGGTTATAATGAATAATTATAATAAATGATACTATATATCAGAAATTTAACTGATATACCTTTCTCTAAACAACTTAATAAAAAATCCGATGTAAATAACATCGGATTTTTTATTTTAAAATATTTTATTTATATAATTTACACAAAACAAGTAAAATTTATGTAAAATGTTTCTCTTTGCAGAAATTAACGTATATATGGTATACTAGTTATAAATTTTGCCATATATGGTGTTCAAGAATATGAAAGGAGGACTTTACGTTGAGAAATGCTACAAGAGTATGGATTAATGGAGCAAGTGGACAAGTTGGAAAAGCAATAGTTGAAGCCTTAGATTGTACAGAATATGAGGTTATGGCTTCTGATAAAGATATTGATGTAACAGACCTTGCTCAAGTAACAAGTTTCTGTGATATAGATTATCCAGACGTTATTATACATTGTGCTGCAAGCTCAAACTATGGTTCTGATAACAATGATATTGAAACAACTTATAAAGTTAATGCATTAGGTGCAAGAAATGCGGCTATTGCTGCACGTCGTGTAAATGCTAAACTTATTTATCTTTCAACAGATGATGTTTTTGATGGTTTGGAAGGACACCCTTTAAATGAATTTGATTTTCCAAAACCTGTTTCTGTTTATGGAAAAAGCAAATTAGCAGGTGAACAGTTTGTACGTGAACTTTGTCCAAAACATCTTATTGTACGTTCATCTTGGATTTATGGACATACAGAAAATAATTTTGCATATACAGTAATTCAAAAAGCAAAAGCTAATAAAAAAGTTGAAGTTGCTGTAAACGAACTTAGCTCACCAACAAGTGCAAAGGCTCTTGCCGATTTTATAATAAAACTTATAGATACAACAGAATATGGAATTTATCACGCTTCTTGTGAAGGTGTGTGCTCAAGATACGAGTTTGCTAAAGAGGTTCTTAAATATGAAGGTATAGATGCAGAAGTTGTACCTGTTGTTTTAGAACGCCCTGTTAATACAATGCTGGATAACCTTATGATGCGTATGACTGGAATTTATAAAATGCCCGAATGGAAAGAAGCATTAAAGGAATTTTATGCTAATAGGGAGACTTAAAAATGAGTAAAGAAAACAAAAATAAAAAAAGCCTTGGTTTAACAACTCGTATATTTATTGCTCTTATTTTAGGTTGTATTGCAGGCTTAGCAATACATTATGCATTACCAGAAGGTAATTATATTAGAGATACTTTTCTTATGAATGGTCTTTTTAATGTAATTGGACAAGGATTTTTAAGACTTATGCAGATGCTTGTTGTTCCTTTGGTTCTTTGTTCTATTGTTTGTGGTGCAGCTGCTATTGGCGATACAAAAACACTTGGTAAAGTTGGTGTTAAAACAATAGGATTTTATATTGTAACAACTGCTTGTGCTATTACAGTTGCTCTTATTGTAGCTAAAATAATTAATCCGGGTATAGGACTTAATCTTGAAAGTGTGCTTGTTCAAGAAACAAGTGGAACTACTACAAAAACAAGTCTTGCACAAACACTTCTTGATATTATACCTACAAATCCTTTTTCTGCATTTGCAAATGGTAATATGCTTCAAATAATTGTTTTTGCACTTTTAGTAGGTATTATACTTGCAAAACTTGGAGAACGTACTACAAAAATGCTTAATCTTTTCCAACAAGGAAATGATATTATGATGGAAATGACAATGATGGTTATGAAAGTTGCACCTATTGGGGTTTTCTGTCTTATAGCAAAAACATTTATACAGATTGGTCTTGATGGATTTAAACCTATGGCACTTTATATGATTTCTGTGCTTATTGCACTTTTTGTACAATGTGCCGGTGTATATTCAGGAATGCTTAAAATATTTACAGGACTTAATCCGTATAAATTTATTAAAAAATTCATTCCAGTAATGGGATTTGCTTTTTCAACAGCAACATCAAATGCTACAATTCCATTATCAATAGATACACTTGCTAAAAAAATGGGTGTTTCAAGAAGAATTTCTTCTTTCACAATACCTCTTGGTGCTACTATAAATATGGACGGTACTGCTATTATGCAAGGTGTTGCAGTTATATTTATTGCACAGATTTATAATATACCTCTTACATTTACACAGCTTGCAACAGTTGTTCTTACAGCTACACTTGCTTCAATAGGTACAGCAGGTGTCCCTGGAGTTGGTCTTGTAACACTTACAATGGTATTAAATTCAGTAGGTCTTCCAATAGAGGGAATTGGTTATATTATGGGTATTGACCGTATACTTGATATGTCACGTACTGCTGTTAATATTACAGGTGATGCTATATGTACAACAATAGTTGCTTGTCAGGATAATGCTTGTGATAAAGATGTATTTAATGATAAAAAAAGCTTAGGTAAAAGTGCTATATAAATTTTTTATAGTTAATATAATAAATTTTTTATATTTTATATAAAATAATCTTTGTAAAATTTATAAAGTAATAGTATAATTTTATACCGTAGTTGTTGGTTATTATAGAATTGGGAGAAAAAACATGACAAGAATAGGTTTTGATAATGACAAATATTTAAAAACACAGTCAGAATGTATTAAAAAAAGAATAGGTGAGTTTGGCGGTAAACTTTACCTTGAATTTGGTGGAAAATTATTTGATGATTACCATGCATCAAGAGTTCTTCCTGGATTTAAACCTGACAGTAAAATAAATATGCTTGTACAGCTTAAAGATGATGCAGAAATTATTATTGCAATAAATGCAGGCGACATTGAAAAAAATAAAGTAAGAGGCGACCTTGGTATAACATATGATATGGACGTTTTACGTCTTATAGATGCTTTTAGAGGATACGGACTTTATGTTGGTAGTGTTGTTCTTACACAGTTTAATGGACAGGAAAGTGCTATTGCTTATGAAAGAAAACTTGAAGCATTAGGTATTCGTGTTTATAAACATTATCCTATTGCAGGATATCCAAGTAATGTTCCATTAATAGTAAGTGAAGAAGGATATGGAAAAAATGATTATATAGAAACAGAACGTTCACTTATTGTTGTTACAGCACCAGGACCGGGAAGTGGAAAAATGGCTGTATGCCTTTCACAGCTTTATCAGGATAATAAAAGAGGTATTAAAGCAGGCTATGCTAAATTTGAAACATTCCCTATTTGGAACCTTCCTTTACAGCACCCTGTAAACCTTGCTTACGAGGCTGCAACAGCTGACCTTAATGACTTAAATATGATTGACCCATTCCATCTTGAGGCTTATGGTAAAACAACTGTAAATTATAATAGAGATGTTGAGGTTTTCCCTGTACTTAATGCTATGTTTGAAATGATTTATGGCGAGTCACCATATAAGTCACCAACAGATATGGGTGTAAATATGGCAGGAAACTGTATAATTGATGATGAGGCTACAAAAGAGGCTTCAAGAAATGAAATTATAAGAAGATATTACAAAGCTCTTTGTGAAAAAAGAAAAGGTAATGATGATACAGAGGCAACATATAGACTTGAACTTCTTATGAAACAAGCTGGAACAGGAGTTTCTGAAAGACCTGTTATTGCAGAAGCAAATCGTATTGCTGAAGAAACAGGAAATCCTGCTGCTGTTATTGAACTTCCAGATGGAACACTTGTTACTGGAAAAACAACAGACCTTTTAGGTGCATCATCTGCTATGCTTCTTAATGCACTTAAAAAACTTGCAGGTATTCCAGATGAAGTTAAACTTATATCACCAACTGTTATTGAACCTATACAAAAGTTAAAAGTAACTCATCTTGGCAATCACAATCCAAGACTTCATACAGATGAAGTGCTTATTGCTCTTTGTATGAGTGCTGCAACAGATGAAAATGCTGAACTTGCTATGAAACAGCTTGAAAAACTTAAAACATGTGAAGTACATTCATCTGTTATACTTTCATCAGTTGATGAAACTGTATTTGGTAAACTTGGAGTAAATCTTACTTGTGAACCAAAATATCAAACAAAGAAATTATTCCATGGTTAATAAAAAAATCTCAAATATCTTTGATATTTGAGATTTTTTTTATTGGTGGTATAATTAATATAAGGAGTTGATAGTGTGGGAATAAGAAGTACATGTAAAGCTATAATAATTGATAATAATAAAATACTTTTAAATAAATGTTATGATGAAAATAATGGTCATTATTATTCTTTACCGGGTGGAGGTCAGAATAAATTTGAAACACTTGAAGAGGCTGTAATAAGAGAATGTCTTGAAGAAACAGGTTATAATGTTATTCCTATAAGATTTGCAGCACTTTTTGAAGAAATATGTATAAATACTGAATTACCTAAGGAATATGATGAATATTTACATAAAATGTATCATATATTTATTTGTAAACTAAATAATATGGATAAAGTGGAAATTACTGAAAAAGATAGTATGCAGCTTTATTCTGAATGGATTGATATAAATTCTCTTAATAATATACGTATACTTCCAGAACCTTTGGAAAAAGAAATTTATAATATAATAAATGATAGTTCACCAAAATTTATTGGTTCATCAAAAATAATGTATGGACATGGTTAAATTTTCATCATATAAATTTAAAGAAAATATTAAAAAAAATTAATGTTTTTTTTTATTACATGTGTTATACTCACTATGTAATAAATAATATTTTGTTTTTATTGTTAAGGAGGAGTTATGGAAAGAGCAATAGGTTCAAAAATTAACCTTAAAAGTCTTGAACATGAGTTAGCAATAGAATTTATGGATTGTATTTCAGATATATATTATAATGAAAAAATACAGAAACTTGATGACTATGAACAACATTGTCATACAAGTAGATTACAGCATAGTATTAATGTAGCATATTATAGCTTTATAGTATGTAAATTCTTTGGTTGGGATTATCGCTCAGCAGCCAGAGCGGGTATAATGCATGATATGTTTTATTATGATTGGAGAGTTAAAAATCCAACAAGAAAATGTAATCATGCCGCTTGGCACCCAAGAGTTGCATATGATAATGCAAGAAAAATTACTGAAGTTAATGAAATAGAAAAAGATGCTATATTAAAACATATGTGGCCTTGCACTCTTGTTCCACCAAAATATAAAGAGTCATATGTAGTTACATTTGCTGATAAACTTTGTGCAATATTTGAAGCAGTCGGTAATAAATTAGAAGATATTTTTAATAAGGCTTAATTTTTGGTAAAGCGTGTTAATCGTTTGTGATAGCACGTTTTATTTTTTTGTGTTAAAATATAATTAAAAAGGAGGCGTATATTATGGAAATTAATAAAATTAAAAATATTATAATAGGTATATTATTATTAGTAATTGTATATGACACTTTCCTTATACATAATATTAATTCTGATGTTGACCAAATGAATACAAAACTTAATAATATTAAAAGTGAGATTGAAATGTCACAAAATAATATTGAAACAAGTATAAGCGCCTTCAAAAATGATGTTAATGAACAACTTAAATTTTCTCAAAGTCTTATTTCTGGTGTAAGTACAAATATAAAATATTTAGATAAAAAGGTTATTTTCGAAATTTCATTTGTAGCTAAAGAAGTAGCAAGTGATGAAATTGTATATGTATCTGCAAATGTAGATGGAAAAATATATAAGGAACAAGTACAGCCTAATGGAAATTCAGAATATATATGTTCTATGGAAATTCCTATGGTTTCGGAAATAGTACCTGTTATTACTTTTGAAAGTCTTACAGGAAAGCGTAGTGAAACACTTGAAACTGTTTATATTCAAGATTATTTTATTTTGAATTATGATATGTATTTTACTGATGAAAATACTTTAGATATTTATGTTTATAATGATAATAATAAAGAACTTATTAAAGATATAAAAAGTTCTGATAATTCATATTTGACAATATCAAAAGAAGGAGAAAGTCCTCAAAAAGTAAAAATTAATTTTACAGATACAAAAGAAGGTTATCAACTTGTATCTTCTTTAGATTTAAGTAATTATATTAAAAATGAAGGAACTTATTCTGTTTATTTTGAGATAAATACAAATAGTGGTATAAAATATGCTGATATAGGTAAATCAGCTAATATAGAGGTTGGTATGAATGATGATATACCACAGATTTTTACAGCATCAAGTGAATATGGAAGTATTTTACCGATTTTTAATTAGTTTTTATTGACATAAATTTAATTTTTAAATATAATAATAAACGGGAATGAGGTTCTCCCACGATATATTGTATATCGAAACTGCCGGAATAAATGGCTGATGACTTCTGTGAATTTCACAGGGTTATCAGCTTTTTTATTGTCAAAAATTGTAAAAAGGAGGAGTTTTAAAATTGTTATTTAGCTTTGCACTTATGTTTATATTTGGAATTATATTGGGTGGGATTTTTTCAAGGTTTAAACTTCCACCTATACTTGGAATGTTAATATCAGGAATTATACTTGGACCTTATGCATTAAATTTAATATCTCCTAAAATACTTAATATTTCTTCTGAATTAAGAGGAATTGCACTTATAATAATACTTACTCGTGCTGGACTTGCTCTTGATATTGATGACCTTAAAAAAGTTGGTCGTCCTGCAATACTTATGTGTTTTGTACCTGCTGTTTTTGAAATTTTAGGATTTATTATTATTGCACCACGTATATTAAATATAAGTATACTTGATGCAGCTATTATGGGAAGTGTTGTTGCAGCAGTATCTCCAGCCGTAATTGTTCCAAGAATGTTAAGACTTATGGAGGAGGAAATAGGCACAAAAAAGGGTATACCACAGCTTATAATGGCTGGTGCTTCTGTTGATGATGTTTTTGTAATTGTACTTTTTTATTCTTTTACATCAATGGCACAAGGTGGCAATTTTTCTTTTTCTGCACTTTTAAAAGTACCATTTTCAATTATTATAGGAATAATAATAGGAATTATTATAGGTTATTTTTTAGAAAAACTTTTTACAACTATTCATATGCGTGATACTGTAAAAGTACTTATAATATTGAGTGTATCATTTATATTAAATGATAGTCAGGATTTTATATCAAATTATATACCTTTTTCAGGACTATTAGCAATTATGTCACTTAATGGCATGTTATATTTTAAAAATAAGGAACTTGCTAAAAGGATTTCAAATAAATTTAATAGACTTTGGGTAGCTGGAGAAATAATGCTTTTTATACTTGTGGGTGCTACTGTTGATGTAAGATATGCACTTATGTCAGGTGATATTTTTGTTGTAATAATACTTTTAGCTCTTGTATTTAGAATTGTTGGAGTATATATAAGTATTTTAGGAACACCTTTTAATAAAAAAGAAAAAATATTTTGTATGATTGCATATATGCCAAAAGCTACTGTACAAGCTGCAATAGGTTCTGTTCCTCTTGCTATGGGACTTTCTTGTGGAAATATTGTTCTTACTGCTGCTGTAACTGCAATAATAATAACTGCACCTTTAGGGGCTGTATTGATAGATAAAAATTATAAAAAATTACTATTGTGAAAATTGTTTAATTTTAACCACTCTTTGTATAAAAACATAGAGTGGTTTTATTATTTCACAAAAAATGACAATATGTATTGTATATAATGCATAATAATTATAAAATTTAATGGCAAAAGAAGGAGAATTATAACAAATGTAGAATATATATATTATAAACACAAAAAAGACTTAACTTACATAAGGGAGGTACATATATATGAGAAGTTATACAGCTAATGAAGTTAGAAATGTTGTTTTATTGGGGCACAGTGGTTGTGGAAAGACAACCATAGGTGAAGCCGCACTTTTTCATTCAGGTGCTACAAGCCGTCAAGGTAAAATAGAAGACGGAAATACAGTAAGCGATTATGACCCTGAAGAAATTCGTCGTAAGGTTTCTGTAAGTACATCTGTGCTTCCAATAGAATGGAAAGATACAAAAATTAATTTCCTTGATACTCCGGGTTATTTTGATTTTGTAAGCGAAGTTAAACTTGCTATGAGCGTAGCTGATACCGCCCTTACCGTAGTATCTGCAAAATCAGGTCTTGAAGTTGGAACAGAAAAAGCTTGGGAATATACAGAAGAAATGAAAATCCCAAGAATGTTTTTTATAAATCAAATGGACGATGAAAGTGCAGATTTCCGTAAAACTCTTGAAGAACTTCGTGACAAATTCGGAAAAACAGTTGCTCCTTTACAGGTTCCTTTTAGAGATGAAAATGGAATATTAGGTTTTATAAATGTAATTAAAAGAGATGCAAGAATGCTTGATGTAGCAACAGGAAAACTTATAAAATGTGATATTCCTGCTGATAAAGTTGATGAAGTTGAAGAACTTCGTTCTATGGTTGTTGAAGTTGCAGCAGAAAGTGATGATGAACTTCTTGAAAAATATTTTAATGATGAAGAGCTTACATTAGAAGAAATATATGACGGACTTAAAAAAGGTATAAGACAGTTCTCAATAGCTCCTGCAATATTTGGTTCAGCAACAAAAGGCTATGGAATTAAACTTCTTATGAGTACATTAGTTAAGTTTGTACCACCATCAGAAGAATGTCGTCCTTCATTTGAATGTATCGACCTTCGTAATGGTGAAAATACAGGTATGGTTCGTTATAACTCAGAAAAAGAACATCTTGCTTGTTTTGTGTTTAAAACAATATCTGACCCTTATGTAGGAAGACTTAATTTATTTAGAGTAGTTTCAGGTACTATTAATAATACAAAAACTGTTTATAACCCTGAAACAGATACATATGAAAAAGTTGCACACCTTTATGTTATGAGAGGAAAAGAACAAATTGAAGTTGATGAACTTAATGCTGGAGATATTGGTGCTTTAGCTAAACTTACAAATACTTCAACACAACATACACTTTGTTCAAAATATTTCCCTGTTCTTCTTCCAAAAATCGACCTTCCAAAACCTGTTCTTTCAATGGCTATTGCTCCTAAGGGAAAAGGTGATGAAGATAAGATTTCAAATGCTCTTACAAAGATAAAAGAAGAAGACCCAACTTTAAAAGTAGAAGTAAACAAAGAAACAAAACAAACTATTATTACAGGTGTTGGAGAAAATCAGCTTGATGTTGTTGTAAATAAACTTAAAACAAAATATAAAATTGATGTTGAACTTTCTGACCCTATTATTCCTTATCGTGAAACTATTAAATCAAAAGTTAAAGTTCAAGGTAAATATAAGAAACAATCTGGTGGACATGGTCAGTTTGGTGATGTTTGGATTGAATTTGAACCTTCATTTGATATGACAAAAGATTATATATTTGAAGAAAAAATATTTGGTGGTGCTGTTCCAAAACAGTATTTCCCAGCTGTTGAAAAAGGTCTTCAGGAATGTGTTCAAAGTGGTGTTCTTGCAGGATACCCTGTTGTTGGACTTAAAGCTACTTTAGTAGATGGAAGTTATCACCCTGTTGACTCATCAGAAATGGCATTTAAAATGGCTACATCTGTCGCTTTCAAAGAAGGGCTTCCACAGGCTAAACCTGTAATACTTGAGCCTATTGCTCATGTTGAAGTAACAATACCAGACAAATATATGGGTGATATTATGGGCGACATTAATAAGAGAAGAGGTCGTATACTTAGTATGAACCCTGAAAATGAAAAGAAAGTTATTGTTGCTGAAGTGCCTATTGCTGAAATGCAAAAATATGCTACTGACCTTCGTTCTATGACACAGGGTAGAGGTTCATATGAATATTATTTTGAACGTTATGAAGAAGCTCCTATGGACGTTCAGAAAAAAATAATAGAAAGTAGAAAAAAATAAATAATATATCATAAAAAAATAAAATAATAAAAGCGTACCTTTTGGTACGCTTTTATGTTATTATAAATTTGTAAATTATTTATGATAGGAGATGATTTTAATGATAGATGTAGCAATAATTGGTGCAGGACCAGCCGGACTTTCTGCTGCTGTTTCTGCTCGTCAGAGAAATAAAAGTGTAATGGTATTTGGTAGAAGTATAGATGCAAGTCTTATATTGGCTAAGGAAATAGATAACTATATTGGTATGCCTAATATGACAGGTGAAGACATGCTTAATTCTTTTTTTAAACATGCAATAGATAAAGGTGCAGAGTTTAAAGAATGTAAAATATCACAGATACTTTCAATGGGTGATTATTTTACTATAAATGCTGAAAATGAATTTTTTGAAGCTAAAACAATAATACTTGCTCTTGGATTAAGTAGAAGTAAAAATATTGAAGGTGAAGAAAAACTTGTTGGAAAAGGTGTAAGTTATTGTGCTACTTGTGACGGTATGCTTTATAGAAATAAAAATATTGTTGTTGTTGGTGAAACAACAGAAGGTGAAGCAGAAGCTAATTATCTTCATTCAATAGGTTGTAATGTTAAATATGTCCCTTTATATAAAGATTTAATAAATATTGATAGTAATATACAGTTACTTTCAGGAAAAGCGGAAAAAGTTGTTGGAGAAAATTTTGTTGAGGGTATAGTTGTTAATGGAAAAGAAATAAATTGTGATGCTGTATTTTTTGCAAAAAAAACAATGCCTGTAACAAGTCTTATTTTTGGTCTTGAAACTGAAAACAATACAATAAAAGTTGATAGAAATATGTGTACAAATGTAAAAGGTGTTTATGCTTGTGGTGACTGTGTAGGTTCTCCATATCAAGTATCAAAGGCTGTTGGTGAAGGTCTTGTTGCAGCATTAAGTGCAGCAAAATATATTGAAGAAAACAAAAATAAAGATTAACTTAAATTTTACAAAAGGCAAAAACCTTGATAAATACTTGATAAATAAAAGGTTTTTGTCTTTTTTGCTATCTTTACTTAATTGACCAAAAAGTAAGTAATTGTTATTATAATGTTAAATATAATAAAAAAGGGGAATAATAATGTCAAAAAAAACAATATTAACAATAGATGATGAAATACATATTCTTGAACTTATAAGATATAATCTTGAAAATGCAGGTTATAATGTTTTACAAGCTGAAAGCGGTGAAGAAGGTCTTGATATATTGGAAAACAAAGAAGTAGATGCAGTTCTTCTTGACCTTATGCTTCCGGGAATTGATGGTCTTGAAGTATTGAGAAGAATAAGAACAAACCCTACAAAAAGAAAAACACCTGTAATTATGCTTACTGCAAAAGGTGAAGAATTTGATAAGGTTTTAGGTCTTGAAATGGGTGCTGATGATTATATTTCAAAACCTTTTAGTGTTCGTGAAATGCAGGCAAGACTTAAAGCTGTATTAAGAAGAATTGAAGAACGTGGAAACGATGATAATAAAAATGAAGTTAAAAAAATATCAACACACGGTCTTGAAATAGGTCTTGAAACACGTACAGTAACAATAAATGGTAAAGAAGTTGAAATGTCACATAAAGAATTTGAACTTCTTAAACTTCTTGCAGAAAATCCGGGAAGAGTATATTCAAGAGATATTCTACTTGAAAAAATTTGGGGTTATGAATATATTGGTGAAACACGTACAGTAGATGTACATATAAGACATATAAGAAAGAAAATAGAAGAAGATGACAGCAATCCTATATTTATAAAAACTGTAAGAGGATATGGATATAAGTTTAGAGAGGATTGATAAAATGAAAAGAAAACTTATATTATCATATATTCTTATAATTTTATTTATTTCAAGTATTGCAGGTTTTGTTTCTGTACATATGTATAGCGGATTTTATAGAAATGAATATAAAAATCACCTTTTAAAAGAAAGTCATATGCTTTCTGATATTATGGTTTCTAATGAAAATATTATAGATGAAAATTATTATGATGATTTTGTTGAAAGTTATGGTAAAGAATTAAATTTTAGAATTACACTTATAAATTCTAGTGGTAAAGTTTTGGCTGATTCTGATGCTGATGAAATACAAATGGAAAATCATAGTAATAGAATAGAAGTTGAAAAAGCCTTAAAAGGTGAAGAAAATGTTGAAATACGTTATAGTGATAGTATAGGCATTGAATATATATATTCGGCAACTCCTGTTGTAATAAATGGTGAAACTATTGTATTAAGAATATCAGTTCCTCTTACTGCACTTCATAATATGCAAAAACAAATAATGGTTTATATTATGGCAGGTATAATTGCAGCAGCAGGAATGGCTTTTATTTATGCATATTTTCTTTCTGATAAAATATCAAAACCTATTGATGAACTTACAAAAGCAGCAAAAGAAATTTCCGAAGGTAAATATTCAAAAAGAATTGTCATTAAAAATAGTAATGACCAAATAGGAGGTCTTACAGACTCTTTTAATTATATGAGTGAAAGACTTACTGATACAATAAATGCCTTAGAAAATGAAAATGTTAAACTAGAGTCTATATTAAACAGTCTTATGAATGGTGTTGTGGCTATTGACTGCAATAATAATATTCTTATGATAAATACTGTTTTTAGAAAGTTTTTTAATCTTCCGGAAGATGTTATTGGTTATAATTTTTATGATATAGTAAGAGACGAAGCGTTATATGGTATTGTTGAGGAAGTACAAAAGAAAAATCATTATGTATCTAACGAAATAACATTTAAAGCAGCTATGGAAGAAACAAAAATATTAAGAATTTATGCTGCTCCTATATTAGGCAATCATTTTGAAAATGAAAAAATAGGTAGTGTTATTGTTTTCCAAAATGTAACACAAATTAGAAAACTTGAACAGATGAGAAGTGATTTTGTTTCTAATGTAACACATGAACTTAAAACTCCTCTTACTTCAATAATGGGATTTACTGATACACTTAAAGCTGGTGCTATTGATGATAAAAAAACAGCACTCAAATTTATTGATATTATAGAAATAGAGTCTAAACGACTTTTTAGACTTATACAAGATATACTTTCTCTTTCGGAAATAGAAACAAGAAAAGAAGATATTAATCTTGAATATGCTAATTTAGAAGAAATTGTTGACAGTGTTTGTGAAGTTTTAGAACCACAAGCTAAAGCAAAAAATATACAGCTTATAAAAGAATTTGCTGATAATATACCAAAGTTTAAATGCAATAGAGATAGAATATCTCAAATGTTTATTAATCTTATTGAAAATGGTATAAAATATACTGAAGAAGGTAGTGTGAAAATATCTTGTAGAAAAAATAGAAGATATATTGAGATAAATGTTCAGGATACAGGTATAGGAATACCAGAAGAGTCAAAAGAAAGAATATTTGAAAGATTTTATAGAGTTGATAAAGGTCGTTCAAGAAAAGCTGGCGGAACAGGTCTTGGACTTTCTATTGTTAAACATATAGTTTTCCTTTATGACGGAAAATTATGGGTTGAAAGTAAAATAGGTAAAGGTTCAAAATTTGTTATTCTCCTTCCATATGAAAGTTAACATATAAAAAGGGTAATGTCAACTAATAATTTTAAATATGGTTGACGTTATCTTTCTGTTTTTGTATAATATCATACATAACAGAAAGGAGAAACAAATTATGAAAACAAAAAATATAGTATTATGTGGTCTTTTTGCAGCTATATTATGTTGTTTTGCAGCAATAACAATATATTTACCTTTTACATCAATTCCAATTACATTACAAGTTATAGGTGTAAGTGTTGCTGGTGCTGTTTTAGGCAAAAAATATGGTGGTTTATCTGTTTTAATTTATGTCCTTATAGGTCTTTGTGGTTTACCTGTATTTTCTGGAATGAAAGGTGGAGTTACTGCACTTGCAGGACCAACAGGTGGGTATATATTAGGATTTATAGCAGAGGCATTTGTAACAGGTTATTGTATCGAAAAATTTGTAAAAAATACAGATAATAAATTTATAAAAAATATAAAAATATTTATATCTATGATTATAGGACTTATTGTATTATATGCCATAGGAACAATACAATTTATGTTTATTTCAAGCATATCTCTTTATAAAGCACTTTCACTTGCAGTAATTCCTTTTGTGCCACTTGATGTTATAAAATTAGTTGTAAGTGTTTTAATAAGTGTATTTATAAGAAATAATATATATAATATTGACACATCAAAAGCATCTGTATGATGCTTTTTTTTTATGTAATTTTATAGTAAAATAATAAAAAACTTTTTTGGGAGATTTATTTATTATGAACATATCAGAAATTTTAAAGGATATAAAACCGCTATATAAAAAAGCAATTGAAGAAGCAAAAATATATAACGATAATCTTATTAAGCCTATTGGAAGTCTTGGCAGACTTGAAGAATTAGCCATACAGTTTTCAGGTATAACAGGAAATATTTTTAATTCAATGGATAAAAAAGCTATTGTTATAATGTGTGCTGATAATGGTGTGTATTATGAAGGTGTCAGTACTTCACCAAGAGAAGTAACTAAAATACAGACAATTAATTTTTTAAAAGGTGTTACAGGTGTTGCAGTGCTTGCAAAACAAGGTAATATTGATTTAAAGGTTATTGATATTGGTATAGATGCTGATATTAATGAAGAAGGTATAATAAATGAAAAAATAACCTATGGTACAAAAAATTGTGCAAAAGGGGAAGCCATGACAGTTGAACAATTTGAAAAGGCTTTTATGATAGGTTTTAATATTGTAGGCAAACTTAAAGGAGAAGGATATAACATTATAGGTACTGGTGAAATGGGTATAAGTAATACAACTACTTCAGAAGCTGTTATATCTGTACTTTGTAATGAAAACCCTGAAAATATTGTAGGAAAGGGTGCAGGACTTACAGAAGAAGGTCGTAATCATAAAGTAAATGTAGTTAAAAAAATAATTGATGTTAATAATCCAAATACTGAAAATCCTATGGAGGTTGTTCAAAAAGTAGGTGGATTTGATATTGCAGGGCTTATGGGTGTTTTTGTAGGTGGTGCTTATTTTAGAGTACCTATTGTTATAGATGGTGTTATATCTATGGCAGCAGCTTTGGCAGCTTATAAATTATGTCCTATAACAAAAGATTTTATGGTTCCTTCTCATATTTCAGCAGAAAAAGGGTTTACTGTTGCATCAAATGAAATAGGTGTAAAACCTATATTTGATATTGGTATGAGATTGGGAGAAGGTTCTGGCTGTCCTTTTGCAATGTATGTTGCAGAGTCAGCTGTTAAAATTGTAAATGAAATGATAACATTTGATGATACTGAAATAGACAAAAGTAAATATATAGACATAAGAGAGGAATAATTTATGATACTTGTAACAGGTGGTGCAAGAAGTGGAAAAAGTCAGTTTGCAGAAGAAATTGTATCACAAAAATATAAAAATATACTTTATATAGCAACATCAATACCTTTTGATGATGAAATGAAACTTCGTATTGAATTGCATAAAAAAAGACGTCCTAAAAATTGGTTTACATATGAAGGTTTTAAAAATATTGATAAAGTAATATACGAAAGTAAAGAGGATTGTATACTTTTTGATTGTATAACTATATTTATTACAAATCTTATATTTGAATATGCAAAAAATCCCGAAAATATGACACGTGAAGATTTTTTAAACACAGAAAAAAGAATTATTGAGGATTTTAAAAATATTATTAAAGCAGTAAAAGAAACAGGAAAAGAAATAGTATTTGTTACAAATGAAATAGGTATGGGCATAGTTCCAGAAAATAAGTTAAGTAGAAATTTTAGAGATATTGCAGGAAAAATAAACCAAATCGCAGGCAAAGAAAGTGATGAGGTTTATATGACAATATGCGGTATACCTATTAAAATAAAGTGAGGTTTAATATGCAACTTTTTATACTTACATTAAGATTTTTAACAAGAATTCCTGTGCCTTTTAATAATGATACAATACTTTCAAATGAGGAGTTTGCAAAAGGTATAATTTATTACCCTATTATAGGGCTTATAGTTGGTATTATAAATTTTTTAGTATTTATGTTTTTTTCATTAAGTGGAAGTATACTTGTTGCTTCTGTTTTTGCTGTACTTTCAGGAATAATTGTAACAGGTGGATTTCATATTGATGGGCTTGCTGATACTTGTGATGGACTTTATTCATCAAGAAAAAAAGAAAGAATACTTGAGATTATGAGAGATAGCAGAGTTGGCACAAATGGTGCTATTGCTATTGTTTTTGATATACTTATAAGAGTTTCTGTAATATATTCTCTTGGTTTTGATAAAGGTATATTTGCTATTATACTTGCACCTGTTGTAGGAAAAATGGCTACTCCTTTACTTTTTAACAGTAAATATGCAAGAACAGGCGAAGGACTTGGAAATATATATTTAAGAGAAAAATATGATATTAGAAGTGTTTTAACAATGTTTTTAGGAATGGTTATAATAGGTGTATTACTTTTAAAATATTCTGTATTGCCTATAATAATATGTATGGTTTTTGCTGTTTTATACAGAAAGCATTGTGAAAAAATAATAGGTGGTATGACAGGAGATACACTGGGTGCAGGTAGTGAACTTACAGAAATAGTATTTATGTTAGTTTATATTATGGAGATGAATTTATTATGAATATATATATGGTTAGACATGGTCAGACAGACTTAAATGTTAAAAGGGTTTATTATGGAAGTACCGATTGTGATATAAATAAAACAGGTATTTTACAAGCAGAAAATTTAAGAAATTTTTTTGAAAATATAGATGTTGATTTAATAATATCTTCTGATTTAAAAAGAGCATATCATACAGCAGAAATCATAAAAGGAAATAGAAATATTGATATTGTAAAAGAAAAAGGTCTTAGAGAAATAAATTTTGGTGATTGGGAAAATAGAACATTTAAAGATATTATGGAAAATGACCCACAAAATTATAAGATATGGACAGAAAATTGGCTTGATATAAAATTTCCGAATGGTGAAAGTTATATGGAATTTGCTAATAGAATAGAAAATGCTTTTTTTAATATACTAGAGAAATATAATAATTTAAAAAACATTCTTATTGTGTCACATAATGGTACATTATGCTCTTTGTTATGTTCAGCATTGGATATAGGACAAAAAAGTTTTTGGCATTTAAAAATAGAACATGGAACATATACAATGATTAGTGTAAATGATAATTATGCTGTACTTGAAAAGTATAATTCTGATATAAATAATTAAATAAAATTGATGAAAAAAATATTAATTTATGATAAAATAATATTTAGTATTAATAGTATGTTTTTTGCCTTATAATATTGACAAAATAGATACAAAATGCTAAAATTTTCAACAATGTGTATTAAACAAATGAGGAGGAATAACAATGGCTTTTAAAACTTCAAAACATAGTAAAAAAGTTTATTGTTATTTCTCTTTTTTTATGGTTAATATTTAGGCGATAAAAAGTATTTCTTTTTGTTGCCTTTATTTTTGTATATATGTTAGGAGGTATAAAATGTTACAGAGAAAAGATATTCTTGGTCTTAAAGACATGAGTAAGGAAGAAATACTTACAGTTCTCGAAACTGCCAGAGAAATGAAGCTTAGAATAGATGATGGTTCACTTAGAAAAGGTGAACTTAAAGGGAAAAGTATGGTAACTCTTTTCTATGAAAATAGTACAAGAACAAAAACATCTTTTGCCCTTGCTGGAAAATACCTTGGTGCAACAGTTCAAGACCTTGGTGTTGCTACAAGTAGCGTTAAAAAAGGTGAAAGCCTTATAGATACAGGTAAAACTCTTGACCAAATGGGTATTGATATTATGGTTATGAGAAACAGTCTTACAGGTGCACCTCATGTGCTTGCTAAAAATGTTGAGGCTCATGTTGTTAATGCCGGAGATGGTTCAAATGAACACCCAACACAGGCTCTTTTAGACCTTTATACAATTCTTGATTACAAAAAACATTTTGAAGGTTTAAAAGTTGCTATTATTGGTGATATTTCTCATAGTCGTGTTGCAAGAAGTAATGTTTTTGGTCTTACAAAACTTGGTGCTGATGTTACTCTTGCAGGACCTTCAACTCTCCTTGGTGGAAGTGGTCTTCTTGGTGTAAAAACAACAGCTGATGTTAAAGAAGCTATTACAGGTGCAGATGTTGTTATGGGACTCCGTATACAGTTTGAAAGACAAAAAACAACAGCTTTTCCGGGACTTAATGAATATAGAGAGCTTTTTGGTGTTGATAAAGAACTTCTTAAATATGCTAAAGATGATGTTCTTGTAATGCACCCAGGTCCTGTAAATAGAGGTATTGAACTTAGTACTGAAGTTATTGATGGTAAACATTCTGTTATAAATGTACAAGTTAAAAATGGTGTGGCTGTACGTATGGCTATACTTAAACTTCTTATTGAAGGAGGTAAAAAATAATGAAAATTCTTATTAAAAATGGTAGACTTATAAACCCTGCAACAGGCATTGATGAAGTTATGGACGTGCTTGTTAATGATAGTATTGTAGAAAAAATTGAAAAAAATATAAATGATGATGCTGATAAAATTATAGATGCTGATAAATGTTGGGTAACACCAGGATTTATTGATGTTCATGTTCATTTAAGAGACCCAGGATATGAATATAAAGAAACAATAGCAACAGGAACAAGAGCAGCAGCAAAAGGTGGTTTTACAACAATATGTTGTATGCCTAATACAAGCCCTGTTACAGATAGTGAAATTATGGTTGAATATATAAAAATGAAAGCTGCTCGTGATGGTGTTGTAAATGTTCTTCCTATTGGTTCCATTACAAAAGGACAAAGTGGTGAAGAACTTGCAAATATTGGACAAATGGCAAATGCAGGTGCTTGTGCTATAAGTGAAGACGGAAAAAGCGTTCTTTCATCAGGTCTTTTAAAAACAGCTATGAAATATGCTAAAATGTTTAATATTCCTGTACTTTCACATTGTGAAGATATGAGCCTTGTTGGTGGTGGTTCAATGAATGCTGGTGCTGCAAGTCAGCTTCTTGGACTTAAAGGTATTTCAAATGACTCTGAAGAAGTTATTGTTGCAAGAGATATAATACTTGCTAGAAGTACAAATTCAAAACTTCATATTTGCCATGTTAGTACAAAAGGAAGTATACAGCTTTTAAGAGAAGCTCATGCAAGAGGTGAAAATGTAACTGCTGAAATTTGTCCACATCACTTTACACTTACTGATGAAGCCGTTATGGATTATGACGGAAATACAAAAATGAACCCTCCACTTCGTTCAGCAGAAGATGTTTTAGCACTTAAAGAGGCTTTAAAAGATGGTACAGTAGGAATTATTGCCACAGACCACGCTCCACATAGTCTTGATGAGAAAAACTGCGAATATGAAAAAGCTGCTTTTGGTATTGTAGGTCTTGAAACTGCACTTCCTCTCGGAATTAAAGTTCTTATTGGAGAAGGTTGGCTTACACCTTCACAGCTTATTGAAAAAATGACAATTAACCCTGCAAAAATGCTTGGTATAGATAAAGGTTCTATTGAAGTAGGTAAAGTTGCTGATATTACAATAATTGACCCAGAAGCTGAATATAAAGTTGATGTTTCAAAATTTGCTTCTAAGAGTAAAAACAGTCCTTTTGATGGATATGAAGTAAAAGGTAAAATTGAATATACAATAGTAGGCGGAAAAGTTGTTGTTGAAAAAGGCGAACTTGTTTAATTCGGAGGATTTAAAATGATAATAGATAAACTTATTGAAAAAATTAAAGAAACAAATAATCCTACTGTTGTAGGTCTTGACCCTCGTCTTTCATATGTTCCAAAACATATTGTTAATGAATGTTATGAAAAGTTTGGAAAAACTCCTAAGGCTGTTGCAGAAGCATTCTTTATGTTTAATAAAGAAATAATTGATGCAACATATGACCTTATACCTGCTGTTAAACCACAGGTTGCTATGTATGAAATGTTTGGACCAGAAGGTATGGATTGCTATATAAGAACAATTCAGTATGCAAAAAGCAAAGGTCTTATTATAATTGGAGATATTAAAAGAAGTGATATTGCTTCAACAGCAGAGGCTTATTCTGATGGACATATTGGACGAGTTGATATTGACGGTGAAAAACTTGAAATATATTATGAAGATTTTATAACATTAAATCCATATCTTGGTATTGACTCTATTGAACCATATTTTGGAAACTGTAAAGATTATGAAAGAGGTATGTTTGTACTTGTTAAGACATCAAATCCAAACAGTGGAGAACTTCAAGACCTTGATGTAAACGGTATGAAACTTTATGAAAAAGTTGGCGAACTTACAGAAAAATGGGGCGAAGATTTCAGAGGGAAATATGGATATAGCAGCGTAGGTGCTGTTGTTGGTGCTACACACCCAAGTCAGGCTGAAAATTTAAGAAAATTAATGCCACATACATTCTTCCTTGTTCCTGGATATGGTGCACAAGGTGGAAAAGCTGAAGACCTTGCTGTATGCTTTGACGAAAATGGTCTTGGTGCTATTATAAATTCATCAAGAGGAATTATTGCTGCATATAAAAATGATAAATATAAAGATATATTCTCTGAAAAGGATTTTGCTAAGGCTTCAAGACAGGCTGTAATTGATATGAGGGATGACCTTAATAAATATAGATTAAAATAATAAATAAAAAATGGGGAATATTACTATTCCCCATTTTAAACTAATTTTTTTGGAGGAAATATATGAAATCGGTTAGTATTGCTGAAATTATAAAAAATGAAAATATATCCGAAAATATATATGATATGCTTATATCTGTTCCAGAAATAGCAAAAGAAGCTAAAGCAGGGCAGTTTATAAATGTATATACAGGAAAAGGGGAATGTTTACTTCCACGTCCTATAAGTATATGTGGTATTGATGAAAAAAAAGGTACAATAAGAATGGTATTTCAAGTTGTTGGAAAAGGAACAGAACTTTTTTCAGCATTAAAAGCAGGAGATACTGTTAAAGTTCTTGGACCTCTTGGAAATGGATATGATATATCAGAAGAATGTACAAATAATGTACTTATTGGTGGTGGTATCGGTGTTCCTCCACTCCTTGAACTTGCTAAAAGACTTAAAGGAAAAAAACAAGTTTTTATAGGTGCAAGAACAAATCCTATACTTGTTAAGGAGTTTAAAGCACTTGGTGCTGATGTATATGTTGCTACTGATGATGGTTCAGAAGGATTTAAGGGAAATGCAGTTGAACTTGTAAGAAAAATAAATCCAGATGTTGATGCAATATATTCTTGTGGTCCTAAAATAATGCTTAAAGCTGTTGCTGATTGGGCAGAAGAAAAAGGAATTAAAGCACAAGTTTCTATGGAAGAAAGAATGGCTTGTGGAATTGGTGCTTGTGTTGGCTGTGCTGTAAAAATCAAAAAAGAAGGAGAAAGCGATTGGTCAAATCTTAAGGTTTGTAAAGACGGCCCTGTATTTTTAAGTAATGAGGTGGTTTGGAATGAGTAACATTAATACAAGTATAAATATATGTGGTGTTGAAATGAAAAACCCTGTTACAACAGCTTCTGGAACATTCGGTTCTGGTAGAGAATACGGCGAGTTTGTTGACCTTAATAGACTTGGTGCTGTTACTGTAAAAGGTGTTGCTGCACACCCTTGGAAAGGAAATAATTCACCTCGTATTGCTGAAACATATGGTGGTATGCTTAATTCAGTAGGTCTTCAGAACCCTGGTGCAGATTATTTTATGGAAAATGATATTCCATTTTTAAGACAGTTTGATACAAAAATTATTGTAAATATATGTGGTCACTCAATAGAAGAATACTGCGAAGTGGCAGAAAAACTTTCTGATGCTGATATAGATTTATTTGAACTTAATATATCTTGTCCTAATGTTTCTGAAGGTGGTATTGCTTTTGGTACACAACCTGTTATGGTTGAAAAAGTTGTTTCTGAGGTTAAAAAATATACAAAACGTCCTCTTATAGTAAAATTAAGCCCTAATGTAACAGATATTACTGAAATAGCAAGAGCTGCTGTAAGTGGTGGTGCTGATGCTCTTTCTCTTATAAATACTCTTATGGGTATGAGAATTGATATTCATAGAAGAAAACCTGTGCTTGCAAATAAAATAGGTGGTTTTTCCGGTCCAGCTGTAAAACCTGTTGCTGTTAGAATGGTTTATCAGGTTTCAAAAGCTGTTGATGTTCCTATAATTGGTATGGGTGGTATATCAAACGGTGATGATGCAATAGAATTTATTATGGCTGGTGCAACAGGAGTTGCTGTTGGTACTGCTAACTTTGCAAATCCTTTTGCTACTATTGAAGTTGTTGAAGGAATTGAAAATTATATGAGAAAATATGGTATTAAAGATTTATCTGAAATACGTGGTATTATAGATTAATGGAGGGTATTTAATATGTTAACAGCAAAGAAAAAAGAATTTATTGAATTTATGATGAGTGCTGATGTACTTCGTTTTGGAGAGTTTAAAACAAAAAGTGGACGTCTTACACCATACTTTGTAAATACAGGTAACTATAAAACAGGTAAACAGATTGCTACACTTGCAAAATTTTATGCTGAACTTATAAAAGAAACTTGCGGTGATGAATTTGATGCAATGTTTGGTCCTGCTTATAAAGGTATTCCTCTTGCAGCATCAACAGCAGCTACACTTGCAACAGAATATAATATTGATAAAGCATATTTCTTTAATAGAAAAGAAGTTAAAGACCATGGCGAAGGTGGAAGCCTTGTAGGTTATAAACCTGTTGACGGTGATAGAATTATAATAATTGAAGATGTTATTACAGCAGGAACAGCTATAAGAGAAACAATGCCTATACTTTTTGATAGTGCTGATGTTAAAGTTAAAGATATGTTTATATCTGTAAACCGTTGTGAAGTTGGTCAGAATAGCGAAAAAACAGCTATTATGGAAGTTAAAGAAGAATTTGGTATAAATGTTCATTCAATAATATCTGTTGTTGATATTTATGAATATCTTAAAGAACAGGGAACTTATGGAGATGTTCTTGAAAATATGAAAAAATATATGGATACATACTGTATATTATAATAAAAAATGATAAGAAATAAAAAAAGAGGGGAAACCCTCTTTTTTTATGAATTAAGTTCGTCTAAAAGCTCTTTTACAGTAACGATTTTATCTATTCTGTAAGCATTTTCACCACAGAATATAAGTGAATTATCGACATCACCTTTTACAGCACGAACAAGAGCACTTGTTATACAATAAGGTGTTTCTTTTGGATTACAATGGTCAAGACAACGATAACATTTTGTTACGTTTTCACGTTCTTTTTCTCTAAGTTTTATAAAATCATTTCTTATTGCACGTCCCGGCATACCAACAGGACTTTTTACAATAACTATATCTTCTTTTTTAGCATTTACATATGCCATTTTATATTTTATATCAGCGTCACATTCTTCTGTTGCTACAAAACGAGTTGCCATTTGTACACCAGAACAACCAAGGCTCATATAATGGTCAATATCACTTCTGTCATAAACACCACCTGCAAATATTACAGGTATACTTTTATTATACTTTTCTTCAAATTCTTTTACATATTCAATTATTTTTACAACTTCTTCATCATAGTTTGAAAAATCATTTTTTTCAAGTTCTTCTGGTGAAAAACCAAGATGACCTCCAGCTTTTGGACCTTCTATAACAACAAAGTCAGAAACTGTTTTATATCTTCTGTCCCACATTTTGAAAAGTACTTTTATTGCTTTTAATGATGAAACAATAGGAGCAAATTTTACATTTGTATCTTTTAATAGAGCAGGAAGTTCTATTGGAAGTCCTGCACCTGATATAATTATATCAGCACCACCTTCTACACAGCATTTTATATATTCGTCGTAACGCTGTGAGGCTCTCATAACATTTACACCTATAATTCCATTGTTTGAAATTCTTTTTGCTTCTTTTATATGATATTTTAATGCTTCAAAATTTGTTTCAGCAGAATGTTCGCCAAAAGATTTTTCATCTTTATAACCCGGTTGTGCAGCAGAAATTATACCTATTGCACCTTCTTTTGCAACAGCACCGGCAAGAGAGGAAAGGCTTATTCCAACTCCCATACCTCCTTGTATGATAGGAATTTCTGCCTTTAAATCACCTATAATCAAAGGTTTAAGTTTCATATAAATTCATCTCCCCCAAAGTTTTGAGTATCAAAGTTTTATAGCATAAATATAATACATATGACACGTAGTGTCAATAACTATGTTTCGAAATCAATATATGTTTTTCTTGGAATAGCTATATTTTAAGGAATTTGTCAGAAAAAAAGTGTTGACTATGTAAAAAAAATACTATATACTTTGATTGTCAAAATATTTGATAACCAAATTGTTATGGAGGAATATATGGAAGAAACATTAGCTGTTATAAATCAACTTTTAGTTGACGTTTTTAATGACATACTTATAATAGAAGAAAATGCTTTAAAGTCAGGACAGTTTAATGATGTTTCCGTAACAGAAGTTCATACTGTTGAGGAGATAGGTATGTATGAACCTAAAAGTATGAGCGAGATTGCAAAAAATCTTAATATAACAGTAGGAACTCTTACTGTTGCAATCAATAATCTTGTTAAAAAAGGTTATTGTGAAAGATACAGAAGTGATAATGATAGACGAGTTGTTAAAGTTGGTCTTACAAAAAAAGGTCGTCTTCTTTATAGAGTACATGAAAAGTTTCATGCAGATATGGTTAAAACAGCAATTTCCGATTTAACCGAAGAAGAAGATTTGGCACTTAGAAAATCATTATCTAAATTAAACGTATTTTTGAAAGAGAAGTATAACTTAAACTGTAAATAATATTATTTTGATAAAAAGGAGATAAATATGTTTTCTTCTAAGATACTTTATACTGGAAGTTATGTTCCAGAAAGAATAGTTACAAATGATGAACTTTCAGAAATAGTTGATACAAATGACGAATGGATTTCTTCAAGAACAGGTATCAAAAGACGCCATGTATCAAATGGAGAAAATGCTTCTGATTTGGCAACAAAAACAGCAGAAAATATTTTGAAAAAGGGTAATATAGACCCTCTTGATATTGAACTTATTATTGTTGCTACTGTATCATCAGATTTCTCAACTCCTTCAACAGCTTGTCTTGTACAGGCAAATATAGGAGCAAAAAATGCAGTTGCCTTTGATGTTACAGCTGCTTGTTCAGGTTTTGTTTATGCTTTAAGCGTAGCAGACAAATTTATAAAAACTGGAGTATATAAAAATGTACTTGTTATAGGTACAGAAGTTCTTTCTAAAATTACTGATTGGACAGATAGAACTACTTGTGTACTTTTTGGTGACGGTTCTGCTGGTGTTTTACTTGAAAGAAGTGAAAATGGCGGAATTATTGCTGAAGATATTGGAAGTGACGGTGAAAAAGGTATGTCACTTACTGCAAGTAATATTGTTGCTTCAAATGCTTTTAATGGTGTTGAAAAAGCACCTCGTTCATGTATTTCTATGGACGGTAGAGCAATATTTCAGTTTGCAACAAGAGAAATACCTAAGAGTATTGAAAAAGTAATTGAGAAAACAGGTATTGACAGAAATGAAATTAAATATGTTGTACCACATCAAGCAAACTCAAGAATAATAGAAATTATTTCTAAAAAAACAAATATACCTATGGATAAATTTTACATAAATATGGAAGATTACGGTAATACATCTTCTGCAAGTATTCCTATTGCACTTAATGAAATGGTTGAGGCTGGAATGATTGAAAGAGGAGATAAAATACTTATTACAGGTTTTGGAGGAGGACTCACTTGGGGTACTCTTCTTATAGAATGGTAATGGCAGTGCTTATAATTATTATATAAATTTAAAAATTATTCAATTTTAGGAGGATTTTAAAATGGTATTTGAAAAAATTAGAGAAATTATTGCAGAACAGACAGGTAAAGATGTAGAAGAAATCACAATGGAAACAAGCGTTAAAGAAGACCTTGATGCTGATTCATTAGACCTTTTCCAGATTATCAATGATATTGAAGATGAATTTGATGTTAAAATTGAAGATGCTGAAGCTATCAAAACAGTTGCTGACGCTGTAAACTTTGTTGAAGAAAATATGGAGAAATAATTTTCTACTTAGTAGGATAAGGGTGAAAAAAGATGTACACAGATATTTGTGAAATGCTTGGGATAAAATATCCTATATTTCAGGGGGCTATGGCTTGGATTTCTGATGCTGAACTCGTTTCTGCTGTATCAAATGCAGGAGGTCTTGGAGTTTTAGCAACAGGTCATCTTGACGGTGAAGGCTGTCGTGCTGAAATAAGAAAAATAAAAGAAAAAACAGATAAACCTTTCGCTGTAAATGTTATGCTTTTATCAGCATTCGTTGATGATATTGTAAAGGTTATATGTGAAGAAAAAGTTCCTGTTGTTACAACAGGTGCAGGTTCTCCACTTAAATATATGGCACAGTTTAAAGAAGCAGGTGTAAAAGTTATTCCTGTTGTTCCTTCTGTTGCTATGGCTAAAAAGTTTGTTAAAGATGGTGCTGATGCTGTCATTGCTGAAGGTACAGAATCTGGCGGACATGTAGGTAAAACAACAACAATGGCTCTTGTGCCACAGGTTGTTGATGCTGTTGATGTTCCTGTTATTGCTGCTGGTGGTATCGCTGACGGTAGAGGAATGGCTGCGGCTACTATGCTTGGTGCTTCAGGTTTCCAGCTTGGAACACGTTTCCTTGTAGCTAAAGAATGTACTGTACATGAAAAATATAAGGAAAAAATATTAAAAGCAAAAGATATTGATACAACTACAACAGGTCAGTCAACAGGACACCCTGTTAGAGTTTTAAGAAATAAACTTGCAAGAGCATTTGAAGCTCTTGAAAAAAATAATGCTTCACAAGAAGAACTTGATGCTCTTGGTAGAGGTGCATTAAGAAGAGCTGTTAAAGATGGAGATGTTGACAACGGTTCTGTTATGTCAGGACAGATTGCAGGTCTTGTTTCTAAAGAACAAACAGCTAAAGAAATGATTGAAGAAATGTATAATGAATATAAAGAAATTATGGAAAAGGCTTCATCATTAATAAGATAATTTTTTAGTATAAAACGGTACGCAAACTTTATGTTTGCGTTCCGCTTTGTTATATTAAGAGAATTAAAATAATAAATAGGTGGTAGAATATGAAAACAGTTTTTATGTTCAGCGGACAGGGAGCCCAGTATGTGGGTATGGGTAAAGAATTATACGAAAATTTTGATTGTGCAAAAGAAATATTTGATAGAGCAGATAAAGCACTTGGTTTTTCTATAAAAGATATGTGCTTTGAAAATGAAGAAGAATTAAATAAAACAGAAAATACACAGCCAGCTATACTTACAGTTAGTATTGCTGCTTTAAAAGTACTTGAAGAAAAAGGTATAAAAGCTGATTATGTTGCAGGTTTAAGCCTTGGTGAATATACAGCTCATGTTGCAAGTGGCTCTATGAATTTTGATGAGGCTGTTGCTCTCGTTAAAAAAAGAGGTAAATATATGACAGAGGCAGTTCCTTTTGGTGTTGGTGGTATGTATGCCATAATGGGACTTGAAAGAGATTTAGTTTTAGAATGTTGTAAAGAAGCATCTGATATTGGATATGTTGCACCAGCGAATTATAATGCTCCAGGACAGATTGTTATTGCAGGTATTGCAGAAGCTGTTGAAAAAGCAGCAGAAATTGCAAAAGAAAAAGGTGCAAAACTTACTGTTAAACTTAATGTAAGTGGACCTTTCCATACAGAACTTTTAAAACCAGCATCAGAAAAACTTGCAAAAGAGCTTGAAAATATAAATATTGGAAATATGGAAATACCTGTAATCACAAATGTTACAGGAAATATTATTGAAAATAACGAGGACATTGCTCCTCTTTTAATAAAACAGGTTATGAGTCCTGTAAAATGGGAAGATACAATAAAAACTCTTTCTGAACTTGGTGTTGATACATTTATAGAAATAGGACCGGGAAAAGCATTAAGCGGTTTTGTTAAGAGAACAATCAAAGGTGCTACAATACTTAATGTTGAAGATATGAAGTCACTTGAGAAAACATTAGCAAAACTCAATGGTTAATTTTTAAAGGAGAAATAATTTATGCTTAAAAATAAAACAGTTATCGTAACAGGTGCTGCAAAAGGTATAGGTAGAGCTATTGCTTTACGCTTTGCAAAAGAAGGCTGTAACATTGTTTTAAATTATAGAAGTAATGTTTCAGACGAACTTATAGAAGAAATTAAAAGCTATGGTGTTGAGTGCCTTCCTTTTAAAGCTGACGTAAGTGTATATAGTGAAGCTGAAACACTTATAAAAGAAAGTAAAAAACATTTTGGTTCAGTTGATGTTCTTGTAAATAATGCAGGTATTACAAGAGATATGTTACTTATGAGAATGTCAGAAGATGAATTTGACTCAGTTATAAATACAAATCTTAAAGGTACATTTAATACAATAAGACATGTTTCATCTGTTATGCTTAAACAGAAAAGTGGTGCAATAATAAATCTTTCATCAGTTGTTGGACTTATGGGTAATGTAGGTCAGGCAAACTATGCTGCATCAAAAGCAGGTGTTATTGGTCTTACAAAATCAACTGCAAGAGAACTTGCAGCAAGAGGAATAACATGTAATGCTATTGCTCCAGGATTTATAGAAACAGATATGACTGCTGTTCTTAAAGATGATGTTAAAGAAGCAATGCTTAATACAATACCTCTTAAAAAATTTGGTCAGGTAGAAGATATTGCGGAAGCTGCTGTATTCCTTGCTAAAAACAGATATATCACAGGTCAGGTACTTAACGTAGACGGCGGAATGGTAATGAACTGAGAGAGGAAGGTAAATTAATTTTATGAGTAGAAGAGTAGTTATTACAGGTATGGGAGCAGTTACGCCTGTTGGAAATAATGTAAATGATTTTTGGTCTAGTATTAAAAATGGCGTAAGTGGTATTGATTTTATAAAAAGTTTTGATACTACTGATTTTAAAGTTAAAATTGCTGCTGAAGTTAAAGATTTTGACCCAACTTTATATGTTCAGAAAAAAGAACTTAAAAGAAATGATATGGTTTCAATATATGGTATTGCAGCAGCAACACAGGCTGTTGAAGACTCAGGTCTTAACCTTGATGAAATAAATAAAGAACGTTTAGGTGTTATTGTTGGTTCTGGTATAGGTGGTATGGTTACAATACAAGAACAGGTTGGAAAACTTTATGAAAAAGGACCTTCAAAAGTTTCTCCTCTTTTTATACCTATGGCAATAAGTAATATGGTTGCAGGAAATATCGCAATTAAATTTGGTGCACAGGGTATTTGTGAAAATGTTGTTACTGCTTGTGCTTCAGGTACAAACTGTATTGGTGATGCTTTTAGAAGTATTAAACATGGATATTCTGATATAATTATTGCTGGTGGTGCAGAAGCTGCAATTTCACAAATAGGTGTTGCAGGATTTACAAATCTTACTGCACTTTCAACAAACCCAGACCCTAAAAAGGCTTGTAGACCTTTTGATAAAGATAGAGATGGTTTTGTTATGGGTGATGGTTCTGGTATTGTTATACTTGAAGAACTTGAACATGCACTTAAAAGAGGTGCTAAAATTTATGGTGAGGTTGTTGGATATGGTGCAACAGGTGATGCATATCATATGACTGCTCCTTCTCCAGACGGAAGTGGTGCTGGTAGAGCTATGAAACTTGCTATGGAAGAAGCAGAAATAACTCCTTCTGATGTTTCATATATAAATGCACATGGAACAAGTACACCTGCAAATGAAACTTCTGAAATTAAAGCTATTAACTATGCACTTGGTGATGTAGCTCCTAATGTTCCTGTTAGTTCAACAAAATCAATGACAGGTCATCTTTTAGGTGCTGCTGGTGCAATAGAAGCTATTGTTTGTGTTAAAGCACTTGAAGAAGGTTTTATTCCACCTACATTAAATGTTGATGAAAAAGATGAAAACTGTAATTTTGATTGTGTTCCATATGTTGGAAGAAGTGCAGATTTAAAATATGCTTTATCAAATTCTCTTGGATTTGGCGGACATAATGCTGTTCTCTGTTTCAAGAAATGGGAGGGTAAATAATGACTTATAATGATATTAAAGAACTTATAAATATAATAGATAATTCAAAACTCACAAATTTTGAGTTGTCTATGGATAATGTTAGTGTTAAAATGAGTAAAAACGGTAAAGAGTTTGCACCAGTTGCAGAAGTTCCTGTTGCACCAGTACCAGCTCCTGTTGCAACACCTGTTTCTGTACCTGTACAGACACCAGTTGCACCTGCTACTGAAACAGAAGAAGTTGTTGCAGAAGAAAAAACTAAAGAAATAAGTGGTAATATTGTAAAATCACCTATTGTAGGAACATTTTATTCAAGTACAAGTCCTGGAAAACCTCCTATCGTTTCAAAAGGTGATAAAGTTTCAAAAGGTGATGTGCTTTGTATAGTTGAAGCTATGAAAGTTATGAATGAAATAACAAGTGACTTTGATGGTGAAGTTTTAGATATTTTAGTTGAAAATGGTCAGCTTGTTGAATTTGGTGAACCTCTTTTTGTTATAGGTTAAGGAGAAATACATTATGATGGATATAAATGAAATTATGAAAGTTATACCTCACAGATACCCATTTCTTCTTGTAGATAGAATTGATGAGATTGTTGAGGGTGAAAAAGTTGTTGCAACAAAAAATGTTACAATGAATGAACCTTTCTTTCAGGGACATTTTCCACAGTTACCTGTAATGCCGGGCGTGCTTATAATAGAAGCTATGGCACAGGCTGGTGCTGTTGCTGTTCTTTCAAAAGAAGAATTTAAAGGAAAAATTGCTTTCCTTGCTGCTGTTGATAAAGCTAAATTCAGAAAAAATGTAGTGCCGGGTGATACACTTCGTCTTGAAGTTGAACTTTTAAAACTTAAAAAGAATGCTGGTGTTGCAAAAGGTATTGCTTATGTTGGAGATAAAAAAGCAGCAGAAGCTGAAATTACATTTATGATTGGATAATTTCCAAAAATTTTTGGAGGTGTTTTTGTGCTTGAAAGAATTTTGATAGCCAACAGAGGCGAAATTGCCGTTAGAATAATAAGAGCTTGTCGTGAAATGGGTATACATACTATTGCTGTGTTTTCTGAACCAGATAGAGATGCTCTTCATACACAACTTGCAGATGAGGCAGTTTGTATAGGTCCTGCAAGAGGTTCTGACAGCTACCTTAATATGCAAAATATTATAAGTGCTGCTGTTTTAACAAAAGCACAAGGTATTCACCCAGGATTTGGTTTTCTTGCAGAAAATTCTACATTTGCTACAATGTGTGAGGAATGTAATATAAAATTTATAGGTCCTGACCCTAAAACAATAGATGAAATGGGTAATAAATCAAATGCAAGACAACTTATGATAGAAGCTAAAGTTCCTGTTATACCAGGTAGTGACGGTGTTGTAAATAGTATTGAAGAAGCATACCAAGTAGCAGAAGAACTTGGTTATCCTGTTATTGTTAAAGCATCAGCAGGTGGTGGCGGAAAAGGTATACGTATTGTGAGAGAAAAAGAAGAACTTGCAAAAGCCTTTGAAGCTGCCCAAAGTGAAACAATAGCCGCTTTTGGTGATGATGCTATGTACATGGAAAAACTTATTGAAAATGCACGTCACATTGAAGTTCAAATTCTTGGTGATAACTTTGGAAATGTTATTCACCTTGGTGAAAGAGATTGTTCAATGCAAAGAAGAAATCAGAAAGTCCTGGAAGAAGCTCCTTCTCCTGTACTTTCTGAAGATATACGTGTTCAAATGGGTGAAGCTGCTATTCGTGCCGCTAAAATCGTAGGTTATAAAGGTGCTGGTACAATAGAATTTCTTTATGAAGAAAGTTCACAAAAATTCTATTTTATGGAAATGAATACTCGTATACAGGTTGAACACCCTGTAACAGAAATGATTACAGGAATAGACATTGTTAAAGAGCAGATTAAAATTGCATCAAATGAGCCTCTTTCATTTACTCAAGATGATGTTGTTTTTAAAGGTCATGCTATTGAATGTCGTATAAATGCTGAAAATCCTGCTAAAAACTTTGCTCCTTCACCAGGAAAAATAGATTATCTTCTTATGCCGGGTGGTGGCTTAGGGCTTCGTGTTGATAGTGCTGTTTATGCAGGTTATACAATTCCACCATATTATGATTCAATGATTGCAAAAGTTATAACATATGGTGCAGATAGAAATGAAGCTATTTCAAAAATGAAAAGAGCTCTTGGAGAATTTGTTATACATGGTATAGATACAAATATTGAATTCCAAGAAGCTATACTTAATAATAAACTTTATTTAGAAGGTAAATTTGATACTTCTTTTATAGGCAGAGAAATAATAAAATAATAGCCATAAAAAGTAAGGGAGGGCGTAGCCTTTGAATTTATTTAAAAAGAAAAATTATATTACAATACAACATGTTCAGAATACAAAAAATGAAGATATTGAGTCCCCAAGTATTCCTGACGGTTTATGGTTAAAATGTAAATATTGTAAAAAAACAGTTTATAAAAAGGATATCGGAGAATATAAAATATGCCCTCACTGTGGCGGTCATTTCAGAATAGGAGCTATGGAAAGAATAGCTCTTATTACTGATGAAAATTCATTTGAAGAAATAAATGGAAATATGTGTGCAAAAAATCCAATGGGATATCCTGATTATGATGTGACAATAAAAAAAGCACAGGAAAAATCTGGTCTTAAAGATGGTGTTGTTACAGGACTTTGTACTATAAACGGTTATAAAGCTGTTATTGCTGTTATGGATAGTAACTTTATGATGGGTTCAATGGGTTCTGTTGTAGGTGAAAAAGTAACAAGAGCAGTTGAAAAAGCTACTGCTTTAAAACTTCCTATAATTATATTTACAACATCAGGCGGAGCAAGAATGCAAGAGGGTATTATATCACTTATGCAGATGGCAAAAGTAAGTGCTGCTCTTTCAAAACATAATGATGCGGGACTTCTTTATATAACTGTTCTTACAGACCCAACAACAGGCGGTGTAAGTGCAAGTTTTGGTATGCTTGGAGATATTATACTTGCTGAGCCTAAAACACTTATAGGCTTTGCGGGTCAGAGAGTTATTGAGGGGACTATAAATGAAAAACTCCCTGAAGGTTTCCAAACTGCTGAATTCCAGCTTGAACATGGCTTTGTTGATAAAATTGTAAGACGTGATGAGCTTAAAGAAACTATTGGTAAAATTCTTAAAATGCATTGTGTAGAAGGAGGCGGATTTTAATGAACAGAGCTATGAAATCTGTCACTATGTCAAGAATGATTTCAAGACCTACAACTCTTGAATTTATAGATGAGATTTTTGATGATTTTATAGAGTTTCACGGTGACCGCCTTTTTAAAGATGATAAATCTATTGTTGGTGGTATAGCTACTCTTGACGGTAAACCTGTTACTGTTGTAGGTGTTCAAAAAGGTCATACAATAGAAGATAATCTTGCTAGAAATTTTGGTTCTCCACACCCAGAAGGTTATCGTAAGGCTTTAAGACTTATGAAGCAGGCTGAAAAATTTAACAGACCTGTTATAACTTTTGTAAATACATCAGGTGCATACTGTGGTATTGGTGCAGAAGAAAGAGGTCAAGGAGAGGCTATTGCAAGAAATCTTATTGAAATGGCTGACCTTAAAGTGCCTATTATATGTATATTCATAGGCGAAGGCGGAAGCGGGGGTGCTTTGGCACTTGCTGTTGCTGATGAAGTTTGGATGCTTGAAAATGGTATGTATGCTGTTCTTTCTCCTGAAGGTTTTGCAAGTATACTTTGGAGAAATCCTTCAAGAGTTGAAGAGGCTGCCGAGCTTATGAAAATAACTGCCCAAGACCTTATTCAAAATAAGGTTATTGATAAAATTATTCCAGAGCCGGAAGACGGTCTTCATAATAATCTTAAATATTCAACAGATATTATAAAAACAGAACTTATAAATAAATTAGAGGTTCTTTCAAATAAAAATATAGAAGATTTATTATCAGAAAGATATAACAGATTTAGACAGTTCGGCGAATATTCCGAATAAAATAAGCAGCCTTATGGCTGCTTTTTAATTGTTTTTATATACTATTATAAAATTTTATGGTATAATACATATAAAATATAGCCTAGGAGGAATAAAAAATGGCAGTTATTGAAGAATTAATCAGACTTGAAGATAATGGAAAAATAAGTTTTGGAAACTATTTGATGGATACAAAGAAAAAAGTACTTGATTTTGAAGTTGGTGGTGACCTCTATAAAGTAAAAACTTTTAGAGAAATCACAAAGCTTGAAAAAAATGGTAAACTCCTTCTTGAGTCAGTTCCTGGAGCAACTTTACATAATTTTGAAGCTACTGATAAAGGTGTAAGCTTTACTGCTGAGGCTGAAGAAGATGTTCAAATACTTATGGAGCTTGAAGCTGATACAGAATATAAATTTATTGTTGATGATGTTAATATGGATAGAATAAAATCAAATATGTCTGGTAAAGTTAATTTCAGTATCGAAATTAAAGGACAGCCTGTAACTGTAAAACTTGAAAAAATATGATAATATAAGCGTGTCTAATATAGGCACGCTTAATTAATTTTATGTTGAAAAAGGTGATTTTTTGAAAATAAAAACAGTTTATGTTTGTAATGAATGTGGTTATAAATCTGCAAAATGGCTTGGAAAATGCCCACAATGTGGAAATTGGAATAGTTTTGAGGAAGAAGAAACAGAAGTAAAAAAAACTGCTAAGAAATCAGTAATAAAAAGAAAAAACCCTACAAAACTTTCTGATGTAAAAGTTAATAATAGTGACAGAATTATAACAAAAATAAATGAATTTAACAGAGTTACTGGTGGTGGAATAGTTAGGGACTCTGTAATGATAATTACATCACCACCAGGGGGCGGAAAATCAACTCTTACACTTACTATTGCTAATGATATAGCCTCTCAAGGTATGAAAGTCGTTTATGCTACTGGAGAGGAAAGTGAAAGTCAAATAAGAGCAAGAGCGGATAGAATACTTGATAATATAAACGAAAACATATGGATTATTTCAGATACAAATATGAATAGTGTTATTGATGCTGTAAATATAATTGAGCCAGATTTTTTGGTTATAGATAGTATACAGACATTTGCACTTGAAGAACTTTTGCCTGCAAGAGCCGGAAATCCTGTTCAAACAATGGAATGTGCCTCTGAAGTAGTAAAAATTGCTAAGTCTGGTAAAAAGCCTTGTGCAGCTATTATAATAGGTCAGATGAATAAAAATGACGAAATTGCAGGGCTTCGTTCTTTGGAGCATCTTGTTGATGCTGTTTTTGTTATGGAAGGTGACAGCGAAAATGAATTAAGAAGTATTACTTCTACAAAAAATAGATTTGGTAGTACTGGCGAAATGGGATTTTTTACAATGACCGAAAAAGGTCTTATATCTATCGATAATCCTTCTGAGTTTTTTGTTACTCAAAGAGAAGAAAATGAAAATGTTTCCGGAAGTGCTATAACAGTTATAAGAGAAGGTTCAAGACCTATTATTGCAGAAATTGAAAGTCTTGTTTCAAACTCATTTACTCCATATCCTTCAAGAATTGGTGAGGCAGTAAAAAGAGAACAACTTAATACTGTTATATCCATACTTGAACAAAGAGGTGGCATTGACCTTTTTAATAAAAATGTTGTTATAAAAACAACAGGTGGTATAAAATTTAAAGAGCCTTCTGTAAACCTTGCTATAATAGTCAGTATAGCATCATCTGTTTATAATAAGCCTGTTTCTTCTGAATTTGCTTTTATTGCTGATGTTGGTCTTACAGGTGAACTTAAAAAAGTTCCTAATATTGAGGCAAGAGTTAAAGAGCTTTACAGAATGGGATTTAAAAAAATATTTATTGCAAAAGATAATATCAAAAAGAAAGATATTAAAGGTATACAAATAATTGAATGTAAAACTCTTAAAGACGTTTTAATATCTCTTTTTAAATAATTTTATATAGACAATATAAATAGATTTTATATATAATATTTCTAATATATATTTATTTTTTAATAAATATATATTAATATAGAAAGATGTTAAATAATTTAACACATTTTTAATTCAAAAGTTATATTTTTTAGGCTTAAAAAATGGATTTTAATGTACATTAACGAAAGTTTTTTATAGATATTGATTTTTAATAAAAAGCTGATAAAATAGTCAAAAAATATATTTTGTATTTACTGTGAGAAACAAGTGTATTTATGTAGTGAACAAAAGGGGGATGTTGAATGAGCAAAGTGAAAATTAAAAAGTTTAAAAAAGTCCTTGTTGCAAACAGAGGAGAAATCGCAATAAGAGTTTTTAGAGCTTTAAATGAACTTGGAATACAAACTGTTGGTATATTCTCAAAAGAGGATAAATATTCTCTTTTTAGAACAAAAGCAGATGAGTCATATATGCTTAATCCTGAAAAAGGACCTATTGATGCATATCTTGATATAGATGAAATTATTAAAATAGCTAAGTCAAAAGGTGTTGATGCTATCCACCCTGGATATGGATTTTTATCTGAAAACCCTGAACTTGTTGAAGCCTGTGAAAAAAATGGTATTGCTTTCATTGGACCTTCAAAAGAAATTATGTATGCAATGGGTGATAAAATTTCATCAAAACAGAATGCTATTAAATGCGGAGTGCCTATTATACCGGGTGTTGACCACGCTGTAAAAACAGAAAGCGAAGTTATGAAAATTGCTGATGAAATCGGTTATCCTGTAATGCTTAAAGCTTCAAACGGCGGTGGCGGTAGAGGTATGCGTATCGTTAATTCAAGAGAAGAAATGCCAAAAGAGTTTGAAGAAGCAAGAAACGAAGCTAAAAAAGCCTTTGGTGATGATAAGATTTTCATTGAAAAATATTTAAGAGACCCTAAACATATAGAAGTACAGATTATTGGTGATAAATACGGTAATGTTATACATCTTTATGATAGAGATTGTTCTGTTCAAAGAAGACATCAGAAAGTTGTTGAATTTGCTCCTGCTTTCACAATAAGTGATGAAACACGTAATAAAATATTTGATGATGCAATTAAACTTTCAAAATTTGTTGGATATAAAAATGCCGGAACACTTGAGTTCCTTGTAGATGCTGATGAAAATTACTATTTCATCGAAATGAACCCTCGTATACAGGTTGAACATACTGTATCTGAAATGGTAACAGGTATTGATATTGTTCAAACTCAAATACTTGTTGAAGAAGGTTATCCTTTAAATTCAGATGAAATCAATATACCTTCACAAGAAGCAATTCCTTGTATAGGATATTCAATACAGATGCGTGTTACAACAGAAGACCCTGCAAATAACTTCCTTCCTGATACAGGAAAAATTTCAGTTTATCGTTCAGCAGCAGGTAATGGTATAAGACTTGATGGTGGTACTGCTTATACAGGTGCTGAAATTACACCATATTATGACAGCCTTCTTGTTAAAATAATTGCTACTGATAGAAACTTTAAAACAACTGTTAAAAAAGCTGTCAGAGCATTAAAAGAAACTCGTATAAGAGGTGTAAAAACAAATATTCCTTTCCTTATAAACGTTCTTCAAAGTGAAACATTCCTTAATGGTAAATGTGCAACAACATTTATTGAAAGAACACCTGAATTATTTAAAATATCATTAAGTCAGGATAGGGCAACAAAAATTGCTGAATTTATCGGAAATAAAATTGTAAATGAATCAAAAGGTGAAAAACCTTATTTTGAAACTGTAAAAGCACCTGTTTTTAATGAAGAAAAGAAAATTTATGGTGCAAAAGATGAGTTCTTAAAACTTGGTGCAAAAGAATTTACTCAAAAACTTATGAATGATAAAAAACTCTATGTTACTGATACAACAATGAGAGATGCTCATCAATCACTTATGGCTACAAGAATGAGAACAACAGACCTTTTAAAAGCTGCCCCTGCAACAAATGCTGCTATGCAAAATGCTTTTTCTGTTGAGGCTTGGGGTGGTGCAACATTTGACGTTGCTTATAGATTCCTTAAAGAATCACCTTGGGTAAGACTTGAACAGCTTAGTAAAAAAATGCCTAATACACTTATTCAGATGCTTCTTCGTGCATCAAATGCCGTAGGTTATACAAACTATCCTGATAATGTTGTTAGAGAATTTATTAAAGTTTCTGCTGAAAGAGGCGTTGATGTATTTAGAATTTTCGACAGTTTAAACTGGATTGAAAATATGAAAATGCCTATTGAAGAAGCTCTTAAAACAGGAAAAATAGTTGAAGGTGCTATTTGTTACACAGGTGATATTTTAGACCCTAACGAAACTAAATACACAGTTGAATATTATATAAATAAAGCAAAAGAACTTGAAGCTTTAGGCTGTCATATATTTGCAATTAAAGATATGGCTGGTCTTTTAAAACCATATGCTGCAAAAGAGCTTTTCTCTGCTCTTAAATCAGAACTTAATATTCCACTTCACCTTCATACACATGACTCAACAGGTAATGGTGTAAGTACAGTTCTTATGGCTGCTGAAGCTGGTGTTAATATTGTTGACCTTGCTATTGAGTCAATGAGTACTCTTACAAGTCAGCCTTCTATGAACTCTGTTGTTGAAGCTCTTAAAGGTACAGAAAGAGATACTGGAATTGATACTGATGAAATAAGAGAACTTAGCAGATACTATGGAGAAGTTAGAAAAATTTACAGTGGTTTTGAAAGTGAAATGAAAACTCCAAACACTGAAATTTATAAATATGAAATTCCTGGTGGTCAGTATTCAAACCTTCTTGCACAGGTTAAAGAAATGGGTTCTGCTGATAACTTTGAAGAAATCAAACATCTTTATAAAGAAGCTAATGACCTTTTAGGAAATATCGTAAAAGTTACACCTTCATCAAAAGTTGTTGGTGACCTTGCTATATTTATGTCTAAAAATGGTCTTAATAAAGATAATATACTTACAGAAGGTAAAGACCTTTCATATCCTGATTCAGTAGTTGATTATTTCTCAGGAAATATTGGTCAGCCAGATGGTGGTTTCCCTGTTGAACTTCAGAAAATAGTTCTTAAAGGTAAAGAAGCTATTACTAAACGTCCGGGAGAACTTATATCTCCTGCTGATTTTGAAGCAATTAAAAATCATATATTAGAAGAACATAAGCTTAAATCAGTAAATTCAAGAAATGTATTAAGTTATGCTTTATATCCAAAAGTATATGATGATTATTGCAAACATCTTGAATATTATAATGATGTTACAAGACTTGACAGCCATGTTTATTTCTATGGACTTAGAAAAGGTGAAGAAACACTTATCAAAATTGGTGAAGGTAAAGAGATTATAATTAAATTTATTGATATGTCTGAACCAGATGAAGAAGGAAATCGTGCACTTTCATTTGAAATTAATGGTGCTATTCGTGAAATCAAAGTTCTTGATAAAAATCTTGAAGTTAAGAGTGATAGAAAACTTAAAGCTGACAATAATAACCCTGCACACCTTGGTTCTTCAATACCTGGTACAGTTGGTAAGATTGTTGTTAAAGAAGGCGATAAAGTTTCAAAGAATACTGTACTTATGACAGTAGAAGCTATGAAGATGGAAACAAGTGTTGTTTCAAAAGTAGAGGGTACAGTAGATAAGATTTATGTAAAAGAAGGCGAAAAAGTAAGTCAGGGCGACCTCCTTATATCTTTCGTTGTAGAATAATAATTTTAATTATTAAAGAGTATCGATTTTATCGATACTCTTTTTTGATATAAATAATACTTATAATATAATTTTTATATATAACTATATTATATAGTATTTTCAACAAATATTATTAAAACTATTGTTTGATTATGTTATGTGATATATAATATATTCGATTTTTTTAAGATAGGGAGGATAAAAATGAAAAAGACAGTAAAAACAGCAACAGCCTTAATTTTTGCTATGACTTGTTGTTTTAATACAGCTTTTGCTGCTGTTCAAACAAATGCAAATAGTTGGGCAGTTGAAAGTGTTACTGAGTCTGTTGAACTTGGTATAATGCCTCAGTCTTTAGCTTATGATGCTATTTCTAATATAACACGTGAGGAGCTTTGTATACTTGCTATAAATTTTTATGAAAAATATACAGGTAATAAAGCTACTCCAAAAGAAAAAAGTCCTTTTAGTGATACTGACTTTTATATGATAGTTTCTGCTTATGAAATGGGCATTATAGATGGTGTTTCAGAAAATAAATTTGAACCTAATAAAAATGTTACAAGAGAAGAGCTTGCAGTTGTTATTTACAAAACATTAAAAGCATGTGGAATAGAAAAGCTTTCTAATAATTATGAAAGAAAATTTGAAGATGATGATAAAATATCATCTTTTGCTAAAGAAGGTGTAAATGCAGTTGTTTCAAATGGTATTATGAGTGGAGTGGGTAATAATTTTAATCCATTAGATATTGTTACAAGAGAGCAAACAGCAACAGCTTTTGTTAATACTTATAATATTACAAGAAATAGACCTATTACAATAAATAATAAAGAATTGTATATAGGAAGTTCAAAAGATGATGTTATATCAATGTTTGGCAATCCTCAAAGAATAGATGAAAGTATATATGGTTATAAAAGATATGTATATAATAATGATTATAATAATCTTTTTATTATAGGAATAAGTAATGATACTGTTGTTGATGTATATATATCAGGTAAAAATTCTGGTTATGATACTTTTAATATAGATAGTAAATTTTCATCTAATGGTAATAAATATGAATATAACGAAGATATAAATAAATTTATATTATGTGATAATTTTGTTAATATTGATATATACTGTGATATAAGTACAGGTAATATTTATGGTATAAAAATAAGTGATAAAAATTATGACTATTCAAGAAATATTGATAATTATACAGAAGAAGTACAAAAAAGCATAGAAATGGAAGTACTTGATATTATAAATGCAGAAAGAGTTAAAAGGGGAATTGTACCTTTAACATTTGATGAAAGATTAAATGTATCTGCAAAAAATCATTCTATTGATATGGTAGAGAATAAGTATATAGACTATAATAATAAAGATGGAAAAACACCTTTTGAAAGAATGAATGAACAAGGTATAAATTTCGATTTTGCTGCTGAAACAATATCACAAGTATCAAATGATGTATATGATATTTTAGGTGATGTTATGACAGTTAAAGGTAAAAAAGGGAATGTATTAAGTGATATGATGGATACAGCAGGAGTTGGAGTTGCAAACAATAGTTTTAATTTATATGTAACTATTGATATGTATTATAGCAAATGATTATATATTGAAAAAATTTCTAAAAGGTATATAATGTAATAATCATATAAATTTTTTATAGAGGAGATGCATTATGAGTAGTTGCGATAAATCAAGCTGTGCAAGCTGTACTTCAAATTGTTCAGAAAGAAAAACAGATTTCCATGAGCCTTATAACAGCCTTAGTAATATTAAAAAAGTAATAAGCGTTATGAGTGGTAAGGGAGGCGTTGGAAAATCACTTGTTACTTCTTCACTTGCTGTATCACTTGCTAAAAAAGGATATAAAGTTGGTATACTTGATGCTGATATAACAGGTCCTTCAATACCAAAAGTTTTTGGTATAAAAGAAAAAGCCATGGGTTGTCCAGATGGAGCTTTTCCTATTGAAACAGGTAAACTTGGCATAAAAGTTATGAGTATAAATGTTCTTCTTGATGATGAAGAAAGTCCTGTTGTTTGGAGAGGTCCTGTAATTGGCAATGTTGTAAAACAATTTTGGCAAGAAGTTATATGGGGTGAATTAGACGTTCTTCTTATTGATATGCCTCCAGGAACAGGTGACGTACCTCTTACAGTATTCCAAACAATTAAACTTGATGGTGCAGTTATTGTTACAGCCCCACAGGATTTAGTTTCTCTTATTGTTAAGAAATCATATAAAATGGCTGAAAAAATGAACATAAATGTTCTTGGTATAGTTGAAAATATGAGTTATATGGAATGTCCAGATTGTGGTAAATTAATGTATCCTTTCGGAAAAAGTAATATAGAAAATGTTGCTTCTGAAATGAATATTGATGTACTTGCAAAAATTCCTATTAAGCCTGAAAATGCGGCTCTTTGTGATGCAGGAAATGTTGAAGATATTGATACTTCATACATTGAGAATATGACAGAAACAATAATTAAAAAAATAAATCTTTAATATTAAAAAGCACTTCTTTTTTGAAGTGCTTTTATATTTCATCTGTTCCCGGAAGAACAACTTTAAATATATTCTTTTTTTTAAGATTAACAAATTTTACTTCTTTTCCTATATCCTCAAGAGTATCTTTAATACATTTAAGTCCTAGTGTTCCAGAAATAAATCTTTGCTTTTTATCAAATATAAGAAGTCTTTGATAAAGCCAAGAATTACGTCTTGGCGGATTTATTTCAGAGTCTATATTTATTATTCCTTCGTTTCTCCATACAGCACCAGGATTTTCGATTTCAACCATTTTAGGTTCTATTCTTATTGTGATTTCTCTTGTATTATCCCAATAATCTCTATGAACAACAGCGTTATAAAGTGCCTCTAATACGATATTAAGAGGATAATTTTTATTTTTTATACTATTGATTAATATGTTTTCTGCATTATCAAGCATTGAAGGTATGTTTCCTTCTATATGTATACGTTTTTTATTATAATCAATATTAATACCCGTTGAAGGTAAGAAATTTTGAGTGTTCTTACCAAAAAGTAACATTCCGCCAGCAGTAGGGTGATATTCAGAACGTTCCATATCACGTCCCAGTATTCCCATAGCTTCAAGTATAAGTATATTTTTTTTGCTTGATATTTCAGAGTCTATTGAAAAATATTTTTTTATAAGTGTAAAATCTAAATCATCAATATATGCATTAGGTAATATTGTTGTTTCATATGAAAGTATACCATTTTCTTGAAGCATAGAGGCTACTTCATATCGTCTGGCAATATCTGTTGTTGAACCACGTCTTATATAAAATGTACCTGTTTGAAGTATCTGATGAGGTCTTTGACTACTTTTAAATATTGTAAGAACAAAAAGTTTTTTACCTTTATAAAATATTTCTTCAAAACGTATAGGAACAGGTGGGTCGCATCTTCCGCATATAAGTTGTTGAATACGTTCTTCTTCAAGTTTATTTGCTGTTACACCAACTATTTCTTTTTTCTTATCTTCTACGCCAAATATAATATATCCTCTGCCACCTTTAGAATTTGCAATAGCTGTGACATCTTTTACAAATTCTCTTTTTGAGTATTCTTTATCTATATTAAAATCTAATTTGAAATCAAGTTTTTCATACTCAGAACGTGAAAGAAGTTCTTCTAATTTTTGTATATTCATAAAAATCACCTTCTATTTATTATATAAATAATATAATAAATTTTTAAATTTATGTCATTATATTATTTTGTAAAATATGCTTAATATTTAATAAAGTATAAAATATATAAAAATTATATATTATTTTTATATATTATTATAAATTTTTATCATAAAATGTATTATCTTAACAATTTCTTAATAATTATATAATAAATTTGTTTGAATTATGGATTTTTCCTTGACATATATATACTAGTTAAGTATAATATTTCTTGTAACAATTATGTAATAATTTCTACGGAGGGGTTTAAATAGATGAGTTTTTTAAAAACGGTAAGTAAAGCCGCAGTGATTGGCTCTATTATTTCTATAATGGGTGCATCAACGGTTTTTGCTGCTGCATTTGGAGTTGTTTCAGGAAATAATGTAAATATACGAGCACAAGCTTCTACAACTTCACAAGTTTTAGGAAGTGCAGACCAAGGTTCAGAATTTAATGTACTTGGAAAAGAAGGTAATTGGTATAGTATAATGTATAATGGTAGCCAAGGCTATGTATCAGCTGAATATTTTACAGTAAACAAAGTTGAAGCTACTGTTGTTGGAAATGGTGTAAATATCAGAAGTGGTGCAAGTACAGATAGTGCTGTAATAGGAAGTGTAAATAGTGGACAAAGTGTTACTGTTACTGCACAAAATAATGAATGGTACAAGCTTAGTGATAATTCATATATAAGCAAACAGTATGTTGAAGGTGCTCTTGTTGACCTTGTAACAGGTATTAATAGTAATACTACTCAATCAGCTGCTTCTCAAAGCGGTGTATTACAAAATACATATGGTGTTGTTACAGCTACATCAGGTCTTAATTTAAGAAGTACAGCTTCAACAGAAAGTACTATTATTGATGTTTTACCATATGGTGAAATAGTAGATGTTTATAGCTATTCAGCAACATGGGTTAAAGTAAAAACAGCTGATGGTGTAGAAGGTTATTTAAGTGCAGATTATTGTGCTATAAGAACAGGTGAAAAACCTTCAAGAAGTGTATCATCAAATAAAGGTGAACAAGTAGCTGCATTTGCAAAACAGTACTTAGGTACTCCTTATGTTTGGGGTGGAACAAATCTTGATACAGGAGTTGACTGTTCAGGTTTTGTTTATGCAGTATATAAAAATTTTGGTGTAACTTTAAATAGAACATCATCTTCAATGGCATCAAATGGTGTTGTTGTAAGTAAATCACAGCTTATGCCAGGTGACCTTGTATTCTTTGATAGTTCAGGTTCTAATAATGGTGATATTTCTCATGTAGGTATATACATTGGAAATGGTCAGTATATACATAGCTCAACAAGTAAAACAGGAGTTATTATTTCAAACTTAAATAATGCTTATGGTACAAGTACATATGTTACAGCAAGAAGAGTTATAAGATAACTTTTAATATAAAAAGTCCTTTTCATTTGAAAAGGACTTTTTGTTATATAAATTTCATTTTTTTACTAATTTGTTATTGCATTAACAAATATTTTATATTATACTCTATTCATTGAGTATATAAGAGTTGTACTTAAAATAATATTAGCGTTGTATCTTCAAAATGGGGAACGACAGCAGGAGGTAAAAATGAATACTAATAAAAAAACTCTTGAACTTGTACAAATGGCACTTTTTATAGCTATAATTCTTATTATGGCTTTCACACCTTTTTTAGGGTATATCCCTCTTTTTGTAACAAGAATAACAATACTTCATGTTCCTGTTATAATAGGTTCTATAATGCTTGGACCTAAAAAAGGAGCAATTTTGGGTTTTGTTTTCGGTCTTACAAGTCTTATTAATAACACTATAAATCCAACAGCTACATCTTTTGTATTTTCACCTTTTTATAGTATAGGTGATGTTCATGGTAACTTTTTTAGTCTTATAATATGTTTTGTTCCTAGAATACTTGTAGGTGTTGTTCCTTATTTATTTTATAAATTATTATCAAAAAATAATAGAGGTAGTGCTTTTGCATTAGCAGTTGCTGGAGCTTCTGGGGCTTTGGTAAATACACTTCTTGTTATGAATTTTATATATTTATTTTTTACAGAAAGTTATGCAGCGGCTAACCAGATTGCACCATCTGCATTATATACATTTATAATTGGTGTTATAGGTACAAACGGTATTCCAGAGGTTATAGCTTCTGTTATTATTACAACTGCTGTATGTAAAGTACTTATAAAATTAAATTTCGCAAAGAACTAATATTTTAGATTAAAGGAGCAATAATATTATGCTTAGTAATAAAACAGTTGTGCTTGGTGTTACAGGTAGTATTGCAGCTTATAAAATAGCAAATCTTGCAAGTATGCTTATAAAAAAACATTGTGATGTACATGTTATAATGACAAAAAATGCAACAAATTTTATAAATCCTATAACTTTTGAAACTCTTACAGGTAATAAATGCCTTGTTGAAACTTTTGATAGAAATTTTCAGTTTCATGTGGCTCATGTTTCTCTTGCAAAAAAAGCTGATGTTATGCTTATAGCACCAGCTTCTGCAAATGTAATAGGTAAACTTGCAAATGGTATTGCTGATGATATGCTTACAACAACAGCTCTTGCTTGTAAATGTAAAATAATTGTATCACCAGCTATGAATACAAATATGTATAATAATGTTATCGTTCAGGATAATATTAAGAAACTTGAAAACTATGGCTTTGAAATTATAAAACCGGACAAAGGTTTTCTTGCTTGCAGAGATGAAGGTGATGGGAAAATGCCTTCAGAACAGGTATTACTTGACTATATTGAAAGAGAAATTGCCTGCGAAAAAGACCTTGTTGGTAAAAAAATTGTTGTTACAGCAGGTCCAACACAAGAAAGTATTGACCCTGTAAGATACATTACAAATCATTCAACAGGTAAAATGGGTTATGCCATTGCTAAGGCAGCTATGTTAAGAGGAGCAGAAGTTGTTCTTATAAGTGGTCAAACAAATATTGCTGATGTTCCTTTTGTAAAAATGATTAGAATTATAAGTGCAAATGATATGTTTGAAGCAGTTAAAAGTGAATTTGACAATGCGGATATTGTTATAAAATCAGCTGCTGTTGCCGATTATAGACCTTCTGTTGTAAGTGATGAAAAAATTAAGAAAAAAGATGATGATATGTCAATACATCTTGAAAGAACTACTGATATATTAAAATATATTGGTGAACATAGAAGAAGTGACCAGTTTATATGTGGTTTTTCCATGGAAACAAATAATATGATTGAAAATTCAAGGGCAAAATTACATAAAAAAAATATTGATATGATAGTTGCTAATAACCTTAAAGAAAGTGGAGCTGGATTTGGTGTTGATACAAACAAAGTTACACTTATTACGAAAAATGATGAGATTTCTTTGGATATTATGAGTAAAGATATGGTTGCTCATACATTACTTGATAAAATTATAAATATTATTAAATAAATAAAAAGAGTTTGTGATTTTTCACAGACTCTTTTTATTGTATCATTGACAAAAATATTAAAAGACCGTATATTTATATCTATACTATAATCTTAAAAATAAACGGAGGATAATATGGCTGAAAAAATTGCAATTATAACAGATACAAATAGTGGTATTACAGTTGAAACAGCTAAAGAAATAAATGTTATTTTAATTTCTATGCCTTTTATAGTAAATGGTGTTTCATATTATGAGGGTAGAAATTTTACAAAAGATGAATTTTATAAAGAAATGAGAAATGACTCCGATATATCAACATCACAGCCTTCACCAGCAGATGTTACAGATATTTGGGAAGAAACGTTAAAATCATATGATACTATTGTTCATATTCCTATGTCATCAGGTTTAAGTAGTTCTTGTAATACTGCAAAAATGCTTTCAGAAGATTATGAAGGAAAAGTTTATGTTGTTGATAATAAGCGTATATCAATTACACAAAAACAGTCAGTATTAGATGCTGTTAAATTAAGAGAACAAGGATTTTCTGCAAAAGAAATAAAACAAAAACTTGAAGAAATGACATATGATGCAAGTATATATGTTGCAGTTGATACTTTGAAATATCTTAAAAAAGGTGGACGAGTTACAGCAGCAGGTGCAGCAATAGGTAGTATATTAAATATTAAACCTATATTACAAATACAGGGGGATAAACTTGATGCATATGCAAAATCAAGAGGTATGAAACAGGCGGAAAAGAAACTTATTGAAGCTGTACAGAAAGATATTGATGGAAGATTTAAAGGTGATAGTAATATATGTGTTGCTGTTGCTTATTCCGGTGAAGATAGTGTTGGTGAAAACTGGCTTAAAAAAGTTCAAGAAAGTTTTCCGCAGTATAATGTAATGTGTGACCCTCTATCTTTAAGTATTGCTTGCCATACAGGCGAGGGAGCTTTAGGAATAGGGTGCTTTAAAAAGATATGATAATATTAAAAAAGGATAATATGACAAAAGCCATATTATCCTTTTTGTTATTGCGGATTGATTTTTTTTAAAACAACTTTTTCAAGTATCTCAACACATTTATACATAAGCCAAGCAAGTATAGCTAAAATTATTACTGAAAGCATTACTGTATCAAGTTTAAATGTTTGGCTTGAATATGTTATTAAATATCCAAGACCTTCTTTTGCCACAAGAAATTCTCCAACTATTACTCCTACATATGATAAACCTATATTTATTTTTAATGCATTTACCATTGTAGGTATTGATGAAGGTAGAATTACTTTTGTTAATATTTGTATTTTTGTTCCTCCAAATATTCTTATAAGTTTTATTTGGTCTTTATCTACATGCATAAAACCATCATATACTGAAAGCAATGTTGCAACAACACTTGTAAGAAGTGCTATTGTTATTATTGATGACATATTGTTTCCTATCCATACGATTATTATAGGTGCAAGGGCGGTTTTAGGTAATGAACTTATAATAACTAAATATGGCTCTAATACATCTGATATAAATTTGTTCCACCACATTATTATAGCTATAAAAATACCTAAAAATGTTCCAAGTAAAAAGCCTATAATTGTTTCAATTAATGTTACCCAAGTATGTTTCCATAATATACCTGTTTTTATAAGGTCTATAAAAGATTTAAACATTCTTGAGGGACTACTGAATATAAAAGGGTCTATTATTTTTAAGTTTGCTGAAATTTCCCATAAACCAAATATTATAACAAGTATTGAAATTTGTGTTATTAATATATTACGTTTTCTTTTTTTTAGGCTTTTAAGATATTCTATCTGTGACTTTGATATATTTTCATTATACATGCACATCAAGCTCCTTCCATATATTATTGAAATAATCTTTAAATTCGGGAGCTTCTCTTGATTTCATTGGAGTTCTGTCATCAGCTGTAAGTTTTATTTCATATATTGATTTTAATGTAGCTGGTCTTTTTGTAAGAACAAAAACTTTATCGCTTAATGATATAGCCTCTGAAATATCATGTGTAACAAGTATTGCTGTTTTTTTCTCTTTTCTTATAATTGTTCCTATTTCATCAGCAACAAAAAGGCGTGTCTGATAGTCGAGAGCTGAAAAAGGTTCATCAAGTAAAAGTAATTCTGGTTTTAATAAAAGTGTTCTTATAAGAGCAACTCTTTGTTTCATACCTCCTGAAAGTTGTGAAGGATATGAATTTTTAAAATCTTTTAAACCATATTGGTCAAGTAGTTGATTTGCATATTCCTTTTTTTCTTCTGTAAGATTTTTTTGTATTTCTGCTCCTAAACATACATTATCAAAAACAGTTCGCCATTCAAAAAGATAGTCTTTTTGTAACATATATCCTGTTATAGAATTTGTATTTACTGATATTGTTCCACTTGTAGGTTTTAATAAACCTGCTATTATTGAAAGTATTGTTGATTTTCCGCAACCACTTGGACCAACTATTGATACAAACTCACCAGATTGTACAGATAAATTAAGATTTTTTACTGCTTCTGTTTCGCCTTCTGGTGTGTTATATCTAAGACACATATCTTTGATTTCAACTATATTTTTCATTTTTTCCTCCGAAATATCTTTACTTATATTATATTTAGGAAAAAAAACTTTGTGAAAACAATAAAAAAAGAGGTGTTGCCACCTCTTAATTTTTTAATTTTTTTTATTTAACTTCTTCATTTACAACAAGAGCCATTATAACAAGGTCATTATCTGTATCATTTTCAAGACTGTGGAATTCACCAACAGCTATTGTACAAATATCTCCAGCTGTTACACGTGTTTTTGAACCGTCATTATCTGTAAAAATTCCTTCACCTTGCATTATGTAGTAAGGTTCTGTGTCACCAACGTGCTGATGCCAACCAATACTGCTATGTGGTTTTAATACAACTTTTGCATACATTTTACCATGTCCCATAAGTTCATCAGCTGTGAGAATGTGGAATATTTCAGCTGAACCTGTACCACCACGTAAGTTTTCTTTTATAATTCCTTGTTCTTTTTTTACCATATTAGGAAAACCTCCTTAGTTTATTGATAGGGTTATTATACATTATATTCTATAATTTTACAATGAATTATTGATAATTATTTGTATAATTTGAAAAACAAAAGATTTTTTGTTTGGTTAAATTGTTTAAATTCCTGTTAAATCGAATTTTGGGGTATATTCTGATGATGCAGACATTTTCTCTTGTGAAAATCCATTTGTCATACCTATTTTTAAAAAGTGGTCTATAACTTTGTCATATTCAAATGTTGTAAGTTTTCTATTAAGTTTTTTAATTTCTTTTGCTTTATACATAGGTGTATATTGACGCATTATTGAAACATATGTATCTTTACCAATATTTTCACATATACTGTCAAGTACTTTGAATGAGTCCTCTTTACAATTTGGTAATACAAGATGACGAATTATAACACCTTTTTGTATAATATTTTCATTGTCAAATATATTTATAGGTTGTTGTCTTTTCATTTCTTTTATGGCTTTTATAGCTTTTTCAAAATAATCAGAGGCTTTTGAATATTCTTTTGAATACTCTGTACTGAAATATTTTAAATCAGGTAAATATACATCTATAAGTCCCTCAAGAGTCTTTAACATTTCAACAGACTCATAACCATTTGAGTTATATATTATAGGTATATTAAGACCTTTGTTTTTTGCAATTTTAATAGCTTCTCGTATTTGTGGTAAGAAATGTGTAGGGGATACAAGATTTATGTTATGTACATTTCTTTGTTGTTGCTCAATAAATATATCTGAAAGCCTTTCAACAGTTATTTCTTTACCATTGTTTAAACTGCTTATATCATAATTCTGACAAAATACGCATTTAAGATTACAACCCGAAAAAAATACAGTTCCCGAACCCCTACTACCACTTATAACAGGCTCTTCCCATTTATGTATATATGCTAAAGCACATTTTACAGAAAAACCGCTATTGCAAAAGCCTTTTTCTCCCTTTGTTCTGTCAATACCACAGTTTCTTGGGCATACTTTGCAGTTTTTTAAATCATTATACCAATTTTCCATATGTATTTCCTTTCAATATATAGTAAGTACATTTTAACACTAAAGGAAAACATTTTATATATGATTTTTTTAAAAATTATGTTAGAATAATGTCGAAATAAAAAGGGAGGTACTTTTATATGAGAATATTTAAAAATACAAATTGTGAAAAACAGGAAGTTGAAAAAGTATTTTGTAATATTTGTGGTAAAGAAATAGAAAAAGATATATATGGTTACTATAGGGATTACCTCCATATTGAAAAGGATTGGGGATATAATTCAAATAAAGACGGAGAAAATCATAGTATTGATATTTGTGAAGAATGTTACGATAATTTAATTAAAAGTTTTAAAATAAAAGCCTAAATGGCTTTTATTTTTTTGTTAACTGTATTTATATATTTAATTTATTGTGATATAATCTCTAGTGCAAATAATAACGAGAGGATATGAGATTTTTGAAATATATTGTTGATATACATACACATACAATAGCTAGTGGTCACGCATATAGTACAATAGATGAAAATACAAGATTTGCCAAAAGTAAAGGTATAAAACTTATTGCTATGACAGACCACGCTCCTGCACTTGTTGGTGCTCCAAAAGATATTTATTTCCATAATTTAAAAGTTATACCTAGAATACTTAATGATGTTGAAATTTTAAAAGGTGCAGAGCTTAACATAATAGACTATAATGGTAATATTGATTTAGATGAATATGCACTTAAAAAACTTGATATAAGAATAGCAAGCCTTCATACACCTTGTATTGACCCTAAAACAATAGATGACCATACAAATGCTTATATAAAGGCTTGTGAAAATAAATATATAAATGTTTTGGGACACCCAGGTGACCCAAGATACCCTTTTTATGTTAAAGATGTTTTAGACGCTTGCGAAAGAACAGGAACTCTTATTGAAATTAATAATGCATCTTTAAGACCTAACGGCTCAAGAAAAGGTAGTGATGTTATTATGAAAGAAATAGTTACTATATGTAAAAAAAGAGAAATGCCAATAGTTCTTGGTACAGATGCTCATTTTTATACTGAAATAGGTGACTTTTCTCTTTGTGAAAAATTCCTTTCTGAAATGGATTTCCCAGAGGAACTTGTTCTTAATACATCTGTTGAAAAATTTAAAGAATATATCGAAAAACAAAATAATACTTCTTTACTTTAACGCTTTATAATGTTAATATATAAATATAAATAAAGCAAAAGGTGATAGAATATGAATAGTAAAATAAAAAGCGAACTTACAGATAAACTTTTTGAATGTATATTAAGTATGGAAAATTTAGAAGAATGTTACCGTCTTTTTGAAGATTTATGTACAGTACACGAAATTCAAGCAATAGCCCAAAGAATGGAAGTTGCTCAAATGCTTGATGCAAAAAAAACTTATATAGAAATAGCAGAAAAAACAGGTGCTTCTACTGCTACAATAAGTAGGGTAAACAGAGCATTAAATTATGGTACTGACGGTTATAGACTTGCAATAGAAAGAGTTGCAAAGAAAAAAGCTAATTCAGAAAATACTGATGTTTCTAAATCAGAATAAATATTTATAAATTTATAAAATGGGAAGTTTTGATTGTATCGGACTTCCTATTTATTTGTTAAAAATTTATGGGAGAGAATATACAATGATAGGTTTTGATAGATTAAATGATATGCAAAAAAAGGCTGTTTTACAGACAGAAGGGGCTGTACTTGTTTTAGCTGGTGCAGGTTCAGGAAAAACAGGTGCTTTGACAGTAAGAATTGCCCACCTTATTGAAAAAGGTGTTAAACCTTGGAATATACTTGCAATTACTTTTACTAATAAAGCTGCTAAGGAAATGAGTGAACGTGTAAATAAACTTATTGGAGACAAGGCAAAAGATATATGGGTAAGCACTTTTCATTCAACTTGCGTTAGAATTTTAAGACGTGATATTGATAAAATTGGTTATAGCAGAGATTTTTCAATATACGATACTGATGACCAAGAAAAAATGATGAAAGAAGTTTTTAAACGTCTTAATTTTAGTATTACAGATAAAACATTTACAGTTAAAGGTGCTTTGGCAGAAATAAGTAAACAAAAAGAAGAACTTATATCTTGGGAAGATTATGAAGCAAAAACAGATAAAGACATAAGAAAAGTTAAATTTGCAAAGGCTTACAGAATTTATCAGACACTTTTAAAAGAGAATAATGCTCTTGACTTTGATGACCTTATATATAAAACTGTACAGCTTTTTAAAACTGATACAGATGTTCTTGATTATTATCAGGAAAAATTCAAATATATAATGGTTGATGAATATCAGGATACAAATACATCTCAGTATGAACTTGTAAGACTTCTTTCAGCAAAATATAAAAATATTTGTGTTGTAGGTGATGATGACCAAAGTATATATGGCTGGAGAGGTGCTAATATAAGAAATATACTTGATTTTGAAAAAGATTTTGAAGATACAGTTGTAATAAAACTTGAACAGAATTATCGTTCAACTAAAACTATACTTGATGCTGCAAACTCTGTAATAAAAAATAATACAACAAGAAAAGATAAAACACTTTGGACAGAAAATGACAAGGGAAGTATAATTCATATTAAACGTGCAGACAATGAATATGACGAAGCTCGTTTTGTTGGTGATAAAATAAATGAACTTATATTAAAAGGTGATAGAAAATATAAGGATTTTGCTGTTTTATATCGTACAAATGCACAGTCACGTGCAATAGAGGACTATTTTGTAAAGAAAAGCATACCATATAGACTTTTGGGTGGTATAAGATTTTATGAAAGAAAAGAAATTAAAGATGTTCTTTCTTATTTAAAAGTACTTTCAAACCCTGCCGATACAATAGCACTTAAAAGAATTATAAATGTACCTAAAAGAGGTCTTGGAGATGCATCAATAGAAAAAGTTGAAAACTTTGCTAATGAAAATAATATGAGTTTTTATGAGGCACTTTCTCATATTGATGAAATAACAGAACTTAAAACAAGAGCTAAAAAGTTTAAAGAGTTTTATGAAGTAATGACTGAAATAGAAAAAGATGCAAATGAATTAAGTGTTTCAGAACTTATTGAAAGTGTTTTAAATAAAACAGGATATGTTCAACTTTTACAAGATGAAGGAACAGACGAAGCCCTTGCGAGAATTGAAAATATAGATGAATTTGTTTCAAAAGCTGTTGAATATGAAAAAAGTACAGATGAACCTTCTTTAAGAGAATTTCTTGAAGATATTGCACTTGTTGCCGATATAGATAATTATGAACCTGATGAAGATACTGTTGTACTTATGACTATGCATAGTGCAAAAGGTCTTGAATTTCCATATGTGTTTATTGTAGGTATGGAAGAAGGAATGTTCCCAACATATAGAGTTATGCAGTATGGAACAAATGAAGATATGGAAGAAGAAAGACGTCTTTGTTATGTTGCTATTACACGTGCAAAAGAGGAACTTTTCATTACACAAGCAAAATCAAGAATGCAACATGGTATAACACAATATAATGCACCTTCAAGATTTTTGAAAGAAATACCTGCTGAGCTTATAGAAATACCAGTAAAACCACAGCTTTCAGAAGTAGGTGACTATATAAGAAAATCAGAAATGAGAATAAAACCAGTATTTACAAAGCCAAATCCTTATGGCGGAATTGCAAAAAAACCACAGACAGCCGGTATACCTTCACCCCAAAATGCTACTCTTGATTATGAAGTTGGTGATAAAGTAAGAGCCCCTAAATATGGTATTGGTACAGTAGAGAAAATTACACCGGGTGGTGCTGATTTTGAGGTTACTGTAAGTTTTAAAGATAAAGGTGTTAAAAAGTTTATGGCTGGACTTTCAAAACTTAAAAAAGTATCTGAATAAAGCGGGAGATTTATATTTATGGAAAGAATGAAAGAACTTATAAATATATTAAATAAAGCATCTTATGAATATTATCAAAATGATAGTAGTAAATTATCTGACTTTGAATATGATAAATTATATGATGAACTTGTAGAACTTGAAAAAAGTACAGGAATTGTACTTGCAAACAGTCCTACTCAAAATGTAGGTTATACTGTTTTAAGTAATCTTACAAAAATAAAACATGATGAAAAAATATTATCTCTTGATAAAACAAAAGAGCCAGAAAAACTTAAATCTTGGCTTGGAAATCAACAAGGAATGCTTTCTTGGAAACTTGATGGTCTTACTATTGTATTAAAATATAATAATGGTGAACTTGTACAGGCTATTACACGTGGTAATGGTGAAGTAGGAGAGGATATAACTCATAATGCTAAAGTTTTTAAAAATATACCATTAAAGATATCTTATAAATATGAACTTGTTGTAAGAGGTGAGGGTATAATATCATTTTCGGATTTCAAGAGAATAAATGAAGAACTTGATGAAGATGAAAGTTATAAAAACCCACGAAACCTTTGTAGTGGTACTGTAAGACAGCTTAATAGTGAAATATGTGCAAAAAGAAATGTTATGTTTTATGGTTTTACAGTATTTAAAGCTAATGATGTTGACTTTGGTGATAAAAAATCAAATCAGCTTTTATGGCTCAAAGAACTTGGATTTGATATTGTTTATAATAAAATAGTTAATGCTGATAATATTATTGAAAGTATATATGAATTTGAAAATAAAATTCCAGAAAATAATTTTGCAACAGATGGTCTTGTTCTTACTTATGATAGTATTTCTTATAGTGGTTCTTTAGGTACAACTGCAAAATTCCCTAAAGACTCAATAGCTTTTAAATGGAAAGATGAAACAGCAGAAACTATATTAAGAAATATAGAATGGAATACATCAAGAACAGGTCTTATAAATCCTGTTGCTGTGTTTGACTCTGTTGAACTTGAAGGTACAACTGTAAATCGTGCAAGTGTTCATAATGTAAGTATACTTGAAGACCTTAAACTTGGTATAGGCGATACAATAAAAGTTTATAAAGCAAATATGATAATTCCTCAAATTGCCGAAAATATTACAAAAAGTGGTAATTATGAAATACCTGCAAATTGCCCTGTTTGTGGTGGTGAAACAGAAGTAAGAACTATAAGAGATGGTAAGGCTTTGTATTGTACAAATCCAAACTGTTCTGCCCAAAGGATACGTTCTCTTTCTCATTTTGTTTCAAGAGATGCTATGAATATTGAAGGTTTTTCTGAAGAAACAATAAAGAAATTTGTTGAAAAAGGTTTTATATCAGATTATACAGATATTTATAATATTGAAAAATTTGCCGAAGAAATCAAAAATATAGACGGATTTGGCGAAAAGTCGTATAATAACCTTATAAAATCTATTGAAAACTCAAAGAAACCAGAACTTCCAAACTTTATATATGCCTTGGGAATAAATCATGTTGGGCTTAGTAATGCAAAACTTTTATGTAAAAATATAAATTATGATATAAATAAACTTTTTACAATAAGTCAAGAGGAACTTGTTGAAATAGATGGTTTTGGTGATATAATCGCTCATAGTATATGTTCTTATTTTGGTGATTGTAAAAATAAAGAACTTATTTATAAAATGCTTGATATAATAAGTTTTGCAGAAGTTGAAGTTTCTTATGAGTCTGAAAATATGAATGTAAAAGAAAAAACATTTGTTATTACAGGGGACTTAAATGAATTTAAAAACAGAAAAGAACTTCAATTAAAAATAGAGGCTCTTGGTGGAAAAGTTACAGGTAGTGTTACAAAGAAAACAAATTATCTTATAAATAATGATATTTTATCTGAGTCATCTAAAAATAAAAAGGCAAAAGAATTGGGAATACCTATTATTACAGAAGAACAGTTTATAAAAGAATTTCTTAATTAATTAATTAATTTATTTATTTATTTATTCATTAAAGACCTGCGGTATATCCTTAGGTCTTTATTTTATATTTAGGAGGAATTTTCATTGAATTATAACGAAGCAATAGAATATATTGAAAACGGAAACGGAAGTATTATTAAATTAGGTCTTACAAAAATTGAAAAACTTATGGAATATTTGGGAAACCCTCAAAATGATTTGAAAATAATACATATTGCAGGTACAAACGGAAAAGGTTCTTCTTGTGCTATGATTAGTAATATACTTATATGTGCAGGTTATAAAGTAGGTGTTTATACATCGCCTCATCTTGAAAAATATAATGAAAGATATTCAATAAATAATGAAAATATAAGTGATGAAAAATTTGTATATTATGTAACTAAAATTAAAGAAGTATGTGACATAATGGAAAAAACAGATTTTGGAAGACCTACAGTTTTTGAAATACTTACAGCAATAAGTTTTTGTTATTTTAAAGATGAAAATGTTGATTTTGTAATACTTGAAGTTGGTCTTGGTGGAAGATTTGATGCAACAAATGTTGTAAATAATCCATTTTTAACAGGTATTACTTCAATAAGTCTTGACCATACAGATTATTTAGGCGATACAATAGATAAAATTGCTTTTGAAAAAGGCGGTATAATAAAAGAAAATTGCCCTGTTGTTTTATATTCTCAAAATAAAATCGTTTATGATGTAATTAAAAAAATTGCTGATGATAAAAATTCAGAAGTATATTTCAGTGAAAATTCTGGTGTCGAAATAAATAAAAGTGACCTTGAAAAAACAATTTTTTCTGTAAAAAATTCGTATATTAACTATGAAAATATAGAAATACATATGCTTGGAGAATATCAGCCTTTTAACTGTGCTTTTGTGCTTATGATGTGCTATGCTCTTATTAAAAAAGGTATAAATATATCAGAAAAAAATATAAGAGATGGTCTTTTAAATTCAAAATGGAATGGTAGAATGGAAATATGCCAAAAATCACCTCTTATTATTATTGATGGTGCTCATAATGTAGATGGTATAAAAATGCTTAGAAACTCTATTGAAAAATATTTTAATAATAAAAATATAACACTTGTTCTTGGCGTTTTAGGCGATAAAGAGTATGAAAAAATGACAGAACTTATTATGCCAATAGTTAATAAAGTAGTATTGACAGAGCCTTACAGTCAAAGAAAACTTGATGTTTTACAACTTGAAAAGACTGTTGAAAAATATAATAAAATATTGTATAAAGAAAAAAATATAGAAAAAGCAATATTACTTGCAAAAAGTATAACTGAATATGATGATGTTATAGTATGTTCTGGTTCTTTATATATGATTGGTGAAATAAGAAAAATACTTAAATAATACCTTATTTATAGGAGGTTATATATGATTAATTTTAATGAAGAAATAGAAAAATTTAAACCTATAATTGAAATAGATGACATTGAGGAGTCAATAAATGATGAAGGTTTTGAAGATATACTTGATATGCTTTCTCATATACTTCATCAAAATAATATGAAATAAATTTTGAGGAGGTTATTTATGAACTGTCCTAATTGCGGATATAACTTTAAAATAGGTAATATCTGCCCAAATTGTAATATGGATACTTATTTATATAAAAAAACTAAAAATACATCTATAAAACTTTATAATAAATCACTTGAACTTGTTAAAATATCTGATTTATCAGGTGCAGAAAAATTACTTGAGCATAGTATTGCTTTTGATAAATATAATATAGAAGCAAGAAATCTTTTAGGTCTTGTATATTTTGAAAAGGGAAAAATAGGAAGTGCTTTGAAACAATGGATTATAAGTTCATCTATAAAAAAAGGTGATAACCCTGCAATAAAATATATGGATAAAGTCAATAAAAATGCACGAAAAATGGATAAAATGAATGACGCAGTACATATGTATAATCAAGCAATTTTACATATACATCAACATAATGATGACCTTGCAGTTATACAACTTAAAAAGGCTTTAGGTTTAAGTCCTAAATTTATAGATGCTTATAATCTTCTTGCTTTATGCTATATTAATATTAAAAAATATAGTTTAGCTAAAAAATGTATTGATAAAGCACTTAAAATAGATAAACATAATGAAACTTCTTTAAGATATATGTCTGAAATAGAAGGATTTACACGTTATAGTAACAAATCAAAAAATAAAAAAAATAACGAAAAAAGAACTGATAACCTTACTTATGAAGAACATAATAAAAAGTTTTCTGTTATTGGAAAAGGTGAGATAATAGCATTTTTAACAGGTGCAATATGTATTGGAGCTGTAATATTAATTCTTTTATTACCTTCTATGGTAGATACAAGAGAAAAAGAAATTGAACAACTTAAAGCTCAGCTTAATACAAATTCACAAAATCAAACCCAAAATAAAAATGATATTGAACAGTTACAAATTGAAAATGAAAGTCTTAAAGAACAAATTGCTAAATATGAAAATCAGGCTTTATATCAAGAAAATTTATTAAAACTTTCAGAAGCTCAAAGCCTATATGATAGTAAAGATTATACAAATGCAGCACTAAAACTTTTTGAAGTTAAAACAGATTATTTTTCTGAAGATGAAAAAAATACATATAATGAAATTAAAGAAAATGTATATTCAAAAGCAGCAGAAAGTTTTTATAATGATGGAAAAGTTAAATTTATAAATAATAATTATACAGAGGCTCAAAGCAGTCTTGAAAATTGTCTTAAATTTGCTAGTGGTGAAAATTTTGTAGATGATGCATTATATTATCTTGGTAAAATTTCGGAAAATGCTTCTGACTTTGAAAAAGCAAAGACATATTATAATAAAATAATATCTGAATTTACAAATTCAAATCAATATAAAAATGCTGAAAATAGCCTTAAAAATATTAGTAATTCACAATAATATAGGAAGGTGTGATTTGTTTATGAATAATATTTTATCAGAAAGTACAAAGGTTGCTTCATATTTATTATGGGAAAAAACAGGACATAAATCAGCTTTAGATTTATGGTACTGTTGCGAAAATATAGCACTTTATCTAGAAACAAATGACATAACATCTATTATACGACTTGAAGAAATACTTAATAAAAATAAATCAGATTATGACTACATAAGTTTTGTAAGAAATATAGCATTTAGAATTTATCTTGTTTCAAATACAAATGACCCATGTGAGAATTGGTATATTGCAGAAAGTCTTTTACAAGATTATGAATGGTGTAGAGCTGTTTTAAATATGGCATATATTTATAGACAAATACGAGAAGGCAAAGTAGAAATGACTATACGAAGTGAATGGATAAGACGAGAACTTGAAAAACAATTATAAATTAATAATTTTGATACGGATTTTTATCCGTATCTTTTTTTATTAAAAAAATACTTGATTTTTTAAAATTATTGTGGTTTAATATTTATTAATAATTTTTGTATAAATATTAAGGGGGCATAATTAATGAAAAAATTTATTACAGGAGCTTTAGCAGCAGCTTTAACATTAGCTTTTGCTATTCCTACTTTTGCTTGTACAGGTACATATGTAGGTAAATATATGACAGAAGACGGAAGTAGAATGGTTGCTAGAACTGAAGATATTGGTGGGGGACATACAAAAAGATTTGAAGTTATTCCAAGAACAACATATAAAAATGGTGAATACTTTGTTGATGAACAAACAGGTTTTAAATATCCACAGCCTGCTGTTGTGTATAAATATACAGCTGTTCCAGACTCAGAAGTTGAAGATGATGGTATATATGCCGAAATAGGTTTTAATGAATATGGTGTAGCAGTAGATGCTACTGTTTCAGCAAGTCCTAATGAAGCAGTTCTTGCAGTTGACCCTCTTGTTGATGATGGTCTTCGTGAAGCTAATATTCCTACAATAGTTCTTCCTCGTGTTCAGAGTGCAAGAGAAGGTGTTGAACTTATAGCTTCAATAGTTGAAGAACAGGGTGCTGCTGAAGGTAATGTTCTTATGATTGCAGATAAAAATGAAGCTTGGTATATGGAAATATATTCTGGACATCGTTATGCAGCAATAAAAATGCCTGATGATGTTGTATCTGTTTTTCCTAACTGCTTTATGCTTGACTATGTAGACCTTTCAGATACAGAAAATGTTATAGCATCTGCTGACCTTATTGATTTTGCTAAGGAAAATGGTTTCTATAAAGAATATAATGGTAAATTCCACGCTGCATTAAGCTATGGTGAAGAACTTACAACAGGTAATAGAGATAGACTTTGGGGTGGTATAAACTTCCTTGCACCAGAACTCAATATACCTTATGATGCAGAAGTTTTCCCACTTTTCTTTAAACCTTCAGAAAAAATAGCTCTTAAAGATGTTATGGAATTACAAAGATATAGATATGAAGGTACAGAAAGAGACCCAGAAACAGCTACTGATGAAGTTCGTGTAATTGGTACAGAAAGACAGGCAGAATGTCATATACTTCAGTTTAAAGATGAATATCCAACAGAGCTTGGTGGAGTAATGTGGATGACTATGGGAAATGCTGAACATTCAGTATATCTTCCAACATACGGAAATATTACAGAAACAAATGAAGAATATTTAGTTAAAACTGCTGATTATGATGCAAATTCAGCATATTGGAAATTTAGAAGTCTTTCAACTCTTGCAGAACTTAATAGAGAAAAATATGGACAGGGTGTAAGAGATTTCTGGAGTGCTTATGAAGATATGCTTATTGAAAAACAAGAAGAAGCAGACAAAGAAATAGTAAAACTTTATGAAAGTGGATTTGTTTCTGATGCACAAAAATTTGCAACTGAACTTGGTATGAGTATTGCAGATGATGCTATGGAAAAAGCTGACACTATGTTTAATGAGCTTATGCAATATGTTGCAACAGAAGCAGGAAGAGCAAACAAAAATCCTTATACTCCTTCTATAACATTAGAAAATACAGCTGAATAAAATATTCAAAATACAATCGTAAATTTTACGATTGTATTTTTTTATACCAATTAGCAGTAATTGTTAGTAAAAAATTTATATATTTTTTGATTATAATGTTAAAAATAACAAAATTTAATATAAATTTTATTATTTATATTGATAAAATTTATAATTATAATAAATAAGTATATAAATACTATCCAAAATAATCCATTGACAATAATGTTTGCCTATGTTAACATCTTACCACATAAAAGTTCAGTGTAGCTAACACTATCTGAACTTATTTTTTGCAAACAAGTTAGTATAAGCTAACTAAAATAGGAGGGATTATTATTAAAAAATATACAATGACAATTACTTTAGCAATAATTTTGATTATTTTATCTATATGCTCTTTGTTTATAGGTGTTATTGATATAGAGCTTTCATCACTTTTTTCAGGTGATATAGAACACCTTGAAATATTTTTTGTATCTCGTTTACCACGTTTACTTGCTATATTATGTACAGGTATGGGTATGAGTGTTGCAGGTCTTATTATGCAACAATTATGTATGAATAAATTTATTTCACCAACAACAGGTGCAACAATATCATCTGCACAGTTGGGAATACTTATTGCTCTTTTGTTTTTACCTAATTCAACATTATGGAGTAGAGCAATATTTGCTTTTGTAACAGCTATACTTGGAACTTGGGTTTTTGTTTGGTTTGTACAAAAAATGCAGTTTAAAGATGTTGTTATGGTGCCTCTTGTAGGTATAATGTTTGGTAATGTTATAGGTGGAATTACAAGTTATATTGCATATAAATATGAATTGACACAGGCTTTATCTTCTTGGCTTGTTGGACATTTTTCACTTGTGTTAAAAGGTAGATATGAAATTGTATATTTATGTGTACCTCTTATAATACTTGCTTTTATATTTGCTAATCATTTTAATATAGTAGGTATGGGAAAAAGCTTCTCAAAAAACTTAGGTGTTAATTATAATCTTGTGTTGTTTTCAGGATTAACAATAGCAGCAATGATTACAGCAAGTGTTGTAGTTGTTGTTGGTGCAATTTCTTACATAGGTCTTATAGTTCCTAATATTGTGGCTATGTTTAAAGGTGATAAAATACGAGGAACACTTATTGATACTGCTCTTTTTGGTGGGATATTTGTTTTGGTTTGTGATATGATAGCAAGAATTGTTATTGCACCTTATGAACTTCCTATTGAACTTATAATTGGTATTATAGGTAGTGTGTTGTTTGTTGGATTACTCCTTTATCGTTTACAGTATGGAAGAAAAAGTGTAAAAATAAATTTTGGTGGTTTTGGAGGTAAATGTTCATGAGTACAGCAGTAATAAGAAATAGAAAAAGTATTATTATATTGGCTTTAATAGCGATTATTGCCTCTGTTACATATATGATTTTTGATGTAAATTTTGCAAATGAAAAATTGTTTATGTATGCTATGAAAATTCGTACTCCAAAACTTTTGGCAATGTTTATATCTGCTGTTGCAATAGGTGGTGCATCAATAGTTTTTCAGTCAGTAATAAATAATAGAATTGTAACACCTTGTCTTTTGGGTATGAATTCTCTTTATACTTTAATACATACAGCAGTTGTTTTTGTAATTGGTTCAGGTAGTATTTTTGTTACAAATGGCAATATTGCTTTTGCTATTGACCTATTTTTAATGGGAACAATAGCGACTATTGTTTATAGTTGGCTTTTTAAGAAAACAAAACATAATGTTTTATATGTAATGTTAATCGGAACAGTTATGACTTCATTCTTTTCAAGTATTCAAACAACAATGGTAAGAGTTATGGACCCTAATGAATATGATACATTACTTACAACATTAGTTGCTAGCTTTAATAATATAAATGCAGAAATTATTGTTTTCTCAATAATAATTCTTGTAGGTATAACAATTATACTTCGCAAAGAGCTTGCTTTATTAAATGTAATTACACTTGGAAAATCACAAGCTATAAATCTTGGTGTTGATTATGATAGATGTATAAGTAGATTACTTCTTGGAGTAACACTTTATATTGCAGTTGCAACAGCTATGGTAGGACCTGTGTCATTCCTTGGCATTATAATAGCAAATCTTTCAAGACAGTTGTTAAAAACATATCGCCACAGTCAGCTTATACTTGGCTCTGTATTATTTGGTATGGTTACATTAATAATAGGTCAGCTTATAGTTGAACATATATATTCATATGCTGTACCTGTAAGTGTGTTTATTACTATTGCAGGTGGTTTATATTTCCTTTATTTATTATTAACTAACAGAGGTGTATAAAATGATAATAAGAAATTTAATTAAAAAATACGATAATAAAACAGTTGTTGACTCAGTTGATTTTGAAATACCTAAGGGTAAAGTTACATCTATGATAGGACCTAATGGTGCTGGTAAATCAACAGTTCTTAATATTATTACAAGACTTATATCAAAAGATAGTGGAGATATACATTTTGAAGGTAAAGATATTACACAATGGAAAAGTAAAGAATTAGCAAAAAAATTAGCTATACTTACACAAACAAATAATGTGCAAATGAAACTTACTGTAAGAGAACTTGTGGCTTTCGGTCGTTTCCCTTATTCTGGTAATCATCTTACAAAAGAAGATGAGGAAATGATAGATAAAGCCATAGAATATATGGAACTTCAGGAATTTCAGGATAGATTTATTGATGAACTTTCTGGTGGTCAAAGACAAAGGGCGTATATTGCAATGGTTATTGCTCAAGATACAGAATATATTTTCTTTGATGAACCTACAAATAACCTTGACATATACCACGCTACAAATATGATGAAAATAGTTCGTCGTTTATGTGATGAACTTGGAAAAACAGTTGTACTTGTTTTGCATGAAATTAACTATGCTGCTTTTTATTCAGATTATATTTGTGCATTTGTAAATGGTAAAGTTGCAAAATTCGGTACTGTTGAAGAAATAGTAAATAAAGAAACATTATCAGATATTTACAAAGTTGATTTTGAGATAATGGAAATACAAGGCAAACCATTATCCATTTATTATTAATATTACTAATATATTTTATTTTTAGGAGGAAAAAATGAAAAAAATATTATCTTTAATACTTGCGACAGCCTTTGCTGTATCAGCAGTAGCTTGCGGTAACACATCACAGGAAACAACAACAGAAGAAGCAAAAACTGTTACAGTATCATCTTTAAATGGTAACAAAGAAAAAATAGAGGTTGAAGTACCTTTTGACCCACAAAGAGTTGCTGTTTTAGATATGCCTTCACTTGATATTATTGATAGTTTAGGTGTGGGAGATAGAGTTGTAGGTTCTGCTGATACAACAATAGAATATTTACAAGAATATATGAATACTGATAAAGTTGCTAATATAGGAACAATAAAAGAGCCTGATATGGAAGCTGTTATGTCAGTAGAGCCAGATGTAATATTTATAGGTGGTCGTTTAGCTGGTGTATATGATGAATTAAGTGAAATCGCTCCTGTTGTATATTTATCTATTGATACAGAATTAGGTTTATATGAAAGTACAAAAAACAATGTTGAAACAGTAGCAACTATATTTGGTAAAGAAGATGAAGTGGAAGAAAAATTTTCAAATTTTGATGAGCGTATAAGTGCATTACAGTCATTTGCTAAAGGTAAAAATGCTGTTGTTGGTATTGTTACAAGCGGAAGCTATAACTTACTTGGAAATGATGGAAAATGCTCTATTATAGGTAATGATATTGGTTTTGAAAATATTGGTGTAAAAGATGATGGAACAGGAACTTCAACTCATGGAAATGAAACATCATTTGAATTAATTAAACAATTAAATCCAGATTATATGTTTGTTCTTGATAAAGATGCTGCAATAGCAACAGAAGGTGCTAAACTTGCACAAGAAATAATTGAAAATGAACTTGTTAAGGGTACAGATACATATAAAAATGGTAATATTGTTTATTTAGAACATTCTTCTGTATGGTATACTGCTGAAGGTGGTATTACAGCATTAGATTATATGTTAGGTGACCTTGAAACTGCTCTTTTAAAATAATTAAAAGTTAGTTTATGCTAAAAAAGTGTACATAATTGTACACTTTTTTTGTTAATCATTTGAATATGTCCAAAATATACCGTTACCATTTCCAACAATTTTTGCATCTGCAATATATACTTCACTTTCATTCCATACTCTGCATTGGTCATCAATAAATAAAGGATATCCCATTTCCATGTGAAATCTTATAGCATCATTATCATCTTCAGTAAGCCCTACCATTGTATCATAATTAAATTCTTCCATATTATATAACCTCCTATAATATATATTTTTTAGTATATTGTATATATGTGCATATTTCAATAGACATGATATAATTTTCTATATTATAAAGAAAGGATAAATTGTATTATGGCATATAAAGAGCTAGTTAAAAAATTCAATATAATAAGAAGTTATATAAGTGATTTTTATATTTATGGCTATAAAAACAGATATGAATATACAATAAAAAGTTCTCGCTCATATGATAACGAAAAAAGAAGAATTGAAAGTTATATGAAAGATTATATGGGTTTTAGATATACTCCTTTAGGTAAAAATGTTTTTATATCAATTGATAGCAGAATTTTATATACAAATCCTTTCTATAAGACACTTAAAACAAAAAGTTTTACACAAAAAGATATTATCTTTCATTTTATAATATTTGATATACTTTATGATGACAATATATCACTTACTTTAAAAGATATAATAAATGAAATAGATAATAATTATAATATTGATTTTGTATTAGATGAGTCATTACTTAGAAAAAAACTTAAAGAATATGAAGAAATAGGAATTATTATTAAAGAGAAAAAAAACAAAAATGTATATTATAAAAGAAGTAATTATATTGATTTAAAAAAATGGCATAATGCTATTAAATTTTTTTCAGAAATAGGTCTTTGTGGTGTAATAGGTAGTTTTATAGAAGATAATATAAATATTAAAAATAATACTTTTATATTTAAACATAACTATATGGCAAAAGCCCTTGAAAGTGAAATGCTTTATAATATTTTTGATGTAATGAGTGAAAAGAGAGAATGTTTTATAGAAATATATTCAAGAAATAAATTTAGGGAAGTTAATATTGTACCTCTTAAAATTTTTGTAAGTTCTCAAACAGGTAGAAGGTATGTTATGGCTTATAACATTAATATGAAAAAAATTAAATCTTATAGACTTGATTATATTACAGATGTTAAAAAAGGGAAAATATGTTGTGATTTTGATATATTAAGAGATAAACTTAATAATATTCAAAAATATATGTGGGGTGTATTTTTGCCTTATAAATATAATATAAATACTGTTAAATTTGTATTACATATAAATGATAATGAAGAATATATTTACAAAAGACTTTTGAGAGAAAAAAGATGTGGAAATGTAATAAGACAAGATAAAAATACAGTAATGTTTTATTGTGCAGTTGTAGATGTTGATGAAATGCTTCCTTGGATACGTTCTTTTATAGGTCGTATAAAATATTTTGAATTTTCAGATAAAAATGCTGAAAAAAGATTGTATAATGATATTAATGAAATGTATAGTATGTATGGATTGGGGGAAAATTTATGATTTTTCACGAAATATACAGTTGCTATTACAATGTTATAAGTGAAATTATTAAAAAAGCTATTAAATCAAATTTATCAAAAGAAGATATAAAAGAAATAGTAAATAATAATGCATTTAATGAAAGTTTTCCTATAATATATAATGATTTAAAAAAGGGTAATTATGTTGTTATAGATAGTAATTTTAATACAATAATAAAACATATACCTAAAAGACCTTTATCATTGTTGGAGAAAAGATGGCTTAAATCTATAAGTCTTGATAATAGAATTAATATTTTTAATTGCAATACCGATTTTTTAGAAAATATAAAGCCTTTATTTACACCAGATGATTATTATATATTTGATAAATATAATGATGGGGATTATTTTAATTCAGATGAATATATAAATATTTTTAATAATATATTATATGCTATTGATAATGACAGAAAAATACAAATATTTTATAAAAGTGAAAAAGGAAATAAAATAAATACAATATGTTCACCATTTAAAATAGAATATTCTGAAAAAGATGATAAATTCAGACTTTTTGTATGTGGTTCAAAATTTGGAAATGTTTTTAATATAGGAAGAATATATGGCTGCAAAGTACTTGATACTAAAAGAGTTATTAATAAACATAGTTATGATAATAAAAAATATTTTATAATACAAACATCAAAAAGAAGAAATGCCCTTGAAAGAGTTCTTGTTTCTTTTGCAAATTTTGAGAAAGAAGCAGAACGTATTGAAAATAACTTATATAAAGTTAAAATATATTATTATGAAAATGATGAGGCAGAAATTGTAATGAGAGTTATATCATTTGGTCCTCTTGTAAAAGTTATTGAACCTTTTGATTTTATTAATTTAATAAAAAAAAGACTTATTATGCAAAAAAGATATATTTAGAAAGTTCGCAAATTTTTTTCCGAGAATATTGTTTTTTATAATGATAATATATAAATATAAATAAACAATATGAAGGGAGAGAAATATTATGATGATTATAGAAGGAAAATATAATAAAGCAATAATTTATGGTGATATAGTAGATGATAATGCAAAAGAACAAATAAAAGAATTGTGTAATCAAAAATCATCAATAGGTAGAAAAATAAGAATAATGCCTGATGTACATGCAGGAAAAGGCTGTGTAATAGGATTTACAGCAGATATAGGCGATATTGTAATTCCTAGTGTTGTAGGTGTTGATATAGGCTGTGGAATGTTGACAGTAAGCCTTGGAAATATAGAAATTGATTTTGAAAAACTTGATGATATAATACACAAATATGTGCCTTCTGGAACTTCTGTACATGAAGGTAGATTAGTTCGATTTCCAAAACTTCAAAATTTAAAGTGTTATAGAAATCTTAGAGATACAAAAAGATTGGAAAGAAGTATAGGCACATTAGGTGGTGGAAATCACTTTATTGAAATTGATGAAGATGATGAAAACAATAAATATCTTGTTATACACACAGGTAGCAGAAACCTTGGACATCAAGTAGCGGAATATTATATAAATATGGCTTATGATATTATGAGTGGAAAAGATAAGATATTTGAGGAACAAAAAAGAATTATTGAAGAATATAAAGCTACCGGTCGTAAAAGTGAAATACAAAAGGCAATAGTTGAACTTAAAAAAAGCTATTTAGCAAAAGAAATAGATATACCTAAAGAACTTTGTTATCTTTATGGTGAATATAAAGATATGTATATTAATGATATGACTATATGTCAAGAATTTGCGAATATAAACAGAATTAAAATTGCAGATATTATACTTGAGAAATTATTTGATAAAAATATAAATGATTTTGAGCATTTTGAAACAATTCATAATTATATTGATATGAAAACAAATATTGTGCGAAAAGGTGCTGTTTCTGCTCAAAAAGGTGAAAAATTACTTATACCTATAAATATGAGAGATGGAAGCCTTATTTGTATAGGTAAAGGAAATAGCGAATGGAATTATTCAGCACCACATGGAGCAGGTAGGCTTTTTAGTCGTGGAGTTGCAAAAGAAAAATTTAATATTGAAGAATTTAAAAATAGTATGAAGGGCATTTACAGTACTTCTATTAATGAAAGTACACTTGATGAAAGCCCTATGGCATATAAAAATGCTGATGAGATTATAAAAAATATAGATAGTACAGCAGATATTGTAAAAATTATAAAACCTTTATATAATTATAAAGCGTAAATAAGAATATATTCCCTTATTTGCGTATATGTAATGACAATAATAATAAAGGAGGGAATATATTATGAAAACAAAAAAAGAAAAAATGCCTAAAAAAGTAAAAAGAAGGCTTACTGTAAGAGGGGTTTTATCAGCACTTATACTTATTACTCTTATACGTTCTGCTTTTATGGGACTATATGAAAATGTATTTGTATGTATATTATCACTTATACTTTTCTGTGTACCTATGATACTTGAAAAAAGACTTGCAATAGACATTCCACCTGTTATGGAAGCTTTTATATATTGTTTTATATTTGCAGCAGAAATACTTGGTGAAATAAATTCTTTTTATACTGTTATACATGGTTGGGATACTATGCTTCATACTATAAATGGATTTTTGGTTGCAGCTGTTGGATTTTCACTTGTAGATTTGTTTAATAGAAGTGAAAGAATGACATTCAAATTATCACCTTTATTTCTTGCAATAGTGGCATTTTGTTTTTCAATGACTGTTGGTGTTCTTTGGGAATTTTTTGAATTTACTATGGATTATTTTTTCCATACTGATATGCAAAAAGATTTTATTATAAGTAGTGTAAATTCTGTATTATTAAATCCTAGTGGACTTAATAGTGTTGTAAGAGAGCCTATAACAAGTCTTGTTGTAAACGGTAAAGACTGGATGGAATTTCCGGGAGGTTATATTGATATTGGTATAATTGATACAATGAAAGACCTTATGGTTAATTTTGTTGGTGCTGTTATTTTTTCTATAATTGGTTTTGCATATGTAAAAACAAGAGGAAAAGGGAGATTTGCATCTTCATTTATACCAGTTGTACTTGATACTGAAGAAAAAGATAAAAATAAATAAAATTAAATAAAAAAATAAGAATATCTTTAAATAGATGGTCTTATTTTTTTTTTGTGGTATAATAGACTATAATGATGATTTATGGAGAATGATATTATGGGGGTTACAATAAAGCAAATAGCAGAAATTGCAGGTGTTTCAAGGGGGACTGTTGACAGAGCTATTAATAATAGAGGACGAATTAATTCTGAAGTTGCAAAAAGAATTTTAAAAATTGCAGATGAACTTGGATACACGCCTAAACATAAAAAAAAGTCAGATAAAAAAATTGAAAATGAACATAAGCATAAAAAAACAGATTTTGATTTTAAATATGTAAAAACGTATATCAACAAAAGAAAAATAGGCATAATACTCCAAAAACTTAATTCTTCTGCTGATAATGAAATATTAAGAGGTATTAATGAAGCTGAAAAAATATTGTCATTTAGAAATTTTGAATTTATAATAAAATACTGCAATAATATTTTAGAACAAAAAGAATATATATATGAATTATTAAATGAAGATGTTTCGGCTATGGCTATAATGCCATTTGAGTGTGATGATATTAGAAATGCTATAAATAATTTTGACAAACCTGTTGTTACATTTAATAGTGATATAATAGGTACGAAAAGGATTTGTTTTGTTGGTTTTGATGATTTTAAAAGCGGAAAAGTATCCGCTAATATTATGGGAAAAGTTTTGGATAAAAAAGGTAGTATTATTATAATAACGGGATATTTTAGTAATAATACAAAAGGTAAGCGTGTTGATGGTTTTATTGATGAAATGAAAAATATGTATCCTAATATTAATATAATGGGGGTTCATAGTAGCTTTGATGATTGTAAAACTGTTGAAAGTATTATAAAAAATAGCATTTTAGAATATTCTGATTTAAAAGGTATATTTATTGTTTCGGAAGGTCAACAAGGACTTAAAAATGTATTGACGAGTAAAAAAAATCAATGTGTAATCACTTATGATAACACAAATGAAAATAAAGAACTTTTAAATAATGATATTATTGATTTTATAATAGGTCAAGACTTTTATTTTCAAGGTTATAAACCTCCTTTTATATTAGCAGATATAATATTAAAAGGTATATATCCAAAAGAAGTTATTATCTGTAAAGATATAAATATATATAATAAATATAATATTTAATAATGTACTGAAGATTAGTATATTAGAGGTGATTTTTTTGAAAAATAAATTAAGATTTGTGTCAATTAATACCATTTGAGGAACAATAATGCTTATAATAGTTTCTTTTATATTTATATTAAGTATAGTTATTGTTCAATTAAAACTTGTTAAAAGTGCAGATAATTTAGGTTTATCTTTAGTTAAGAGTTATGCCAATGAAGAAGAGTATAAACTTCATACATATGAAAACATGCTATTATTTGCTACACAATCAATAAATGATTTAGATAAAAGTAATGAAGATAATAGCCAAGAAATACAATAATGGCTTCAAGATTATTTTTTTAAAATGGAAAATATAATAGGTAAAAATATTATTTCGCCTTATGCCGTAATTAATGGTGAGATTATTGCTGCAACACCATGGGAAGGTGATGATACATATGAATATGAAGATAAAGATTGGTATAAAAATGCTGTTGAGGCAAATGGAGAGGTAGTATATAGCAATGTATATTCTGATGCTATAACAAATAAATATATATATACAATTTCAAAAGAACTTGAGGAAGAAGGAAATGTTATTGCCATTGATATATATATAAATTCAAGTTTTATGAATAATGCTTTATATACTTTACCAGAAAGTAGTTCTGTATATATAAGTGATAAAAATAATAATCTTATATATGCCTATTCGTATACAGGGGAAAATATATATAGTATTTCTGAATATGTAAGTAAATCTTTAGAAGAAATGATTGAAAATATTGATGAAGATGATTCAAGTTCTAATTTTGAAGATTTATATGAATTAGGAAATAAAAGATGTATGTATCATAAAAAAATGTATAATGGTTGGACTATTATGCTTACAATGCCTTTAAATGGTATTTTTATGAGTGATAATAGTTATATAGTGTATTTCCTTTTAGCAGTTTGGAGCATATTATTTATTATACTTGCTGCTTTAATTATACGAGATTTCAAACAAAGTCGTATTATAAAAAGCTCTGATAGTACAATACAAGCATTGAGTAATTCTTATGTTGCGATTTATAAACTGAATTTTATTGAAAAAACATATGAGGCTATAAAAAAGGATGATACAGTTGATGTAAATTTACCAGATAAAGGCTGTTATGATATTTTAGTTAATAAAGCAATGGGAATGACTTCAGAAGAAACGTTTAATGAAATAAAATTAAATTATTCTTTAGAGGCAATTATAAAAAGAGTTGAAAATGGTTCTTTCAGTTATAGTGGAGATTATAGACTTTTAGTTAGTGATAGTTATAAATGGATTAATATAAGTATAATTTATAATAAAGAAATAAGCGAAAATGAAGTTGTACTTTGTTTTAAAGAAGTCGATTCTGAAAAGAAAAAGCAACTCCAAACTATGATTTTTTTACAAGATGCTGTTGATTCAGCTAAGAAAAATGAAAAAGCTAAATCTGACTTTTTTAGCCATATGTCACATGATATGAGAACTCCTTTAAATTCTATTTTAGGATTTACAGAACTATCTAAAAAGAATATTGATAATACAAATAAAGTTGAGTATTATTTAGAAAAAATAGAGTTCTCAGGAAGACAACTTTTAAAATTAATAAATGACATACTTGAAATTTCAAAGATAGAGTCAGGAAAAACTGTTTTAAATAATAAAAAGTTTAATATAAAAGATTATTTTGAAGAACATATTAATATGTTTAAAGACCAAGCTATGAAAGAGAATAAACACTTATCTCTTGATATTAATATAAAAAATGAAGTAGTAGTAGGTGATTCTTTTAAAATAAGTCAGATTATAAATAATCTTTTATCAAATGCTTTTAAATATACTAATAAGTATGATGAAATTACTATTGAATTAAAACAATTCAATTTTCATAAATACAGTAAATATCAAATTATAGTAAAAGATACAGGAATAGGTATGTCCAAAGAATTTATGAAAAATCTTTATTTGGAATATACAAGTGAAACTGAATTTTTAAGAAAAGAAACAGTTGGTACTGGTCTTGGAATGTTTATTGTAAGAAGTGTTGTTCAACAATTAAGTGGTAAAATTTCTGTTAAAAGTGAACTTGGAAAAGGAAGTACATTTACAGTAACTATACCTTTAGAAGTTGCTTGTGATGAAGAATATAAAAATGAAGTTAAAGAAGAATATAAAAATTTTGATTTATCATGACGTAGAATACTTGTTGTTGAAGATAATGAACTTAATATGGAAATTATAACAGAAATTTTACATATGCATAAATGCAATGTTTTACAAGCATTTAATGGTAAAGAGGCTTTGGATATATTTAATAATAGTGATGATTTTTATATAGATGCTATACTTATGGATATGCATATGCCTATAATGGACGGTTGTGAAGCAACAGTTGAGATAAGAAAGCTTGATAAAAAAGATGCAAAAACAATACCTATTATTGCTGTTACAGCAAATGCTTTTGCTGAAGATATAAATAGAACAACAAAATCAGGTATGAATGGTCATATATCAAAACCTATCGATGTTGATGCATTATGTAAAATACTTGAAGAATGTTTAAAAAAATAAATTGTTTTAGGCTTTATGTTAATCATAAAGCCTTTTTTTGTTTATCAATAAAACCTCCGGCTAGGCCGGTGGTCAGTACAAGCTTTAGCGGAGTGATAATGCAAAAA